>NZ_JAQJCK010000002.1:0-703626 GCF_030182455.1 Rhizobium cerradonense
TCAACCGGATCTGGTGGCCTTGCGCCATAAACAGGCGTCCCAGATGATGCGCGCCGCAACATGCTTCCATTGCGACCACACAGGCCGGAAGCTTCGTCACATAGTCGATCAGCGTCTGCCGGCGCATTGTACGACGAACGACCACGGCACCGGCCGCATCGACGCCAACTATGCTGCAAGAGTTCTTGCCCAGATCAACACCGAGGATAGCAATAGACATTCGCTCGTTCCTTTCTCTTTCCCGATATCAGCATCCTACTCGATGCTGGGTGAAAGGGCGGGCCATTCCATAAGTTTCAACTAGAGTGCCTGCCGCATCAGGGGAACTCTGAATGAAGCCTCAAAGCCCGGACACCGTGCCGACAGATGTTTATCTGTCGTTCGTAAGTTCGCTTTTCGGAAACCGTAAAACGTTGTTTACGGGTGTGTTTGTTCACATCCTGACATATGTCATCGTGTTTCTGAGCACGGACGCCGGCATCTATCTCGGTCTCTGTCTCGCTTTCGCCGCCGTTTTCGCTTTCCGCATGTATTCCTTCTGGCAGTTCGACGCTGCCGATAAACATGCCTTTTCGCGCGCCGATATTGCTCATTGGGAAACGCGCTACGTGCTTGGCGCCGCAGGGACAGCGGCTATCCTCGGCATCGGCAGCGGCTATGCGATCCTGATCGTCCAGGATCCGTTGGCGGAGTTCATCTGCATCGCCGTGACCATGGCCTCGATGGTGTCGATCGTCGGCCGCAACTATGGTTCGCAGAAAGCGATCGACCTCCAGACCATGGCCTGCTGCCTGCCGATTATCGTCGCCTGCCTGATGTCGGAACAGCTTTACAAGTCCATCGTCTCCATCATGCTCGTGCCCTTCGGGTTGACGACGCGCTCGATGGCCAATGGCGTGCGCGAATTTCTCTACAAGAACGTCATCGCGTCACGCGAAATATCGTTGATTGCCGACCGGTTCGATACGGCGCTCAACAATATGACGCACGGCCTGTTCATGCTGGATGCCGACAATCGGATCCTGGTGGTGAACCGCAAAGCCTGCGAGCTGTTGAACCTGGCGCATCAGGAGCAGCTCAGGGATTGCGAGTTCGATGTCGTGCTGCGCTACGGTGCCCGCCATGCCTTCATCGACGGTTCGCTGCCCGGCCTGATCCAGCGGCAGATGGCGCAGCTCGTCAGCGGCTCGCTATCGCGCACCCTCATTCAGTTCAATGAGGATCTGTTTCTGGAATTTTCGGCAAGCCGTCGTGCCGATGGCATTGTCATTCTGATTTTCGAGGATGTGACGCCACGCATTCGCGCCGAGCGCAAGATCCTGCATATGGTGCGCTTCGATCCGCTGACGGGTCTGCCGAACCGCGAATATTTCGTCCAGATGGTCAAGGAAAAGCTCGCCGCTCGCGCCCAGGAAGGCCAAATTGGCCTTCTGGTTCTCGATGTGGACGACTTCAAGCACGTCAACGATACTAAGGGGCATTTCATCGGCGATCGGCTGCTGGTCGCCATAGCAGCGCGACTGAAGGAGAGGGCGGGAGACATGGCGCTTTGTGCGCGCCTCGTCGGGGATCAATTCGTCTTGTTTTTTCCGAACGAGGATGGCGAGCCGGATTTGGATAGCCGCGTGCATGCGCTGCACGCCGCCATGTCGGGCATCTACGAGGTGGACCGCAATAGTTTCCGCGTTTCCTTCAGCGGCGGCTATGTGACCATGTCGAGCCGCGAGTTCCGTCCGGAGGAATGGCAGATCAAGGCTGATCTGGCGCTGTTCGAAACCAAGTCGCGGATGAAGGGCGGATGCTCCGCCTTCGAGCAGGAAATGGATGCCCGTTACGTCGAGCGGCAGAAACTGAAAGAGGATCTGCGCGAGGCAATCGAAGGCGGTAAGCTGCATGCCGTCTATCAGCCGATGTTTACGCCGGATGGCAGCCGCATCGATTGCTGCGAGGCGCTGTCGCGCTGGGTGCATCCGGAAAAGGGCTCGATCCCGCCCAACGTCTTCGTGCAGATCGCCGAGGAAATGGGCATCGTGACCGGCATCACCCGCTTCGTGCTCAATCAGGCCTGCCGGGACTGTGCCAACTGGCCGGAGCCGATCTCGGTCTCGGTCAATCTCTCGGCGCAGGATCTGCGCAGCAACGATATCGTCACCATGGTCATGGAAGCGCTCGATGCATCGGGGCTGGACCCATCGCGGCTGCATCTGGAAGTAACCGAAAGCTGCCTGATGGACGAAATCGCGATCACGCGATCCGTTCTCACCGATCTGCGCGCCAGAGGCATCACCATCGCCATCGATGATTTCGGCACCGGCTTCTCCAGCCTCAGCTATCTCGACACGCTGCCTGTGGATATCGTCAAAATCGACCGCTCCTTCGTGCGCGACATCACCACGGACAGCCGCCGTTTCAAGCTCCTGTGCGGTATCGCCGATCTTTCCCGGGCTCTCAGCCTGGAAATCGTCATCGAGGGCGTGGAGACGCCGGAACAACTATCGCTCATTGAACAATATGATTTGGCCGACATCGTCCAGGGCTATGTCTTTTCGGTTCCCGTGCCGCGGGATAGCGTCATTGAGATGGTGGACAATCTCGGTCGCCACCAGCCGGCCATCCGGCAGGATAATGTGGCTTAGACCTCGCCGGGGAGGTCGGTTACAAAGCGTCCTTTACGACTGCCTCGGACACCAAGCCGGACTCAAGCCGCTCAGTGCAAGCCCCTTCATTTTCGATGGCAGACAGGCATTTCCGCCGCCGATACTTCCTAGCCTGCCGTTACGTTAGGCTCTTCCCAGCAAAGCCGGTAGCGCGGTCAGTTTATCCCCAATAATCTGTAGATGAGAATTTGTTAATATTCGAATCTATACCGGTATTTTTAATCAAAAATTAACCTTAACGAAAAGATAATTAATAAAAATTAAAACGATTATTGATCAATTTTTCTATTAATACCAATAATGGTCCGTTAACGTTTTGGAATAACGACCATGTCTTATATAAGTACTTTGAAAAATAGCTTCGCCGGCAAGCTAATGGAGGTGCTTGATCATATCGAATATCGCCGGATCGAGAGCAGCGAGGACATGGAGGATGTCGCTCGGTTGCGTTACAAGGCCTATAAAGCGCGTGCGGTTTTGCCGGTTGCGGCCCAGACCATGATCGACGATATCGATTTCGACGAGCAGGCCTATATTTTCGGCGTCTATTATTACGAAGAGCTGGTGAGTACGGTGCGGGTGCACCATGTCACGCCGGACCATCGTGTCTGCCAGTCAACAGGCATTTTTCCCGATGAAATCCATGCCTTTCTCGATGCCGGCATGACGCTGATCGATCCGGCGCGCTTCGCCATCGATCCCGATTTCGAACTTGAAATGCCGGCGCTGCCTTATTTGACGCTGAGACCGGCAATTGTCGGCGCTGTCTATTTCGATACCGACCGAGTCATGCAGCATATCCGCCCGGCGCATGCCGCCTTCTACAAACGTGTCTTTTATGCAGATACGATCGTGCCGCCGCGCATGACGGAGACCTATGGTTTCGAACTGACGCTGCTGGCTTCGCGGTCGAAGGAGATTCGCGGCAAGTTGATGCAGCGATACCCCTTTTTCGATTCGGAACCCTATGAGCGGCGGATGATGTTCTCGCGCGGCGCTGACGGCGGCACGCATCCGCTGACCATTCTGCCGACGGCGCGAATGGCTGCTGGCGGCCGCGCTGCTGGTCGGCAGCAGTTCAGCTAAGCCTTCTCAAGCCGCTGCGGCGTTCTCGTGCATTGCATTTTTCGTCGCTTTGTGTAACCCCTCGATTGAGGAAATTTGGCCGCGGTGTCTCTTCGGGATCTACCGCGGCTTTCGAGGCTGAACTCCAGCCGACACGCGATTGCAAAGCCGGTCGGGGAGTGCATAGAGGGGAGATTTTTGCATGGCCGAACATCAAGCCGGACCGGTCGAAACCGGTGCTCCTATGGATTACAAAGAGCACGACAAGACCTATCACGGGTTCCTTTTCGTCGCCAGGGCCGGATCGGCGATCATCGCCGCGTTGATGATAGCGATGGCGGCTGGCTTCTTCGGTCATGCCGGCTTCCTTGGCGGTCTGCTTATTTTCTTCGTTCTTTCAATCGTTGGCACCATGCTCGTGCGCTGATATTTCAAGCGCGCTGATCGATGCAGGGCCGTCCGGCCCGCGCCTTCCATGGAATCTCAGCCCTGGGTCTGCAGGCTATGCGCTGCTGTATCCAGTGGCGCTGTCGTTTGACGTGAGGTGGTGTCGTTGGGCAATCTGGTTTTTGTCGCCAAGGAGACCGTGGCGGATGAGACGCGTGTCGCAGCGTCCATCGAAACGGTGAAGAAAATGAAAAGCCTTGGCTTTGACATTGTGGTCGAAGCCGGCGCCGGTGCTCTGTCGCGCATCCCGGATGATGAATATGAAGCCATCGGCGCGCGTATCGGCTCCGCTCGGGATGCTGTGCGCGCCGATGTCATTCTCAAAGTGCGCCGGCCGACGAGCGAAGAGATTGCCGGTTACAAGAGCGGCGCGATCGTCATCGCCATCATGGATCCCTATGGCAATGAGGCAGCGCTCGCTGACATGGCGCGGGCCGGGCTCACAAGCTTCTCCATGGAGCTGATGCCGCGCATCACCCGTGCGCAGTCGATGGACGTGCTGTCATCGCAAGCCAATCTTGCCGGCTATCAGGCCGTGATCGAGGCAGCCGCGGTCTATGACCGGGCCTTGCCAATGATGATGACGGCGGCCGGCACCGTGCCGGCGGCGAAGGTCTTCGTCATGGGTGCCGGCGTCGCAGGCCTGCAGGCGATCGCGACAGCGAGGCGATTGGGCGCGCAGGTATCGGCAACGGATGTTCGTCCTGCAGCCAAGGAACAGGTCGCCTCGCTCGGTGCGAAATTCGTGGCCGTCGAGGACGAAGAGTTCAAGGCGGCGGAAACCGCCGGCGGCTATGCCAAGGAGATGTCCAAGGATTATCAGGCCAAGCAGGCGGCGCTGGTTGCCGAACATATCTCCAAACAGGATATCGTTATCACCACGGCGTTGATTCCCGGCCGTCCGGCGCCGCGGCTTGTCAACCGCGAGATGCTGAAGGCCATGCGCCCCGGCGCAGTTGCCGTCGATCTCGCCGTCGAACGCGGCGGCAATATCGAGGGTGTCGAATTCGGGACCGTGGCCGATGTCGAGGGCGTCAAGGTGATCGGATATCCCAATCTGGCCGGTCGCATTCCGGCAAGTGCCTCCGCGCTCTATGCCAAGAACCTCGTCACTTTCCTGGAAACGATGGTCGACAAGAATAGCAAGAGCCTCGGGCTCAACCGGGCCGATGAGCTGATCAAGGCGACGATGCTAACCGATGGAGGCGAGGTCGTGCATCCGAATTTCGTCGACCCGGATCAGCCGACGGTCAACAAGGGGGATCTGTAGATGGCCAGCCAAGCAATGGATCAGGCGCTCCAGAAATTGAACGACGCCGTTGCCGCTGTGACGACCGCGGCCGCGCAGGCGCCGGAATCCGTCAGCGCCATCTCCGGCGGCGCGATCGATCCCTTCGTGTTCCAACTGGCGATCTTCGTATTGGCGATCTTCGTTGGTTATTACGTCGTGTGGTCGGTGACTCCCGCCCTGCATACGCCGCTGATGGCCGTCACGAACGCGATTTCCTCGGTGATCGTCGTCGGTGCGCTTCTGGCGGTCGGCATTTCCGCCAGCGGGCTTGCCACCGGTTTCGGCTTCGTGGCGCTGGTGCTCGTCTCGGTCAATATCGTCGGCGGCTTCCTTGTCACCCAGCGCATGCTGGCGATGTACAAGAAGAAAGACAAGTGAGGGCGGCATGCTGAGCAATATCGCGGCCTTCCTCTATCTCGTCTCCGGCGTGCTGTTCATCCTGGCGCTGCGCGGCCTGTCGCATCCGGCCACCAGCCGCCGCGGTAATCTCTACGGCATGGTCGGCATGGGCATCGCCATCGCGACGACGCTGGTTCTCGCGACGCCTTCCTTCGGCGGCTTCGTGCTGATCATCCTCGGCCTTGCCATCGGCGGCGGGGCAGGGGCCTATATCGCCCGCGTCATTCCGATGACCTCGATGCCGCAACTCGTTGCCGGTTTCCATTCGCTGGTCGGTCTGGCCGCTGTGCTCGTCGCCGCCGCGGCACTCTATACGCCGTCGTCCTTTGGCATAGGCGAAATCGGGCATATCCATACGGAAGCGCGCATCGAAATGGCGATCGGCGTCGCTATCGGTGCGCTGACCTTCACCGGCTCGATCATCGCCTTCCTGAAGCTCGACGGCCGCATGTCCGGCAAGCCGATCCTGTTGCCCAACCGGCATATCATCAACGCCGTGCTGCTGGCGCTTATCCTGTTTTTCATCTTCGGCCTGGCGGTCAGCGAAAGCCACTTCAATTTCTGGGCGATCGTCGCCCTGGCTCTGGCGCTCGGCGTGTTGCTGATCGTGCCGATCGGCGGCGCCGACATGCCCGTCGTCGTATCGATGCTGAACTCCTATTCCGGCTGGGCGGCGGCCGGCATCGGTTTCACGCTCGGCAATCTGGCGCTGATCATCACCGGTGCTCTGGTCGGCTCCTCGGGTGCCATCCTCAGCTATATCATGTGCAAGGGCATGAACCGTTCCTTCATCTCCGTCATCCTCGGAGGATTCGGCGGCGAAACGGCGTCCAGCGGCGCCGACAATAGTGACAAGACGGTGAAGCTCGGCTCGGCTGAGGATGCCGCCTACCTGATGGCCAACGCCTCGAAGGTCATCATCGTGCCGGGCTATGGCATGGCGGTTGCGCAGGCCCAACATGCGCTGCGCGAAATGGCCGACAAGCTGAAGGCGAACGGCGTCGACGTGAAATACGCCATTCATCCCGTCGCCGGCCGCATGCCGGGACACATGAATGTGCTGCTTGCCGAGGCCAATGTTCCTTATGACGAGGTCTTTGAGCTGGAAGACATTAATTCGGAATTTGCCCAGGCCGATGTCGCCTATGTCATCGGCGCCAACGACGTCACCAATCCGGCTGCACGCGACGACAAGACGTCGCCGATCTACGGCATGCCGATCCTTGACGTCGACAAGGCCAAGACCTGCCTCTTCGTCAAACGTTCTCTTGGTTCCGGCTATGCCGGTATCGACAACACGCTGTTCTACAAGGACGGCACGATGATGCTGCTCGGGGACGCCAAAAAGGTCACCGAGGAGATCGTCAAGGCGATGAACGAGTGACCCCTCTCCGCGGCGGGAAGGTGGATCTCTGAGGCTGCGAAGGTACGGCATGGGGCGATTTGCAGGAATCGCCCCAACTTTGTCTTTCTCAAATCGAAGCGGGTGCCAGTGTCATCTTCTCGACGCCAATGGCGACGTTGACGCCTTCCTGAGCCTGGACGTTGAGAGGTTGCAGCATGAAAGCCCGGTTGGTGCCGCCAGCGATGACCTTGGCGCCGCCTCCGGCTGCAACGCTGGCATCGGCGCCGACGCCGTAATATTCGCCGGCCAGCGCGATATCGCTGAATGGCGTGCCGGTTTTAGCAAGCACAACCCAGACCATGACGCTGCGGCCGGTAATGCCGAGATCGACGCCATATTTCTGGATCATGCCGGCGTAACGCGCAGGCGCCCCGCCGCCGCTCGGCTCAAAAATGCACATCAGGTTCTTCTGCGACATGATGATCATGCCCGTCGACCCCTTCGACGTGCAGGTGAGCCTGCCGAGAGTAGCGTAGTCGGCGGACGTTGCGGGCGCAGCCCATACAGCAAAGGACAGTGCTGCGGATGCCAGGAGAATGTGTTTCAGCATGGTCTTTCTCCTCTGGATTGACCAATGATGAAACTGGAACGGCTCCTGCGGTGGAATGTTCCGGGCGGAGTCGGGGGCCAGCTAGTTTCGTTCGCGCTCACGCTCCATGGTGCTGCGCACAGCATTCAGCACCCAAACGAGGCCTGTCGGACGGAAGTCGATCTCGACTGTGCCGCTGAAGGCGGCGGCGGCATGCGCCTTGGTAACGGTTGTGCCAAAGCCCGTGATGGTCGGCGCTTTGACGATCGGGCCGCCGCTTTCCGTCCAGATGAGCCTGATCATCTGCCCGATCTCGCCGTCGGCGCTCGTCCATTCGATGGTGATCTTCCCTTCGGGAGCGGACAGAGCGCCGTATTTCACCGAATTCGTCGCCAGCTCGTGCAGAATCAAGCCGAGATTCTGCACCGCCTCCGGCTTGAGCAGGAAATCCCTGCCCTTGATATCGAGTTGTTGCGGTCCTTGCAGGAAGGTGGCCAGATGAATGTCGATCACCCGCCGCAGCGACACGCCGGACCATTGTTCGCTGGTCAGGACTTCGATCGAGCGCGCCAGGCCTTCCAGCCGGTCGGCGACCGCGCGCTGAAAGGTGTCGACGCTGTCGGTTTGTCGGGCGAGCTGACGGGTCATCGCCTGGGCGAGGGCGAGCAGGTTCTTGGTGCGGTGAACGAGCTCATGCATGACGAAATGCAGCCTGTCCTCCGTTTCGCTGCGATCGAAGGATGCGTTGGAAAGCGCCATGGCCATCTGATTGGCCTCGATCACACTGGTCTCGATCGGCGAAACAATCTCGCCCCGGCCCATGCGGTCCGCCATGTCGGCGATGCTCTGGATGGTAGTGCGCACCTGTCGGGCCAGCGCATAAACCGCAATCACCGCGATCAGCAACAGGGTGACGCCACCATAGATCAGGAAGCGCCAGGTGCTCATCAGCGAAGCCTGCGCGGACGCGATGGGGCCCCAGACCACGGCTTTCCACGACCAGCCCGGAATTTGCGCATAGCCGAGCAGCGAGTGCGGCAGGACCTTCTCATCCTGATAGACGCCGCTCGAGGCAATCAGTTTCGGCAGGATATCCTTGTTGAACGCGTCGCCAGGGGAATGATTGGCAGGGCCGCTGGCGGCAACGATGTGGCCGGAGCTGTCGATGACCGCAGCCGACCAGCCGGGCGCAAGGGCATCGGTCGTCACGAGCTTGGCGAGTTCATCGGCATCCTGGGTCATGGCCAGAGCCGCGCCGGCCGGCGAATGATCGAGCGGCAGGGTGACATTATAGACCCAGCGGTGGATGACTGATCCGACAAAGACGTCCGAAGCCTCGATGCGGCCCGAATTGAGCGCCGATTGTAAGGCGGCCATATTGCCGGTCTTGCCGAGCGGCTTGCTCAGCGGCCAGCGCGTGTTCAGTCGCATCTGACCGTCCTTGTCCAAAAGCAGGACGAAAAGCGAATCGGTGCGCAACACCGTCTCTGTCCGGTCGAAGAAGGTGGCGATGTCGTTGCGCTCCAGTTCCGGCGAGGAGGAAAGCAATCGCAGGGTCGTCGCCATGTCCTGCAGTTGCCGGTCGATGGTGCGCGCCAATGCCTGGGCGTCTTGAACCGTATCGCGCTTCAGCACATCGCGTTCGTTGTTTTCGAGCTGAACCAGCAGCAATGCCACGAAAGCCAGAATCGGCAAAGCGATCGCCAATGCTATGGCGATCAGATAGGCCCCAATCGAAGCCTTTGGGAAACGCGGCGGCTTTCTCATGACGCGATCAACCGATCGGACCACCATTAAAATAAAAAGCGTCTACCAAAGCGGGAATATCGGTCTTGATCACCATGTCGAGCGCCCCCATGCTTTTACCCGAGCAGCATGCTCTCGAAAGGGCCATGTTAGGGCCCGGTAAATTGCGTTGCAACACATGAAAAGTCATCGCAGTTAAATCGTAAGTGATACCAGACACTTTGGACGCGAGTGGCATAGGCTTAAAGTTGAGATCCATGAGTCAGTCACTTGTCGGCGCGAATCGCGACAGGCGAAATGGCGCGAGCTGAGGATCGGGATCGCCACTGAGGATCTCTGCTGCCGCAACCGATCCGACGAGCGGCGCCAGCGTCACACCGGAATGCAACACGGCAAGATAGAGGCCCGGAGCTGCATCGACACCGCCGATGATCGGGAAACCGTCTTTCGGCGTCGGACGATAGCCAACCGTATAAAAATCGAGTTCGAGCTCGTCGCCGCCACGCAGCATGGTTTTGACCTTGGCGAAGAGTTCGTCGGCGGCCTGCTGCGGTTTCTCGCCCGGATCGGTACCGCCGAAATCGGTGCCGGCAATGATCCTGCCTTCCATCGTCTGGCGCATGTGCAGCTCCGGCGCCATGACGAGGCCGTTCAGCAGCCGGGGAGCAGGGCGGGAATGAACGATGAGGCCCGGCGGCGTTTCGATCGGCACATCTATGCCGACGGATGCTGCGAGGGCTGCGGTGCCGGCGCCGGCGGCGAGAACGACATGATCGGCAAGCAGCACTCCGTCTGCCGTTTCAACGCCTACGATCCTGTCGTTCTCCCGCAGGAGGCGCCTAGCCTCCGTGCCATAAGACAGCGTTGCGCCATGACGGGTGGCATCCTCCAACAGCAAATTGGCGGCGGCAACCGGCTCGACGGCGCCTTCTTCGCCGACATGCAGCGCAAAAGTGGGCGGATCGGCGAGGTGAGGTTCGAGGGCGGCGCTTGTTTCGCGATCGACCTGCCGCAGGCTGTAGCCCCAGCCGCCCTGCCGCGCGGCATAGGCCTCCAATTCGGCTTCTGGCAGATCCCAGCAGAGCCCGCCGCACCAGGAAAGCGGCAGGCCGGGAAGGTCAGCCGCCAGCCGCGACCATTCCGCCATCGAGCGGCGACGGAAATGGAAATAGAATTCGGGGTTGCCCCAGCTCGCGTTGATCCAGGCGAAAGAGCTGGGCGTCGCCTCGCCTCCGGGCTTTGCCGCGATCACGGTGACGGATGCACCCTTGCGCGCCAAATGCCAGGCGATGGAGGCGCCGATAATGCCGGCGCCGATGACGATGATTTCTTGAGAAGGCATGCCGCGTCTCTTATCCGAATGTGGGGTCGGGGGGAGACTATGCGTTCAACAGCGCAAAGAAAAGCCGCCGGGCGGATGATCGCACGGCGGCCCACTGTTGTTCTCAGGCATTTGTGGCAAGAAAAGCGCCATGCGCTTTTCCTGCAACTATTTTAGGCGCCTGCCCCGACGCGTGCCAGGCCGTCCTTGGCCGGCTGGTAGGACGGGTCGAGGTTGACGGCGTGCTGATAGGAACGGCGGGCTTTGGCCTTATCGCCACGGCGCTCATAAACGAAAGCCTGGTTGGCCCAGGATTCGGCGACCTTGTTGTTGAGGTCGATCGCGTGATTGAAATCGGCAAACGCGTTGTCGTCGTCGTTCTGCGCGAGATAGGAGATGCCGCGGCTGTTATAGGGCTCGGGCGAATTCGGCGACAGCGAGATCGCCTTGGAGAAGTCGTCGATCGCCTTATCCTGCTGATTGCGCTTCTGGTAGATCACACCACGACCGTTATAGGCGCGGCCATCCGTCGTGCCGAGGCTGATCGCCTTGGAATAATCGTTGAAAGCGTCGTTGTCGCGGCCGGACTGACGATAGAGGTTGCCGCGGCCGATATAGGCGACGTCATAATTGGAGTTGATCTGCAGCGCGGCGTTATAGTCGGCGACCGCTTCCGGCAGCTTGCCCATGTTGCGATAGATGAGCGCGCGGTTGGCGTAGGCCTGATAGAACTTCGGATTGAGCTGGATCGCCTGGTTGAAGTCTGCAAGGGCGCGGCTGAATTCGCCGCCGCGGCCATAGGCCGTGCCGCGGACGTTATAGCCTTCCGGATCCTGCGGATTGGCATTGATGACCGAGGTCAGCGAGGCAATGTTTTCCGAAGAACCCTGCGCCTTGTCGATGCGGATCACCGTATCGGTGGAGGCGGTCTGGCAGCCGGAAAGGCCGATTGCAGTGAGAAGAGCCAAAGCGGGTACGGCAGCAGCGCGCTTCGAAACAAAAAAAGACAGTTTCGAAGTGCGGAACTGTTTGGACGTCGTGATTGCCATTATCGGGTTCGCTTTCCCCATGCGTTATATCAGGCTGTTTTGATAAATTCCGTTTGCCCGGAGAATAAATCAAAAAGGCGGCGGCGAACGACTCGCCCCCGCCAGACATGCATCTGAAAACGTCGAAAAAACGACGATTAGCGTGCGACCAGACCTTCGCGCTGTGCGCGCTTGCGTGCCAGCTTGCGAACGCGACGAACAGCTTCAGCCTTCTCGCGAGCACGCTTCTGCGACGGCTTTTCGTAGTAGTCGCGCATCTTCATTTCGCGGAAAATGCCTTCGCGCTGCATCTTCTTCTTGAGAGCGCGGAGAGCCTGATCGACATTGTTATCGCGGACAAGTACCTGCACGAGAATCACGTTCCTTTGGTTTGGTTGATGCCAGCGGCGACTGCAGCGCCAGGAGGCAAAACAATAACGTTCGCGCGGCCGCAGCCTTGCGATTGGTAAGGCGAGATAACAGATCGGTTTGTCAAAGTCTAGCCAGATCGTGAGTTTGCAGAGGAAAAAGCGCTTTGTCGAGCCTGAAGTGAGCCCGCGAGGTCGCCTCCGGCGTGCTTATGTGAGATTTGAGGGCCTGGTCATTTCCACCCGCTGCCGAACCGCCTGGTTTCGGTGGTTATCCGGCGTTAAGGGGAATCGCTTTATGAAATCGTTCGATCTCGCTGTCGCCGTCAGGTCATTTGGTGCGTCTATCCTGGTCGCCATCCTTCTTGTCGCAACGCTCGCACCTGCCGCAGCCGGCGAGGTGCGACTCGGCAAAAATGTCCACATCGGCGGCCATGACTTTTCCAACCAGACCTTCGACAGCAAACATCGGGCAAGAATCTATCTTTACGACCGCAAACCACAGAAGGAAGGATGCGCGTGGCGCAGCGACGGCCATGGTGGTCGAGTGAAGATCTGTCATCTTCAGCGCAAGTAAGGGTTGGGGGACTGATGAACGATCGGACCATGACGCACAGCGTTCACTATGCGAGCGGCTTGTGTATGCCTCAATGGCAGTCACTCAGATATATCGATCCGGGCTGTTCACGAGGTCGGGCCTTGCTGTAGCATTCTTTTTAACCGTGTCGAAAGCCGGTCGTGATTGCGTCGCAAAAGAGCCGTTGTGTCGGTTTTTGATCTGCGATTTGTATGGCCCATCGAAAGGGCTTGATCCCTGAAGGAGTTGAGGGCGAATGCGTAAATACTCTGTCTTTGCCGTGGCACGGGAAGCAATGCGGGCTCACAAGGGCTGGGAGGCCCAGTGGAGTTCGCCGGAGCCGCGCAAGGAGTATGACGTCATCATCATCGGCGCTGGCGGCCATGGCCTGGGCGCCGCCTATTATCTCGCCAAGGAACACGGCATCACCAATGTCGCCGTGATCGAGAAGGGCTGGCTCGGCGGCGGCAATACCGGCCGCAATACGACCATCATCCGCTCGAACTATCTCTATGAAGAGAGCATGCATATCTACGAGCATTCGATGAAGCTCTGGGAGGGGCTTTCTCAGGATCTCAATTACAATGTCATGTACTCGCCGCGCGGCGTGATGATGCTGTCGCACAATATTCACGATCAGCAGTCCTTCAAGCGGCATATCCATGCCAATAGGCTCTACGGCATCGACAATGAATGGCTGACGCCGGAGCAGGCCAAGGCTTACTGTCCGCCGCTCGATATTTCGAAGACGGCGCGCTACCCGATCAATGGCGCTGCGCTCCAGCGCCGCGGCGGCACGGCCCGTCACGATGCCGTGGCCTGGGGCTTTGCCCGCGCGGCTTCGGATCGCGGCGTGCACATCATCCAGAATTGCGAAGTGACCGGTATCCAGCGCGGGCCGGACGGTCGCGTGGCCGGCGTCGACACCACCAAGGGCTTCATCGGCGCCAAGAAGATCGGCGTTTCGGCGGCAGGTCACACGACCGTCGTCATGCAGATGGCCGGCGTGCGCGTGCCGCTGCAGTCGAGCCCGTTGCAGGCGCTGGTTTCCGAGCCGTTGAAGCCGATCTTCCCCTGCGTCGTCATGTCGAACACGGTGCATGCCTATATTTCGCAATCCGACAAGGGCGAACTCGTCATCGGCGCGGGTACGGACCAGTACAATTCCTATAGCCAGACCGGTGGCCTGCAGATCATCACCCATACGCTGGATGCGATCTGTGAACTCTTCCCGATGTTCCGCCGCGTGAAGATGATGCGCTCCTGGGGCGGCATCGTCGACAACACGCCGGATCGTTCGGCGATCCAGTCGAAGACGCCGGTGCCGGGCCTCTATGTCAATTGCGGCTGGGGCACGGGCGGTTTCAAGGCGACGCCGGGTTCGGCCAATCTGTTTGCGCATCTCATCGCCCGCGACGAGCCGCATCGGTTCAATGCCGGCCTGACGCTGGATCGCTTCCGCACTGGCCGCTTGATCGACGAGGCGGCTGCCGCCGCCGTGGCGCATTGATGCTGACGGCGGTCGGGATCGTTCTTGCGGCAAGGTTTTCGTTGTCGGCAGGAACGATCGTGACCGAAGTCAGTGATCTCTTTCCGGGGGTCGAGGATGTTCGCATGCAGGTGATCCATAAGGCGAAGGCCGAGGCCGAATGGCCCTTCGTGGCCGAAAGCGGCGTGCTTGCCTGCGTCAAGGTGTTGAAAAAGCCGGCGGTCTATTTTGTGCCGGAGCAGACGCCTGAGGCGACAAGGGCTTTTGCCATCGACACGGATCTGCTGGGAATGAGCTTGGTCAATCTGGGAATGACCAATGTGCTGAAACCCTACGGATCGCTGGAGGCGCTCGTGAAGCGCATAACACCTTTCGTCACAATGGGACGCCAGCTCTGCGCACAGCCTCCCGGCACAAGCCTTACGGGCTCCGAGCTTTAACATAGGTAGAAAACGATGCTGCTGATTTACTGCCCCTATTGCGAGGAAGAGCGTTCGGAACTGGAATTCCGCAACGCGGGCGACGCGCATATCGTGAGGCCGGAAAATATCGCCGGAATTTCCGATGAGGAATTCGAGGAATATTTCTTCCTGCGTGACAATCCGAAGGGCCTGATCTTCGAGCGCTGGCGGCATATGCATGGCTGCGGCCGCTTCTTCAACGCTGCGCGCGATACGGTGAGCGACCGCTTCTACCGGACCTACAAGGCCGGCGAGCCGAAGCCGGATATTTCGACGCTGCTGCCCGCGGCCCCCGAGCCGGTCCATGAGCCGGTGGCGCAAGACAACAACGTGCAAGAACAACGTGCACAAGAACAAGCACACCAAGAAGAGGGATTTGCGAAATGAGCGGCGCCAATCGTATTGCAGGCAAGGGCCGCCTGACGCCGGCCAGAACCGCCCGCTTCACCTTTGATGGCAAGAGTTATACGGCACTCGAAGGCGACACCGTCGCCTCGGCGCTGCTTGCCAACGGTATTCATCTCGTCGGCCGCTCGTTCAAATATCATCGCCCGCGCGGCATCCTGTCGGCCGGCGCGGAAGAGCCCAACGCGTTGCTCGACATCTCCCGCGATTCGGCCCGCCGCCAGCCCAATGTGCGCGCCAGCGTGCAGGAGGTCTTCGATGGCATGAAGGCGGAGTCGCAGAATCGTTGGCCGTCTCTCGCCTTCGATGTCGGCGGCGTCAACAATCTCATGTCGCCCTTCTTCGCCGCCGGCTTCTACTACAAGACCTTCATGTGGCCGAAGGCGGCCTGGAAGAATATTTACGAACCCTTCATTCGCCGCGCCGCCGGTCTCGGCGTCGCGCCGACTGAGGAGGATCCGGATCACTATGCCAGCCGTTATGCCCATTGCGACGTGCTGGTGGTCGGCGCCGGCATTGCCGGTCTTTCCGCCGCACTGGCGGCCGCAGAAACCGGCGCCAAGGTCATTCTCTGCGACGAACAGGCGGAAGCGGGCGGCTCGCTGCGTTTCGATGCCAGCGTCAAGATCGACGGTGTTGAGGGCTATGTCTGGGCACAGGATGTCGTCGCCAAGCTCAAGTCGATGGACAATGTGGAAGTGCTGACCCGCACGACGGCTTTCGGCTATTACAACCACAATTTCATCGGCCTTGCCGAACGCGTCACCGATCATCTCGCAAAGCCGGGCCGTCATCTGCCGCGCGAGCGTCTGTGGCAGGTCCGCGCCAAGCGCGTCATCATGGCGACGGGCGCGATCGAGCGGCATATGGTGTTCCCGAACAACGACCGCCCGGGCATCATGCTGGCATCCGCGGCGCGCACTTATCTCAACCATTACGGTGTTGCCGTCGGCGCCAAGGTTGGCGTTTATACGGCGCATGACTCGGCTTACGAGGCTGCCTTCGACCTGAAGCGCGCCGGCGTCTCCGTCGCGGCGATCATCGACAGCCGCGCACGGCCCGGCGAGGCCGTGCTTGCCGAGGCGAAGCGGCTCGGGATTGAGGTGCTGAGCGACTATGCCGTCATCGATACCGCCGGCAAGCTGCGCATTTCCTCCATGACCGTGGCGCGCAATGGCAGCCGCGGTGCCCGCAAGATTGCTATCGATGCGCTGCTGGTTTCGGCCGGCTGGACGCCTTCTGTGCATCTATTCTCGCAGTCGCGCGGCAAGCTGAAATTCGATGCCGAGAAGCAGCGCTTCCTGCCGGGCACCTATGTGCAGGATTGTCTCTCCGTCGGTGCCTGCAACGGCACGGACGGGCTGCAGGCGGCGATTGAGGAATCGCTTGCCGCCGGTGAATTGATGGCGCGAGCTGCGGGCGCAGGTGGCGCGGGCGGCAAGATCCTGCTGCAGGCCGAACAGGCCTTCGAATGGACGGGCGGCATGATCGGCGCAGCCGAGGGTGCCGGGCCTAATACCAATGCCAAGGCTTTCGTCGACTTCCAGCACGATGTCTGCGCGAAGGATATCCGCCTCGCCGTGCGCGAAGGCATGCATTCGATCGAGCATATCAAGCGGTTCACCACCAACGGCATGGCGTCCGACCAGGGCAAGCTCTCCAATATGCATGGCCTGGCGATCGCCGCGGAAATGCTTGGCAAGGATATTCCGAAGGTCGGTCTTACCACCTTCCGCGCGCCCTATACGCCGGTGACCTATGGCACGCTGATCAGCCATTCGCGCGGGTCGCTCTTCGATCCCGCGCGCAAGACGCCGATGCATGCCTGGGAAGAGGCGCATGGCGCCATCTTCGAAGATGTCGGCAACTGGAAGCGCGCCTGGTTCTATCCGCGACCCGGCGAGACGATGCATCAGGCTGTCAACCGCGAATGCCAAACGGCACGCGAAGTGGCTGGTGTGTTCGACGCCTCGACGCTCGGCAAGATCGAAGTGGTCGGGCCGGATGCGGCGCAGTTCCTGAACCTGCTCTACACCAACGCCTGGGACACGCTGAAGCCCGGTCGCTGCCGTTACGGCATCATGACCCGCGAGGACGGCTTTGTTTATGACGACGGCGTCGTCGGGCGCTTGGCCGAAGATCGCTTCCATGTGACGACCACAACCGGCGGTGCGCCGCGCGTGCTGCACCACATGGAAGATTATCTGCAAACCGAATTCCCGCATCTGAAGGTTTGGCTGACGTCGACTACGGAACAGTGGGCCGTCATCGCCGTGCAAGGGCCGAAGGCGCGCGAGATCATCGAGCCGCTCGTCGAGGGGCAGGATCTGTCCAATGAAGCCTTCCCGCATATGAGCGTGGCCGAGTGCAAGGTCTGCGGTGTACCGGCGCGGCTGTTCCGCGTCTCCTTCACCGGTGAGGCGGGCTACGAAATCAACGTGCCGGCGGACTACGGGCAGTCGGTTTTGGAAGCCGTCTGGGCGCGGGCCGAGCCGTTGGGCGCTTGCGCGTACGGCACCGAGACCATGCACGTTCTTCGCGCCGAGAAGGGCTATATCATCGTCGGCCAGGATACCGACGGTACGGTGACGCCCGATGACGCCGGACTTTCCTGGGCCGTGTCCAAGAAGAAGACCGATTTCGTCGGTATTCGTGGCCTGAAGCGGCCGGACCTTGTCAAGGAAGGGCGCAAGCAGCTCGTCGGTCTCGTCACCCGCGACCCGAAGGTGGTGCTGGAAGAAGGCGCGCAGATCGTCGCCGATCCGAATGAGCCGAAGCCGATGACCATGCTCGGCCATGTCACCTCTTCCTATTGGTCCGAAAATCTCGGCCGCTCGATTGCCTTCGCACTTGTTGCCGGTGGCCGCGAGCGCATGGGCAAGACGCTCTATGTGCCGATGCCGGACAAGACGATTGCCGTCGAGGTGACGGATCTGGTGTTCTTTGACAAGGAAGGAGGCCGGATCAATGGCTGATCTCGCTGTTCGCAAATTGCCGCTCGCCGGCCGCCACGGTGGCTCGGCCACTGTTCGCCTGACACCCGCAGCACCTGCAAGCCGCATTGCGCTGCGGGCACCGGCCGACTCTCTTGGCGGTCTTTCGCAGGCGCTCGGCCTGCAACTGCCTACCCGGCCGAAGACATCTGCCAGTGCAAATGGGCGTCATGCTCTGTGGATCGGCCCGGACGAATGGCTCGTTATCGACGAGAATGGCGCCGAGCTGGTCGGCATTGCCGCTTCCGCCGGCGTTGTGCATTCGGCCGCCGATGTCTCCCATCGAAACACGGCGATCATCGCTTCCGGCCCCGGCGCGGAAGCGACTCTCGCCGGCGGTTGCCCGCAGGACCTGTCGCTGCAGGCTTTTCCTGTCGGGGCCTGCTCGCGCACGCTGTTGGGTAAGGTGGAAGTCGTGCTGCTGCGCCTCGATGACGAGACATTCCGCGTCGAAGTCTGGCGCTCCTTTTCCGAGTATGCTTTCGGACTGTTGGCCGAGGCGGCTGAGGATGCGCAAAATACGTTTTCTCCTCGCTGACACGGCGCCTAATAGGGGAGGGGCGGGAAGCAGTTCTTTGCTGTAACGCCCCTTCATCCCGCGCGATGCGCGACCTTCTCGCCGCTGAGGCGAAGGTGGAAAAGCGGCCCTAAGCCCCTTCCGGCCGATCCTTTGGATCGAACTGCGATATAGTCGTCCATGTTGCGGTCAGCGCCGGCTTACGCTCGTTTTCGATTTCCACGGTCACATCATAAGTGAGCATCAGCATACTTGCACCGCGCAGCCGAGTTTCGGCGAGCTTGAAGTGGCCGCGCACGCGCGCCCCGCATTTGACCGGCGACATGAAGCGGATCTGCTCGAAGCCGTAGTTGATGCCCATCGTCTGCTCGCGGATCTTCGGCAGGCCGCTGTAGTTCATCGCCGAAAGCAGCGACAGCGTCAGGAAGCCGTGTGCGATGGTGCCGCCATAGGGCGTTTCCGCTTTGGCGCGCTCGGGATCGACATGGATGAACTGATGGTCGAGCGTCGCGTCGGCGAAAGTGTCGATCATCGTCTGGTCGACCGTGATCCAGTCGGAAATGCCGATCTCGGTTCCTACCAGCTTCATGATCTCAACAAGCGAAATATCGCCGGGCATTCCATCCTCGTCAGGTTTTGCTGCTTTCTGCGATCTTTCTGGCGATTAAAACCGGAAAGTCAACGGGCTCAGTTTTCGAGGAGGAAGCTGACCGAGCGCGCCGGCACGATGGTCTCGCCTTGAACCGGCGTTGCTCCCTCAGGCTTCAGCAGCGACCAGCCGGCCCCGCTCGAGGCCGGCAGCTTGACGTGTTGTTCCTCGTTCGCGCGGTTCAGCAACACGGCGAGACGGGTCTTCTTGCCACTATCACGATCCTCAGTCCCGATCGCCATGCCGAGCACGCGGGCAACCGGCGTCTCCCAATCAGGCACCGTCATGGCCGTGCCGTTGGCGGAGAACCAGAGGACATCGCCTTTGCCGTTGAAAAATTCCATCTCGCTGAAGGCTGTAAATCGACGGCGGAGACTGGCGAGCCAGGCGGTATGGCCAATCAACTCCTCGTCTGGCGTCGTCCAGTCCATCCAGGTGATATCGTTGTCCTGGCAATAGGCATTGTTGTTGCCCCGCTGGGTGCGCCCACATTCGTCGCCGGCGGTCAGCATGATCGTGCCGCGTGTGGCGAAAAGCGTAGAGAGCAGGGCTTCGATGTCGGTGCGGCGTTTGCGAAGGATCACTGGATCATCCGTCTTGCCCTCGACGCCATTGTTCCAGGAGAAATTTTCGTTATGGCCATCGCGATTGTTCTCGCCGTTCGCCTCATTGTGCTTGTGCGCATAGGAGACGATGTCCATGAGCGTGAAGCCATCATGGGCGGCGAGGAAGTTGACGCTGCGGGTCTGGGTGCGGCCGTCGCGGCCGAAGAAGGAAGACGAGCCGGCGAGGATGGTGGCGATGTCCCCGATCTTGTTGTCGTCGCCGCGCCAGAAGCAACGCAGATCGTCACGGGCGCGATCGTTCCATTCGAGAAAGGGAGCCGGAAAATTGCCGAGCTGGTAGCCACCGGGACCGATGTCCCAGGGTTCGGCAATCATGATCCGGTCCTGAAGCACGTCATCGGCGAAGAGGGACCGCAGCGTCAGGCTTTCGGGATCGAAGCCCTTGGCGGTACGGCCGAGGACGGTGGCAAGGTCGAAACGGAAGCCGTCGACGCCAGCGTGGAGCACGAAATGGCGCAGGCTGTCGATGATGAGCTGGCGCGTCGCCGGCTGATCGCAGGCCACCGTATTGCCGGTGCCGGTGTCGTTGATCAGCACACCGGGCTGGTTCGGGTCATGGTGGAAATAGGTGGGATTGTCGAGGCCACGCAATGACAGCGTCGAGCCTTGGCGATCGCTCTCGCCGGTGTGATTGAAAACGAGATCAAGGATGACAGCGATGCCCTCGGCGTGCAGTGCCGCCACCGTCCCGCGCAATTCCACGACGCCACCGGGTACGATACGGGGGTCGAGCGCCATGAAGGCGACGGGATTATAGCCCCAGCCATTGCCGAGGCCGAGCGGCGGCAGATGCCGTTCATCGATCCATGCGGTGATCGGCATCAACTCGACGGCATCGACATGCAGTCGCTTGAGATGGGCGATAACCGCGGGATGGGCGAGGGCGGCCAGCGTGCCGCGCTTCTCCGCCGGCACGCCCGGATGCAGCATGGTGAAAGGCTTGACGGCGATTTCGTAGATCAGGCCGCCCGGCTTGAACAACGGCTTGGCCGGCTTGACCACTATATCGCGGGAGACGATCGCCCTCGGTATCAGATCCTGCGTATCCTCGCCGAACGTGCCGAGGCGAGGATCGTAGCGGAAGGGCCGGTCGATTTCCTTGGCATAGGGATCGACAAGCAGCTTCGACGGATCGAACCACAGACCCTGGTTCGGGTCGTATGTACCATGGGCGCGGAAACCGTAGCGCGTGCCTTCCTTGATGCCATCGACTGCCAGACGATGCTCCTCGCCTTCGCGCTTCATCGGCAGACGCGCAATCTCTTCTCCGCCCTCGGCATCGAACAGGCAAAGCTCGATCTTCTCGGCATGTTTGGACGCGACGGCAAATTCGACACCCGAGTTGGTGAGGATCGCGCCAAGGCTGCGGATTGTCGGCTCGGACATGTCTTCGCGGGCTTTCCGGATGGCTAGAGGTGGTCCTCTCTCCCCGCATGCGGGAGAAGGCTAGGGTGAGGGGGGCGGAGCGTCCGGCAAACTGCGCAGTCGCGGTGAATTTTGAGAAGGCCCCTCATCCGACCAGTCGCCGCTTCACTACGTTCGGCGGCGTCTGGCCACCTTCTCCCCGCAATGCGGGGAGAAGGGCTTAGATCGTAGGGATCAGGTAATCACCGTCGGTGCATCGCGGCCGGTGCGGCCCTTGATATCGGCGATATCCTGAGCGGCGGCGATGAGGTCGGCAAGCGCTTCCTGCGTCTCGATGTTGTGGCGAGTCGGATCGGGCTCGTAGCGCTCGATGTAGACGCGCAGCGTCGCACCCGTCGTGCCGGTGCCCGAAAGGCGGAAGACGACGCGGGAGCCGCCCTCGAACAGGATGCGGATGCCCTGGTGCTGGCTGACCGACTTGTCGATCGGATCGTGATAGGCAAAGTCGTCGGCGGCGGAAACGGTGAGATCGCCAAACTGCGTGCCCGGCAGGGTCGGCAGCTTTTCGCGCAAGGCGTCGATCAGGCCATTGGCGGCATCGGTATCGACGCCTTCGTAGTCATGCCGCGAATAATAGTTGCGGCCATAGGTCGCCCAATGCTGGGTGACGATATCGATGACGCTTTCGCCGCGCACCGCAAGAATGTTGAGCCAGAGCAGCACGGCCCAGAGGCCGTCCTTTTCGCGGACATGGTTGGAACCGGTGCCGGAGCTTTCCTCGCCGCAGATCGTCGCCATGCCGGCGTCAAGCAGATTGCCGAAGAATTTCCAGCCGGTCGGGGTCTCGTAGATACCGATGCCGCGCTTTTCCGCGACGCGGTCGGCGGCGCCGCTTGTCGGCATGGAGCGGGCGATACCGGCGATGCCATGCGAATAGCCTGGCGCCAGATTGGCATTGGCGGCGAGGATCGCGAGGCTGTCCGACGGCGTGACATAGATGCCCTTGCCGATAATCAGGTTGCGGTCGCCGTCGCCGTCGGATGCCGCGCCGAAATCGGGCGCATCATCGCCCATCATCTCGTCATAGAGCTCTTTGCAATAGACGAGATTCGGATCGGGGTGATGGCCGCCGAAATCCGGCAGCGGCAGGAAATTGCGGACCGAGCCGCCCGGTGCGCCGAGGCGGATTTCGAAGATTTCCTTGGCATAGGGGCCGGTCACCGCGCTCATTGCGTCGAAGCAGAGGCGGAAGCCGAGGCTGATGAGGTTGCGGATGGCGCCGAAATCGAACAGCTCTTCCATCAAAGCAGCATAGTCTTCGACCGGGTCGATGACCGAGACGATCATCCCGCCAACGTCTTCACGGCCGATGCGGTCGAGATTGATGTCGGCGAAATCGGCGATCTTATAGCTTTCGATGATCTTGGTGCGCTCATAGATCGCATCGGTGATCTTTTCCGGCGCCGGGCCGCCATTGCCAATATTGTACTTGATGCCGAAATCCTCGGTCGGGCCGCCGGGATTGTGGCTCGCCGACAGCACGATGCCGCCGAACGCCTTGTATTTGCGGATGATGTTTGAGGCGGCGGGCGTGGAGAGAATGCCGCCCTTGCCGACCATCACCTTGCCGAAGCCATTGGCGGCGGCCATCTTGATGGCCTTCTGGATGACTTCGCGATTGTAGTAGCGGCCGTCGCCGCCGATGACCAGGCATTTGCCCTGGTAGCCTTCCAGCGAATCGAAAATCGACTGGATGAAGTTCTCAGCGTAATTCGGCTGCTGGAATACGGGAACTTTCTTCCGGAGGCCTGACGTGCCAGGCTTCTGATCCGCATAGGGTTTGGTGGGAATGGTTTTAATCATCTGATTAAGCGCCTCTCGAGACAAGGCTGGAGTAGAGGGCTGCATAGCGTTCTGCGCTCTTGCCCCAGGATACGTCGGATTTCATGCCCTGCTTTTGCATCTGCGTCCAGACCTTTCGATCCTGGAAAAGGTGCATGGCGCGGCGTACGGCTTGCAGCAGCCCATCGGCAGTGATGGGCGAAAACTGAATGCCGGTCGCGACTTTTGCCTGCAGCGCGGCGTGGTTGGCATCTATGATGGTGTCGTTGAGGCCACCCGTACGCGCAACGATCGGCAGGCAGCCATAGCGTAAGCCATAAAGCTGCGTGAGGCCACAGGGTTCGAAGCGGGACGGAATGATGATGGCGTCGCAGCCGGCCTGCATCAGATGCGACATCGGTTCATTATAGCCGGCGGAAACGCCGACGCGGCCGCGATGACGGCCGGCGGCGGCGAAAAGTGCGCCTTCGAGGGCGGCATCGCCGGCGCCGAGGATGGCGAGCTTGCCGCCCATCCGGACGATATCGCTGGAAATGCGGGCAAGCAGATCCATGCCCTTCTGCCAGGTCAGACGGCTGACGACGCAGAAAATCGGGCCGTCATCATCGTCCAGACCAAAATGCTCGACCACGAGCTTGCGGTTCGCGGCGCGGTCTTTCAGCGTCGTGGCGCCATAGGTCTGCGCGATCATCGGATCGGTTTCCGGGTTCCAGATACCGTCGTCGATGCCATTCACAATTCCGTGCAGGCTATTTGCCCGGCTGGCGATGACGCCTTCCAGGCCCATGCCGAATTCCGGCGTCAGGATTTCCTCCGCATAGGAAGGGCTGACGGTGGTCAGTGCAAGAGCGGTCTGAAGGCCGCCCTTCAGGAAGCCGACGTCGCCGTAATACTCGACACCTTCGATCGAAAAGGCATGCGCAGGCAGGCGCAGGCCGGGGAAGATGTCGGCGCCGAACTGGCCTTGAAAGGCGATGTTGTGGACGGTGAGGACGCTCGGCAGTTCCGGTGTCGGATAGTAACGCATGTAGACGGGCACCATGGCCGACTGCCAGTCATGGACATGCACCAAGTCCGGCCGCCAGCCGGGCAGCAGACCGGCGGCGATTTCCGCGCCGGCGAGCGACAGGGCAGCGAAACGCTGCCAGTTGTCGGGATAATCCTTGCCGGCAGCGTCGACATAGGGGCCGCCGGTGCGGTTATAGTAGGCCGGTGCGTCGAGGACGAGGAGGGAAATTCCGTCATGCTCGGCTTCGAAGACCGTCGCTTTTTCACCGAGCAGGTCGGAAAACTCGAGACGGGCCACCGGATTGCGAATGGCCTTCATAACGGCGGGATAGCCCGGGATCAGGGTCTTCGTTTCGACGCCGTAGGGCTTGAGAGCGATAGGCAGGGCGCCGGCCACATCGGCCAGGCCCCCTGTCTTGATCAAAGGGAAGACTTCGGACGAAACCGAAAGAACTTTCATATGTCAGATATCCAGCTTGTCGATCATCGTCTGGGTGATCAGGCAGATACCACTTTCCGTGCGGCGGAAGCGTTTGCCGTCCAGTTCCGGATCTTCGCCGACCACCAGGCCTTCCGGAATGGTGACGCCATGGTCGATGACGACATTCTTTAGCTGGGCGCGACGGCCGATCTTGACGCTCGGCAGCACGACGGCCCCTTCCAGCTTGGAATAGGAGTTGGCGCGCACGCCGGTAAACAGCAGGCTGTTCGACAGGCTTGCGCCGGAGATGATGCAGTCGCCGGCAACGACGGAGGAGACGGCCGAACCGCGGCGGTCCTCGTCGTCATGGACGAACTTGGCCGGCGGGGTGATTTCGGCATAGGTCCAGATCGGCCAGGACTTGTCGTAGATGTCGAGTTCCGGCACCACGGCGGTGAGGTCGATATTGGCCTGCCAGTAGGCGTCGACCGTACCGACATCGCGCCAATAGGCTTCGCGCTCGAAATCGGAGCGCACGCAGGACTGCGTGAAGCGATGGGCGACGGCTTTGCCGTTCTTGACGATGTAGGGGATGATATCCTTGCCGAAGTCGCGGCTGGAATTCGGATCGGCAGCATCGCGGCGCAGGCACTCGATCAGGAACTTCGTGTGGAAGACGTAGATGCCCATCGACGCCAGCGCGAAATCGGGATTGCCGGGAATGCCCGGCGGGTCCGCCGGCTTCTCGACGAAGTCGATGATCCGGTCCTTCTCGTCGACATGCATGACGCCGAAGCCGACGGCATCCATGCGCGGCACTTCGAGGCAGCCGATGGTGACATCGGCGCCGGAATCGACGTGCTGCTGCAGCATCCACTCATAGTCCATCTTGTAAATATGGTCGCCGGCGAGGATGACCATGTATTCCGGACCATAGGGCTCGATGATGTCGATGTTCTGATAGACAGCGTCGGCCGTGCCTTCGTACCACTGCGTTTCGGAAACGCGCTGGCTGGCCGGCAGGATGTCGAAGCTTTCGTTACGCTCTGGACGCAGGAAGTTCCAGCCGCGCTGCAGGTGGCGAATAAGGGAGTGCGCCTTGTATTGGGTGGCGACGCCGATGCGGCGGATACCGGAGTTCAGCGCGTTGGATAGCGCGAAATCAATGATACGAGCCTTGCCGCCGAAGTAGACGGCAGGTTTGGCACGGCGGTCGGTTAGCTCTTTCAGGCGGCTGCCCCGGCCACCGGCAAGAACGTAGGCCATGGCGTCGCGGGCCAGTGGCTGGATACGTTTTTCTACCATTTCAGTCCTCCCTGTCTGTGATGATTTCAAGATTCCGGTTCAAGCATGATCGTCGCCAGGGGAGGTAGCGTTATCGTCGCTTGTATGCCTCCGCCCGCACTGACGGCCTGCACGCGCCCGCCATTGCCCTTGCCGCTGCCGCCGTAAATATCGGCATCGGTGTTCAATATTTCGCGCCACCGCCCCTCAGCCGGCAGGCGCAAAGTGTAATTCTCGCGGTAGACCGGCGTGAAATTGGTGATGACCGCGACCGGCTTTTCGCCCGGCGCCTTGCGCAGCCAGGCAAAGACCGAATTCTCAAAGTCATCGACGATCAACCACTCGAAACCTTCGCCCTCGCAGTCCCGGGCATGCAGTGCTGCTTTGCTGCGATAGGTGAAGTTGAGATCACGCACCAGGCGTCGCATGCCTTCATGCATGCGGTACTGCAGAAGATTCCAATCCAGCGCACGGGCTTCGCTCCACTCGCTCCATTGCGCGAATTCCTGGCCCATGAACAACAGCTTCTTGCCCGGATAGCCCCACATGAAAGCGTAATAGGCGCGCAGGTTGGCAAATTTCTGCCAGTCGTCGCCTGCCATCTTGGCAATCAGCGACCCCTTTCCGTGTACCACTTCGTCATGGGAGAGCGGCAGAACGAAATTTTCCGAGAAAGCATAGATCAGGCCGAAGGTCAGTTCGTTGTGGTGATATCTGCGATGCACGGGCTCGCGGGCGAGATAGCTCAGCGTGTCGTGCATGAAGCCCATATTCCACTTGAAGCCGAAGCCGAGGCCGCCTTCGTGGACCGGCTGCGAGACTTTCGGCCAGGAGGTCGATTCCTCCGCGATGGTCATCACGCCCGGGTGCGAACCATAAAGCCTGGTGTTCATCGATTGCAGGAAGCGAACCGCTTCCAGGTTCTCGTTGCCGCCATATTCGTTGGGGATCCATTCGCCGTGCTTGCGGGAATAGTCGAGGTAGAGCATCGAGGCGACGGCATCGACGCGCACGCCGTCGAGATGAAATTTCTCGGCCCAATAGAGCGCGTTGTTCTGCAGGTAGGCGAGAACTTCGGTGCGACCGAAATTGTAGATCGCCGTGTTCCAGTCGGGATGGAAGCCCTTGCGCGGATCTTCATGCTCGTAGAGCGCGGTACCGTCGAACCAGCCGAGGCCGTGTTCGTCGGTCGGGAAGTGCGCCGGCACCCAATCGAGGATGACGCCGATGCCGACCTTGTGGCAGCCGTTGACAAAGCGCGCCAGGCCTTCCGGTTCGCCAAAGCGGGCCGTCGGCGCATAGAGGCCGGTGGTCTGATAGCCCCAGGACGGATCGTAAGGATGTTCGGTGATCGGCAGGAATTCGATATGGGTGAAGCCCATGTCGACGCAATAGGGAATGAGGCGCGAGGCAAGCTCGTCCCAGGAGAGCATGGAACCATCGTCGCGGCGCTGCCACGAGGCGGCATGCACCTCGTAGATCGAGATCGGCTGGCGGCGCTTATCGACACTGGCCCAATGTTCGAGATGGGCCTCGTCTTCCCAGACCTGCGTCATTTCGGTGGCGGTGACCGAAGCGGTCTTCGGCCGGAGTTCGCTGCGACGGGCGAAGGGATCGGCCTTCAACGGCAGGAGCACGCCGTCATGGCCGCGGATTTCGAACTTGTAGGCGACGCCGGCTGGAACGTCCGGCGCGAAGATTTCCCAGATGCCGGAGTCCGAGCGAAAGCGCATGACATGCCGGCGGCCGTCCCAATTGTTGAAGTCGCCGACCACCGAAACGCGCTGCGCATTCGGCGCCCAGACGGCGAAGTGAAAGCCCTGTACGCCTTCGTGCTTCAAGAGGTGAGCGCCCATCTTGTCGAACAGGCGCAGATGGGTACCTTCCCGGACGAAATAATCGTCCATCGGACCGAGGACCGGGCCGAAGCTGTAAGGATCGGTCACCGCCCATTCGGAATCGCCGCGCCGGGCGCGATAGCGCACCGGCTGCTGCTTGGTGACCGTGATATTACCGGAAAAGAACCCGGCTGGATCGAGACGATCCAGCTCGCCGATGACGGAGCCGTCCAACGCCGTGGCGGTGACGGCTTCTGCGCCGAGAATGAAGCAACGGGCGATGAACCCATTATCCGTCCGATGTACGCCGAGGACGGCGAATGGATCGGAATGTGTGCCTGCGAGAATTGCAGCAATCTCGTCTGCCGAAATGTCCCTCAAGGCGGTGCCGTCAGCGGGTCTTTTCGGCTTTTTCATCCGGCTCTCCAGATTTCCTTGGCGTATTGGCGGATCGTGCGATCGGAGGAGAACCAGCCCATCCGAGCGGTGTTGTTGATCGTCTTCGCGTACCACTCGGAGGGATTGGCCCAGAGGGTGTCGACCTGGCGCTGAGCGGCGGCGTAGGCGTCGAAATCGGCCGCGACCATGAACCAGTCATGGGCGTAGATGCCGTCGATCAGGCCGGCATAACGGCTGCGGTCGTCCGGGGAGAAGACACCAGACGCGATGGCCGAAAGGGCCTGCGCCAATTCGCGCGAACGTTCGATGACGGCGCGGGGATCGTGGCCGTCGCTGCGCAGATTGGCGACCTCGTCGGCTTTCAGGCCGAAGATCACGATATTGTCCTCACCGACATTGTCGCGCATTTCGACATTGGCGCCGTCCAGCGTGCCGATGGTCAGGGCGCCGTTGAGGCCGAACTTCATATTGCCGGTGCCGGATGCCTCCATGCCGGCGGTCGAAATCTGCTCGGAAAGGTCCGCAGCAGGAACCATAACCTCGGCGAGCGAAACGTTGTAGTTCGGCACGAAGACGACCTTCAGCAGGCCACGCACCGAAGGGTCGTGGTTGATGACGCGGGCGACATCGTTGATCAGCTTGATGATCAGCTTGGCGTTGTGATAGCTCGGCGCTGCCTTGCCGGCGAACAGCTTTACGCGCGGCTGCCAGTCCAGTTCCGGATGCGAGCGGATCTGATCATAAAGCGCGATGGCTTCGATGATGTTCAGAAGCTGGCGCTTGTATTCATGGATGCGCTTGATCTGGATGTCGAACATCGCATTGGGATCGAGCTTGATACCCATGCGGCTGGCGACGAGATTGGAAAGCTGCACCTTGTTGGCCCGTTTGACGGCGGCGAACTTCTCCTGGAAGGCGCTGTCGCGGGCGAATTGGTCGAGCGGCTTCAGCTTTTCCGCATCGTCGAGGAACGCGTCGCCGATGGTTTCGCGCACGAGGTTGGTCAGGCCCGGATTGCATTGCATCAGCCAGCGGCGTGGCGTGATGCCGTTGGTCTTGTTGTTGATGCGATCCGGGTAAAGCTTGTGGAGATCAGAGAAGACCGTGACCTTCATCAGATCTGTGTGAAGCGCCGAGACGCCATTGATCGAGTGCGAGCCGACGAAAGCGAGATTGCCCATGCGCAGGCGGCGGTCGCCATTTTCATCGATCAGCGAGATCGAGCGGATTTCTGCGTCGCTGAAATTGCGTGCCTTGCGGGCTTCGACCAGGATCTTGGCATTGATCGCATAGACGATCTGCATGTGGCGGGGCAGCAGCCGTTCGAACAGCGGCACCGGCCAGCTTTCCAGCGCTTCCGGAAGAAGCGTGTGGTTGGTGTAGCCGAAGGTGTTGCGGGTGATATCCCAGGCGGCGTCGAACTCCATGCCGTGAACATCGACCAGAAGGCGCATCATTTCGGCGACGGAAACGGCCGGATGGGTGTCGTTCAGTTGGATCGCGACCTTGTCGGCGAGGTTGGTGAGATCGTCATACTGCTGCAGATGGCGGCGCAGGATGTCCTGCAGCGAGGCCGACGAGAAGAAGAATTCCTGGCGCAGACGCAGTTCCTGGCCGGCAGGCGTCGCGTCGGCTGGGTAGAGAACGCGGGTCAGGCTTTCCGCCTTGTTGCTTTCACGCAGCGCGCCGATATGGTCGCCGGCATTGAAGGCGTCGAGCAGGATCGGGTCGATCGGCTGTGCCGACCAGAGGCGCAGCGTGTTGACGCGCTTGGCGCGCCAGCCGACGACGGGCGTATCGAAGGCGGCGGCGATGACGCGTTCGGCCGGCTTCCAGACATAGCGCGGCTGGTCGTCATGGCCGCTGACGAATTCGACGGCGCCGCCGAAACCGATTTCATAGGCGCTTTCCTGACGCTCGAATTCCCATGGATTGCCGTGGGCAAGCCAGGTTTCCGGCAGTTCCACCTGCCAGCCGTCGGCCATCTGCTGGCGGAACAGGCCGTGGACATAACGAATGCCGTAGCCATAGGCCGGCACATCGACGGTCGCCATCGATTCCATGAAGCAGGCGGCGAGACGGCCAAGGCCGCCGTTGCCAAGCGCCGCGTCGGGTTCGAGGCCGGCGATGACGCGGATGTCGACGCCGAGCGAGGAGAGCGCATTGGTGATCTCCTCCATCAGGCCGAGGTTCGACACAGCGTCGCGCATCAGGCGGCCGATGAGGAATTCGAGGGATAGATAGTAGACGCGCTTGGCACCGGTCTCGTACACCTTGCGGGTCGATTCCATCCATTTGTCGATGACACGGTCGCGAATGACAAGGATCGTCGCCGTCAACCAATCGTGCGGCTTGGCCACTTTTGCATCCTTGCCGATGCGATAGGTCAGGCGCTCGATGATTTCTTCCGCAAGGATTTCGGGGTGGGAACTGCGCGGAGCAGGAACGGGGAGATTGGCCTTGGTCAAGTTATTCATACTATCAAGTCTCGCCATTTGTGATTTATATTCAGGGCGTTACGCCTGATAAATCAAATTGCCATCGCCTTTACCTAGCAGTTTATGCACCGATGTAAAGCCGTTGCAACAAGTGAATTCGGCAGATGCGAAAATACCGGGCAAATGCTCTCAAAGCGCTAAAAAGACTTGATTCCGATTGTTTTTCCGGCTCTTATCGCCGGATTAGCTAACGCGCGAAAGCCGCCCCGGATTATTCTGGAGCGGCTTTCGTTTTTACGATCTATTCATAGTTTCCGGTGCGTCGCGCTCCGGTTGTTATTTGGTCAGGAGCGTCATTTTCTTTGACGCCTGCGTTGCAATCGACGAAAAGGCGCTGAACAGGTCTGCTGCATTCTGCGGCGTGAAGTAGTCGGAGGCCGACGTTGCGCAGTACTTCAGCAGAGCCTGGCCGTTTGCGGGCGCCATGAAGGCGATCGTGTAGACATGGATGCCGGCAGTGCGTGCCGCATCGCACTGGATCTTGGTGTTTGCGTCGGCGCTTGCCACGTTGTTGTCGCCGTCGGTCATGAAGACGATATACGTACTCGGGTTCGTTGAGCCGTTCTTGTTCTTGTGCTGCAACTGTTCGTTCGTGAGCCCCGGCGTCGTGGATGCCATCGTGAGGGCGGTCACTGCAGCCGTGAATGCAGGCGCCGAGTTTGTCGTGCCGCTTGCTGTCAGGTTGTTGACGTAGCTGGTGACGCCGCTGGTGCCCCAGGCGAGCGCCGTCGGCGTCTGGGCGCTGGAATTGTAGGAGTCGGCGCCAGTGCGAACATACATGCTGTTGGGGTCGGCCGTGTTCAATTGTGCCGCCAAGTTCGCGGTAGCGATCTTCAGCGATTGAAGCTTGGTGTAATAATTGGTTTGCGTACCCGTGCAGGTACTATTGACGGTCTTGCCTTTCGAGTTGGTCGTCGTGCAGGCATATGTGTACGTCGTCGTCGGCTGCTCGGTGTTGACCGTGTCCGTTGGTTCGTCCATCGAGCCAGAACGGTCGAGAACGAAATACATGGACAGCGGATTCTTTTGCGTGGATGTATTGTTGCCACTGACCGACGTGCTCGATGCGCCGACATTCATCGTGGTGAGGCCTAGCATGCGGGTCATGCCGTTCACCGGCATCGCATAGGACGCGTTCACAACGACGGAATAGCTGGCATTGCCTGACGAATCGGTCGTTTTCGTCACCGTTGCGGTCGTGCCGGCCCTGAGTGCGCTGGTGGCACTCGCATCGCCGGCAAGATAATTCGACATCTGCCCGGTCACGAAGTCAGCGGCCAGTTGCTGGGCGTTGGATGTCGTCGCACTGCCATTGGCAAGTGCCGTTGCCGTGGCAAGGGCCGCCGCATCGGTCGCTTCCTGCAGTTGGCTGTCCGTTACAGCCATATTGGAAACATCGACCGCAACGCCAGCCGCGGCCGCGAGGACGGGAATGGCTAGCGCGGTCAATATGCCGAAATTGCCGGCGCGATCGCGCAAAAGATTTTGAATGCCACGGAATTTGCTCGAACAAGTGATCATCACGTCCGCCCAAAAAGTATATGCCCCAGAACCGCGACTATCGGCGAAAACTCTAAGGACGGCGTTGAGATGATCATTCGACTTTTAGCAAATGACGCGAATATTTCCGATTTAGGGTTGTATTCGAAACTACTGCTTTAATGGAATGACGTCGACGGCCTGCACCGTCTTCTGGGTTCCATAGCTCTTCAGCACACCGATAACAGGGGCGACGTCGGAATAGTCGCGGCCGTAGGCGACGACGATATGGTCGGTTCCGGCCGGGATATTGTTGGTCGGATCGAGCTCGATCCAGCCTGCCGTTTCGCCGCACCAGATGCGCACCCAGGCATGCATGGCATCGGCGCCTTCCAGCCGCTCCTTGCCGGGCGGCGGGATGGTGCGCAGGAAGCCGCTGACATAGCCGGCCGGAATGCCGAGGCTACGCAACGCGATGATCATGACATGCGCGAAATCCTGGCAGACGCCGCGTTTCAGGCGGAATGCCTCTTTCGGCGCGGTGTCGACCGTCGTCGCCTTGGGGTCGTAGAGGAAATCCTTGTGGATCTGGGCGCAGACGGCGTGGGCGATCTGCATCACCGTCAGATTGGTCGTCGCCCATTGCCGGGCATAGTCGGCGATCTCCGTCGTCTCCGGCAGACGCGGGCTTGTGCCGATGAAATGATGCGGCGAGGATGGCTCGATCGACCAGCAGTCGCTGATTTCATCCGGCAGTTTGGCAAGTACGGGCGAGAAGTCGGCGGAGACCGGCTGGCTCTCGACCTGCACCCGCGCCTGCATGCGGATGTCGAGCTTTTCATGGGGGTTGCGCACCAGGATCGAAGTCGCTGGATGCTGGAAAAAATCGGTGAAGTTCGACTGCTCGTCCGGATGGGGCGTGACTTTCAGCGAGCCGGCAATCAAGCGCTGGCGGTTGGCGAGCGACAGCGGTAGCACGCGCACGATATGACGCGCGCCGCTGGCCGGCACGTCGTAGATATAGCCCATGTGCAGCGAGAGGTCGTAAAGCATCACATCATCCGAGATAGGTCTGGGCCAGGAGATCGGAGAGATGCTCCAGCTCCCGTTCCAGCTTTTTGTAGACCTCGTCGTTCATGGCCTCCGGCGTCATAACGGCCAGGCCCGAATGCAGCCGCATGGCTTCGCGGTAGAAGGGCGACATCTGGCCGTTGACGAAGGCGTTCGGCAATTGCTCCACTTCCCGATGGATTTCGTTCATCTGGAAGAGAATCGAGCGCGGGTTAAGTGGATCGAGCGCCAGCAGATCGGTCACCGTCAACCGAGCGGTATTGACGTTGTAGCGGCGGCGATGGGTCATCACGCTGTCGCCGATTTCGAGCAGCATGTCGAGCGCGCCGTCGGGCGCCTCCGGGCCGGACATGTAGCCGAGCAGGCGCGTCATATGCAGTCCGCGCTCGATATAGCGGCCGAGCGACAGGAAGCGCCAGCCGGTGAAACGATACATGTTTTCATGCACGAGACCGGCAAAGCCCGCGAGCTTGCGCAGGAGGATCGTCATCGCGTGACTGGCGTCGTCGCCGGATTTGACCTTTTCCTTGAAGCGGCGGGCGGTCTTGGCGAGATCGTTCAGCGCCAGCCAGCCGTCCGGCGAGAAGCGGTCGCGGATGTTGCTGGCGGAATAGACGGCGCTGTCGATATTGCGCAGCAGGCTTTCCGGCACGGCTTCCTTGGTATCGATATCGACGGCGGCGAGATAGGCGCTGACAGCGGCAAGCAGCGGCTGAGTGGGGTCGGCGGCTTCGGCAAAGCGGCCGTGCCAGGCGCGCAGGATGCGCAAGGCCCCTTCGGCGCGTTCGATATAACGGCCGAGCCAGAAGAGGTTGTCAGCGGCGCGGCTCGGCAGGCTGCCGGGCATGTTGCGGGTGAAGGTCTCTTCGGCCGGCAGCAGCGTGTGGCGCTCAACCGGTTTGTCGGAAACGATCCAGACATCGGCGGCCGAGCCGCCGGACTGCATGGCGATGGCGGCAACATCGTCGCCGCTGCCGATACGGGCAAAGCCGCCCGGCATGATCTGCCAGCCGTTTTCGGTGCGGGCGGCAAAGACGCGCAGGCTCATCGGCCGCGGTAGCAGTTTGCCGTTTACCCAGGCAGGAGTCGTCGAGAGGGTGACGACCTCCTGGCCAACCAGCTTGTGGCCGTCCGTCCGCAGCCAGTCGGTAATCGATTCCTTGGCGGTGGTGCGCAGCGTCGAGCCTAGCACTGACTGGCCATTGTCGTCGAAGAAGGGCATGCAGGAATAGGCCGGGCCGATCACCATTTTTTCGATATGCGCGGCGACATGTTCGCGCTCGGTCTTCTGTCCGCACCACCAGGTAGCGATCGACGGCAGCTTCAGGTCCTCGCCACGCAGATGCCGGCAGATGGTGGGCATGAAGGCGAGCAGGGCGCGGGTTTCCAGAATGCCCGAACCGAGCGCGTTGACGATGGTGACGGTTTGCGCCCTCAGCGCCTCGATCATGCCGGGCGTGCCGATATGGGATTGCTGATTGAGCTCCAGCGGGTCGGCATAGGATGCATCGAGGCGCCGCCAGAGCACGCTGATCGGTCGCAGGCCCGCGACCGTTCGCACCATCAGTTGATCGTTGACGACGGTAATGTCCTCGCCTTCGAGCAGCATGAAGCCGAGGTAGCGGGCAATATAGGCGTGTTCGTAATAGGTCTCGTTGGCGGGGCCTGGCGTCAGCACGGCAATGCGGTCGGTCGTGCCGCGCTTTGCACCCTGCAACGCGTCGCGGAAGGCGCCGAAGAAGGATGCGAGACGATGCACTCTTGTCTCTGCATAGATATCGGAGAAAGCGCGCGTGGTGGCGACGCGGGTCTCCAGCGCGAAACCGGCACCCGACGGAGCCTGGGCGCGGTCGGCCAGCACCCACCAATTGCCGTCCGGACCACGGCCGATCTCGAAGGCTAGGAAGTGGAGATAGTGCCCGTTCGCGGGTTTGACACCGGCGAGCGGCCGCAAGAATTCGGGGTTGGCGGCGATCAGCGCCGGCGGCAGCAAGCCTTCGTTGACCAGCCGGTTATCGCCATAGATATCGGCGATGACCTCCTCCAGCAGATCGGCGCGTTGCTGCAGGCCGGCCGACAGCGTCTGCCATTCACGCTCGTCGATCAGAACGGGGATATGCGAGATCGGCCAGTTGCGTTCGCTGACACCTGCCGCTCCATAGGCGCGGTAGAAAACGCCGGCATCGCGCAGATAGCGGTCGGCGCGAGCAAAACGCTCCAGGAGCTCCTTTTCCGGCATGCGGGTGAGCGCGGCCAGCAGATTTTGCCAGACCGGCCGCACCGCACCGGTATTGTCGACCATCTCGTCAGCGATGCCGGGCATGGCGGAATAGGCAAATGCCGGATCGTTGCCGATGCCAGCCTTTACCTCGTCCCGCCGTTCCGTCGCTGGTTTCTTCCCCACCATGCGTATGCCCGTTTCAAACTCCTATCGGCCGCCTCAGATCGAGCGTCAGCGGAAATTCTCCCGACACTGATTCTGTGCGCAGATTATAACCGCCCGCCGTATGTCCCCAAGGTTCGAATCGCGCCAAACGCCGCGCTTCGGCCTCATTGCCGTTGACAGGGAAGGTGTCATAGTTCCGGCCGCCGGGATGGGCAACATGATAGATACAGCCGCCGATCGAACGCTTCGACCATGTATCATAAATGTCGAAGGTCAGAGGTGTGTCGATCGGCAGAACCGGATGCAGGCCCGAGGCCGGATGCCAGGCCTTGTAACGGACACCGGCGATGGAGACGCCCGACGCGCCCGTGGGCGTCAGCGGCACGGCGCGGCCGTTGCAGGCGACGACATAACGCGAGGGATTGTTGGTTTCGAACCGCACCTGCAGCCGCTCCACCGACGAATCGACATAACGGACGGTGCCGCCGATCGCGCCTTCCTCACCCATGACATGCCAGGGCTCGAGAGCCTGACGCAGTTCCAGCTTGCTGCCTTCGTATTCGACTTCGCCGCAGAAGGGGAAACGGAATTCGAGCTGCGCCTGGAACCATTCGGGACGAAGGTCGAAGCCGTTTTCCCGAAGATCCGTCAGCACATCGAGGAAATCCTGCCAGATATGATGCGGCAGCATGAAGCGGTCGTGCAGCGCTGTTCCCCAGCGGACGAACTTGCCGTCGATCGGATTGCGCCAGAAACGGGCGATGAGGGCGCGGACCAGCAATTGCTGGGCAAGGCTCATGCGGGCGTTCGGCGGCATTTCGAAGCCACGGAGTTCCACCAGGCCAAGGCGGCCGGTCGGTCCATCCGGGGAAAACAGCTTGTCGATGCAGATTTCCGAGCGGTGCGTGTTGCCGCTGACGTCGGTCAGAAGATTGCGGAACAGGCGGTCGACGAGCCAGGGCAGGGGCGGGATGCCGCGACCGGGTGCCGGCACCTGCGCCAGCGCGATCTCCAGTTCGTAGAGGCTGTCGTGACGCGCCTCGTCGATGCGCGGCGCCTGGCTGGTCGGGCCGATGAACAGGCCGGAAAAGAGGTAGGAGAGCGAGGGGTGGCGCTGCCAATGCAGCACCAGGCTCTTCAAAAGGTCCGGCCGGCGCAGGAACGGGCTGTCGTTCGGATTGGCGCCGCCGACGACGACGTGGTTGCCGCCGCCAGTGCCGGTATGGCGGCCGTCGATCATGAATTTGTCGGTGCCGAGGCGCGTCTGCCGCGCCTCTTCATAGACCGCAGTGGTGATATCGACGCATTCCTGCCAGCTCGAAGCTGGATGAATGTTGACTTCGATCACGCCGGGATCGGGAGCGACGCGGATCACGTTGATGCGCTCGTCCTGGGGTGGCGGATAGCCTTCGATGTGAACAGGCAGGTTCAGGGCCGCGGCTGCGCGCTCGGCGGAGGCGACGAGGTCGAGGTAATCCTCGACGCTGACCGTCGGCGGCATGAAGATGCAGAGGCGCCCGTCGCGCGGCTCGACCGAGATCGCGGTGCGGACATAGCCGCCGATCTCGTCGATCGATTGCGGCATGGTCGGCTGCTGGCCGGCAAAGGGCTGGAAATGGGCGGCTTGCAGCGGCCGGCCCTTGTCCCGACCGTAATCCGGCAGTGCCTCGCGCGGGATCGTCGGGTCCATCGAGTTGATGTAGGGATATTGCGATGCCGGTATCCAGCCGAGCGAATTCAGCGGCAGGCGATAGCCGACCGGGCTGTCGCCGGGCATAAGGAAGATGCGGCCGCGGCGGGTGCGCCATTTCTCACTGACCCAACGACGGCCGCTGGCGCGCGCATTCCAGGCCTGTATCGGCAGAATATAGCCCGTCGGTCGCGTCAGCCCGCGCTCGAAGACGCGGGCCATGCGCGAGCGTTCCTCCGGATCCTTCAGCTTCGAGTTGGACGGGTCGACATTGTCGGGCAGGTTCGCTTCCTTGACCAGCCATTCGGCCGGATCTTCGAAAGCCGGCGCCACGTAGTCGGGCTCGATATCGAGCTCGCCGGCGATCGCCGTCAGGAGGCGACCGGCATCGTCCTCGGTAACGCTGTAGTTGCGGCCCTCGTTGGCGATCAGGTCGGGGTTCGACCAGATCGGCAGGCCGTCGCGCCGCCAGTACAGCGAGAAGGTCCAGCGAGGCAGGCTTTCGCCGGGATACCATTTGCCCTGGCCGTAATGCAGAAAGCCATTCGGCGCGAAGCGTTCGCGCAGGCGGCGGATCAGATTATCGGCCTTTTCGCGCTTGGTCGGGCCGACCGCGGCTGTGTTCCATTCATCGGACTGGAAGTCGTCGATCGAGACGAAGGTCGGCTCGCCGCCCATGGTCAGGCGCACGTCGTCTTGCCTGAGGATGGTGTCGACCTTTTCGCCGAGCGCGTTCAGGGCTTCCCAGCTTTCATCGGAGAAGGGCTTGGTGATGCGCGGATGCTCGGCAACGCGGGCAACCGTCATGTCGAAATCGAACTCGGTCTTGGCCTCACCGAAATAACCGCCAGAGATCGGTGCCGCGTTGCGGTAATGCGGTGTGGCGGCGAGCGGAATATGGCTCTCGCCGGTCAGCAGGCCTGAGGTCGGGTCGAGACCCACCCAGCCGGCGCCGGGAAGATAGACCTCCGCCCAGGCATGCAGGTCGGTAAAGTCGTGTTCCGTACCCGAGGGTCCATCGAGCGCCTTCAGATCCGGCGTGAGCTGAATGAGATAGCCGGAAACGAAGCGTGCAGCGAGGCCGAGATGGCGGAGAATCTGGACGAGCAGCCAGCTCGTATCGCGACAGGAGCCCTTTGCCTTTTCCAGCGTCTCTTCCGGCGTTTGTACGCCGGTTTCCAGGCGGATGACGTAGCCGATTTCATGCTGCAGCCGCGCATTGAGGCCAACGATCATGTCGACGGTGCGCTGTTCGGAGCGGTCGAGGGTTGAAAGGAAAGCGGCAAGGCGCGGCCCCGGCTCCTCCGGCTTCATATAGATCGACAGATCTTCGCTGATAGTCTCGGGATAGTCGAAAGGCCACTTGGTCGCTTCCTCTTCGACGAAGAAGTCGAAGGGATTGTAGACCGTCATATCGGCAACGAGATCGACCTCGATCTTCAACTCGGTCACCGGATCGGGAAAGACGAAGCGGGCGAGATAATTGCCGTAGGGGTCCTGCTGCAAATTCACGAAATGATTTGATGGCGTCACCTTCAGCGAATGACTGAGGACGCGTGTCTTGGAATGCGGAGCGGGTTTCAGGCGAATGATTTGAGGGCCGAGGCGGACCGGGTTGTCGTATTTATAATGGGTGAGATGATAAATGCTTGCTTTGATCGCCATATTTTCTCTTTGCCTAGCTCGCAACGTTGTGCGGCATTTGCTGTTCCCGCCGGCAGTGTGTGCAATGCAGCGGAAGAATGCAAGGCGTCTCGGCAGTCAATCAGGGTCGTTCCATAGGGTGTCAAAAATAAAAGCGGCGAGCTTTCGCCCGCCGCTTTGAAATCGATGCCGTCGAAAATCTCAGCTTCTGCCGAACTCATCGACCAGGCGGATGATGTCGTCTTCGCCGAGATAGGAGCCCGTCTGGACTTCGATCAGTTCCAGTAGGATCTTGCCGGGGTTGGAAAGGCGGTGCACTTCGCCGAGCGGGATATAGACCGACTCGTTTTCGCGCAGCATCTGCACGTGCTCGCCGACTGTCACCTCCGCCGTGCCCTTGACGACGATCCAGTGTTCCGAACGGTGATGATGTTTCTGCAGCGACAGCTTCTTGCCGGGCAGAACGAAGATGCGCTTCACCTGGAAACGTTCGCCGTTCAGGACCGAGGTATAGCCGCCCCATGGGCGATAGGACGTCGGATGCGTCTCGGTGAGCTTGGCCGTCGTCTTCTGGCTGGCGAGCAGCTTGACCAGCTTGCCGACTTCCTGGCTGTCCTTGAGATGGCCGACATAGACGGCGTCTTCGCTGGCGATGACGGCGACGTCTTCCATCCCCTGCACGGCGAGATGAACGCCATGTGTCATGACGAGCGAATTCTTGGTGTTGATCAGCGTCGTGTCGCCGGCAGCCACGTTGCCGTTATCGTCGCGCTTGCCGGTCTTCCAGACCGAATCCCAGCTTCCGAGATCCGACCAGGTGAAGGGCGAGGGAACGACGGCGGCATTCTCCGTCTTTTCCATCAGTGCGTAGTCAATGGAAATATCGGGGCTTTTGACGAAGGCCTCGGCGTCGAGGCGGGTGAAATCGAGGTCGCGCGTCGACTTGGAAACGGCCTTGGCGGCGGCCTTTTCGACTTCCGGTGCGTATTCGTGCATCTCGGCGAGAAGCTGGCCGGCGGAGAACATGAACATGCCGGAATTCCAGTAGAACCCGCCGCTGGCGACCATCGCCTCCGCCTTTTCCAGGGCAGGCTTTTCGACGAAACGCTTGACGGCATGCGCACCGGTCGAAAGCTCCTTGCCGCTCTCGATATAGCCGTAGCCGGTCGCCGGCTCGGTCGGTGTAATGCCGAAGGTCACGAGCTTGCCTTCCAGCGCGGTATCGCGGGCAGTTCGAACGCAGTCGAAATAGGTGCCGTTGGCGTCGATCTCGTAATCGGATCCGAGGACGTGCATCGTGGCGTCCTGGCCGAAAAGTTCGCTGACGAGCGTGGCGGCGGCGGCAACGGCGGCAGCCGTGTTGCGGGCAACCGGCTCCAGCAGGACGGCAGCCAGCTTCAGCCCGAGTTCACGCGCCTGTTCGGCAACGAGGAAGCGAAATTCTTCGTTGGTGAGGACGATCGGGGCTTCGTAAAGTTCGGGATCGGAGACGCGCGTCAAAGTGCTCTGAAAGAGCGTCTTGTCGCCGATGAACTGGATGAACTGCTTTGGCGCAGAGGCACGCGACAGCGGCCATAACCGTGTTCCCTTGCCGCCGGCCATGATCACTGGGACGATTTTGGCTGCCATATCTGCCTCTCTCCTACACACTTTACTGAAGAACGCTTCGCGGACATCTGCAACATATGCGATCGCCACCTGCGTCCCTTGAACAATTGGCTTTCGCCATTGCGATATTTTTCAGGAAAACGCCAGCGCGAATTTTCCATCAACTCCGAACATTCCTCGATCTTAGTGAGGAAATTCTAACAATCAAAGTTATGCTTCGGTTGAGAGACCAGATCCGTGTTGTGGGATTTTCCGCCGAAAGATGTAGGCGTTGCCGCGATTTCTATGCGGCAACGCCAGGGAATCATCTTGTCAGGCTTTGGCTCTGTCGCGCGGCTCTTCATCGACCGGGCCATGCCTAGTGCCGTTGCGCTTGTTGTAGCGGATCGACGACCAGAGCGAGACGCCGATCAAAGCCGCGCCGCCGAGGCCGGTGACGACCTCGGGAATATGCATGAGCGTTTGCACATACATGATCACCGAGAGAATCAGGATGGCGTAGAAGGCGCCATGCTCAAGGTAACGATAGTGGGCGAGCGTACCCTTTTCTACAAGCATGACCGTCATCGAGCGCACATACATGGCGCCGATACCGAGGCCAATAGCGATGATGAAGAGGTTCTGGGTGAGTGCGAAAGCGCCGATGACACCGTCGAATGAGAAGCTGGCGTCGAGGATTTCCAGATAGAGGAAGGCTCCGAAGCCACCCCTGGCGGCGGCGCTCATCGTCTTTTGCGAGGCATCCAGAAAGCCACTGAGGACCTCGACCAGAAGGAAGGTCAGGAGACCGTAGACGGAGGCATAGAGGAATGTGGTCGCATCCTCGCCACCGAGCAGGGAGGAAAAGATTAGGACGAGGATCAGCACGAAGGCGATTTCGATGCCCTTGATGGTGGCGAAATGCGCCATCGCCTTCTCGACAAAGGCGATCCAGTGCACATCCTTCTCGCGATCGAAGAAATAGGTGAGGCCGACCATCATCAGGAAGGTGCCGCCGAAAGCGGCGATGGGCAGATGCGCGTCATGCATGATCGCGGCATATTGCTCCGGTTCGGCAGCCGCGAGCTTCAGCGCCTCCCAGGGATTGATATGGGCGGCGATGGCGACGATCGCCAGCGGAAAGACGATTCGCATGCCGAAAACGGCGATGACGATGCCCCAGGTCAGAAAGCGATGCTGCCAGACCGGTGTCATCTCTTTTAGCTTGTTGGCATTGACGATGGCGTTGTCGAACGAGAGCGATATCTCCAGCACGGCCAGCACCAGGCAGATGAAAAAGGCCGTTGCCAAGCCGCCCAAGGTGCCGGTCATGTTCCAGCCGAGCAATGCGCCCAGGATGAGACCGCCGATAGTGACGATAAAGGCCCAACCGAAATAGCTGAGCGTGGATTTGGAGGAGGACGACGTCATCGACGCACCTCCTTGGGAGCGGAGAAGATATGTCCGGACTCAAGGCATGGCCGCATGCCAGACAGGGCATGCGGGCGAGGCATGGTCAGAGTATTCATGAAAAGAAATCCGCCGGCTCATCTGCAGGCGGTACCGACATCGCGAGAGCGCCGTTAAAACTCTCGCCAGAGGGGCCCGGCACCAAAGTTCAATCCGCAGCCGATGTCAGAAGGCGCGGAGATACCACCATTAGTTAGTGAAATTGCGGTTCCCGTCAAGAGGCACGGCGGTTCGACGCTGCCGCATTCCCCAGGATAGGAATTTCCGGAACCAAACGGGAAAGAGGAGCGTTTGGGCTTGAGGCGGGCAGGGCGATGTCCGTTGCAGGACTAATCCAGAAACGGATTGATTGTCGGATAGAGAGCAGCGGACAAGGAGGACCTCTCATGAGCCCCCATCCCATTCATCATAGACCGAAAGAAGCAAAGCCGGAGCCGAGCCGGCAGAAACGGACGCGTTCGAACGTCCTTCGTCAGGCGCAGGTATTGCCGCCGCACAACGTCGATCTGACGCTGCAACCTGCAACGCATGAAGATGTGCATGTGCCGGCCCATGTCAGCGGCGCGGACCTGTCGCGGGAGGCACCTGGCGACGCCAATCATGGCGGGAAACACAAAGGCCGCTCAAAATAAAAGCTGGAAGCCGGATATTTTTTTGAGGCTCCGGGTCTGATGGCCCGGAGCCGGCTTTGCTTATTTGCCGTGCGGCGGTTTGCCGTTCGACAGGAAGCTGGCGGCAAAGCTCAGCTCGGTCGATTTCGCCGAACATTCGATGGCGACGGGTTTGCCCGAATAAGGATTGGCGAAGGTGCAGGTGCCCTTGGCGCCGACCTGGCCGGTCATCTTGTTGCCGGCGCCCGTGGAGATGACCTCGATCGGCAATTGCGCGGTTCCCTTCGTCGCGCCGGGCTTGATACCGCGGCCGTTGCCCTGGAAGCCAAGCATCTTGCCGCCGGATGAAAAGATGAACGTCACCGAGCCATCCGGCCCCGTGACGCTGGCGATCTCACCCTTGCAGCCTTTCGAGGCATCGAGCTTGCCCACGACGAGCTTGGAACAGGTGCCGCTGACCACCACCGCGCCGGGCGCCGGAAAATTCTGTGCAGCGGCGTCAGCCGCAACGGTCATCACTGTCAGTCCAATAGCAAGGCCTGCGAATCGCATGAATGGGTCCTTTCGAAGCCCTCGCAGTTTGCCGATCGAAATGTGGCAGTCAATCCCGAAGCCCTAATGTGCCGGCGTAGGCAGGCGCCGGTCACTCCGGCACGAGCGTGCCGATCAGTTGCAGCAGCGCATTCTGCCGGTTGCCGCCGCCGGCCAGGAATTCATAGAGGGTCATCTTCTTTTCGCTGCCACCATCGACGAGATAGTCGGACTGGCGGATAACGAAGACCTCGCCGCTGTCGGTGTCCCGGGCGAGGTGGAACAGATATTCGTCGCCGTTGGGCTTGTGGTTTTTATAGAACTGCTTCTTCACGATCGCCATTCTCGTCCTCCCGTACGATCAATGCTTTAGCGTGACAGTAGTGTGACGGCGCGACCGGAAGTCAAGCGATTTGCGGGGGAAACTTATGCCTGCCTGCCCGACGGTGGCGCGTTCAAGCGTCGGACATCAGCATGTGATTGGATATCAACGAAAAGACGATTATCCTCAACCCTCGCGATCGAGAATTCGATGCGCCATGAGCGAGAGGTCAAAGCAAATGAGAATGATGTTAGCGTTAGGGGCCATATTAAGCCTCGCTTGCGTCTCTGCAGGCGAAGCACCCTCGAACTACCAGTCATACCAGGGCATTCGCGCCGATAGCGATCCCGTGCTTCTAGCGCGATATGACAGGGCTCTGCACTATTGTGAACCCGAAGCCTACTCCTGGTATCGGGGCTCCCCCGATCCCAACAGCAGCATGTACATCCTGGCATTGAGAAGTTGCTTGTATCGGCACAGCTTTATAGACCGCGGCGCCTACGCCTATCCGAACACGGCGGTATTCCAGCATTTCCTGGATCGCTAAACGGTCAAGACTTTTTCGCACGCGGAAGCGCCTTTCCCTCACCGGGAGGGCGCTTTTTTCATAGAGGCGTCTTTGCTTCTCGCGCTGCGATCGACCTCAGGCGCCCAAAATCGCATTAATCTCAGCGATCAGCGTCGCGTAAGTTTCGATATGCCGCTGGTATTCCGCCCTGATCTCGTCGGTTATTTCCTTCAGCGGCCCGTCACCTTCCTGACGGAAATGGCGTATGTCCTTATCCTCCAGCGAGCGAAGCTGCTCTTCATGCTCCTCGATTTTGCGCTCATAGTTGTTTCGAAGCTTGGTGAGATCCATTGCATCCTCCATAAGTCATGCTGATGCAGCTAAATCAATCGTGTCCGCGCCCGCGGTACTTCGTCGGAATGCCTGCCGTCTCATGGCATTGCGCCAGGGTTTCAAGCCATGCTGCCAAGCCTTCGGGCACTTCAGCGTTTCCAGCCTCCATCGCTTCCACCCAAGACAAGTCGCATTGCAGAGCGCTCGCCAGGTTGAGCGGCGTCCAGCGGATATGCAGAAGGCATTCGGTGAACCGGGCTGGGGTCATAGCAGACATCCATTCTATTCTGTTCAGAGGGTGACACGACCAATCAGCAAGTCAAGCGCTCTCCAAGGTCAAGCATAGCAGCGGAATGCGCGCTTCTGGTGGCAGAACTCTGAACGCTATTGAGGTGCGATGTACCTTGGGGCCTTTATGCGAAAAGGGCTCAGCGATTTCTCGCTAAGCCCTTGAAAAGGATGGTGGGCGTGACAAGGATCGAACTTGTGACCCCTACGATGTCAACGTAGTGCTCTCCCGCTGAGCTACACGCCCATCCGATGGCGGCGCATAGATCACAAAACCTTGGTAGCCGTCAATAGGCTTTTTTTCGGTTTTGTGACGTTGCCGCCGGAAGCCTTAGGCGGCAAGGAGTTTGTTGACTTCGTCGACCAGCTCGCGCAGGTGGAAAGGCTTGGAAAGTACCTTGGCATCCTTCGGCGCTTTCGAATCGGGGTTCAGCGCGACAGCGGCGAAGCCGGTGATGAACATCACCTTCAGATCCGGATCGAGCTCGGTGGCGCGGCGCGCCAGTTCGATGCCATCCATCTCCGGCATGACAATGTCGGTAAGCAGCAGCGAAAAGGGCTCCTCGCGCAGCCGGTCGTAGGCGCTTGCTCCATTGTCAAAGGACAAGACCTTGTAGCCGGCCTTTTCCAGCGCCTTCACAAGGAACCGACGCATGTCGTTGTCATCTTCGGCAAGGAGTATCTTCTGGGTCATCATCTGTTCGCTAATCAACTTCTGTCTTGTTGGACTTGTCCAGCGTCCAACTTAGTCGTTGGCCGTAAACAAGCGGTGAATGGTCGGGTCAGGACAAAGCCATTCGCGTTCGTCCGTTGCAGCATAATCGCCTCCCAAGACCGCTTCGCTGTCTTAAGGATCGTGCTTTCGGGCATTTCCGTAGCGGCCCTTTGTATAAGGCCATTTTGCTTAAGTTAGTATGGACTTGCGGGCGAGCAACTGGCAACATGGATGCTGCGACAAGTTGTTGACATGGTAAAGACGTTGATGTCCGCAGAAATGCGTAATTTCGAGATTTTTGAGGTATCGGAGCCCGTCTCTCAGACAATTCCCTTTGTCTACAGCTCGCCCCATAGCGGCCGCATCTATCCACCGGATTTTATCGCCCAGTCCCGCCTGCAGGGCATCGCCATTCGCCGCTCGGAAGATCATTATGTCGATGAGCTGTTTTCGGCGGCAAGCGCTCTCGGCGCGCCGCTGCTGCTCGCCAATTTCCCGCGCGCCTATATAGATGTCAACCGCGAGCCCTATGAGCTCGACCCGCGTATGTTCGACGGCGTGTTGCCGCCCTATGCCAACATCAATTCGCTGCGAGTCGCCGGCGGTCTCGGCACCATTCCGCGCATCGTTGCCGAAAACATGGAAATCTACGCCCGCCGGGTGCCGGTCGAGGATGCGCTGAGGCGCATCGATACGATCTACAAGCCTTACCATGCGACGCTGCGCCGGTTGATTGCCCGCACCCATGTCAAATTCGGCTTCGGCGTTCTGGTCGACTGCCATTCCATGCCGGGCAATATCCGCATCGCCGGCAGCAATGTGCGACCCGATTTCATCCTTGGCGACCGCTACGGAACGAGCGCCTCGGCGGACCTGTCGCGCGCCGCCATGCAGATTCTCGACGAGCTCGGCTTTAACGCCGTGCGCAACAAGCCCTATGCCGGCGGCTTCATCACCGAGCATTATGGCCGCCCCTCCCGTGGACTTCATGCCCTGCAGATCGAGGTTAACCGCTCGCTCTACGTCGATGAAACGACGCTGGAGAAACGGTCGGATTTTGGTGCCGTCGCCGCAGCCATCACCCTGTTCATGAAGCGCATGGCCGAGCATGTGGAATCCTACGCAGGCGATCCGGCGCTGGCGGCGGAGTAGGGGGTATCTCGCCCCTTGCGGGCGAGAAAGCAAAATCAGCATTTAGCTTTAGCTAAGTGCTGATTTTGCAAGAGAGGGGGTAGGTCAGGGCGCGCTTAGTCTCTGAATAGAGTCAGCAAGAAACGGACCCCCGCTCTGGCAATTTCAATGGCTTAGAAATTGCGCTAGGCTGTTGAATATGCAGCGCGTCCGGTATCGCAATTCCTAAACCAATGAAATTGCTTTCTCGCCCGCCAAGGCTGAGATCGAGCGCATCTGCCGCGCCATTCCCATGAAACAAATAGGCCGGACAAAAAAGAACCGCGCTTGTGGCGCGGCTAAGTCTAGGGAGGAAACACCCAAGGAGGGTATTTACAGTCAGAAGACTGTAAGGGGATATTGCTGTTGCATTGCACAAATGTCAAGCAGATTATTGCGGTGCAAAATATTTAGGCAATCGCTGGATTTCTGCCTGATCTCCGGGCAATCCGCCTCTCGCAACGGCATTTGGTTTGCTTCGCCGCGTTTATGCGCTATGACTTCGCCCGTCCCGTCATTTATCCGGATCGACCATGCTTCCTGATCGTGCCTTCTTCTATCGTCTGGCCGAGGCGGCCAAGGCTGAGACCCTGCCGCGCTTTCGCGCCGGCGTCGACGTGGTTAACAAGGAGGCTCAGGGGTTCGACCCGGTAACCGAGGGCGACCGCGCCGCCGAAGTGGCGATTCGCACCTTGATCGAGGCGGAGTTTCCCGACCACGGCATCCTGGGCGAAGAGCACGGCGATGTCGGTCTGGATAGGGAACATGTCTGGGTGATCGATCCGATCGATGGTACCCGGGCCTTCATTTCCGGTGTGCCTGTCTGGGGGACGCTGATCGGCCTGCAGAAAAACGGACGCGCCGTCATGGGCATGATCGACCAGCCGTTTACGGGCGAGCGCTATTTCGCCGACGGCAACGGCTCGACCTATTCCGGCCCGGAAGGCGAAAGGCGGCTGCTGGTTCGTGATTGCGGCAGCCTGTCGAATGCCATTCTCTTCACCACTTCGCCGCATCTTTTCGTCGGCAAGGAGTTGGCAAAATATCGCGAGATTGAGAGCCAGGTGCGCCTGTTCCGCTACGGCACGGATTGCTATGCCTATGCGCTGCTCGCCGCCGGTCACGTCGATCTCGTCATCGAAAATTCGCTGAAGCCCTACGATGTCGGCGGCATTATCCCCGTCATCGAGCAGGCGGGCGGCATCATCACCACCTGGGACGGCGGTCGGCCGGAAAAGGGCGGCACGATCATCGCCGCCGGCAGCCGCGCGGTCTATGATCAGGCAATGGCGATCCTGTCGCGCTAGCTATACGTTTTCGGGTTCGCGATCCCGCTCTAAATCCCCACTCCCGCCATATCCGTATTCGCCTCGGCATCGCTGCCGGGGATGAAGGCGTTGATGGCGGCGAGGGCGGCGTTGCGATAGACGTCCCGCTCCTGAAGAATCTCGTGTTTGGCGCCGTGAATAGGCACGAGCTGCGCTGCGCGGAAATAGCGCGACAATCGTTCCTGGTCGGCATAGGGCACGACGCCGTCGCGGGTCGGCGCGATCAACACGGTCGGAATGGTGATGGAAAAGAGATGTTCGGGCGTGTTGACGCGATCGATCGCGCGGAATGCTTCCAGCAGCCAGCGCGCCGTCGGCGGTCCCAAGGTGAGCTGCGGGTAGGCCGTTGCGATGGCGATATTGCGCCGATAACGCAGCTCGTCCGTCGTCAACGGATTTTCCGGAAACGGCTTTTCCTTGATAGTTTTGCTGAACTGCATCCGGCCAAGACCAAGAGCGCAGACTATGCCGGAGAGAGAGCGGATGAGGCCGGGCGAGACGCCGTGGCCGGTGAGGCCAACGAAGGGCGCCGACAGCACCATGCGCTCGATCCGGGTCGCAAGCCGCGGCGCCGCCGACAATGCGATCAGTCCACCGGTCGAGTGCGCCAGCAGGAAGAACGGCAGGCGCGTATCCGGCAGCACGATCTTGTCGAGAAAGGCGGTCAGGTCACGCTCATAGTCCGAGAAGCGTCTGACATGTCCGCGCAGCGGGTCCTTCAACAGCCGCTCGGAGCCGCCTTGGCCGCGCAGATCGAAGGTTGCGACCCAGAGACCCTTTTTGGTCAAGTCGCGGATCGTTTCGAAATATTTCTCGATGAACTCGTTGCGACCCTGCATCAGCACCACGGTGCCCTTGGCGACCGGCTGCTCGCAGCGGAAGACGACGTAGCGCAGCTTTCGCCCGTCAAATGACTCGAAGAACCCCTCGGTGCGGTTTTCCGGCACCGGATTGTCTGGAGTGGAATAGAGGATCGAATCCATGACGATGTCGCGCCCCGCTGAAGGGATGTCCTCCTCAAGGGGATAACGCAGGTGTAGGGAATTGCAACTGCTTTGTTGGCGGCGGTATGCCTCCATCTGCGTCTCCGATAGCACTATCGTTTTTCTCCGTTTCCCCTCCTTGCGCGTCTCTGCGAGTTCTCGGCCGTGGTCATCCGTATGGGAATGAAAGACATGGCAATTGCTGAAATCGTGAATTCAAGAATTCTTATTGTTGGCGGCAGCTCTGGAATGGGCTTGGCGCTGGCGAAACGCTCGCTCGCCGTCGGTGCCGAGGTCATCATCGTTGGGCGGAACGCGGACAAACTGAAGCGCACCGGCGCGGAATTCCAAAATCCGGCACTTTCCACGATCGCGACCGATATCACGCAGGAAGGCCAGGTTGCCGATCTATTCGAGCGGGTCGGTCGGCTCGACCATATCGTGAGCACAGCCGCCGATATCGAAGGTGCTTATGAGCTGCTGCCCTCGCTGGATCTCAAAGCTGCGCAAAAGGTTGTGGAAAGCAAATTCTACGGACCGCTATTGCTGGCGAAATATGGCGCGCCAGCACTCTCTCCAACTGGCTCCATCACCTTCACATCCGGTATCGCGGCCTATCGTCCAGCGGCGCGAGGGTCGGTTGTTGCCGCCGTCAATGCGGGCTTGGAAGGGCTGGTCCGGGCGCTCGCGGTCGAGTTGGCGCCAATCCGTGTGAATGCCGTTTCGCCCGGCTGGGTCGACACACCGATCTGGACGCTCGTTGCCGGCGACAAGAAGGACGAGACGCTGAACGCCATGGCAAAACGGCTGCCGGTTGGGCGCGTAGGACAACCGGAAGATATCGCCGACGCCATCAGTTTCCTGATGGGCAATGCTTTCACAACGGGAACGATACTGCATGTCGAGGGCGGGCACCGGTTGGTTTAGCGGGTACGAAACCGTTGCTTTCGGCTGCCAGCAACAATTTCAAGGCTGGGGGCTGAACACGCCTGCGCCGCCAAATCATCACAAGCGACGCTGTCCGGGTTGGGCCGGGCCAGGGCAGCTCGTTGATTTCGCCGCGATCGAGGGCGTCGGCGACCGCAAGCCGCGGAACCAGGCTCATCCCTGTACCGGCTGCCACGAGCCGGGCAATTGTACCGATGCTGCCGACTTCGGCGGCGAGTTTCGGTGCCGCTATCCCAGCCTCGTCGAAGACCTTGTCGAACAGGTGTCGATAGATGCAACCGGCCTCGGTTGCGACGAAGCTCGTAGAAGCAAGCGCAGCCAAATCGCCTCCTTTCGATAAGGATTCCTGCCCAGGAGGCGCGATAAGAACCAATGGCTCCGCCGATATCATCCGCTTCGCCAGGCGTTCATCGAGACCGTCCTTGTCAAAACAGAAGGCGACATCGATCTCGCCGTCTTCGACCTTCCGCAATAGATCGCCGCTGCCTGCAACTTTCAGCTGCAGATTGACATCAGGATGATTGCTTTGAAAAGCCGCCAGCCATTGCGGAAGCCTCACGGAAGCAATCGTCTCCAGTGCGCCGATCGTCACCGTTCCCGCGGTGCGCCCCGAGGCTGCCTCGACGGCCGCACGCGCCTCGTCCGCCATCATCAGAATTTCTTCGGCATAGGGTCTCAGTGCTTCGCCCGCTGCCGTGAGTTCCAAGCCCGATCTCAACCGAATAAAGAGCTTAGTGCCCAGTTCGGTTTCGAGCGACTGGATTTGATCGCTCACGCTCGATTGCGCGAGATTCACCTCCTCGGCCGCACGAGTGAAATTCCGATTTCGGGCAACCGCCAGGAATGTCTTGAGTAGTCTCGGATGCATTGAGCCGTGCCGAAGTGGGATCAGAACAAGCGCCACCAAATGAGGAGGCAGCGCGGAGGCGACGCAACGATATCGATTTTGTCACCGCCAACAGATTACGGAATGGTCATATAGAAGGTCAACGGGGCAGGGCCATCGCCGCCGCCCTCAAGGCTTCGGTGTTGTACCGCGGCGCTCGAGTGCGGTTTTGCGGATGATGTCGGCGATCTCCGGGCTGCTGCTGGACAGCATCTGGAAGTCGGCGGAATAGAGCGAGAGGAGCGAGACTTCGGTGACTGCGCTGACGGTTGCCGAGCGGGGTTCGCCGCTGATCAGCGCCATCTCGCCGAAGAAGCTGCCAGAGCCGAGCTCCACCGGATGTGGTGTCGCGACGCTGACGCGGCCTTCGACGATGAAAAACATCTGGTCGCCCGTGTCGCCCTTGCGGCAGATTACGGTGCCCGCCGGTACGACGCGCGGCCTCAGCGCCCGTACGATCTCGATCAGTGCGGCAGAACCAAGTTTTTGGAACAGCGGCACGGCCGCAACCAACTGCCAATTGCGCACGAAGTCCTGGCGGCGGACTTCTTCGTAGAAACCGGTGGCGAGGATGCCGGCCCATAGGGCAAAGATGCCGATGCCGCTCATCATGACCAGCCCGGCGAGAACGCGTCCGGCGAAGCTTTGCGGAATCTCGTCGCCATAGCCGGTGGTCGATAAGGTCACTACCGCCCACCACATCGCCAGGGGTATGCTGCCGAACTTGTCGGGCTGGACGTCGCGCTCGATGACATAGGCTGCGAGTGCCGCGCCGAACAGAACGATGCCGAAGATCGAGGTGACGCCGATCAGATTGGGCGCTTCTTTAGTGAGGACCCTACCCAACAGTCGAAAGAAGTTCGAACCGCGCAGGGGTTTCAGCAGCCAGATGGCACAATAGAGGCTTTGGTCGCGGCCGCCGACGAACAGGAACGCAGCCATGGGGATGAGAACGGCGAGCACATCGACGACTATTTCCGGCCCCTTGTCGCGAACTTTTTTTGTCCGGCGCACGATCAGCGTTTCGATCAATTGCAGGACATAGGCAGCCCAGATGCCGGCAAGCAGGACTTCCAGAATGAGCCTAGTCTGTCCGGCGATGTCCGGCATCGTGAGCGCAGCCACGGTCACGAGACCGATTGCAGCAAGCAGCGCGCTCAGCGGCTCAGAAATCTTCGAGAAAGGGAGTGCCGACATTCAACAACCTCCCCGACCGGCCTGCCACTCACCTAAGCATAGGATGCCTTCGGCCCAAACGTAAAGGGCTGTTGAGGCATGTGCAGCAGCCAAGTGTTGACCAGTGAACGAGCAAATTCGTCTTGGGCCGTTATCGCTGCCCGACATCCAGCGGAAAGCCCTTGAAGGGCTTGATTTCCTTGAGCACGAACGTCGTCTGCATTTCCTTGATACGGGGCAATCGGCGAACGGCCGCCATCGCGAAATCCGCGTAGCTGTCGAGGTCCGCGGCAACGACCTGCAGCAGGAAATCCGAGTCTCCGGCGATGCTGTAGCATGCCACGACTTCGCTCAGCTTCAGGACGTCGCGCGAGAATTCTTCGGCTTCGGCCTCGCTGTGGCTGTCGATCTTCACCCTGATGAAAGCCAGGACGCCGAGGCCGATCTGGCGCCTGTCGAGGGTTGCCGTATAGCCCTGGATGACCCCTGTTTCTTCCAATTGACGCACGCGCCGCCAGCATGGGGAGGTGGAGAGCCCGACTTCGGACGAAAGTGCCTGATTGGTCAGGCGTCCGTCCTTCTGGAGTGCTTCGAGGATTCTGAGGTCGATCGATTCAAGTGCGGAGGGCATATGTCGCCTTATTATGGGTCGATATGGGTAGAGTCTGCCATATATAGCCAAGTATTGGCAATAAAAGGTAAGAATCTCCGCGACGCCCAGGATATTCTTTTGGGAACATCGACACCAGCAACAGGTTTCCCATGCTTCCCGATATCCGCCTCGCCATCGTCATCAATCCGGATCTGCCGCTTGGGCTGATCGCCAATACCGCCAGCGCCATCGCGATCGGGCTGGGGGCGCGATTTCCTACGCTTGCGGCGCAGCAATTGATCGATAGCGAAGGGCGGGCCATCGACATCAGTTCGAACATGCCGGTTCCAATGCTGCAGGCGGATGCCGACACCATCCGGTCGCTGCTGCTGAAGGCTTTGCCGCCGCAGGGCGAACGGGCGGTCGTCGCCTTTCCGGCCTTTGCACGCTCGCTGCACGATTACAGGGAGTATGAGGCAACGTTTCCCGTCCGCGACCTCCAGATGGAAGCGATCGACGGTCTGGGGATAGCGGGTCCATCGAAATGGGTGAAATCGCTGACGGGCTCGCTGAAGCTGTTGCGCTGACGGAAGGAAAGAAAAGGGCCGGCTTGCGGAGATAGAGAGATCCGCGTCGCCGGCCTAGCAAGGACTGAAGAAGAAGGGACGATACACTTCAGTCATCGGACAGTGAATGTATCCGATGGTTCCATTGGTAGTCCCGCCAGCCTGAACGGGTGCCGAACCGGCCGTTCATCTGCGGTTCACGCCGCGTTATGTCTGAAATTCGGGAGATGTCCTCAGGGGTCTTGAACTCCCGAAAAGCGATCACCATCTCCATTCTGCGGGTGCCAAAAGGGCTCGCATAACCGTCCCGAGACCGCCCAGAGCGGGGTCATGGGGCACAACCGAATCGCAATCGTCGCTCACAGGAGGACACCATGCGTCACGTAGATTTCTCTCCCCTTTATCGTTCCACCGTCGGTTTCGACCGCCTCTTCACCATGCTCGACAGCCTTGCGCAGCCGGATCAGGCCCAGACCTATCCGCCCTACAACATCGAGCGTACCGGTGAGAACACCTATCGCATCACCATGGCCGTTGCCGGTTTCGATGAAAAGGAACTGAGCATCGAGGCTCATGCCCATGTTCTCCAGGTCAAGGGTGAAAAGAGCGAGGAGCCGGCTGAGGCCAGCGAATATCTCTATCGCGGTATCGCCAAGCGCGCCTTCGAGCGCCGCTTCCAGCTCGCTGATCATGTCGAGGTCCAGGCGGCTTCGCTGAAGAATGGTCTGCTGCACATCGATCTATTGCGCAACATTCCGGAAGCCATGAAGCCCCGCCGTATCTCCATCGCCGCCGAGCCGGTCGAGACCCCGAAGGCAATCGAGGCCCGTATCAACTAACGGCCTTCAATCAATAGACCAAAGACCGATCCTCCCAAGGTCACAAAAGCAAGGCGGCGCTCCGTTGGGGCGCCGCCTTTTGTATTTGATCGTGGCTGGAATGGTCCTCACGCGGCGTTCGGGGCTCCGTTCGCCTTGGAGGCCACGCCCGCCTGGGCTTCGGCCTTGGCCGCTTCTCGCCTCTTGGCGGCATCCGCATATTTTTGGGCGATGACGGCGCAGGCCATCAACTGGATTTGGTGAAACAGCATCAGTGGCAGGACAATGGCGCCGATGCCCTGGCCGGCGAAGATGACGTTGGCCATCGGAACGCCGCTCGCAAGCGATTTTTTCGAACCGCAGAAGGTGATGGTGATCTCGTCGGCGCGGGAGAAGCCGAGCGCGCGACTGCCGAACATGGTGATGCAGAGCACCAGCGCCAGAAGCACGATGTTGGCGACGATGACTGTAGCGATATCGACGAGCGAGAAGGTATGCCACAGGCCTTCGACGACGGCCTCGCTGAAGGCCGAATAGACGACCATCAGGATCGAGCCACGGTCGACCGGCATCAGGATCGTCTTCTTCGAGCGTATCCAATTGCCGATCCAGGGCTGCAGGACCTGGCCGGCGATGAAGGGCGCGAGCAGTTGCAGCATGATCTGCTCCAGCACGTCCCAGGAGAATCCACCGCCATGGCCGCCGACGGAGAAGAGCACGCCGACGAGCAGGGGCGTCAGGAACATGCCGAAAATATTGGAGGCCGACGCGGCGCAGATCGCGGCCGGCACATTGCCGCCGGCAATCGAGGTGAAGGCGATCGAGGACTGCACCGTTGAGGGCAGCACGCTGAGGAACAGGATGCCGGTGTAAAGTGCCTGCGGCAGGATGGCTGGCACCAGCACGCCCATGGCGAGAGCCAGAAGCGGGAAAATGCCAAAGGTTGTCAGCAGGATGACCAGGTGCAGCCGCCAATGCAGCAGGCCGGCGATGACCACATCCCGCGACAGGCGCGCGCCGTGCAGGAAGAACAGCAGGCCGATGGCAAAATTGGTGGCGGTGCCGAAGTAGCTGGCGCTCGTACCCTGCACGGGGAAGAAGGATGCCGTCAGCACGGTGAGCACGAGCAGCATGGTGAAGGTGTCTGGAAGAAAGCGGCGCATGATGCCAACCCCGATTTGCAATTCCGTAAGATTAGTTCTAGCACATAGACCTATCGTGATCCGCGATGCAAGGAATAACAGTTATCGTGATTCAGGATGAGTGCCATGCTTGATCTCACGCAATTGCGCAGCTTCGTTGCCGTCGAGCAGATGGGCAGCTTCACGCTCGCGGCCGAGCGGCTTGGCCTCGGCCAGTCCACGGTCAGCCAGCATATCCAGCGGCTGGAAACTACGCTTGGCCGCAAGCTTCTGGCCCGCGACACGCATCGAGTGGTGTTGACGGGCGACGGCGAGGCGCTGCTCGGCCATGCCCGGCAGATGCTGTCGATCGAGGGGGAGGTGCAGCAGCTCTTTGCCGGCAATAGTCTGCGCGGCACCCTGCGGCTCGGTGTCTCCGAGGATTTCGTCACCAGCCAGTTGCCGGATGTGCTGGAAGAATTCGTTCGCTCGCATCCTTCCGTCGATCTCGAATTGACGGTCGCGCTCAGCGGCACGCTCTATGAAATGCAGGACAATGGCGACCTCGACCTCGTTCTTGCCAAGCGCCGCCTCGGCGACGCCAGGGGGAGGCTCGTCTATCGTGAGCCGCTGGTCTGGCTGGCGCGCGATCCGGAGCGCATTCGCAAGCTCGCGGCGCCTTTACCGCTGATCGCCTTTCCCGCCCCAAGCGTTACCCGGGCCGTAGCGCTTGAGGCGCTGCGCCGTCAACAGGTGCCCTGGCGCATCGTCTGTACCTGCGGCAGCCTCAGCGGCCTGACGGCGGCGGCGCGTGCCGGCATGGGCGTCCTCGTTCAGCCCCGCAGCATGGCGCCAACAGGACTGTCGGAAATTGCGCCCGGTTGGCTGCCGATGCTGGAGGACGTCGAATTCGTGTTGGTGCCACGCAAGGGAGCGGATCAGTTGCTGGTCAGCGCCTTGTCGGAGGATATTCTGGCGAAGGTGAGAGGGCTGAGATCCATCTGACGTATCAGAGCGGCGATGCCATCCATAAAAAATATTTAGAATCATATGGATAATATTCTGAACTTCGCTGAAGTTCCTTCGCCGGCTTCCGACACGCCTTCCGCGTGTCCTACCTTTTTGATTCACCTATTCAGGTTCATGTCAGTTTTCGTTGGTACCCTTGAAGCCAACTAAACGAGCTGAGTCGAGGAAAATCAGCCCGATGAAATATGGTGCGATGTTTATTTGCGGGCTGGTCGCCTGCGTGATGGCGATGACGGTCATAACCCGCCATATGCCAGGCCAATCGGGCCAAGACGTTTCACATTCCGCACTGTTCATGCACCCAAGTGAGAATTTAACCTCCAAATGAGGTGCTGAGCGCCGCGTGCGTCCCAATGGGACAGCTACGGCGCTCCTTTTTTACCCGAAAATCAGGCGAGGCAAGCCAGGAAGCCGGCGACATCGTCATCTGTCGTGGCGAAGCTGGTGACGAGGCGGATCAGTGTCTCGTTCGCGTTTACCAGCTCGGGGCGCGATTCCGGGATCGGCCATTCGTAGAACTTTGCACCCCTGTCCTCGGCGGTCTTGGCGGCCGATTTCGAAATGATCGCAAAGACTTCGTTCGAGGCGGTCGGCCAGGCGAGGCGTGCGGTGGCGACCTGCTCGATGCCAGCGCGCAGGCGATCGGCCATACGGTTGGAATGGCGGGCAAGGTCGAGCCAGAGGCCATCTTCGAAATAGCCGTCGAACTGGGCGGCGATGAAACGCGACTTGGAGAAAAGCTGGGCGGCGCGTTTGCGGATGAAGTGCATCTCCTTCGCCTGCTCCGGATTGAAGAAGACGATCGCCTCGGCGCACCAGCAGCCGTTTTTGGTGCCGCCGAAGGAAAGGATGTCGACGCCGCGCTTCCAGGTCATTTCCGCCGGGCTGACGCCGAGCGCGACCAGCGCATTGGCGAAGCGGGCGCCATCCATGTGCAGTGGCAGGCTGTTTGCCTTGCAGACGGAGGCGATGGCGTCGATTTCAGCGAGTGAATAGACCGTGCCGATCTCCGTTGCCTGGGTGATGGTCACTGCCGCGGCGCGGCCATGATGGAGGTCATCCTGCGGAAAGCGGGCGACCTTGGTGACGAGCGCCTTCACGTTGATTTTACCGGCCGCACCATCGACCGTCGCCAGCCGCGCCCCACTGAAGAAATCCGGCGCCCCGCATTCGTCCTCGGCGACATGTGCTTCTGGATGGCAGAAGCTGACGCCGCCCGGCTTCTGGACGCTGGCGAGCGACAGCGAATTGGCGGCCGTGCCGGTTGCGACGAAGAAGACGGCGACCTCACGCTCGAAGATCTCGGCGAACTTAGCTTCAACTTTCTGGTCGAGATCGCTGGTGCCGTAGGCTGCGGCGAAACCGCCGGATTCGGCAAGGAGGCGTTCGGCGATCTTGGCATGGGCGCCGGCCCAATTATCGGAAGCAAAAAACATGGATATGCACCAACTGAATCAACGGGATTACGGGAGGGTTAGCTGAGGTCCGACGGACATTAATCCAATGCCGCAGGGGATCAAGAGTGCCATGCTGAAGGACACATCACAGAAATTGATCTACGCAATCAACAAACAAAATGATGCGGTGCGGTGAAACTTTCTTGCTCGAATTTTGAAGCATCGGCAATCTTCCGTCGCGGGTTAACGTTATTTTGCCGTTTTGCTCTTGCGAAGCCGATCACTTTCTGGCATAGAGCTGATGAATTAGGACAGGGTTGCTGTCCTATTTTGGCCGCCAAGGCCGAAGATGCGCTAGAGGGTCCTGACGATATCGGGATTTCGAGCTATAGTTACCGCGAGCATGTCCTATCGAGCCGTGAGGCGATCAGGCGGAGCGGCGGTGGAATAAGCAAGGCGCGGAACGCTGACGACGGGCTCCACCAAGGAGTCATGGTCTGCGGCCCGATCTTCACAATGCAACAGCGCTGTCGCGCGTCGGACCCGATAACGGGGCGGCGCGGGACGAAGGATCGCCCGCGATGCGGGCCTTACCGGAGGGAAAACGATGACGAACAGGACGCCGTCCATGACTTTTGACCATATCGCAGCAGCAGAGGCTGCCGCCACGGTCAATACGTCGAAACGTGCCGATCGTTTGGCCTCGGGAGGCCTCCCGCCGAAGCAGGGCCTCTATGATCCGCGCAATGAACATGATGCCTGCGGCGTTGGTTTTGTCGCGCATATGAAGGGCCAGAAGTCGCACCAGATCGTGCGCGACGGCCTGTTCATTCTGGAAAACCTGACGCATCGCGGCGCTGTCGGCGCCGATCCGCTGATGGGCGATGGCGCCGGCATTCTTGTGCAGATTCCGGACCGCTTCTTCCGCGAGGAAATGGCCTTGCAGGGCGTTACCCTGCCGAAGGCCGGCGAATATGGCGTCGGCCATTTCTTCCTGCCGCGCGACGAGGCGCTGATCGAGCATTTCAAGACCGCCATCAAGCAGGTCGTCACCGAAGAGGGCCAGGTTCTGCTCGGCTTTCGCGATGTGCCGGTCGACAACTCCTCGCTCTCGAAGGCGCCTGACATCGCTGCCACCGAGCCGCATCATGTGCAGGTCTTCATCGGCGCCGGCCGCGATGCCGGCACGCATGAGGAATTCGAGCGCCGCCTGTTCACTCTGCGCAAGGTGATCTCCAACCGCATCTATGCGGAATATGAGGGCGAAGAGAGCAACTTCTACCCGGTCTCGCTGTCGAGCTCGACCGTGGTCTACAAGGGCATGTTCCTCGCCTATCAGGTCGGCGCCTATTACAAGGATCTCGCCGATCCGCGTTTCGAATCGGCCGTCGCCCTCGTGCACCAGCGCTTTTCCACCAACACCTTCCCGTCGTGGAAGCTGGCGCACCCCTATCGCATGGTTGCCCATAACGGCGAAATCAACACGCTGCGCGGCAACGTCAACTGGATGGCGGCGCGCCAGGCATCGGTCTCTTCGCCGCTCTTCGGCGACGACATCTCCAAGCTCTGGCCGATTTCCTACGAAGGACAGTCGGACACCGCCTGCTTCGACAACGCGCTCGAATTCCTCGTGCGCGGTGGCTATTCCATGGCGCATGCCGTGATGATGCTGATCCCGGAAGCCTGGGCCGGCAACCAGTTGATGGCGGCGGAACGCAAGGCGTTCTACGAATATCATGCCGCCCTGATGGAGCCGTGGGATGGTCCGGCCGCTGTCGCCTTCACCGATGGCAAGCAGATCGGCGCGACGCTCGACCGCAACGGCCTGCGTCCGGCCCGCTATCTCGTCACCAACGACGATCGCGTCATCATGGCGTCCGAAGCCGGCGTTTTGCCGGTTGAGGAAGAAAAGATCATTCAGAAGTGGCGCCTGCAGCCGGGCAAGATGCTGCTCATCGATATGGAAAAGGGCCGGATCATCTCCGACGACGAGGTGAAGTCGGAGCTTGCGACCAAGCATCCCTATCGGAGCTGGCTCAACCGCACGCAGTTGATCCTCGAAGACTTGAAGCCGGTGGAGCCGCGGGCGCTGCGCCGCGACGTGTCGCTGCTCGATCGCCAGCAGGCTTTCGGCTATACGCTGGAAGACACCAAGATCCTGATGTCGCCGATGGCGACGACGGGGCAGGAGGCGATTGGCTCCATGGGCACGGATACGCCGATCTCGGCCATGTCAGACAAGCCGAAGCTGCTCTATACCTATTTCAAGCAGAACTTCGCGCAGGTCACCAACCCGCCGATCGACCCGATCCGCGAAGAGCTGGTGATGAGCCTCGTCTCCTTCATCGGCCCGCGCCCGAACCTGCTCGACCATACCGGCATGGCCAATGCCAAGCGGCTGGAAGTGCGTCAGCCGATCCTGACCAATGGCGATCTGGAAAAGATCCGCTCGATCGGTCATACGGAAGACCGTTTCGACACCAAGACGCTGGACTTCACCTATGATGTCGAGCGCGGTGCCGAAGGCATGCCGGAAATGCTGGACCGTCTCTGCGAGCGTGCGGAAGCTGCCGTTCGCGGCGGCTACAACATCATCGTGCTGTCCGACCGCCAGATCGGGCCGGACCGCATCGCGATCCCGGCGCTGCTGGCGACGGCGGCCGTTCACCATCACCTAATCCGCAAGGGGCTGCGCACGTCGGTCGGTATCGTCGTTGAAACCGGCGAGCCGCGCGAAGTGCACCATTTCTGCCTGCTCGCCGGCTATGGCGCGGAGGCGATCAACCCCTATCTCGCCTTCGACACGCTGCTCGACATGCATCAGCGCGGTGACTTCCCGAAGGAAGTCGATGCGAGCGAAGTCGTCTACCGCTATATCAAGGCGGTCGGCAAAGGCATCCTCAAGGTCATGTCGAAGATGGGCATTTCGACCTATCAGTCCTATTGCGGCGCGCAGATCTTCGATGCGATCGGCCTGCAGCAGGAACTGGTCGACAAGTACTTCTTCGGCACGGCGACGATGATCGAAGGCATCGGCCTCGAAACCATTGCCGAGGAAACCGTTGCCCGTCACAAGTCGGCTTTTGGCCGTGATCCGATCCTGGCAAGCACGCTCGATATCGGCGGCGAATATGCCTACCGTATGCGCGGTGAAAGCCATGCCTGGACGCCGGATGCTGTCGCCGCCCTTCAGCATGCCGTGCGCGGTAATGCTGCGGACCGCTATCGCGAGTTCTCGGAGATGGTCAACCAGTCGGCGCTCCGGATGAACACCATCCGCGGTCTCTTCAAGATCAAGGGTGCGGAAACACTCGGCCGCAAGCCGATCTCGGTCGACGAGGTCGAGCCCGCCGTCGATATCGTCAAGCGCTTCTCGACAGGCGCCATGTCCTTCGGCTCGATCAGCCGTGAGGCGCATACGACGCTGGCGATCGCCATGAACCGCATCGGCGGCAAGTCGAACACCGGCGAAGGCGGAGAAGAATCCGACCGCTACATGCCGCTCTTCGACGGTTCGCCGAACCCGGAACGCTCCGCCATCAAGCAGATCGCCTCCGGCCGCTTCGGTGTGACCACCGAATATCTGGTCAATGCCGACGTGCTGCAGATCAAGGTGGCGCAGGGTGCCAAGCCCGGCGAAGGCGGCCAGTTGCCCGGCCATAAGGTCGACGCCACCGTCGCCAAGACCCGCCATTCGACGCCGGGTGTGGGCCTGATCTCGCCGCCGCCGCACCATGATATCTACTCGATCGAAGATCTGGCGCAGCTCATCTTCGACCTGAAGAACGTCAACCCGACGTCTGATGTGTCGGTCAAGCTCGTCTCGGAAGTCGGTGTCGGCACCGTCGCCGCCGGCGTTGCCAAGGCGCGCGCCGATCACATCACCGTTGCCGGCTTCGACGGTGGTACGGGCGCTTCGCCGCTCACCTCGCTGAAGCATGCGGGTTCGCCCTGGGAAATCGGCCTTGCTGAGACACAGCAGACGCTGGTGCTGAACGGGTTGCGCTCACGCGTCGCCCTGCAGGTGGATGGCGGTCTGAAGACCGGCCGCGACGTCATCGTCGGCGCGCTGCTCGGCGCAGACGAATTCGGTTTCGCCACCGCGCCGTTGATTGCGGCCGGCTGCATCATGATGCGCAAGTGCCACCTCAACACCTGTCCAGTCGGCGTTGCGACGCAGGACCCGGTTCTGCGCAAGCGCTTCAAGGGCACGCCGGAGCATGTCATCAACTACTTCTTCTTCGTTGCGGAGGAAGTGCGCGAAATTCTCGCCTCGCTTGGCGCTACCAAGCTGGACGACATCATCGGCGCTTCGGAACTGCTGGAGAAGGATGATATGCTCGCCCATTGGAAGGCCAAGGGGCTCGACTTCAGCCGCATCTTCCACAAGGTCGATGCGCCGAAGGAAGACACCTATTGGACGACCGTGCAGAAGCACCCGATCGTCGACATTCTCGACCGCAAGCTGATCGAGAAGGCAGAGCCGGCGCTTGCCAGCAAGACGCCGGTCGCCTTCGAAGTCGACATCAAGAACGTCGACCGTTCGGCCGGTGCGATGCTGTCGGGCGCCGTCGCCAAGCGCTATGGTCACCGCGGCCTGAAGGATGACACGATCAACGTCACGCTGAGAGGCACGGCCGGCCAGTCCTTCGGCGCGTTCCTGGCGCGCGGCGTCACCTTCAACCTCATCGGTGACGGTAACGACTACGTCGGCAAGGGTCTTTCGGGTGGCCGCATCATCATCCGTCCGCCGGAAAACTCGCAGATCTCAGCCGAACATTCGATCATCGTCGGCAACACCGTGCTTTACGGCGCGACCGAAGGCGAATGCTACTTCCGTGGCGTCGCCGGTGAGCGTTTTGCGGTGCGCAACTCCGGCGCCATCACCGTCGTCGAAGGCGTGGGTGACCATGGCTGCGAATATATGACCGGCGGTGTCGTCGTCGTGCTCGGCGAAACCGGCCGCAACTTCGCAGCCGGTATGTCGGGCGGCGTCGCTTATGTGCTCGACGAGAAGGGCGATTTCGCCCGTCGCTGCAACATGGCGATGGTCGAGCTGGAACCGGTTCCGGAAGAGGATGAATTGCTGGAGAAGCTGCATCATCACGGCGGCGACCTCATGCACAAGGGACGCGTCGACGTCTCCGGTGACATGACCCGCCACGACGAAGAGCGCCTCTACCAGTTGATTTCGAACCATTTCCACTACACCGGCTCGACGCGGGCAAAGGAAATCCTCGATCACTGGGCCGACTACCGCCCGAAATTCCGCAAGGTCATGCCGGTTGAATACCGTCGTGCGCTGGAAGAGATGGAGCGTAGCCGGATGGGTGTGGCGGCGGAGTGATCCGCTGCACCTCCTCTTCCTTCGAGGATTTCGCGTCCAGTTGCGATCGCAACTGTCGAAAAGCGGAATCGGTTTTGAATTACAGTGCCGGACAAGGCAGCGGGATTTGCCTTCAGGCACGGGAGCCATCGGCTCCTCTATTTAGCGTGAGGAAACGAAAGCATGGGCAAGGTAACAGGCTTCTTGGAAATCGACCGGCAGGTTGGCAAGTATCAGCCGGCGTCGGACCGCATCCGGCATTTCCGCGAATTCACGATCCCCATGTCGGACCAGGAAGTGCAGAAACAGGCAGCACGCTGCATGGACTGTGGCATTCCCTATTGCCACGGCCCGACCGGCTGCCCGGTCCACAACCAGATTCCGGATTGGAACGACCTCGTTTACAACAACAATTGGGAAGAGGCGATCCGCAACCTGCATTCGACCAACAACTTCCCGGAATTCACCGGCCGCGTCTGCCCCGCACCTTGCGAGGAAGCCTGCACGCTGAACCTCGAGGATGCCCCGGTCGCGATCAAGACGGTCGAGCAGGCCATTGCCGACAAGGCCTATGAACTCGGCTTCATCCGTCCGGAACCGGCAACCGTCCATACGGGCAAGAAGGTCGCCGTCATCGGCTCCGGCCCCGCCGGCATGGCGGCGGCTCAGCAGCTTGGCCGCGCGGGTCACGAAGTCCATGTCTACGAGCGCGAGACGAAGCCCGGCGGGCTGCTGCGCTACGGCATTCCGGACTTCAAGATGGAGAAGAACTTCATCGACCGCCGCGTCGAGCAGATGAAGGGCGAGGGCGTGACCTTCCATTGCGGCGTCAATGTCGGCGTGGACGTCAAGGTCGAGCAGCTTCTGGCGGACTATGATGCGGTTCTTTATTGCGGCGGCTCGGAAACCCCGCGCGAAGCCGGCATTCCTGGCACGACGCTAGCAGGCGTCCATGACGCCATGCCCTATCTCGTGCAGCAGAACCGCCGCATCGGCCGCGAAAACATCGACAGCATCGGCTGGCCGTCCGACCCGATCCTTGCCGGCGGCAAGCATATCGTGGTCGTCGGTGGCGGCGATACTGCGTCCGACTGCGTCGGCACCGCGTTCCGCCAGGGTGCCGTCAAGGTGACCCAGCTCGATATCCGCCCGCAGCCGCCGGAAAAGGAAGACAAGCTCGCCGTCTGGCCCTTCTGGGCGACGAAGATGCGTACCTCCTCCTCGCAGGCCGAGGGCGCCGTGCGCGAATTCCAGGTGGCAACGCTGGAATTCATCGGCGAAGACGGCGTACTGACCGGCGTGAAGTGCTGCGAAGTGGATGAGCGCCGCAAGCCGATTGCCGGCACGGAGTTCGTTATCCGCGCCGATCTCGCCTTCATCGCCATCGGCTTCCGCGGTCCGTTCACCGACAGCGTGCTGAAGGAACTCGACGGCAAGCTGACGCTCAACACCGACAAGCGCGGCTCGACTAATGTCGTCGCCGACGACAAGGACTATAGGACCTCGGTCGACAAGCTCTGGACCGCCGGCGACGCCCGCCGCGGCCAGTCCCTGGTCGTCTGGGCCATCCGCGAAGGCCGCCAGGCCGCCCGCGCGATCGACGAAGCCCTGATGGGCTCGACGGTGCTGCCGCGGTAAACTTCGCCGCCACCTTCATGCAGGTTATCGGAGGGCCGGGTTCGTGATGAGCCCGGCCCTTTCTCTTTATCTGTTTGCTGCGATGTTCCAGTTATAGATGCAGCGATCGAGACCGATCGCGATTTCCAGCACTGCGACGTCGTGGTCCATTGCCGGCCGTTTCTTGGACTGACTGCGATAGCGTTGAGGAAAGTCCGTGCGTTTCGAGATCGAGCAGATCTCCATCCATTTGTCGCCGTTATCGACCTCAATATCCATGGTGACCTCAGAATAGGCCGGAAGGCGATCGGATGGCACGATCCTTGTCGGCAGATGGATCACCGAGGCGATCATTCGGCGGACCGGTTCCAGGGCGGCGGCGTGGTAGTCATTGCCGCTGTCGGCGGTGAAGGCGCATTGGAATTCAAGCTGCCAGAATTCCTTGAGACGAACATGCTTGGTCGATTGGTCCTGTTCCCGGCGATAGGATTTTCCAGCCTGCCAAATACACAATGGCAGCCGCGTTCTGGAATGATTTCCGAGAAGATGCTGCATATAGGCATAGGTTGATGGCGTCGTTTCGGGCCGCAGCACAAGTTCGGCTTCCGTCTTTGATAGCCGCTCCTGTACCCATATGTCCGAATTGGAATAGGCATCCGAGACGAGGCTTCGAGGCATCAAGACCGGAGCTTCGACCCTTCGGATATCCCAGGCGGGGTTTGCGGATCGTAGAACGCTGCCGACTTCATCGGAAAAGAACCGGATGAGATCGTCGCGGAGCCGGATATCCCGCTCTTCCCAATGAACGAGCGAATTGACGTGATAGATATTGAGCACGTGCCTTTCTCCATGGGCAACGTTGATGTCTTGAGGTGAGGGCTTTACGTCCAGCAGCCGCCGGACACGCCAATCGCTCCGGCTGTCACGACTGGACGCGGAGACCTCGGCCGGAGAAAGCGCGCAAAACCACAGCCTGCAGGCAGGTGCGGTTGCGATCGATATGATCTGCGCTGTTCAAGCTCATGCAGTGCTTGTATTGGCGGGTTGCGGCGTTGTCAAACAACCGATTGCCCTGCGTGGACAGCTATCCGCGTAGCGCCGCCGGAAGCACAAATCGCCTAAGCACCGTATCACCGACGGCCGGCTGGAGCGTGGGATTATGGTATAATCCTGCCAACACGACGGCCGTTATGTTCAAGCTGGGAATGACATAGAGTCTTTGTCCACCCCAACCAACGGCGGCGGTCCAGCTAATCTCCTGCCGATCGATCAGCGATCGTCCCAGCCACCATTGGAACCCGTAGAAATACAAGCCTTCACCCTGGACCTGCGGTGACGTAACCTGATCGATCCAGGCTGGTGAAAGGATCCTGGCGTTGTTCCAGGCGCCTTTATTCAACACCAATTGACCGATCTTGGCCACGTCGCGGGGCCGCATGCGCAAGCCGGACGCGACATTGGGCGTTCCGTCCCAGTAGCGAATCCATTCCACCTCTTCGATGCCAAGGGGCTCGAAGAGATATTCCTTCGCAAGCTGATCCGGCCGCCGACTCGATGCCCTATGCAGAATGGCGCCGAGCAGAGCGGTCAAGCCACCATTATAGGTATAGACAGCGCCGGCCGGCCTGGCGACGTTCTGTTCCAGAACGTAGCGGTGAGGGTCAGCAGCCTCCATCATGCGGCGCTCGCTGTTGGCTGGATCGCTGTAGGGCAACTCCTCGCTCCAGGCTAAGCCGGCGGACATGGTGAGCAGATGGCGGAGCGTTATCCTATCTTTTTCCGGCGTGCGGAGATCGGCATGATCAGGAAAAAAGGAGAAAACCGGCGTATCGAGGTCGTCGATCCAGCCGTTTTCGATGGCGATGCCGACGAGCAGAGAGGTGATGCTTTTGGTGATAGAGCGAAGATCGTGTTTGAGGCCTGCATGGAAGGCCACGCGGCCTAGCGGAGTCCCCCATGTCCTGTCCTCGCCGGTGAAATATCGCTCGTAGACCAGTTTGCCATGGCGGGCGATCAAGATGGCATGGGCATTTGCCTCTGTCCACGCTTCGAAATGCGGACCGATCCCTCGCAATCTGTCCGCATCGAAGCCGTGCTCCTCAGGGATTGATGATATCCATCCATCCGCTGATACTTCCGGTAGACCAAGGTCTGCGTGCGATTCCAGCATGCGATTGCCCTTGTTTTGTTAGTAGCCGGTGGTGGTTACGGTGCAGTCGTAGCCGCCGGCAGTCGGTAGTCGTCGACGCGTCCGGTCGGCGCCGGGGCCATCTGGCCTTTCTCGACCAGGAGGTCGCGAGGAGATTGGGTGACGGAATTGTGGGCGGGAGCGCCGCCGAGAAGCTGTGCGCCGCCGTCGAGATTGGGGTCGGAAAGGCTCACCGGCTGTGTGCGGGTGATCATTTCCATCTCCGTCGGCGGCAGGTTGACTTGTTCGGCCGGCAGTTGATTGCCGGTGTCGAGGCGGATGATATCCGGGCTCGCCTGGTCACCGAGCAGTCGGCGCGTCGGTTTTTCGACGTAAAAGGCGACCTTGCGTTTTCCCGCTGCCGTGAGATTGACACCGTCGGAGGTTCGGAGCCGCACCTGCTGGCCGTTGATATCCGAGCCAGTGACGATGAACTCGCCGTTCTCGTCGGTGAAGCCGTCCCAGATATCGATGAATTCGCCGCCGACGCTTTCGACCTTGCTTTGGTAGAGTTGGTTGAGCTTCACCGCATCGGCCGTCATCTGGTCGGAGCCGAAGGGTGGCAGGCCGACCCAGAGGAGGGGGATATGGCGGTTCGTCACCAGCCTGCCGAACTGCTGCACGCGCTCCTCATAGGCAAGGTACCAGGGGTCGGTGCCGAATTTTTCGTTGAGCCCGTCACCCGTCATCTGCTGGCGATCGTTGGCGCCGATCATGACGACGACCATGGCGGGTTTCAATTGATCCAGCATGGCCGGCAACTGTTGCGGCCAGTTGTAATAGTCCTGGCGCACCAGGCCGGAGGCGACAGTGCTGCGTGTCTGTACGACGACGCCGGGCGAGGTGGAAAAGGCATCTTCCAGCCCGTCGCCCAGGCCGCCCGCCAGAAAATCGCCGACGACGAGGATCGTCTTGGCATCCGGCAGTTTCTGGATCTCCGGTGGCGGCTCCGGCTGAGCCACCACTACCTGGCGCGGCGGTGGAGCGATCCGTTTGCGCGGCGGCCGAATCGCGCGTCTCGGCGGAGGTTGATAGGGAATATCGGGCTCCGAACGGCCGAACAACATTTCAAGCAATGTCCTGCGCGGCCGCTCCTGCGCCTCGGCTGCCGTCAGCAGACAGGCAAACGCCAAAAGGCCTGCAAGAAGTGCCGTGAACATCGTTCTTGCAGCAGTCATGGTCGCGCGGGCAGGTCGGTTTTTCATCGGGCTCTTTTCCGCTCGCTGCGCCATGGTTGCATGAAGGCCGTGCCGCCGTCCAGTCAATCCAAGGCTCATCTCGACCGCGGCGACCTATTTGCGCAGGGCGTTCAACAGGTTCATCGACGGCTCGCCGTCGGCGCTCATGCCGAAACGCTGCTGAACGGCGGTAATGGCGGCCTTGGAGCCGGAGCCAAAATTGCCGTCGACGACGCCGTCGTAATAGCCGAGCTCCTTCAGGCGGGTTTGCAGCTCGAATTTCTGCTTTACATCCAGCGTGCCGCTCGGGCGCGGCCAGGATTGCTGCACGCCGCCATAGCCGGCGATCTGATCGGCCAGCAGGCCAACGGCGAGCGCGTAGCTGTCGGAGGCATTGTAACGCTTGATGGTGAAGAAGTTGCCGGCCATCAGGAAACCGGGGCCGCCAGCTCCGCCCGGCATCTTCAGTTGCGCGCGGTCGGATGTCAGGCGGAAGCTCTTGCCGTTGGGGCGTACGAAGCCCATGGCAGCCCATTGTGCGATCGTGTGGGTCTTGCCGACCTGCGCTGCGCCGCCCGGCGGTACGGTCACTTCGTAGCCCCAGGTGCGGCTGGTGCTCCAGCCGTTCTTTGCCAGCAGATTGGCGGTCGTTGCCAGCGCGTCGGGAATGGAGTTCCAGATATCGGCATGGCCGTTGCCATCAGCGTCGACCGCATAGAGCAGGTAGCTGGTCGGGATGAACTGCGTGTGGCCCATGGCGCCGGCCCAGGAGCCGTTCAGCTCGTCGCGCGGCACATCGCCGCTCTGCAGGATCTTCAGTGCCGCGATCAATTGCTTTTTGGCGTAGCCGGCGCGCTTCGGATCGGCATAGGCAAGCGTCGCCAGAGCGCGCGGCACGTAATGCAGCTTCTCGTCCTTGGCGAGCACGGCACCGTAATTTGATTCCATCGACCAGATCGCGAGGATAATATTGCGATCCACGCCGAAATGCTGTTCAAGGGAACGGAGTGTGGAACCGTATTTGGCCGCCATCTTCCGGCCAACATCGACGGTATAGGGATTGACGCGGGAATCCAGATAATCCCAGATCTGGGATTTGAATTCCGGTTGATACTGCGCTTTTTCGAGGACCGTGGGGTCGGGGTCCGTTACGCCGGCAAATGCTTTGCGATAGGTTGACTGCGTGATGCCGCTTTTGGCTGCGGTATCGTAGAAGCCCGCGATCCATTTCTGGAACCCGGGGTCCGCATTGGCGTTAATGGGAGTTAGTCCCGCAAAGGCACCGAACGCGAGCGCCAGAGCGAGACCACGAAGGGAGTGTTTGCGGTTTGGGGTCATCAACAGCCGTGTCCATCAATACTTGGATTTCGGTGCGGCGATGCCGGTGGCATTCGCCCAAGCGTGACACTACAGGAACGAAGTCAACAAATTCTTTACCATGGAAGCCAGGGTCAGTCATCATTTGCAAAACAGTAGCAAATTTATACTACTGACCCTTCGATTAGCTTTGGCGCAAAAGCGACGTAATTCCCCAGGAGGTATGCGTGGGACAGCATAAAAAGGTGCGTAAGGCAGTATTTCCGGTCGCCGGACTAGGGACGCGGTTCTTGCCGGCGACCAAGGCGGTGCCGAAGGAGATGCTGACCGTCGTCGACAAGCCGGTGATTCAGTACGTCGTCGACGAGGCGATGGAAGCGGGCATCGAGCATTTCGTGTTCGTGACCGGCCGCAGCAAGCATGTCATCGAGGACTATTTCGACATTCAGTTCGAACTCGAGCACACGCTGCGCCAGCGCAACAAGAATGCCGAACTGTCGCTGCTGAACGGCCTGCTGCCGAAGGCCGGCACGGCGAGCTTCACGCGCCAGCAGGAGCCGCTCGGCCTCGGCCATGCCGTTTGGTGCGCCCGCGAGATCGTCGGCGACGAACCGTTCGCGCTGCTTTTGCCCGACATGGTCATGCGTGCCGAAAAGGGCTGCATGAAGGGTATGATCGAGCTTTATGAGCATAGCGGCGGCAACGTCATCGCCGTCGAGGAATGCGCTCCGGACCAGACGCATAAATACGGCATCGTCGGCGTCGGCGAAACGATCGGCAGCGGCTTCCGCATCACCGAAATGGTGGAGAAGCCGGCCAAGGGCACGGCTCCGTCGAACTTCTTCATCAATGGCCGCTACATCCTGCAGCCGGAGATCTTCCACATCCTGGAGCGCCAGGAGCGCGGTGCCGGCAATGAGATCCAGTTGACGGACGGCATGCTGAAGCTTGCGCAAGAGCAGGATTTCGCCGGCTATCACTTCCAGGGCCAGACTTTCGACTGTGGCGCCAAGGATGGCTTCATCCTCGCCAACGTCGCCTTCGCGCTCGCCCGCGCGGACATCCGCCCGACCATCGAGGATGGGTTCAAGGCGCTGGTCGAGGCGTTGAAATAGTAGAAAGATCAGAAGCACCCTCTCCCCGCTCATGCGGGGCGAGGGAGTGACCGGGGCTTTACTTCTTCACCGTCAAGCCCACGCCCGCCTGGAGCTGCCGCGTATCGTCGCCCGTCTTTCGTGACGTGAGCTGATAGCCGACGTTACTGGTCAGATCGAGATAGCGATTGATGCCCCAGGTCAGGCCGAGGGCCGCATCATATTCGGTTTCGTCGGAGATGGTGCTGCCGGACGGATAGTCGCGCCAGATCGTGCCGCCGGTCAGCTTGGCCGTGAGATCGTCGCGTAGTTCCTGGCTCAATGTGCTCGTCAACTGATAGGCGGTGTAGCCGCTTTCGCCCGCCGTCGTGGAGGGTTGGACCGTTGTCGAAAGGCCGATGCTGACGTCGGTGCCGCGCTGGGGCGACCAGGCGAGATTGCCGTCGACAGTCGGCGAATCGATCGAAGCCAGGCGCGAATCATCGAATTCCGTATGCTGGTAGCCGAAACCGAGCTCGCCTTTCATCTTGTCGCCAAGATCGAGCTCGATACCCGCCTTGCCGCCATAGCTTTGGTTCGAGCGGGCGTAGCCGTTGCTGTCGTGGGACTGGTCGTAGAAGGTGCGGCCGAGATCGGCCTCCAGGAAGGGGATGAGGACAGGCGACAATTCGTAGCCGATGCGCCCGCGCCAGGTGCCGGCCGTCTGATTGCGGTCGCTAAGCGTCACCTGCGTTCCGTCCGACAGGGTGGCATCGGAATAGATGGTGCGGGTTAGCGCCACGGCCGTCGTGCCGCGCAGCAGGCCGAAATCGCGCTCCAGCGATGTGCCTGCGTTGAATTGATTGACGGCCGACTGCTTCGAGGCGCCGGCAATCGCGTTCGGGTCGCTCGTATCTTCGCGGAAGAACTGATAGCCGGCGGCGATATGCGCGGTGGTGTCACTGGGAAGATCAAGGCGCAGATCGGCGTTGATATTGACATTCGGCTGTTCGGCGCCGCTGCCGCTCAGGTTTTTCTGCCAGACGCCCTCACCGGTGACGATCAGCGCATGGCGGTCCCAATCCGATGTCAGGGTGCTGCGCAGATCGGTCTGCAGGAAGCTCCGATCGTCATTGGTCGAGCCGGTGCGGTTGCGCTCGAAGTTGATGGACTGGTTGACGGAAGGCCGCAGAGTGAAGGTGCCGAGCGGTATGCCTTGCACATCCTCGCGATCCGGATGCTGCCGCGCTTTCAGATCATCGACACTGGTCTCGCGCAGATTGACGCGGCGCAGATCGTCATCCAGCGTCGAGCCCGTCGTGGTCGGATCGATGCCGAGTCGCAGGCGTGAACTGGACGACGTGTCCGGATCCGTCGTCGTCTGTTTCGCGGCTTTGGTCGTCTTGGATTTGGAGGATGTCGTGCCCGTCGTGTCCGAACCGGGAAGATCGAAACTATCTGTGTCGGTCGATGCTGCCGTCAGATTGGTGCTGGAACTCTGGCTCGCGTCGAGCGATTGCGCCTGAACCGGCATCGGCATGGCGAATGCAGCCCAGCCCAGCAGAGCGGATGCAGCGCATGCCGTCAGCCGGAGGGAGCCACCACCCGCCTTGTTCTTGCCGATGTCCATTTGATCTATGTCTGGCCTTACTGGAAATGCTTTAAATCGTTACCCAAGCGTAAAGGCCCATGGTTAACGCTTCCTTGCCAGCCGACTACAAGGAGTCATGGTGACGGAACTGGCTTTGGTGGCGCGACGGCCGATCTCCGCTGCACAAAATCGATCTCCGGTGGACAGATTTGCAGAAAAGCGTTAGGCCTCCCTCATGAATAAGAGAGCTGTAAGACTCATCGAGAACGGTGCGATCGAATCCGCGATGCGGACGATCGAGACTGAGAGACGGGGCATGGAGGCGCTGGAACGCGCCCTGACCAATGGTCTGGCCGAGCCCTTCAGCCGCGCGGTCGAGATCATCGGCGACATCAGCGGCCGCGTCATCATCACCGGTGTCGGCAAGAGCGGTCATATCGGCAACAAGCTTGCCGCCAGCTTGGCCTCCACCGGAACTCCGGCCTTTTTCGTGCATCCGGTCGAGGCCAATCACGGCGATCTCGGCATGATCACGCAGGACGACGTCATCATCGCGATGTCCTGGAGCGGCGAAAGTGCGGAGTTGCGCGGCATCATCAGCTATTCCCGCCGCTTCTCGATCCCGATGATCGCCATTACATCGGGCGAGACCTCTACGCTGGCGCGCGAATCGGATGTCGTTCTATTGCTGCCTAAGGAACAGGAAGCCTGCCCGCACGGGCTGGCGCCCACCACATCGACGCTGCTGCAGCTCGCGATCGGCGATGCGCTCACCGTGGCTCTGCTGGAGGCGCGCGGCTTCACCGCCGAGGATTTCCGCACCTTCCATCCGGGTGGCAAGCTGGGCGCTAGCCTCTCGCATGTCGCCGATATCATGCACAAGGGCGATCGCGTACCCCTGGTCAAGCTTGGCACGGGCATGCGCGAAGCGGTCATGACGCTAGCGCAAATGCGCTTTGGTTGCGTCGGCGTCGTCGATGATGACGGTTGCCTTTGCGGCATTGTGACCGATGGCGACATTGCCCGCAATCTCGGCAACAGCCTTGCGGAGATGCGCGTGGACGAGGTGATGACGCGCAATCCGAAGACGGTGAAGGAAACGACGCTGGCGACCGGCGCCATGGCCGTGCTCAACCGTCATAATATCTCGGCGCTGATCGTCGTCGACGATGCCCGGCGGCCTGTCGGCATCGTCCATTTCCACGATCTGCTGCGGATCGGCGTCGCCTGATCAGACGGGTTCGACCGTGAGGTCGCGGCCGCTGCTGGCGACGACCTTGACGCGGGTACCGACTGGCAGATCCGGTCCGCTGACCGTCCAATAGGTATCGTTCAGGCGAATGCGCCCCCGGCCTTCGGTGATCGGTTGGTCGAGCGTCGCCGTGCGTCCGACCAAGCTGGCGCTGCGCTGGTTGAGGAACGGCTCGTCGGTGGCCTGGCTGTTGTTATAGAGATAATGGCGGCCGATGAGGGTGACGATCACGGCCGTCGCGGCGAAGACAAGTCCCTGCAGTTGCCAGACCCAGAAGGCGCTATCCCAGAAAAGCAGCGACAAAGCGCCGACGATGATGCCGGCCAAGCCGATCCATACCAGGAAGAAGCCCGGCAGGATCAGTTCGGCCGCGAGCAGAATCAGACCTACCAGCCACCAGCTCCAGGGGCCGAGTTCGACGACGAGATTGTCGAACATTTCAGCTCTCCTTTGATGTCAGCGGATTGATCGTCGGCGTGGTGCGTGCAGGGCCTGTCCGGGGACGAGGAGGCTGCGGCGCGCCGCTGCCATCGCCATTGTCGCCGAAGACTTCGCGGGCGATAGCGCCGATGCCGCCGAGCGAGCCGATGATGGAGCTGGCCTCCATCGGCATGAGCACAATCTTCGAATTGCCGGCCGAGCCGATTGCGCTCAGGGCTTCGGTGTATTTCTGCGCAATGAAGTAGTTGATCGCCTGGACATTGCCCTCGGCAATCGCCTCGGACACCACGCGCGTCGCCCTGGCTTCAGCCTCGGCTAGGCGCTCGCGGGCCTCGGCATTGCGGAATGCAGCCTCCCGCTGGCCTTCGGCCTGTAGGACAGCCGCCTGCTTGGCTCCTTCGGCGCGCAGGATCTGCGCATTGCGCAAGCCTTCCGCTTCGAGAACCTGCGCACGCTTTTCGCGCTCGGCCTTCATCTGCCGCGCCATGGCGTCGACAAGATCCTTCGGCGGCTGGATGTCCTTGATTTCCACGCGCGTCACCTTGATGCCCCAGGGCTCGGCTGCTTCGTCGACCACGCGTAGCAGCCGCTCGTTGATGGCGTCGCGGTTCGACAGCAATTCATCGAGGTCCATCGAGCCCATGACGGAGCGGATGTTGGTTTTGGTGAGATTGAGGATCGCGGTTTCGAGATTGGTAATCTGATAGGCAGCCTGCGCCGCATTCAGCACCTGGAAGAAGGCGACCGCATCTGCTGAGATGCTGGCGTTGTCCTTGGTGATGACCTCCTGCGTCGGCACGGCGAGGACCTGTTCCATCACGTTCATGCGTGCGCCGACCGTTTCGATGAAGGGCACGATCAGATTGAGCCCCGGCTCCAGCGTGCGCATATAGCGGCCGAAGCGCTGGACCGTGTAGCGATATCCCTGCGGCACCGTTTTGATACCCGCAAACAGCACCAGGATGACCAAAACAACCAAGGCAACCGCAAAGATGCTGAACCCACCGATTACCATAAAATCCTCCATGGACGCCCCACACGATGCAGGGTTTGCGTCACTTCAAAGCACTGCCGCGATCTCTGCGTATTCGGGCGAACAAGCGACGCAGCAGGTCAATCAGATGTGGTGGGTTAGCATGTTCTCGGCAAGGGCGGAATGGGCGCTGCCATCCGACTCCTTGCCCTATTTCACCGTACGAAAGGGCGGGGGGAAATCTCGTTGTTTGCGGCTGGAACAGACGGTTCCGTCACCCTCCCAATTTCACTCAGGCCTTGCACCTGACCGCACATGTTCATACCTTAAGGGGAGGAAAAGTATCCGGTTTCTGCCGCCGCGCGACCCTCCGAGCCGTGGCATGGCACATCACCAGGGTGAGACGATGAATATCGACAGGACTTTGCGGTCAATCGTGGCCGTGCACGCTTCAATTCCGGACGATGCCTTTACGGCTGGGGCGCTGGGAACCCGGCGGGAAGGCAGCGGTGTGGTCATCAGGGATAACGGACTGGTTCTCACGATCGGCTATCTCATCACCGAGGCCGAGGAGGTTTGGCTTACGACCAATGAAGGCCGCGTGGTGCCCGCCCATGCGCTTGCCTATGATCAGGAGACCGGTTTCGGTCTGGTCCAGGCACTCGGGTCGCTTGGTGTCCCCGCTTTGGAATTCGGCAACGTGGCCAAGGCCGCGATCGGCGATCCCGTGGTGATTGCCGATGGGGTCGGTCAATTCGTCCGGGCAAGCATCGTGGCCAAGCAGGAATTCGCCGGCTATTGGGAATATCTGCTGGAGGAGGCGATCTTCGTCGCGCCCGCCCATCCTTCATGGGGAGGTGCCGCGCTTCTCGACGCGCACGGCAAGCTATTGGGCATCGGCTCACTTCACCTGCAGATGGCCTCACAAAATAACGAGGCTGCCGATATCAATATGGTCGTGCCGATCGATTTGTTGCCGCCCATTCTTGATGATCTGCTCAACCGCGGTCAGGTCAATAAGCCGCCCAGACCTTGGCTCGGGGCTTTCTCCGCCGAAAGCAATGGGGAGGTCGTGGTCATGAGCGTGGCAGAAGGAGGTCCGGCCGCCCAGGCGGGCCTGCGTCGCGGCGACGTCATCTCCGAGATCCGGGATGGGGAAGTGGACAGCCTGGCCGATTTTTACCGCAAGGTCTGGGAAAGCGGCCCCGCCGGTGCAGAAATCCCCATGAGGATATTGCGCAACGGCCGCGAAGCATGGCTACGCATCAAGTCGGCCGACCGCAGCAGCTTTCTGAGGAAGCCGCAGTTGCAATGAGGCAGGGCGGTCGTGGCGGCGGCTGGAACAGCATCCGACGCCACGGGCGCATGGCAGGCATCAAATCCAGCCAAGCAACTCCCGCCTGACCACTTTTTCCAGCACCCGCATGCCATCCTCGGTGTCGTTCAGGCAGGGAATGTGCGTGAATTTCTCGCCGCCATTGTGGCGGAAGGATTCGGCGGCCTGTTCGGCGATTTCTTCGAGCGTTTCCAAGCAATCCGAGACGAAACCGGGGTTGAGGACGGCGATGCGTTTGGTGCCCTCCTTGGCAAGGCGCTCCACCGTCTTGTCGGTATAGGGTTGCAGCCATTCCTCCGGTCCGAAGCGGGACTGGAAGGTGAGCATGAATTGGTCTTCGGAGAGCCCGAGCTTTTCGCGCAGCAACCGGCTGGTCTCGACGCATTGCCGATAATAGGGATCGCCCTTCTCGGAATAGGAAAGCGGAATGCCGTGGAAGGAGGCCAGGATCTTCTCCGGTTGCCAGTCGAGCGTGGCGAGGTGCCGGGTGACGGAGTTGGCGAGCGCCTCGATATAGGTGGGATCGGCATGATAATCCGGCACGGTGCGCAGTGCCGGCTGCCAGCGCATGGCCATCAGCTTTTCGAAAGCCTTGTCATTGACGGTGGCAGTGGTCGCAGCCGCATATTGCGGATAGAGCGGAAACAGCAAGATACGGTCGCAACCCTGATCCTTCAGCACCTGGATGCGCTCGCCGATCGACGGCTTGCCGTAGCGCATCGCCCAATCGACGATAACGTCCGGTAAGTCCATCAGCCGCGCCGCCATCAAATCCGATTGGTTGCGGGTATAGGTGCGCAGGAAACTTTCGTTCTTTTCCTTGTTCCAGATCGTCTCATACGCCTTGCCGACCTTGCCGGGGCGGGTGTTGAGGACGATGCCGAACAGGATCGGATACCACTTCCATGGCGACCACTCGATGACGCGCTTGTCCGTCAGGAATTCGCGCAGATAGCGCCGCATCGACGTGTAGTCGGTGCCGTCGGGTGTGCCGAGATTGACGAGAAGGACGCCGATCTTGCCGGATTTTTGCTGCGATTGGCCAGTCGGGGCTTCTGCGATCATCAATTGTGGTCCTCTCAACGAAACGGAGCACCTCACATAGGAACAAAAACCGGCCCGGGAAAGCCCGGACCGGCTGACTTTTACGAGACAAATCGTCCTTACTTGGCCGGAATCTTCAATTCACGGCCGATGGTAAGGTGGCGCGCTCTGAGATTGCGGTTGGCGGCCACGAGTTTGCGCCATTCGCCGGCATCGCCGTAGTAGGTCTTGGCGAGATCCCAGAGTGTGTCGCCGGCGGCGATGACATGGGTGGTCGGCGTTTTCGGAGGCTCGCTTGCCTGGGGTGCCGGCGCCGCAGCCTCCTGCGTTGATGTGGCAGGCGTGGTGGTGCCGGGTGCTGAAGTAGCGGGTGCGGTGGTCTCGGGCGCTTTAGTCGTCGCCGGAGCGGTGGTAGCTGGGGCTGTTGTTGCGGGAGCGGTCGTCGTCGGAGGCGTCGCGGCGGGGGCCGTGGTCTCAGGCGTTGACGTGGCAGGTGTGGCGGTACTGGGTGTCGACGCAGCGGGCGCGGTCGTGGTCGGCGCAGTCGTGGTTGCCGGAGCGGTAGTAGCTGGGGCTGCTGTTTCCGGAGTGGTGGTCGTCGCCGGAGGCGTCGCGGCGGGTGCTGCCGTCTGAGATGTTGACGTCGAAGCAGCGGGAGCCGTCGTGGAGGGGGCTGCGCTGGTTTCGGCCGCAGCCGGGACGGGCTTCTGATCCGATGATGCTGCCTGTTGCGTCTCCGCCGGCTTGCCTGCCTCCGGTTGGGCAGCGGTTGCGGTGCCGCCGAGCTGTGCTATGCGGCCATCGGTGTAGGGCTTGTAGGGATTGTGCGACGCCAGATAATCGGCGACCACCGCTTCGAGGTCGGGGCCGAAGTCATAGGCGTTCTTGCCGTTCTGCGCGAAGACGACGTAACCGTCTCCGCCGGCGCGCATGTAATTATTGCTGACGACGCCATAGGTCTTGTTGGGATCGAGCGGCACGAACTCCGTGCCTTCCTGCACAACGACGGAGACGACGCGGCTGCCGGGCGGCTTTGATTTGTCGAAGGTATATTTGATACCAGCGACCTGCGGGAAGCGGCCGGCGCCATCGTCGATCTGGCTGAGGCCGTTTTCCAATGCCGTCTTCACATCAGCGCCCGTCAACTGGAAAGTGGCGATGGTGTTTTGGAACGGCAGCACGGTCAGCACGTCACCCATGGTGACGTCACCGGCGCCGATCGAGGCGCGCAGGCCGCCGCCGTTCTGGATGGCGATGGCGATGTTCTGATTTTTTGTGCGGTCCAGCATAGCGTCGGCGACGAGATCGCCCATGGAGCATTCCTGAACGCGGCAAATCTCACGTGCGCCTTCGATCGGGGCCTGCGTGGCGCCAATGACCTTATGGCGCAGTTCCTCGATCGGCTTGGCCATCTCCTGGACACGGGCGGCAATGGCGGGGTCCTGTTTGATCGAAGAATCGAGCAGGATCGGATCGCCCTTGGCTTCCTTGACGACGCCGTTGTCATCGAAGGTGATGACGATATCGCCGAGATATTTGCTGTAGGAGGCGGCCTGAACGACCGGGACTTTATAACCTGCAGGGTTGTCGACCATGGTCGGATAGGGGCCAGCGGCTTTCGGGTCCGTATTCGACAGCAGCGTGTGCGAATGACCGCCGACGACGACATCCACGCCGGCGATTCTGGCGATCTGGGCGACGTCGCGCGGATAGCCGACATGGGTAAGCGCGATGATCTTGTTGACGCCCTGCGACTTCAGCGCGTCCACTTCGGCACTGATGGCGGCCGCATCGTCGGTGATCTTGACGTGTGGGCCGGGGGAGGAGAGCTCCGGCGTCTCGGTCGTGACCGCGCCGACGATGCCGATCTTCTGGCCGCCAATATCGAGCACGATCGATTTCTTGATGCGGTCGCCGATTTTCGATTCGCCGTCGATGACCAGATTGGCGGTGACCACGGGGAATTGCGCCTTGTCGAGGAAGGCTGCGAGCGGGCCTTCGCCGTCATCGAATTCATGGTTGCCGACGGTCATGGCGTCGATCTTCATATCGTTGAGGAATTCGACCTCGGCAGCTCCCTTGTAGGTCGTGTAGAAAAGCGAACCCTGAAAATTGTCGCCGGCATCGAGCAGCAGGACATTTTGGCCGGCAAGTGCGGCGCGACGCTGGTCGATCGCGGTCTTCAGCCGCGCTGCGCCGCCGAAGCATTCATTCTTGCTTTCTTCGGCGGCAGAGCAGGTGGCGTCGAACTTGTTGATCGGTTCCACGCGCGAATGGAAATCGTTGAAGTGCAGAATGTTGAGCTGGTAATCCGCGAAAGCGGTGCTGGCGCTGAGCGCCAAGGCCGCAACGGCCAAAAGACCCATACCCAAGGGCTTCGTCATCTCTCTCTCCTGTTACTCACCATATCCGGCCCGCCCATGTCCCGCAGCGGTACCCCCGGGGCGAATCTTTCCATCCCGGCGAAAAGAGCGCAAGCAAAAGCTGTTGGCTTTATTAGGATTTTGCAAATCAACGGAAAAGAAGCCGCTGTATCAGGCGCAAGCCTCAATGGAGGCATCGCCATAGGATTCCCGCAGGGCGGCGAGGACATTCCAGCCGATGGCAAGGGTGAGAAGCAGGCAGCAAAGTGCCGCGATGCGATGAAAGCGCCGGCTGCCATCGCGGTAAAGCAGGATCGTGCCGGCGCCATAGATCAGCAAAGCAGGCAGGGCGATGATGAAGACGCTTATCGGTCCGTCACAATCGAGCGCCGCGATGCCTTGTGCCTTATAGCTGTTGGCAGGCAAAGCCGCCGCCAGGATAGCGACCGGCAATGCGGCGACCAAAACGAGATAGAGCACCAATCTGCGCATGGCGATCTATCCGTCCACAGCGCCCGTTTCAGCCCTAGCGGCGAGTGAGGGAGAACTGCTTCCCGGCATCGGACGTGCAGTTGAGCTGGGCGGGGCTGATCATGGCGCAGTTGATCTTGGACTGAGTCTTGCGCACCAGCGAGGTCATGTTGATCTCGATCAGGCTGGGAGAAACGCTGGTATAGGTGCCGGAGGCCAGAACCGAATTGCTGTCGGTGGTGTGGGTCGTGAATGTGCCGGCCTGGAAGGTCGAAATGAGGCCGTTTGCATCGCTCCAGTTGCCTTCTACCCCTGTCTGCGGCTGGACGCTGGCGCGCATGGCCGGCGGAGGCCTCGATCCGCCGAAATCGACGCAGGCGGACAAGGCTGCTGCGGCGGCGAGAAGGGCAATGCTGGTTCTGATCTTCATAAATGTCTCCCGCGATTGAAGGCGGACTAATGTCATGTTGGTTGCGGGAAACCATGCCGTGGCCATCTGTTGAAAGCAAGGCTTCAGAACCCGTCAGGTCGATTTATCCGGCGAGCGTAACAAAAATGCCCGCACGACCAGTGCGGGCATTTGAGTTTCTGACTGTTCGGATGATCCGTCGATCAGCGAACCAGGATGTTCTTGAACTGCCAAGGATCCTTGGTGTCGATGTCTTCCGGGAACAGGCCCGGACGGCCGTCAAGCGGAGTCCAGTCGGTGTAGTGGCCTTCAACCGGACCGAGATACGGCAACTGCACTTCGAGGCAGCGCTTGTAGTCGATCTCGTCAGCTTCGACGATGCCGGCGGTCGGATTTTCCAGGGCCCAGACCATGCCGGCGAGCACGGCGGAGGTCACCTGCAGGCCGGTTGCATTCTGGTAAGGAGCGATGCGGCGGGTCTCTTCGAGCGACAGACGCGAACCGTACCAATAGGCGTTCTTGTCGTGGCCATAGAGCAGCACGCCGAGTTCGTCGATGCCGTCCTCAAGCTCGTCCTCGTCCAGAACGTGATGGACCGGCTGCGCCGTGCCGCCGTTGCCGAACATTTCGTGCAGCGACAGCACGGCGTCGTTGGCCGGATGATAGGCGTAGTGGCAGGTTGGGCGGAAGGTGACGTCGCCATCCTTGTCGCGGACCGTGAAGAAATCGGCGATCGAGATTGACTCATTGTGCGTGACGAGGAAGCCGTATTGCGGGCCGGGGGTCGGGCACCAGGTACGAACGCGGGTGTTGGCGCCCGGCTGCTCGAGATAGATGGCGGCCTGGCAGCCCTTCTTGTGCTTCTTGGCGTTCTTCGGCATCCACGCTTCATGGGTGCCCCAGCCGAGTTCAGCCGGCTGCATGCCTTCGGAGATGAAGCCTTCGACGGACCAGGTGTTCCAGAATACGTTCAGCGGCTTCGGATGCTTGGTGCGCTGAGTGTCACGCTCGGCGATGTGGATGCCCTTGACGCCGACCTTCTTCATCAGCTTTGCCCAGCCTTCGCGGTCATGCTGATCCGGCTCGTCGAACTTGATGCCGATATCGTTGGCGAGATTGACGAGCGCCTGCTTGACGAACCAGGAAACCATGCCCGGGTTTGCGCCGCAGGTGGAAACAGCCGTCGCACCACCGGGGTTCTTTGCCTTTTCCTTGCGCACGGTTTCACGCAGCGCGTAGTTGGTGCGGTCGGCGTTTTTCATGTTCTTGTCGAAATAGAAGCCGAGCCAGGGCTCGACGACGGTATCGACATAGAGCACGTCGAGCTTGCGGCACAGCTTGATCAGGTCAAGCGAAGAGGTGTCGACCGAGAGGTTGACGCAGAAGCCCTGGCCGCCGCCTTCCGTCAGGAGGGGCTTCAAGAGGTCCTTGTAATTGTCCTTGGTGACATATTCCTCGATATAGCGGACGCCATGCTTTTCCAGGATCGCCTTGTGGTCGGCGTCCAATTGCGGGTCGATGACGACCATCCGGCTTTTGTCGAATTTGAAATGGCGTTCGATCAGGGGCAAGGTGCCGCGGCCGATGGAGCCAAAGCCGATCATTACGATCGGACCGGTAATTTCGGCATATACCGGATAGTTCTGTTCCGTCATTCTTGTCTCCTTCGAAGGGCAGGACGCCGTTCGGCCTGTGAAATTCAATCAATATGTGCGCGAAAATGCGAGGTGAACGGCTCTAACCATAAATTGATGTCACAATAAAGAGCCGTCCCGGCTTATCGGGCAAATGTCAAGCCGGTGAAGCAACGTCCGCAAGCGCTCGCAATTGTCTCGCCAGCTCGCTTTTCTGGTGCGTGAGGCCCTTATAGGCCGTCTGCTGCTCATCCAAAGCATCCAATTGCGCGGCAAAACTCAACGCCAGTTCCGAAGCTTTGGGATGGTTCGCGATCGCTGCGATCGGGTCGACATAGACGCGGATGGTAAAGAGGATATCGCCTGATACCGGCAGCTTGCGCAGCGTCTGGCGCTCGACGCGGGCGAAGCGGGTCTCAAGCGTGGGAGGCGTGGCGGCCGGCGGACGGCTATGCGTCGACGTCCGGAGAGACAGCTCCTTCGTCGTGCTCACCGACCAGTTCATCCGCTCGACAGGCTGCGCCACCTGCAGATTGTCGAAGATGCGGTTGATGAGGACAGCATTGCGGGTGCCCTCGCCAAAGCCGGGCACGTCTCCATGAATCGCCTGCATCGGCCGGCCGAATTTTTCCTGAAGCGACCAGGAGGAGGGGAAGGCGACATGGCCGGCGACGAGATGCCAGCCATTCTCCTTGCGCCGCATGATGACGAGATCGTCGGCAACGAGCGAACCGGCCTTCAGGAGCGGCGGCAGGCCGGGATCGGCAAGATCGATCGAGTGACCGGCGGCGGAGATGGTATCGCCGTCGCGGCGATAGATTGCCGGATGCTGTTCGCAAAGATAGGTCGTCAGGAGGTCAAGACATTCCCGTTGCGCATGTTCCGAACCGGCTTCGGAAACGAAAACATCATTGCGGCGGTCGTAAAGAAGCCTTTGCTTTTCATCGAGATAGCGCCCGAGATCGGCGTCCGGCTCGATCCATCGTGCCGGATCGAGCGGCATCAGGCCGATCGTGAAGGGTTTTGCGGAGCCGTCATAGGGCGTGTAGGTCAACAAGGTCATGGATGGAGCTTACTGCGTCAGCGTTCCCTGATGGAAGAGCATTCGCCAATGCTCCTCCGCTTCTAGCCGCCAGATCGAGCTGCGAAGCGTTCTGACCTCACGACCATCCGGATAATGGCGGGCCGCACGATAGGTCGCGAGCGCGAGCGTACCGGAGAGCATCTTCAATTCGAAGTCGGTCAACGTTCGCGAAATACCGTCGGGCTCACCCTCGACAAGCCGATCGACGATGTCGCGGAACGTATAGAGAGCGCCCGAACTGCCGATCTCGCGAAACTCGGCAGACAACAGGTCCGCCAACGCCTGTTTCGATGTGCGCACCGCCGGATCGAAAAGCCGTTCTTCCAATTCTTTCAGATGTCGACAGAGATCATCCATCACGGTGACGGACGGCATCGGCGAACTCCCTCCCGTTTCAAATCAGACCTTCAGGGCCTCCAATCCTTCTCTGACGGTCGTCAGAGCGATTTCCGCGACGTCATAGGCGGCAACGCCGTGGATGGTGAAGGGATCGGCTGCGACATAGGCTTCCAGTTCGGCGCGATCGCCGCGGGCAAAGATGATGCCGCCAGTGCGCGGCATTTTGCGGCCGGACGCGAGAAACCAGCCCTTCGCATAGCCTTCCTTCACCCAGGCCATATGCGGCTCCATGTGCTTGTCGGCTTCGTCATTGCCCTTGAGATAGGTCAGCGAGAGGATGAACATTGCGTCAATTCCATATGAGTTGTGTGCGGATCAGCCCGCGCAGGGAGTTCCCGACATAAAGCGCACCTTTTTCCAGATCGTCCAGCCTTATCCGACCGACTCGGGCTTTGCGCTGGCAGATGAGTTCGGTGCGCAACACGCCGGCGAGCAGGCCGGAAGAGATCGGCGGCGTTCGCAACGGTCCGGAACCCTCGTCGAGGAAGATCGAGGTAATGGTGCCCTCGCAGACCTCGTCCTTTTCATTGAGCAACAGCACTTCGTCCGCCTCTGCCGACGAATATTCGGCGCGGGCAGCCTCATAGACGGACCGACGGGTGGTTTTGATGCGCAGTAGCTTGTCGGCAGAATCAAGACGAGTTCCAGCAATGCGGACGCGCCAGACGGTATCGGGAGCAAGGGGCGTGAAGGCGGCAGTCGTAACGTCTGTCTGCCCGGTGCGATCGAATGTCAGGCGCACCCGCAACGGAGCGTTCGCATCAGCAACAGCAGCATCGAGTTTCGCAAGCGCATCCTTCGGCGCGGGAAAACCCAATCGGCGGGCGGAACGTTGCAGTCGGGCAAGATGGAGGCGCAGGCGCACGAAGCCCGTCTGCGGCTCGTAGCGCAACGTCTCGATCAGCGAAAAATCCTCTAGCGCTTGATCCATCGATCTCCCATGGCGAAGCGCGCCTTCAACAGGCATTCTTCATATTCCGCCTCCGCCGTCGAATCGAAAACGATGCCGCCGCCGACATTGAAGACGGCACGGCCGTCATCGAACAGCGTGATGGTGCGGATCGCCACGGAAAAGCGCATGGCGCCGCCAGGTGAAATCATGCCGATCGCCCCGCAATAGGCGTCGCGCGGGTTATCTTCGAGTTCGTGCAGAATTTCCATCGCCCGCATTTTCGGCGCGCCGGTGATCGAGCCGCAGGGGAAGAGCGCTGCGAAGATATCGCGAATGGTCATGTTGGGGAGTAGCTTCGCCTGCACATGGCTGACCATCTGGTGCACGGTCGGATAGGTCTCGATCTCGAAGAGTTTCGGCACGTCGAGCGTACCGACCTCGGTGATGCGTGAGATGTCGTTGCGCAGGAGGTCGACGATCATGCGGTTCTCGGCCTGCGTCTTCTCGTCGGCCAGCATGGCGTCGATGATCTCGGCATCCTCGACGGCGTCGGCGCCGCGCTTGGCGGTACCCTTCATCGGATGCGTCTCGATCCAGCCGTCGTCGTCGGTCCGGAAGAAGAGTTCGGGCGAGCGCGACAGGATGATCGGGCCGCCGAGATCGACCAGCGCGCCATATTTTACCGGCTGAAGCTCGATCAGCGACCAGAAGGCGGCACGGGCGTCGCCATTCCAACGGGCCGTGATGGGCATGGTCAGGTTTGCCTGGTAGCAATCGCCCTGGCGCAAATGCCAATGCAGCCGGTCGAATCTCTCTTTATATATAGGGAAGTCCCACCCGGCCGTGGCGTCGGTCAGAAACGCCTCGTTTTCAAGGCGTTGCAATGGCTGGGAGAGGGCATGGCCATCCGCCGCCGGAGCGTCGAAAACGCCGAAAGAGAGCAGCGGCGTCTGGCGGTTTTCTTCAGCGAAAGGCGCAAGCTTTTCCTCGAAGAGGTGACCGGCCTCATAGGCCATATAGCCCGCCAACCACTTCCCCGCGGCCTTTGCCTTTTGCATCCGATCAAGGGCGTTGAAGAATTCCGCACGTGTTCGAGCTGTGATGATCTCCGCCGGTTCGGCGAAGAGCATCACCTGTCCTGTGCTGTCGTCCCGGAAGAGGACGTAGGGTTGCGTATCGGCCACGTGCGATTCTTTATCAGTGTGCATCAAGCACTCTTATCAAGCGCCTCCAGCTCATCGATGAGCCCTTCGATCATCGACAGTCCCTTGCTCCAGAACGACGGATCGGTGGCGTCGAGGCCGAAGGGTTTCAGGAGTTCGGAATGATGCTTGGTGCCGCCGGCCTTCAGCAGCTCGAAATATTTCGCCTGGAAGCCCTCTTCGGCATTCTGATAGACGGCATAGAGCGAATTCACCAGGCAGTCGCCGAAGGCATAGGCATAGACGTAGAAAGGCGAGTGGATGAAGTGGGGGATATAGGCCCAATAGGTCTCGTAGCCCTCTGAGATCTTGATCGCCGGCCCGAGGCTTTCCGACTGGACGGAGAGCCACAGCTCGCCGATATCGTCTGAAGTCAGCTCGCCGTTCTTGCGCGCGGTGTGAACCTTACGTTCGAATTCGTAGAAGGCGATCTGGCGGACGACCGTATTGATCATGTCCTCGACTTTCTGGGCGAGCATCGCCTTGCGCTCGCGCTTGTCGGTGGTCTTGTCGAGCAAGGCGCGGAAGGTCAACATTTCGCCGAAGACTGAGGCGGTTTCGGCCAAGGTCAGCGGCGTCTGGCACATCAGCGCGCCTTGGCCGCCGGCAAGCACCTGATGCACGCCATGGCCGAGCTCGTGCGCCAGCGTCATGACATCGCGCGGCTTGCCCATATAGTTGACGAGCACATAGGGATGTGCGGAAGGAACGGTCGGATGCGCGAAGGCGCCCGGCGCCTTGCCGGGACGCACCGGCGCATCGATCCATTCCTCATCGAAGAAACGCTTGGCGATATCAGCCATTTCCGGTGCGAAATCGCCATAGGCGGAGAGAACGGTCTGCTTCGCCTCGGTCCAGGGGATCAGCGCGTTGGAGGTCTCGGGCAGCGGCGCGTTGCGGTCCCAGAAATTCATCTGTTCCATGCCGAGCCACTTCGCCTTCATCTGATAATAGCGATGCGACAGGCGAGGATAGGCGTCGCGCACGGCGGCAGCCAAGGCATCGACCACCTCGCGCTCGACGCGGTTGGCCAGATGCCGGCTGTCGGCGATATCTTCGAAGCCGCGCCAGCGGTCGGCGATGTCCTTATCCTTGGCAAGCGTATTGGTGATCAGGGTGAAGATGCGCAAATTGGCCTTGAAGGTCTCGGCGAGAGCCATTGCCGCCTTGCGGCGCAGCTCGGTGTCTTTCTCCTGAAGCATGTTCAACGTGACTTCCAGCGGAAGCTTCTCGCCGTCCACCTCGAAGCGCAGCTCCGCCATGGTCTCGTCGAACAGGCGATTGAAGGCGGCGGCGCTGGTCATGGATTTTTCCAGGAATAGCTGCTCCAGCTTGTCCTCGAGCTGGTAGGGCTTGTCCTTGCGCAAGTCGACGATCCAGGGACGGTAATGGCCGGCGGCTGGGTCGTTTGCCATGCAGGCGTCCATCACCGCATCGTCGATGCGATTGAGTTCCAGCGGAAAGAACAGCAGATGGGCGGAATAGTCGGTCAGCCGCGCCTGCACGTCGCCATAGAGCTTGCCGTTGGCCGGATCGCTGGTGTTTGAGAAATAGGTAAGGCCCGCGAAGGAGCCGAGGCGGCCCATGATATCGTCCAGGGCTTCATAGTCCTTCAGCGCTGCACCGATGCCGGCTTCACCGGTCTTGGTGGCAGCGTCCGCAAGTTTGCCTTTCCACTTTTCCTCAAACGCGATCGCCGCCTTTCCGGCCTTTTCCATATCACTGACAAAGGCGGTGGAGGTGGCGGACGGATAGAGGTCGCTGAGCTTCCAGGCGGGCAGATCGCCGAGGGCGGGATTGGTTGCGGCGGCCGCCGGGCCGGCGGAAAAATTAAAGGATGAATGGAGCGAGGTCGGGCTCATGGGCGGTATTTCCTCTGCTTTTCTTTGCGGAACAGTCCGGTCTCTCCGTGTCTATTCGGCTGAAAAGGCCGCGGCAAGGGCGATTTCCTCGAGATCGGACAACCGAATTCATAGGCACCGTTACATTCGTCATAATGATTAAAATATGATGCTTTGGCAAAACTTCGTGTTCAAGCCTTTCTGCGAAGGTCCTCGTCAGGTTTCGCATGAAGTGAGGCACCAATGACCGTATTTAATAGCGCCAAGGGGGGCGCGCAGATTCTCGTTGTTGAGGATGATCCGATTCAACGCCGTCTGCTGAAAAACGCTATCGAGCGGCACGGACACGTTGCTCATCTGGCGGAGAATGGCCGTTTTGGCCTTGAGATACTGAAGCGCAACAGCGATCAGATCAATGTGATCGTGCTCGATCTCATGATGCCGGAGATGAACGGCATCGAGTTTCTGAGCGCGCTGCGCGATATGGGCACCGAGGTGCCCGTCATCGTGCAGACCGGGCAGGGCGGTATCGAGACCGTAGTGCAGGCCATGCGGGCCGGCGCCTTCGATTTCGTCGTCAAACCGGTATCGCCGGAGCGGATAGCGGCTTCGATCGCCAATGCGCTGAAGCTCGATCAACGCGAGGCTAGGGCTCGCGCCGGACGCAGGTCGCGCTCCAGCGCGATCAGTTTCGACGACATCGTTTCTGCAAGTCCGGCGATGATGCGGGTGATCGATCTTGCCCAGCGAGCAGCGCAATCGAACATCCCCGTGGTGCTCGAGGGCGAATCCGGCGTCGGCAAGGAGCTGGTGGCGCGTGCCATCCAGGCCGCCAGCGACCGCGCTGGCAAGCCCTTCGTGACGGTCAATTGCGGTGCCATTCCGCACAATCTCGTGGAGAGCATTCTCTTCGGCCATGAGAAAGGCGCCTTTACTGGCGCTGCCGAGCGGCATGTCGGCAAGTTTATGGAGGCGGACGGCGGCACGCTGTTCCTCGACGAAGTCGGCGATCTGCCGCTGGAGGTGCAGGTCAAGCTCCTGCGCGCTGTACAGCAAGGCGAGATTGAGACGGTCGGCGCCCGCGTTGCGCAGAAGGTCAATGTCCGGCTGATCTCGGCCACCAACAAGGACCTGATCGAGGAGGTGAAGGCCGGCCGGTTCCGTGAAGACCTCTACTATCGCCTCAACGTTTTCCCGATCACCATGCCGGCGCTGCGTCGTCGCAAGGAAGATATTCCGTATCTTGCTCGTGCCTTCGCCGACCGATTTGCGCTCGAACAGAAGCTCGGCCATTCGCTTTCGATCAGTCCGGGCGCCCTGGCGTTGCTGACCGCCTATGACTGGCCGGGCAATATTCGCCAGCTCGAAAACGCGATCTTCCGCGCTGTCGTGCTGTCCGAGGGTTCGGAACTGGTCGAAGCCGATTTTCCGCAGATCGCGGCACAGTTGCCCGGCTATTTCACTGCCGAGCATCCGACCTTAGTTGTGGATAATTCCGAGGCTTTCAGCATCGGCGCGGAGACCGGCGAGAGGTTTGAGCGGGGGACGCGTGTCAGTTCCTCGGATGCGGTTACAACCCCGCCGCTATCGGTCGTCGAAACACCGTCTGTTTCGGCGGCAGACAATGTCATCGTCAGTACGGACCCGTCCGGTGACGTCAGAAAGCTCGCAGATGTTGAGGAAGAGCTCATTCGATTCGCTCTCAAATTCTATCGAGGACAAATGAGTCAAGTGGCAAGGAAGCTCGGAATCGGGCGGTCGACTCTCTATCGCAAGTTGAAGGACTATGGAATAGACCCGGATGACCCGCAGAAACATGCGGCTTGAGCGTATATTAACGTTTAGGCAAGCATATTTTGTTACCTGTCGTAAAGCACTTGTTAGTGCATCGTTCACCATGTATGAAGAGGGCGACCATGTGTGGCATTTTTGCCATCGTGTCACCGCAATTGACAGCCATTTGGAACACGATGCGACATTGTCTGTCGGACGGGGATCGAATTGCCGAATCTGATTGGAAATACCAAGCTTAATAGCTTGAGCAGGCTTTTTGCGTGCTCTGAGATATTTCGTAAGGTGGCCAAGGTCGTAGCCGTTGGTCTTCTTGCGATGGCTGTTTCCACTCCGGTTTTCGTTGGAACCCCCTCCCAGGCAGGCGGCGAAACCCGCAGCCTCAAGATCTATTACGTCCATACAGGCGAAAAGGCTGTTATCACCTACAAGCGCAATGGAAAATTCGATCCGGACGGTTTGGAGAAACTGAACCGCATCCTGCGCGACTGGCGTAAAAACCAGCCGACCAAGATGAACCCGCGCTTGTTCGACCTGATCTGGGAAGTCTACCGCGAAAGCGGTTCGCATGAATTCATCTATGTCGTCTGCGGCTTCCGCTCGCCGGGAACCAACGAGATGCTGCGCACGCGTTCTGCCCATACGGGCGTCGCGAAGAAGAGCCAGCATATGCTCGGCAACGCGATGGATTTCTATATTCCGGACGTCAAGCTCACCAAGCTGCGCGAAATCGGCATGAAGCTGCAGGTCGGCGGCGTCGGCTATTATCCGACATCCGGCTCGCCCTTCGTTCACATGGACGTCGGCGGCGTGCGCGCCTGGCCGCGCATGGATCGCCAGGATCTCGTCCGTCTCTTCCCCGATGGCAAGACGATGCATATTCCGGCCGACGGTCGGCCATTGCCGGGCTATCAGGAAGCGGTTGCCGACTATAAGCGCCGCATGTCTTCCGACGATATCCAGATCGCCAGTGCTTCGTCTCCGCGTCGTGGCTTCTTCGCCAGACTGTTTGGCGGCGGTGCCGACGAGGAAGAGGACAATGCGGATGAAGGCGCACCGGCAACGGCAGCGCCGACCACGGTCGTTGCCAAGAAAGGCCAGTCCGCTCCTGCGGCGACGGATGACGGCGGCGATGACAGCCAGCCGGAAACGCAGGTTGCCAGCATAAATGCGCCTGTTCCGCAGGTTCGGCCAGCCTTCGGCAATCAGCCGGCGGGCAGCGAAGTGGCTTCGGCTCTGATGTCGCCGCCGCATAACGCCGCTCAGGATGCGCTTGCCGCAGCCATGCCGGATGCGAATGACCAGCAGCAATATGCGGATCTTCGCACCTATCACGTTCCGGTTCCGTCGCTCCTTGACCGCCGTTCGCCCGGTGATGCTGAGCTAGCTTCGGCAGAGTCAGACCAGACCGCGGGCGTGCCGGTTCCGGTTGAGCGTCCGGAAATCGCCGAAAACCTGCTTGCTTCCGCCGATGCCGATCCGGACGCGATCGATGATGCGGCCGATGAAGGCACGCTCTCGCCGTCGATCGTGGCAGCTCTCGAACAGCATCGCGTCGATCAAGCGGATGTAAATGCTGGCGTTCCGGTTAATGCTGATGTTCCGGTCAATGTGGCCGCCAACAATGCCGCATCCAAGGATGAGATGCCGGTGAAGACTGCTGCGGATACCGCGGCGCCGGCCAATGCCGTTGGCGACAGTGACGCCGTCCGGGCGATCGCTGCGGTCTCGCCGCAGAAGCGGCCGGGACAGCAGATGCCGATGCAGGTCGCGGCACTTGCGCCGACCACCAATGAGATCAAGGTCAGCAGTGGCCGCTTCAATGATAGCTTCGAACCGGCGCTGTCGCAGGAGCGTCCGATTGCTGCCGGTATCGCGACCAAGGGCGGCCGGCCGAATAGGCAGGATGCCGCAGTGGCCGATGCCGGCCGTGCGACCGTGACCACCGAGCCGAAGCTGACCGAGAAGATGATTTCGCAGTGGGCGATCGCCAATGCCCGTGTCGAAATCGTCAACCGCCCGGTCAAGGCACCGCGCTTCGTCAGCCCGACGCTGCGCGCGCAGCCGACCGCCGTCTATACCGAAGGCTTCAAGGTGCAGACGGCATCGATCGATCCGGAACGCTTCAGCGGTTCGGCCGTGAACTTCCTGCAGGTAAAGAAGTTCAATTCGGTCGAATAGCCCCACCTCCGCCGATCCAAAAGAAGACCGCCGAAGCGGTCGGTTTCGCTTCGGTGGAGCCGGCCGTTGATGTTCTCTAGGTTCGAACGGGGCTCAACGCTGTTCTGAGTTCAGCCGAAAACACTTTCTCCATCGAACACCCGCGCGATCATCAGCTCGACCCAGGCACGGGCGATGCGGGTCGGTACGATGGCGTCGCCGATACCTTTGGATTGCTTTCGGGCGCTTCGGAAGGTGCGTATTTACGCCAGGCGAAATTCCGACGAAAAGTGTCCGTCACGAACCACAATTCCGCGGAGCCTTAGAATGGATCGGATCGACGCAATGAGGGTCTTCGTCACGGCGATCGACGAGGGCAGCCTTGCCGGCGCGGCGCGCAAGCTGAAACGATCGCCGACCGCGATCAGTAGGGCCCTGAGTTCGCTGGAGGCCCATGTCGGCGTCGAGCTGCTCCATCGGACAACTCGCACGCTCAAGCTAAGCGAGGCCGGTCAACGCTATGTGGCCGCATGCCGGCGGGTACTCGTCGAGCTCGAGGAGGCCGACATGGTGGCGGGAGGCGAGCGTTCGTCACCGCGCGGCACTCTGACCATTTCGGCGCCGCCAATCCTTGGCGAAGAGGTGCTGCGGCCGATTCTGGATGATTTTCTCGAGCTTCACCCCAGCGTCTCCGTTCGGTTTCTGATGCTGGATCGCTTCGTCAACCTCGTCGACGAGGGCGTCGATCTTGCGCTCCGCATCGGCAATTTGACGGATTCGTCTCATATCTCGACCCGCATCGGCGGCGATGTAAGGCGCGTCGTCGTCGCATCGCCACGTTATCTCGCCGGCAATCCGGATATCGTCGAGCCGTCCGATCTCGCCAAACATCAGATCGTGGCCTTCAGCAATTTCGGTCTCGATTCCTGGAGCTTCACCCCAACGAAAGGATCGCCAGTTCCGCGGACGGTTCATTTTACGCCTCGATATATCGTCAATAGCGTGCGCGCCGCGGCGGCATCGGCGGTAGCCGGCATTGGATTGACGCGGCTTTATTCCTATCACGTCGCAGAATATGTCCGGGACGGCCGGCTCAAGATTGTGCTCGCCGACGCCGAGCATCCCGCGCTTCCGGTCCATTTGCTGGCACCACCGGGCCGCATGTCCGTGCCAAAGGTTCGCGCCTTCGTCGATCATGCCGTCCCTCGTCTGCGCGTCGAACTCAATCGCATAGCGACGGAAGCAGGCTCCTTGCCTTGATTGTGCCGATATACGGAGGAGTGTCTGCCAAAGGCCGACAATTCTCCCGAATGACGGATGCATCTAAATCAGTAGCACCGACGCCGACGGCGTTGGGCGGCCCGAAACCCCGGCCGCTGCACTTGAAAAGGATGCACACATCATGAGCAGTCAACAAAAGGTCGCCATTATCACCGGAGCCTCGCAAGGGATCGGCGAGGGGCTTGTTCGAGCCTACCGTGATCGCAACTATCGTGTCGTCGCAACCTCCCGGTCGATCAAGGCCAACTCTGACGCAGGTGTACATACCGTGGCTGGCGATATCGCCGACCCGGAAACCGCGGAACGGGTAGTTCGCGAAGCACTTGAGCACTTCGGCCGCATCGATACGCTGGTCAACAACGCCGGCGTCTTCCTTGCCAAGCCGTTCATCGAGTTCACTCAGCAGGACTTCGATCATAACATGAGCGTGAACGTCGCCGGCTTCTTTCACATCACGCAGCGCGTTGCTGCGGAGATGCTGAAGCAACGCTCGGGCCATATCGTCAACATCACCACGAGCCTGGTCAATCAGCCAATTGCCGGCGTGCCGGCAGCGCTCGCCTCCTTGACCAAGGGCGGCCTCAACTCGGTCACTCGGGAACTGGCGATAGAATTCGCGAAAACCGGCGTCCGCGTGAACGCGGTATCGCCAGGGATCATCAAAACGCCGATGCATGCGCCGGAAACGCACGAGGCGCTTTCGAGTCTTCATCCCGTCGGCCGGATGGGCGAGATCCGCGATATCGTCGATGCGGTTCTCTATCTTGAGACGGCGAATTTTGTAACCGGTGAAATCCTCCACGTCGATGGCGGCCAAAACGCTGGCCGCTGGTGAAATTGCAGCGCCAAAGCAATTAAGTCCTCGAATCCAAATCTTGAAAGGAAACAGTCATGCCGATCGTTACCGTACAGGTTACTCGTGAGGGAACGAACCCCGACCGGAATTCGGTCACCGCGGAAGAGAAAGCCGCCATCATTGCCGGTGTCAGCCAAGTGTTGCTTGATGTGCTGAACAAACCTCTGGAATCCACCTATGTGGTGATCGAGGAGGTGGATCTGGACAATTGGGGCTGGGGCGGCCTTCCGACGGTCCAATATCGAAAGCAGCGCGCCGCAGCGGCGGCAAAAGCCTGAGCTTCAGGCTTGCATCGTTGACGGCGGATGGTTGATGGCAACAACGGCTGAGATGACGGGCGACGCTCTCTGTGTCGCCCGTCTCAATGTCTCTTGAGCGCAAGAATCTGAATTTTCAGGAAGCACGGAAGCGCTTTGCTTGGTAAAGTGCAGGTGCTTGTCGGGCAAGACGGTAGAAACCCGTGCCTGGCGGTGACATCAGAATCCGGCCGAGATCGACGCTCGTGGCCGTCCTTTCGCAGTTGGCCGTCTTGATGATTCTACAGTTCCGGCGGCTGTCGACATATCGAACCGATGCATATTACGCATGCTTTCGCACGCCGGCGGAATGCTGGGGTGTCCGGTAAAATCCAATTCAGGAGTAATGCCGATGAGCAAGATTTTGATTGTGCTGACCTCCCATGATCAGCTTGGCAATACGGGAAGAAAGACCGGCTTCTGGCTGGAAGAGTTTGCGGCCCCTTATTACGTCTTCAAGGACGCCGGGGCTGAGATCACGGTCGCATCCCCCAAGGGTGGACAGCCGCCGATCGATCCCAAAAGCGACGAGCCTGAAAATCAAACTCCAGCGATGACACGCTTTAAGTCTGATAAGGACGCGCAAGCCGTGCTTGCCAATACCGTAAAGCTCGCGACCGTCAACGCTGCCGACTTCGATACCGTTTTTTATCCCGGCGGTCACGGTCCCATGTGGGATCTGGCGGAAGACAGGAAATCCATTTCCCTGATCGAGGATTTTTACAATTCGGGCAAGCCGGTTGCCGCCGTCTGCCACGCACCCGGAGTCCTCCATCACGTACAATATCAGGGGCAGCCTCTAGTCAAGGGCAAGCGCGTCACGGGGTTTGCGAACAGCGAAGAGGAGGCAGTCCATCTTACCTCCGTTGTTCCTTTCCTTGTGGAGGATGAACTGAAGCGCCTTGGCGGCAGGTATGAGAAGGTCGCCGACTGGCAGAGCTTTGCCATCACCGATGGCAGGCTGGTAACCGGTCAGAATCCGGCATCATCAACGGCTGCCGCTCAAGCGCTGTTGAAGCTGCTTTGACCGCAGACTGAACCGACGAGGCAAACAGGAGGGGTTCAGCTTTCCACGGAAATGCTGAACCCCTCTATCGTTTGGCCAAACTTGTGCTGCCAAAATCAGTCGCCGGGCTTCGCATGCGTGGCGAGCCTCAGATCGTTAAGCCCGCGATTTCCGTCCTTGTTGCCGGTCGCAGCCACGGCGGTGAATATGCGCTCGGCATCGTCGTACATTTTGAGATTGAGATAGCAGTAGCCGCGCAGAACCATGAGATCGACGCGTTCCTGCTGCAGTTGCGCGCGTTGATCGAGATAGATCAGGGTTTCCTGATAGCGTTTGCCGGAAAATGCCGTAAGCGCGCGATCGGCGAGGATGGCAACCTGCAATTCGGCAGCACGCTGGCGGCTGAGAGGAGCCTTGGCTGCAGCAACAGCCGCATTGTTGGCGAGCCCCACGCGCAGATAGGCGAGGCTTTGCCCGTAGGCTGCGTCTTCGCGCGCCTTGCTGGCAGGGCTGTTCAATGCGACCTCGAAGGCTTCGATCGCCTCCATCGGGCGATTGAGGTCCATGAGGCACCAGCCACGGTTCAAAGCATCCGTCGCATTGAGACTTTGAGCGTTGACAGTTGCGGAGCATCCCCGCGGTCCGCGCGCGCTGCGTCGAACCGTCGTGACTTGTGTCTCAGGCCCGCTATATACCACGCGCGCGGTTGTGCGCTGGCGCGTGGTGACATTGGTCTCGGACGGCGCGGGTGTTGCCAGCGGCTGTGCGTTGGTTGGAGCAGCCGCCGTTTGCGGTGTCGTTTGATTTGGCGAAGGCAGCGGTGCATAGCCGATGGGCGCTTGAGGCGTGACCTCGCCGAGCCTGGCGATGCGCTCCGAACGGCCCGCCCATAGCCGTTGAATTTCAGCGACACCCTGCCGGTCATTCAACTGATTGCGGGTGATGGCCAGGCCATAGGCGGACGGCTCATCGTCGGGTTTCCAGCGCAATGCGGTCTCGAACCAGCGTATCGCGGTTTGTGGTTGGTTCAGTGAACGCGCATACCAGCCGAATTCCTGCGCGGTCGGCACGTATTTCTGCTCGATGACTTCGGCGGCCATGCGGCTCAGCACGTCTTCGCTGAGATTGGCTGGCGGTTGCAGCGCCATCAGATTGGCGGTGGCCGCGAGATAGGTTGCTGTCGCATCCTTGGACTCGTTCCGCCATCTGTACATGACGTCTTCGGCTTCCTGCGGCTTGTGATCGTCGATCAGGATCAAGGCCAATCCCTGTGACGCCGAAGCGGAATCATCCTTTGCGCGGGCCATGCGAAACCATTTTTCCGCTTCGCCATTGTTTTGGTGGCGCAGATGATACCAACCGAGCAGCAGGGCGTCGGACGCGAGACCCTGGGTCTCAGCCGCACGTTCCACTTGAGAAATATAGTCCGGCGCCACGGACAGTTTCGGATCATCATTGCCCTCGGCGACGAAGCGCCGCGCAAGGTCCGTGCGGATGCTGTCAAATTCCCGCCCGCCATTGCCGTCGGGTTTCTCCAGAGCAAGAAGATCCTGCATGGGCTGATAGGGCTGCAGTGCCGACGCCTTTTGAACGGTTGCGAGCCTCTCCTGAGGATTGACGCAATTCTTCAGGATGTAGACGTAGGCGTCCTGGCCGCGGGTAGACCTGTTGGTCTTGATGAAAGCCTCTGCGACACGCCATAAAATGTCGATGTCACTGCAAGTAAGCAGGCTTGGCGTGTTGGCGCCGATGTCGACCACGGTTGCATATTGTTTGAGATCGGAGGCGTTGACCAGACGCGCCCGCGCTTCGGCAATATCGAGACGTTCCAGCAAGTCGGCGGGCGGTTGCCAGCCGGTTTCCGCCGCCTGGCGATCCGCGATGGCCTTGCGCAGCTCGGCATAGCGCCCTTCGGAATAGAGCTGCCACATGGCTTCGAGCTGCTTGTCGCTGTTTTGCGGGATGGCCAGCGGATCGGCTGGCGGCACCCAATCCGGATAAAGCGCCTGAAGTCGGGAAATTTCTGCCTGAAGCCTCGCCTTGTCGCCGTGGCTTGCGAAATAGCGAAGTGCGCTTTCGTCGACTTTGGGCGGCGGTGCGGGCTGCGGTGTGGCTGATTGAGGCGTCGCTTGCGCAACGGCGTCCGGTGTGTCGGATGCCGCTTGGACAGGGGGCGAAGTATCGGACAGAACTGCGGAAGGTGCTGTCGCCTGGATACGATCGGAGACGGTTTTCATATCCAGCGGCGGGGAGTTGAAGGCCATGTCGACCGGCTTGATGCTTCCGGTCTGGGAAACTTGGCTGTCCTGACGATTTTGCGCGGCCAGCCCCAATCCCTCTTCGAGGTTCCCACGGCCTTTCGTCGCGATGACCAATCCCGCCACCACGACTGCCGCCGAAACCGTAAGTAGGGAGGATTTCATAAACACTCCGGATGTTTCTCCTCAACGAAAGCCAGACCCAACAATTGAAGCGTCGACGGATAGTAGAGTGACGGCACGAATTGCCGAACCGAAGCGGGCAACTTCGCCCCGCTTGTTACACACGCCACAACATCGTTAACAATTCGATAACCGGGGTCCGTAAGTGGCTGTTTTGGCTTGCCAGTTTCCAGATCGATGGTGGCTGGTTCATCGCCTTCGACCGTCATGCCCGCCTGCAGCCGCGTTAACAGCGCCTTGTCGGAAATCCCCGCCCGTACAAGGTAAAGCGGGATGCGAATCGCATTGTAACCGAATTCGGCGTCGAAACCGTCAGCGGGTCTCGGCTTCGCCCGCAGGCTCACCCAGTCGGCTGGCAATTTTCGCGGTCCCAACTGTATCGACTGCAGCAGGGACAGGCCGTCATCCGTAAGCTTTTGCCATTCGTCAGATGGTGCCAGCAGTGCCATAACGGGAATGGCTTCATAAACCCAGTAGGATGGATTGACGACCGGCCCGTCATCGCGTTCCGAGGCCGCATAGCCTTTGATGCCCGGGAGAAGCAGCGTTCGTCCGCCTGCGTGGACCACGGCATGCGATAGAAGCGCCTGCGCTATCGTCGCTGCCGCCTCCAGATAGTCCTTCTTATTCCATGCCGATCCTGCCAGCGCCAGGGCGTAAGCAATCAGTATGTCGCCGTCGGAGGCATTGTTCGTGTCCGTGACGTGTGGAGTGACGGCCGGGTCCCATTTCCAGGCGGCGAGACCATCGTCGCGCAGCAGCAGCTCGGTTCGCGTGAAATACCATATTTGCTCGAAATCGGCGGGACTGTTCGAAAGATAGGCAAGCAACAAGCCGTAGCCTTGTCCCTCGCTGTGGCTGATATTGTCGTTTCCGTTGTCGACGATGCGGCCGCTTGCATCGAGGAATTTCGCCTTGTAGGCGGCCCATGCCTGCGGATCGATTGCAGCGCGTTGTGCCGCAAGTGGCTGGCACATCGTCAAAAGAGCGACGCCGCCGGCAACGACCATGGCTTGCCAGCGCCTCATCCGCGCCTGCCGATCTTTGCGAGGATTCCGGACGTCGCCACGCCGAGCAGCAAGAAGAGGATGATAAGCAGGAATGCGTAGGACAGAATGTTGGTCGAAAGCCAGTTCGCGGCAATCAGGCGGTAGTTGGTAAACGACCAGGGCTGAGTCATGACGAAGTCGAAGCGGCTGACGGGTACCGTGTCGACCTTTCCGGTCTTGCTGGAATAAACGGTGATATGACCGGCAATCTGCGGCCAATCGGCCTGGGATGTCATGGCTTCGACTCCGGCTCTCAAGTCCTTTGCCGAAGGCGCGGTGACGATCGTCCAAGAGGATTCGCCCGTGGCGCTCGCTCCCTGCGCAATCATGAAGCTGTTGAGATTCGAGGGCGTGAAGACACGCTCGGCACTGGGAATGAATTGTAGTGAACTGAGCGAGATATCAAAATTGCGGCGCATCCAATCCTGAAACAGCGAAATTTGGCGCTGCAATGCGCCGCCGCCGATTCTGGAGCGCCATTCGTCGAATGTGACAGTCGTTTCCGATTGGCCATTTTGCCCGGCTGTGGGGGGACGCCAGGATGCTTGGCTGGCCGTCGCGATATTCATCTGCGACAACGTCGTCGTCGGCATCTGCGAAATCGAGCCGACGAAGATCGCATCGCGGTTTCCAACGCCGCTCGGCGAGGCGATAAGATCCACATCGATTGGATGTCCTGCAACAACCGCCATTTGTCCCAGCAATGTTGCCGTTGCGGATACGGTGTCGGGATCAGCACGGTCGATGAAGAGGGCGACCGGCGCGAGACCACGATTGTAAGGATAGCTCGTGCCTGCCAGTGCTGCCAGATTCGGACGCTGGGCGACCCTGGCGAAATCCGGCATATGAAATTGGCTCGTATCGAACAGTGCGAAACGTGGCGTCGTGTTGGAGGTCGTGCCGGGCGCGCAGGCTTGGTCCTCGTTGGTCAGCAACATCGCTTCCAGCGTCACCGTATTGAGACCAGGTTTGAAATGGCGCATCGTCACGCGAATGGGCAGATGCCTGAAAATGCCGCCGCCGGTCGCAGTAATCGGCTTCGTCGTAGCGATGCTTCCATTGACATAAACGTCGACATGGCTTCCCGGCAGAACGTTCTTCGCATAGGCGGCGTCAAGAAGGATGGTCGCTTCGCCATAGGCATTGGCATAGAAGTCCGACGGGATTGCCACATTGAAGCTGGTGTGGAAGCGGCGGCCCGAAAATTCTGTCGTGTCGATGCCCAATTGCGAGAATGAGAGGCTCGTGTCCGAAAACAGGAATGGTGCATCCGGTGCGGTCCAGCGCTGGGTTATCAAGATATCCCTGCGGACGGTCGGATCTCTGTCGGTCGGCGAGACGATGGTATCGATGGCGCCGGAAACCGCCTGCCAGGACGGCCCGCTGACGAGAAGGATCGTCGAGCCCGTGCGCGGATCCTTGACGAAAGTTGCCAGTGCGGCGGTCTGTGCTGCCGCCGGTGCCGAAAACAAAGGCTGCAGCTCGGCGGGCGTCCCAACGAGCACCGTCATCTTTCCGGGACCGGGCGGAGGTAGCGTGTCCGTGCTGAAAGAGAAAGTCTCATTTGGCATTCCGCTCAGCAGCGAAAGGCCCTGGGCCAGCCGCATCAGCGGTTTTGTGGTGCCCGGTTGCGCCAGAGCCGGCACGACGAGGTTGAATTCGGTTTTGCCGGCACCATCGACACCGATTGCGCGGATTGCATCCGTGCTCGACAGTCTTTGTGCATCCTGTTCGCTAAAGCTTAGATAGGTCTTTGCCGGATCGATATCGGACCAAAGCTCGTAGGTTGATTGGATGTTGCAATCGGTGCGATGACGTTGTGTCGCTTCAAAGGTCACCAGATTGGCGCCCGGCTGCAGCAGACCGCGCGGGATGTCGAAACTTATCGAGGAGGCGCTATCCGGCGAGCCGATCTGCTGCTGGCCGATAGGGCGATTGTTGAGAAAGATGGTCAGTTGCGAAGCCTCGGGGGCAACGACGACCGCATTCTGATAGGCGAAATTGAACTTGGCCGGAGCGGCGGCCTGTTCGGGAGTGAGGAAAATCGACCACGATTTCCGATCATATTCGCCTTGCAGTCGGAAGTCTGTGAACGGCACGACATACCGCCGGAAATCAGCGGCCGCCGGCGTTGCTGCCGCCTGCTTCACCACCGGAACATTTTGCGCCGGTAGGACAGGCGCGACCTGTGGCGTGCTTGTTTTGGGTGCGGTCGCCTGCGGAGCCGCTACTTGCGGAACTGCCGCTTGCGGAGTGACCACCTTTGGACTCGTCACCTGCGGGGTGGTCGTTTGCGGTGCAGTGACCCGCGGCATCAATGTTTCCGGCATGATCGGCTTCGCACCCTTCGGCCGTTCACCGGACATGTCGAAAGGCGCCGTCTGAGCATGGGCGATCGTGGCGCCAAGCAGGAAAATCAGCGCTGAAAGGACGCTCTTCATCAATTGCTCGCCTTTACCCCTTGCTGCTCCGCCTCGCTTTCGGATCGCATGCTGCGGAAAAGATAAAGTAAACCGCGGCTTGTCTGATAAAGCGACAGACCCACAAACCATATGGTTCCGCGAATGATACCGGGATTGCGGCGGCGGGCCTGCTGGAACTGCGTCCATTGATCGGAGTTTGCAAACACCAGATCCGCGATCAGACGATGGTCCAGGGCACCTTTCGGAACATATTGGCAGCCGATTGTCGTTATCTCACCGGTTCGCTGGACGTTGCGGACGACAACCGGCAGCGTTTCCATCTCCGCGCCGCTATATGGCTGAAAGCGGAGGACCCCTTCCGCACCCACGACGATCGGATCAAGCTCCTTGTTGAAGACATTCAATCGCGCGCCGTGGACGGAAACGTCCTCGATCGAGGCGGAATTCCACCGGCCGTTGACGCCGAATTCGCTGCGACGATTGACCCTGACGCGGCGCGAGGACGACCGCTCGCCACGCTCTGAAACAACGCCAAGCGCACAACCGGACAGGACCAGGTTGATCATATTCCATCCGCCGACGACGAGCGTCACATCCGCTTTATAGGGTTCGGCATAGATGCGGTATATCGTTACCGCGACTGCGAGAATCTGCACGGCGAAAATCACGAAGAAGGGGCGGCTGATTTCGGAAAGACGGCTGGTAGAAATCGACTCATCCTTGGCCGTGACCTTGAACGTCGGTTTTCGCGGATTGAGCATGACCGAGATGACGGCGGGCAGCAAATGCACCGTCTGGACATATTCATAGAGCTCCGAAATCCACGGCCAGCGGAAGGAGCCGTAGAGATAGTTCTGCATCATGAGGTTCACGAGCATGTAGGCAAGCGTGTAGGCGAGGAATTCGCCGCCGGACGCCGTGAAGATCTCGAGATCGAAGAAAAGATAAAAGAGCGGCGCGAACAGGAAAATGGTGCGAGGAAAGGGAAAGAGCCAGAAAAGCGTGGACGACATGTAGCAAAGCCGTTGCGGCAACGAGAGGCCTCGCTTCAGCAGCGGGAAGCGGAAGCGCAGGATTTGCATCATGCCCTGAGCCCAGCGGCTGCGCTGGCCGATGAAGCTTGCAAACGTCGCGGGCTGCAGACCGGCAATCAGCGGCTTGTCGACATAGATGCTGTTCCAGCCGCTGCCATGAAGGGCCAATGCCGTTTCGCAGTCCTCGGTGATGCTGATGCCGCTGAAGCCCTTTTGCGATTCCAGTGCGGTGCGGCTCAATACAGCCGCCGAACCGCAGAAAAAGGCGGCATTCCACTTGTCCAGACCGCGCTGAATGATGCCGTAGAACATCTCGTTCTCACTCGGCATGTTGTCAAAAGTCTTAAGATTGCGCTCCAGCGGATCGGGATTGATGAAGAAATGCGGCGTTTGGACGAGAAAGAGCTTCGGATCGTCTTCGAAATAACCGACGGTTTCGAGCAAGAAATCGCGGGCCGGCGCATGGTCGGCATCGAAGACGGCGATCAGGTCGCCGCTCGAATGCTTCAAGCCGTTGTTGAGGTTGCCGGCCTTGGCGTGCTCATTGCGGTCGCGCGTCAGATATTCGACATCGAGATCGTCGCAAAGCTGCTTGAGTTCGTTGTGACGCGCAATTGCCGTCTGCGATTCCAAAAGTTTGGTGGAATTGCGCTTCTGTAAAGTGCCGCCGTCGTCGAGCAGCCAAACCTTGAGTTTGTCGGCCGGATAATCCATCGCCTTGGCGGAGGCGAGTGTGTTGGCGAGAAGCTTTGTGTCCTCATTGTAGGACGGAACGAAAACGTCGACGGATGGAAATTGCTGTACCTTCGATGCGCGGGCGGTGCGTGGAGGCAGGGGCGTCGCAACGATGAAAAGGCTGAGCATCAGCATGGCGACGTTGTACATTTCTGCAAGATAGAGCAGCAGGCCAGGGATGAAATTTTCCGGCTGATTGACGGGTGGCAGGGTGTTGGTCGTGCGCCAATAGACATAGCGCAGCACGATCGACGTACCGAAAGCGAGCGCAATCAGCCGCCAGGTTCCCTGAGCCTTGAGGATCTTGATGATCGCCATGATGGCAACGACAGCGGTGCTCGCGATGAGCTGAGTCTGCAGGTTGACCGGCAATGTGATCAGGACGATCCCGCATAGCGAAACCACCATCCACATCAAGATGCTTCGCGCTGTTTGCATCGATGTCCCTTCAATGGCGCTGAGCCGCACGCGTGTCGGCGCTCTAGGTTGTTTATCTCCGGCAGGCCGCGGTCGCGGCCGCGTCGCCGATACAGTCTGGGGATGGTACGATTGTACCGTTGGTTCCCATCGTTCTGGGCTGAACCTGTGCCGGTATCTGCGCCGGCGCGGTCGTGACGCCTGTCTGGGGCATGCTGCCTTGCGGATCGGGCAATGGTACGCGAGGACCGACTGCTTGAGGCGGAGCCACAGTGACGGCTTGCGGCTGGACCGTGACCTGGCGACGGACGACGGCGGGACGAACGGCAACAGGGCGGGCTTCATAGCCGCTGGTGATCGCACCGTTTCGGTAGCCGCCCGCATCCGGGTAAATCGGATCGCCAGGATGGCCGAGCAAAGCATCGGCTCCTCGCGGGGCACCATAGGGGTTCAAGGTCTCGCCTTCGAAGCCGCCGGCGATCGTGTAGCCGTAAACGGTGCTTAGGAGCTGCCGCTCGTTTGCCTGCGCATCGCAGAGCCGGAGCCTGACCTGAACCATGCTGAAATTACGCTGCTCCACCGGCGGGGAATGACCGGCACGGATTTGCTGCCAGGCATAAATGCAGGTATCGCCCGCCCGGCTCTGGCCAGAAGCATAACCGAAGGGGCCGTAGCTGTTCTGCACGAAGTTTGCGGAGCGAGCGAGGCGAACGCCGGGTATCGTCGCAGCCATCTCGCGCGAGATCGCGCCTTCGCTGATCATTTGATAAGGCGTGCTGCCAAGTCCCGGGTTCGAGCCGGACGCGCCGAGAAACTGCACTTTGAGAAAGTTCTGACCGGCAACCGACGATGTCGTGGAGAGCGATATCGTTTGCTCTACATCGTCTTTATGCTTGCGCTCGACCACGCTGACGATGGCAGGGCCGCCGGGCGGCGGGAATGCCAAAGCTTTTTCATTAGGCACGGTTTCCGCATCAGCCGATTGCCGCACTCCGCCCGTTGTCGTGCAACTGGTCGCTACAACGGCCAATGTTACGAGGGCTATTATTCTGACTAAGTGCATCTTTGATCGCGGCAATCATTTGTCGTTATATTCACGGGCAAATTACGCGATGAATTTTGAAATCAAGCCCCTGAGTTCAATATTTAGGTTAAGCGCAACTATGGTTAATTATCAATTAACAATGAAAGGATTGGTCAAATCTTAGGGCGGAAACGACGGTTTTCCGTTATTTCGGCGCGCTCGCCGCACTGCTGCATAAGATGATCGAGGCCACATCGCTTTCGCGGTCGCGACCGAGCAACCGTCGTCGTGAGGATTGTCCTGGCACTTGGCCGTAATATCATCGCAGAGGGTCCACCACGACCCTCAACGCTGACTCGCTCTTCCGATATGCTCCCAGCGAGGCAGCCCCGACGTTGGCAATGAAGTCTTCGCCACCGTCCACGATCGACGCCATGATCGTCCTGCGTGGCTCAACGACGACTTCGGAAACGTCGTAGTCGGAGTCATCAGAGGGCTCGGCGTACGAAACCTTGCTAGGAGACGCGACCAGGGGATCACGGGTTTCGCATTCGGGGAGGCACGATTCAAAAGTGCGTGTCGCATCGTACCGTTTCGAAGTTGCTTTCGTCGCAACTTCGGAGGACGTCCTGATGATGGTGGGGATCGGAAGGTTTGCCGGCGTTGACGCTACCGTTGCCGTGGAGACGTCCGATTGCGTCTGCTGCGGAAGTGATGCGAGGAGATCGTCCTTTGCAGGCCGGCTGTTTTGCGTGTCGGCAGCGAAGACGGTTGCTACTTGCGGCAAAGGGCGGGACGCTTCTATGTCTCCCCCGCCGATCCACCAGGACACACCCAATCCTGCACCGGCGAAGGCCAGATACAGAATCTTACTCTCGATGAACCTCGAAATTGATACAGCCATCTCTCGAACTCTTTCTCACCGTTGAAACCGGTCTGAGAAGAACCCCAAATCAGGGCGCAATTTTCGCCCAATGATGACGGGAAAGCGGCTGATTGTTCAAAAATATTTCGGCGGAAGCAGCGGAATGAACGCGCTCCTCGCGCTTCCATTCCGCCGAAAGCTTATTCCATTCCGAGCGCGGCCATGTAGGTCTGAAGGATGGATTCTTCCTCGAGGCGCTCATTGGCGTCCTTTTTGCGCAGGCGGATGATCGTCTTCATCGCCTTCGTGTCGTAGCCCCGGCCTTTCGCTTCCCCGAACACGTCCTTGATGTCGTCGGCGATCGTCTGCTTTTCTTCTTCCAGTCGCTCGATGCGCTCGATGAACTGGCGGAGTTCCGCCGCCGCTACGTTGATATCGCCGGTCGTGGCCACTTCTTCCATGTGTCATATCCTCTCTTGCTGCCTTGAGGCCTGAATTCGATGGGCCGTTGACCTGCCGTGAATGGAGCGCGAGGTCAAGCCGTCTCGATGAACGTCGCCCTATTCCTTCGGCCTGTTCTGCTCAAAAGCGGCTTTTTGCACAGCGGAAGCCTCCGTCTGGTGCAGATTTTTCCAGTCCTCGTAAGGCATGCCGTAGACCATTTCGCGCGATTCGTCCTTGGTCACCGGCAGGCCCGCTTCCTCTGCCGCCTCGCGATACCAGTTGGACAGGCAGTTGCGGCAGAAACCGGCAAGATTCATCAGGTCGATGTTCTGCACGTCGCTCCGCTCGCGCAGATGCGCGACAAGGCGACGGAAGGCGGCTGCCTCCAGTTCGGTCTGCTGTTCCTTGGTGAGCTCAGTCATCTCTGTTTCCTCACGTCATTTTTCCGGCACGATTTCGTCCGAGGCCGCTTTGCTTGTTTGGCGTCAAGCCTCGTCATACGGGCCGGTACGCGACGGATAGCGCTTATATTCGTGTAGCGCCGGGTCGTCGTTCATCGCCGCAAAGATCGGCGCCAGCCGCGCGGCCCACTCGCTGATGCCCGCCTCATCACCGATCAAATCCTGGCGGACTTCGAGCAGCGCGTGTGCGATGCCCTTGGCCATGCAGTGGCGGTACATGGTGTCGTTCCTCAGCGCCCCGTCATAGGGTTCGTTGTCGCCTATAACGAGATTGGTGTCGGCGCTGAGCTTTGCAAGAAGCGGCAGCACGGCGCGATCGTCGCTGTCCCAGAGCACGCTTGCATGCCAAGGGCGAGGGACGCCCTTCCAGGCCGGTGTGAAGGAATGCAGCGACAGCACCAGCGGCGCCTTGCCCGTCGCGTCGGCGACCGATGTGATCGTCTCATCCACGGCGCGGTGATAGGGGCGGTGGAAGGTCTCGATGCGGTAGTTCCACTCTTCCTCGGTGATCGGATGATTGCCTGGGATGATCGCCCCGTCGGAGATTTTCATGATCAGGGTCGGGTCGTCTTCGCCGCGGTTCGGGTCGATCAGCAGGCGGGAAAAGCCGCCCAGCACGGCGGGCACGCCGAGCCGCGCCGAAAGTTGGCGGCAAAGCCCCTCGATGCCGATGTCATAGGCGATATGCCGCGAAAAGGCAGTTTCGGGCAGGCCTAGCCGGCCATAGCGTTCGGGGAGGTGCCGCATCGCATGATCGCCGAGGATGACCATGCCTTTGTCACGATTGCCGGTTATGATTTCGAAAGATTTGAAGTCATTCATGTGGATTGTCGATTATCGCATTTTTCAGCCCGTTGTTTGATTGCATGCGCGGGCAGAAGGTGCAAGGCTCGGCCTCTTGATCGGGCGAGAGCGAGGCCGCAGGGCACTGCTACCATCCCGTGAAGAAAATATAATCGATTAGAGTTGCGTTGACATTCGTGGGATGGCAGCGCAAGAAGACGCAACAACGAATAACCGGGAGCCCATTGGAAGCCGTGTCCAGCCAAGTCGCGCCAAGTTTCGTTACGCGGTCAGGGCCGCTTGCCCGATTCGCATTTTTCATCCTTGCCGCCGCCGCGCCATTTTTCTTCATGCCAAATGCAGCCCATGCCGATTTCCGCGTCTGCAACGGTACGCAGAATCTCGTGGGTGTGGCGATCGGCTATCGTGCGAAGGAAGGCTGGGTGACCGAGGGATGGTGGCAGGTTCCGGCCACCACCTGCGCGACTTTGATCGAAGGGCCGCTTCAATCCCGCTATTATTACCTCTACGCAGAAGATGCAGCTCGCGGTGGCCGCTGGACGGGCGATATCGAAATGTGCGTGGCGGAAAATGAATTCAAGATCCCAGGCGTGAAGGATTGCTACGCGCGCGGTTACCAGAAAATGGGATTCAAGGAATACGACACGGGGCGTCAGGCGAGTTGGATGGTTCAGCTCTCCGATACCCCGGGCAGCCAAGAAAGCCAGAATTGATGAAACGCAACCGAAAAGTCAAAATCCTAGCGACGCTCGGCCCAGCTTCCTCCGAAGAGGAGATGATTCAGAAGCTGCATGAGGCCGGTGCCGACCTCTTCCGCATCAACATGAGCCATGCCAGCCATGACCTGATGCGCACGCTCATCCAGCGTATCCGCGCCGTCGAGGCCCGCTGTGGCCGTCCGATCGGCATTCTTGCCGACTTGCAGGGTCCCAAGCTGCGTGTCGGTAAGTTTGCCCAGGGCAAGGTCGATCTCAAGCCCGGCCAGACCTTCACGCTCGACAACAACGATACGCCCGGCGACAATACCCGCGTGTTCCTGCCGCATCCGGAAATCCTGGAGTCGGTTCAGCCCGGTCATCGGCTGTTGATCGACGACGGCAAGCTCGCGCTTCGCGCTGAAAAGTGCGACGGCAAGAGCATTGTCACGACCGTCATTTCCGGCACGAAGATTTCCGACCGCAAGGGCGTCAGCCTGCCGGATACGCTGCTTGGCGTCGGCGCGCTGACCGACAAGGATCGCACCGACCTTGACGCCGTTCTCGCCACCAACGAGGTCGACTGGGTTGCGCTCTCGTTCATCCAGCGTCCGGAAGACCTGTCCGAAGTCCGCAAGATTTCGCGCGGCCGCGTCGGCCTGATGTCGAAGATCGAGAAGCCGCAGGCTGTCGAGCGCATCGAGGAAATCATCGAGCTTTCCGACGCGCTGATGGTCGCCCGCGGCGATCTTGGTGTCGAGATGCCGCTCGAAGCGGTTCCCGGCATCCAGAAGCAGTTGATCCGCGCCTGCCGCCGTTCCGGTAAGCCGGTGGTTGTCGCCACGCAGATGCTGGAATCGATGATCTCGGCGCCGGTTCCGACCCGTGCCGAAGTCTCTGACGTCGCCACCGCCGTCTTCGAAGGTGCTGACGCCGTCATGCTGTCGGCCGAGTCCGCTTCGGGCGACTATCCGGTCGAGGCCGTATCGACAATGGCTTCGATCGCCAGCACCATCGAGCGCGAGCCGCACTATCCGGGCATTATCTACGCCCAGCGCGCGCAGCCGGAAGCAACCGGCGCCGACGCTATCTCGCTCGCTGCCCGTCAGATCGCCGAGACGCTGAAGCTCGCTGCCATCGTCTGCTACACCTCGTCGGGCACGACCGGTCTGCGCGCTTCGCGCGAGCGCCCGCAGGTTCCGATCCTGGCGCTGTCGCCGATCATCCAGACGGCTCGCCGTCTGTCGGTGGTTTGGGGTATGCACTGTGTCGTCACGCATGACGCCACGGACCTCGACGATATGGTCAACAATGCCTGCCGCATCGTCGCCGAAGAAGGCTTCGGCAAGCCCGGCGACCGCATCATCATCTCCGCCGGCGTGCCGCTCGGCACTCCCGGTGCGACCAACATGCTGCGCATCGCCTACATCGGCTCGGACGGCCAATCGGGCGTCTGATTGCCGGTTTTTAAGAGTATCGAAGCCCGCTGCCTGAGAAGGCGGCGGGCTTTTGCGTTATGGGAAAGGCCAGGGCCTTCGCGCCAACCTTCATCTTGAAAAGATAACCGGTCGCTGTGGTGAGAATGGCGGCGAAAAAAGCTGCCCAAACCCGCCTTTATCTGAGATAATCGCGCGGGGAGGATTGCCTCTGCTGAATGTTCAGCGGAGAGGACAGTCGCAAATCAGTATCCCATTGAAGCATTTGATCCTGCCCCGTCCGCAGCGATGAGCCTGCTGTCGGCAAGCATCTAGCGAACATCTTTCACTGTTCAGCAATCGCGAGCCAGGAGCACTTCACATGGTAACGTGGAAACCCGATCCGAGCTTTTATCCGTCACCGCGCATGGCCATGAAGGCTGCGCCGGAGACACTTGCCTATGTCGTTGCCTTCGATCCGACGCGAGCGGTTCCCGACGAGCTCGCGGTCGTCGATGTCGATCCCAATTCAGCCTCTTATGGTCAGATCGTCACCTCCGTCGCGATGCCTAATGTCGGTGACGAGTTGCATCATTTCGGCTGGAACGCCTGCTCGTCCTGCCTTTGCCCGAATGCGCCGCATCCGCATGCGGAGCGCCGCTACCTGGTCGTGCCGGGATTGAGGTCCTCACGCATCCACATCATCGACACCAAGCCCGATGGCCGCAAACCATCGATCGTCAAGGTCATCGAGCCCGGTGAAGTCGCCGAGCGAGCCGGATATTCCCGGCCACATACCATTCACTGCGGACCGGAAGGGATCTATGTCGCCGCTCTTGGCAATGCCGAGGGGAAGGGACCGGGCGGGGTGTTCCTCATGGATCACGAGACCTTCGAGGTGCGCGGCCAATGGGAAATGGATCGCGGACCGCAGCAGCTTTCCTATGATGTCTGGTGGCATCTTGGTCACGATACGCTCGTCACCAGCGAGTGGGGTACGCCGGATACATTCGAAAACGGCTTGATCCCGGAAGTCCTGCTCGGTGCAAAATATGGCCGCCGTCTGCATTTCTGGGATCTGCACAAGCGCAAGCATCTGCAGACGATCGATTTCGGCGACAAGTATCAGCTCGTATTCGAACTCAGACCCGCGCATGACCCGACCAAGGCCTATGGTTTCGTCAACTGCGTTCTCAGTCTTGAGGACCTCTCCTCCTCGATATGGGTCTGGCATCGCGACGGGGAGAAGTGGGCGGTGACGAAGGTGATCGACATTCCGGCGGAGCCGGCCGATCCGGAGCAGTTGCCGCCGATGCTCAAGGGCTTCGGTGCCGTGCCGCCGCTCGTTACCGACATCGATCTTTCGATGGATGACAGATTTCTCTACGTCTCCTGCTGGGGGACCGGCGATCTGCATCAGTATGATGTCTCCGATCCGTTCAAGCCGAAGCTGACGGGGAAGGTCAGGATCGGCGGCATCGTTTCGCGCGCGTCGCACCCGAAAGCGAAGAATGGCGCGCTGAATGGCGGCCCGCAAATGGTCGAGATCAGCCGCGATGGTCGCCGCGTCTATTTCACCAACTCGCTCTATGGCGCGATCGACGAGCAGTTCTATCCCGATGGCCTTTCCGGCTGGATGGTAAAGCTCGATGCGGGCGCGGACGGCGGCATTGCCTTCGACGAGAAATTCTTCGTCGAGTGGCCGAAATCGCATCGTCCGCACCAGGTCCGCTTGCAGGGTGGGGATTGCTCGTCGGATTCCTATTGCTATCCGTGAGCAAAGGTCAGCCGGACGAGGCGCCCCATGAACGAACTCTGGCCCTGGATGCTGCTGGCGGGATTGGGCGCCTTTCATGGCCTCAACCCCGCGATGGGATGGTTGTTTGCCGTGGCGCTTGGCGTTCATCGGCAGAGTTCCGCAGCCGTGGTCAAGGCGGTGCCCGCCATCGCCCTTGGCCACGCCGTATCCATCGCGCTTGTTGCCGGAGCGGTGGTCGCTGTCGGTCTTTTTGTGGATCAGGGCGCCGTACGCACGGTCACGGGGCTGGGTCTCATCGCATGGGCTATCTGGCATTATTTTTATGGACACCGGCACCGCGTTCGCATCGGCATGCGTACTGGGCTTGCGGGCCTCGTGCTCTGGTCGTTCCTGATGGCGACGGCCCACGGCGCGGGGCTCATGCTCCTGCCAGCCTTGATGCCGCTCTGCCTTGCGGGGTCGCCATTGCATGACATCGGCGGGGATGCGTCCGCGGCGATGACGATTGCGGCCGTCGGTGTCCACACCCTTGCGATGTTAGTGGTCACAAGCCTCGTTGCCCTCGCGGTCTATCGCTGGGTCGGGCTCGAAATATTGCGCAGCGCCTGGATCAATGTGGATCTCGTATGGACGCTGGTTCTGCTTGGCACCGGTACTGTGCTGTTGGTCGTCTAGAGGTTGTGGAGATCCATCCCCATGCTTGCAAAGCGCAGCGGTGCATGCAAGTTTCCGACAGTCATGGGGAGGAAATCATGCACACTGCCACGCTGCTTGCCTTTGCCACTGTCTCCTTCATCGGCATCGCGACGCCGGGGCCGACCGTGCTCCTGGCATTGACCAACGGCTCGCGCTACGGCGTGCGCCGCGCCCTGGCGGGCATGGTCGGCGCCGTGCTGTCGGATTTCGTGCTGATCGGCGCGGTTGCCATCGGGCTCGGCGCGTTGCTGGCAGCCTCGGAATTCTGGTTTTCGGTGCTGAAATGGGCGGGTGCCGCCTATCTTGCCTTTCTCGGCATCATGATGCTGCGCTCCAAGGGAACGATCGACGGCATGCTCAAGGCCAGTGCCGGGCAGGCGAAGGGGACGATGCTGTCGATTGGAATGAAGAGCTTCCTGGTCGCGGTGACCAATCCCAAGGGTTATCTGTTCTTCTCGGCCTTTTTGCCGCAGTTCATCGATCCTGCCGCACCGCAAATGCCGCAATATGCCATCCTCGCGGTGCTTTTCGCTTCGCTCGATTTCGCGATCATGTTCGGATACGCCGCTTTCGGCTCGCAAGCCGTGCGTTTCCTCAAGACGGAAGGTACGAAATGGCTGGAACGCGCCTGCGGTGGCACGCTCCTCGCCTTGGCCGGCTCGCTGGCGCTTTATCGTCGCGCGACGAATTGACGGTTAGTGGCGGTGCAGCGCCGTTTCGAAGAGGTCGGCATCGACATTGCCGCCGGAGGTGACCGCAATGACCGTGTCGCCGTCGATCTCCTTGCCATGAAAAAGGGCGGCCGCCAGCGCTACGGCGCCGCCCGGCTCGACGACGATCTTGAGGCGAGTGAAGGCGAGTGCCATGGCGTCCAGCGCTTCCTCGTCGGTCACGACAAGGCCGGGGCCGCAGAGGCGCTTCAGGATCGGAAAAGTAATATTGCCAGGCTGTGGAGTGATGATGGCGTCGCAGATCGAGCCCTGCAGAGCGGCGTTGCGTTCGATTTTGCCGGAGGCAAGAGAGCGGGTCGTGTCGTCAAAGTCCTTGGGTTCGCAGGGGCGGACCTTGAAGCCGGGCGCGCGGGCTTCCAGTGCCAGTGCAATGCCCGAGGTGAGGCCACCGCCGCCGCAGGGGACGAGCACGGTCGCGGCATCGATGCCCTCTTCGGCTGCCTGTTCGGCGATTTCCAGCCCGGTCGTTCCCTGGCCGGCGATCACCAGCGGCTCGTCGAAGGGCTTGATCAGGGTGAGGCCGCGCTCCTTGGAGAGCCGCGCACCGATCTCGTCGCGATCCTCCTTGATGCGATCGTAGAGTACGACCTCGGCGCCCAAGGCGCGGGTATTGGCGATCTTCAGTTTCGGTGCGTCCGTCGGCATGACGATGACGGCAGGGATGCCATGCAGTTGCGCGGCAAGCGCCACACCCTGGGCGTGATTGCCAGAGGAGAAGGCGATGACGCCCTTGGCACGCAGAGAGCGTTCCAGTCCGGAAACCGCCGACCAGCCGCCACGAAACTTGAAGGAACCGGTATGCTGCAGGCATTCCGCTTTCACAAATAGCCGCCGCCCGGCGATCTCATCCAGGAATGGGGAGGAGAGAAGGGGAGTGCGTCGCGCGCGACCGTCGAGGCGATCGCGAGCGGCTTCAATCATTGCAATATCGACCATGGAAGGAACACTCTTCTGCTGCGGAAAGGCCGTTGATCCATAAAACGCCGTGGTTCTCTTTAAAACAACGACTTTGTCCCGGTGACACTTCAACCGGCATCCGACAAAGAAAGGTGGCCGACATCGTAGATCTGGACGCTAGGCCCCAAAACGTCTTTTGGCAGATCGGCAAGCAGACGGAAACGCACCTGCGTCCAACCGGCCGGCTCGAAGGCGGCGACGGAAGCAAGCGCTTCGCCGCGCGCGACCTCGCCAGCGGCTGCATCGCTTTCGCGCTGACGAATCTCGGCAAGCGGTGCGTAGGGCTCCATCTGAACGATCTCGCGGATGGCGAACCGGGCGTCGCGAATATCTGGCGAAATTGCAGTGTGCCAGACGACCCAGGTCTTCACCTGCGGCCAGCCGAAACTTTCCGTCACCCCGGCAAAACCAGGACCGCAGATGAAATTGCTCAAGCCCTCATCCTTTTCCCAGACATAGAAGGGCGAATAGAGGTTCTCGCGACTTCCTGTCCTGGCATCGCTTTTCCGGGCCGTGAGATAGGCCTTGAACTTCAGACCGGGAAAATTGTCGAGCATAGGCCCCTTGTCGCGGATGCGGCGATCGATAATCGCCATGTCATAGTCGGCAGGCAGGGTGAAGCTGTATTGCATGGCAATCATGGTCAATCCTCCAGCCAGGTCACGGCGGCGCCGTTCTGTGCGGCCTGAATGCTGATATAGGCGAAGGTGCTGTCCGGCGTTGCGCCATGTCTGTGACGCTCGCCGGGTGCGAAGGTGATGCAGTCGCCGGCGCGCAGTTCCTCAGTCGGTTCGTCGTTACGTTGGGCAAGGCCGACACCCGACAGGACGTAGAGAATCTGGCCATGTGGATGGGTGTGCCAACGGGTCATGATGCCGGGTTCCAGCGTGCAGCGCATGGCAGTGAGCCCACCATCCTTGTTGTTTTCGACCAACATTTCGACCCAGAAGGGCGCATTGGCGATGCCCTCTGGCGAACGCTGCGTGGCGGTTCCGGCGCGATGGATCGGAAGTGGCTGTCGAATGCTTGTCTGGTTCATCGTCGTCAGGCCTGTTCGATCATCTGCGCGATGCCGTCTGCGAAGGACCAGTCCTCGCGCGTCGTCGTGATGATGTTGATCATGATATCTTCGGGCCGAATGCCCGGCGCATCCGCAAGCAGGGTGACGAGGCGGCGATAGAAGGCCTTCTTGACTTCGGTCGAGCGCGGTTTGCCGATGGTGATCTGGAAGAAAACGTAATTGTCCGAGCGCGGCCCGCCGAGATAGGTGCGGTCGAAGATCAGCTCGTTCGGCTCCAACTGATGGATTTCCTGAAAGCGATCCGTGGGCGGCACATCGAACGTTTCGACCATGGCGCGGTGGAAATTATCCGAGAGCGTCTGCAGATATTCCGGCGACTTGCCGCGGAGAAGGGAAATGCGGGTGAACGGCATGGGAAACTCCTGTCATCTGTCCACTTGACGGGGCCACAATGCCACGGGATAATCATTCGGAAAATCAGATAATATTGGATCGACAGTCCCAAAAATGTGAATAGTTGACCATGCGGAAAGTTATCTTCGATCTCGACGTTCTGCGCAGCTTCGTGACAGGCATGGAACTTGGCAGCTTCGCCAAGGCGGCGGATCGGCTCGGGCGTTCGACGTCTGCGATCAGCGCGCAGCTCAAGAAACTGGAGGAACAGGCGGGCATGCCGATCTTCCGCAAGGCTGGGCGTGGGCTGGCGCTGACGGAAGCCGGCGAAACCATGCTCGCCTATGCGCGGCGGTTACTGGATCTCAACGACGAGGCGGCGACTGCGCTTCAAGGCGCGGATCTGGAGGGATGGGTGCGGCTCGGCCTGCAGGAGGACTTCGGCGAGACGCTCTTGCCGGAGGTGCTCGGCCGCTTTGCGCGCGCGCATCCGAAGGTGCGGATCGAGGCGCGCGTGGTCCGCAATGCCGAGCTGATCGAGCGCGTGACCTCCGGCAAGCTCGATCTGGCGCTTGCCTGGAGCGACGGTTTTCGCACTGCCCATACCGATCGGATCGCGGAGGTTCCGATGTGCTGGGTCGGGCCGGCGCATGGTGCCACCCATTGGCGTGCCAATAGCGGCGAACCGCTGCCGCTCGCGTCATTGGAAGCGCCCTGCCTGCTGCGGTCGATCGCGACCAAGGTGCTGGACCATGCGGGCATCGGCTGGCGCATTTCCTTCGTCAGCCCCAGCCTTGGCGGGCTCTGGGCTGCGACGGCCGCTGGGTTGGGCCTGACGGTGCGTACGCCGTTGGGTTTGCCGGACAAAGTGCGGCTTATGGCGCTAGGCGAAGCCGGTCTCCCGCCGCTGCCGAAGCTCGATCTGGTCCTGCATCGCGCCGAAGCGGAAGCGAACCCGGCGACGGAGCGGCTGGCGTCGATCATGCTGCAAGCCGTGCGGCAAACGGTGGACGCGACGCCACAGGGGCGGGTGTTTGTCGATGCGCTGGATTACGAACTCGTGACCGCCTGAGCGGCGGCGGCTTCGCTCGGCAGCACGGTCTTCAGGCGGGCGAGGCGGGCTTCCGCCTCCTGAGCGAAAGCCTGGAGATCGCGTGACTGGCCGGCGAGGTGCTCCATCGCGGCGATGGCCACGTCGGTCGCGAGATAATCCGGCTTGTGGCCGAGATGGCGGATGGTGATGAGCTCGGCGCCCGCAATGTCGCGCGCAAGGCCTCGCGAATGCAGCTCTTCCATGACGATATCGTCACTATCGCCGGTGATGATGACGGTCGGCGCCGTGATCTCGCGGTAGCGTGGTGCTTGGGCGCAAACATAGGCGAGGAGATTGGCAACGTCGGCTGCGTTGTTGCGAAAGGCCCTTGGCCGCAACACCAGCTCCGGCGCGGTCTTCGCTATGTAATCGGCAGGCCGCTGATTGGGGCGGAAGACGCCGAGCGTACCGCTTTCGACACGGTGCAGGCCGAGCGGGATCACCAGCAGATGGGCAAAGAGCCAGCCGAAGACGGGAAAGGCGGCAAGCGTATAATACCAGTCGATTCCGCCCGGCCACGGGTGGGTCGCCGGTGCTAGGAAGAGCAGGCCAGCCGTCTTGTCGGGATGGCGCATGCCGAAGGCGGCGGCGATGGCGCCGCCGAAGGAATGGCCGACGATGATGGCGTTTTCGATGCCGCGTTTCTCCATCAATCTGGCGATCGCGTCGGCCTGGCCGGAGGGCAGGGCATTTTCCGGGCCGCCGCGCTCGGAATAGCCATGGCCGGGCCGATCAACGAAGAGCATTTCCGCCCGACCCGCGAGCGGGCCGGCAAAGGCCTCGAATTGGTCGCGCAGATTGCCGCTGGCGCCATGGATGAAGACCAGCGGTGGCAGATCGGCCGTGACCGGGCGCGGCAAGTGCAGGGCGTTCATGCGGAATTCGCCGATATCGGTCAGCTCGCCGATATTGGGATAGGCCTGCTCGATCGCGCGTGTCTTATACGCCGAGAAACCGGCTGCGGCGGCAAGAAGCAGGACAAGAGCACAAAATAGAACATCGATCATTGCAGTATGAAGTAGAGAATTGGACCACCAGCCTATCCGACGTTCATGACCTCTCGTCCGCCGTAGGCCTGCCCGTTGTTGTAAAACCCCAGACCATGCCGCTTACAGGTGGAATCACCAGCAAGCAGACAGATGCTCTAGGTGCGGCTGCCGGCGATTTTTTCAGAGAGGGTATTAAACTGGTCCTGGGCGGCGCGATTCGCTGGATAGATCTCAAGGAAGCGCTCCCAGGCCTTCAACGTCAGCTCGTCATTGCCGGTTTCGCTTAGGATCGCGGCCATGCCGGCAAGCGCGCCGAAGTGGCGCGGCTCTATCCGCAGCACCTGATTGATGTCTTCCATTGATTTGCGATAGTCGCCGATGGCGTAATTCAGCGTCGCGCGGCGATTCCAGCCCTCGACATAGTCCGGCTTCAGCGAGATCACCTGGTCAAGGAAATCCATGGCAGCGGCATTGCGCTTTTCCTGGATGGCCTTATCGGCCCACTGCATCAGGAGATTGATGGTGGCGCTGCCGGAATCGCTCCATTCCATGCGAATCTGGTCGGCGATGAGGCTCGCCTGGTCGGGATTGCGCTGGCGCTTCAACGCCGTGAAGAGATTATCGATCTGCTGCTTCGACGACAGGCTGCCGGACGCGGCGTTCGGATCTTTTTTCTCAACGATATTAGAATCATCCGCCATAGCGACATGCGGTGCGGCGGCGGTCAGAGCGAGGAGAATCGGCAAGGCCAGATATGACAAAGCAAAAATGCGCATGGCGGGCATAGTAGCCCGCCAATGTCGAAGATCAAAATAATTTTGATGTGATCATCTCAAGCGACCGCGAACGGTCCGCCTGGCCCAGGGCCAGGCGCCACGCACAATCAGCCCTGACGAGCCTTGTAGCGCGGGTTCAGCTTGTTGATGATGTAAATGCGGCCCTTGCGGCGGACCAGACGGTTGTCACGGTGACGCGCCTTGAGCGACTTGAGCGAATTCTTGATCTTCATTTTTCTGATCCGCGATGTTTGAGGGGGAATGTCACATTCGCCCGGTATCTTTAACAATCAAAAGCGCGCTCGGGGCGCGCTCTTTAGGGTGGGCAGCAAATACCCTGTCGCCTGGGCCCTGTCAACCATGTCAGGGGTTTTTTCCCAGGGCTGTTAGCGGCGAAGCTGCGTGACGTGGCCCATCTTGCGGCCGGGACGCGACTCCGTCTTGCCGTAGAGATGCACCAGCACGTCATCCTGGCTCAGCCAATCGGGAACCGAAAGGATATCGTCGCCGATCAGATTCTGCATCACGCAGTCGGAATGACGCGCCGGATTGCCGAGGGGCAGGCCGGCGACGGCGCGGATATGCTGCTCGAATTGCGAGACGACGCAGGCAGCTTCCGTCCAGTGGCCGGAATTGTGCACGCGCGGGGCCATTTCGTTGGCAATCAAGCTACCGTCGGCAAGCGCGAAGAACTCGATGCCGATGACGCCGACATAGCCGAGCGCGGTCAAAATCTTCTCCGCCGCCACGCGTGCCGCCCCCGCCGTCTCCGCGGAGATGCTGGCGGGAAGGGTGGAGGTGTGGAGAATGCCGTTGCGATGGATATTTTCCGCCGGATCGTAGCAGGCGACGCTGCCGTCCAGGCCGCGGGCGGCAATGATGGAAATCTCCCGCTCGAACGCCACGAAGCTTTCGAGAATCAGCGGCACGCTACCGAGCGCGGCATAGCCGCCTTCGGCGCTGTCGGCGGACGAGCGATAGACGCGCTGCCCCTTTCCGTCGTAGCCGAGACGGCGAGTCTTGAGCACGCCCTGGCCGCCGAAGTCGGCAAGCGCCGTTTCGAGATCGGCCTGGCTGTCGACGGCATGGAAGCGGGCGGTCGGAATGCCGCAATCGTTGATGAAGCGCTTTTCGGTCAGCCTGTCCTGCGCCATCTCCAGCGCCTTCGGCGGCGGGTAGACGGCAATATCCTTGGCAAGCCTTTCGGCGGCGGCGACCGGCACGTTTTCGAATTCATAGGTGACGACGTCGCAGCGCTTCGCCAGTTCGGCAAGCGCAATGGGATCGTCATAGGCGGCCACGATCTGGTCGTCCGCCACCTGCACGGCCGGGCAATCGGCTTGCGGCTCCAGGATGATCGTGCGGAAGTTCAAACGAGCCGCCGCCATGGCCAGCATGCGGCCGAGCTGGCCGCCGCCGATGATGCCGATCGTTTTCTCGGTCATAGGTCGTCCATCGGATACTCAGCAACGGCAGCGCTCTGCCGGGCGCGCCATTCGTCCAGCCGCTCGGCGATATCCTCGTCGCCAAGCGCCAGGACGGCGGCGGCGAGAAGGGCGGCATTGATCGCGCCGGCCTTGCCGATCGCCAATGTGCCGACGGGAATGCCTGCAGGCATCTGCACGATGGAAAGAAGACTGTCCTGGCCGGACAAGGCGCGGGACTGCACCGGTACACCAAAGACCGGCAGCGGCGTCATCGAGGCGGCCATGCCCGGAAGATGGGCGGCGCCACCGGCACCCGCGATGATGACTTTAAAGCCCTCGTCGCGTGCGCCCTTGGCGAAGCTCACCAGCCGGTCCGGCGTGCGATGTGCGGAGATGATGCGCGCGTCATAGGTGATTTCCAGCGCTTCCAACGTGTCAGCGGCGTTCTTCATGGTTTCCCAGTCGGACTGGCTACCCATGATGATGGCGACGGGCGGTCTTTCTGTCATCATCGTCGCGTCTGCTCCTCAGGCGATAATGTCGGGAATGATCTGGTCTTCCAGCTTGGTGAGCTTGTCCTTGATGACGAGCTTCTTCTTTTTCATGCGCTGGATGCGGAGCGCGTCGCAGCCCGTCTGGATCATGGCGTCGATTGCGGCGTCGTAATCCTCATGTTCCTGACGCAACCGCGCCACGATCAGCCTGATTTCCGCCTGTTCCTGATCGGCCATTCCTATTTCCCCAATGCCCTGCGGACTCGTGCTCGTTCCGCTTTGTGAATTCCGCAAGCTCCTATCACCAAATGACGGTAACGGGAAGTTATCCTTCATCACGAATTTGCCGCTCATAAGCCACGTTTTGGCCTTCGACAAGGGTCCAATATTATGGCACAGTAGTAGGGTTGACACCTAGAGCTTTGGCGATGGATGGCCAAGGTTCGTAAGAGGAAGGAAGGGTCATATGACTGTTCAAGCTCATCTTGAATCGCTCGAAAAGAAACATGTCGCTCTCGAGGAGGAGCTACATTCTGCACTGACATCTCCCTCTATCAATGATACCGAAATAGCCGACATCAAGCGCAGAAAGCTGCGCCTCAAAGACGAAATCCAACGTCTGCGATCGTCAGTTCACTGACACAACGTCTTCCTGAGGACAGAAAGCCGCCGATCGTGGCAAGGAAGACAGGCGGGCCAAGAGGCCCTGAAACAATTCCTTTGTAATAGACGGTGACTACTCCAGTCGATATGGATGCGCCAACTTCAAAACGTGAGGAGTGGGAGTTGGCGCAACTTTCCTGACAAAGATCGGGAAATTGCTGCAGAGCGCGCGCAAGAGAGCCAGTCTCAGGCCCAGAACTGATCCAGCCACAAATTGAGCTTATCGAAACCGCGGCTGTTGACCGCGTAGATGCGTTTCGTGCCTTCGGTGGTGACGGAAACGAGATTGCTGTCGAGCAACGCCTTGAGATGCTGCGATACGGCAGGGCGGCTGATCGGCAGGCCCTGCGCCAGTTCGTTGACCGTTTTCGGTGCGCGGCGGAGCTCCTCCAGCAGGTGGCGCCGGTTCGGATCCGCGATGGCTGCGAAGGGGTCCATGATCGACATGGCGAGAAGCTACGTCAAACGCCAAAGAGCGGCAAGTCAATTGTGCGCCGCATGATGAATCATGTTGGTCGCGCCCTACTTTTGCTGTTGCGGAAGCAAAAGATTGGAAAAGTCGGGCATGTTCTCGTCGGATTTCTTCTTCCAGTAGGCCGCCTGCTGTGGGTCCTTGGGGACTCCTTGGCCCTGTTCGTACAGCATACTCAGCCAAAATGCGGAGAAAGGTTCGCCCTGTTCCGCGGCTTTGCGAAATAATTCGGCCGCCTTGGAATAATCCTGATGTACGCCGCGGCCTGCGAGATACATCTCTCCCAATGCGAATTGTCCCTTAGCAATGCCCTGTTCGGCTAGCTTTTGAAACCAGAAGGCTGCCTGAGTGTCGTCCTGCTTAACGCCTCGTCCGTAAGCGTAGAGAGTGCCGACCATGCCTTGAGCCGCCACGTCCCCTTTCAGCGCTCTTTCATGATAAAGCTTGAAGGCGGTGGCATAATCCGACTTCTGATAGGCTATGAAGGCTTCATCTGGATCGGCCAGGGCGACCGTGCGAACCGCGCAAAGCGCTAAGCTCAATATTAATGCGAATATTATGCGCACTAGTTTCATATGATTTATCATGAATCCCAACCAGTCGGCGATCAGTCCCCTAGCTTTATTTTGGTACTGCGGCAAATATCAACTTGAGTCTTCAGTTGTCGGGCGGGCAATGCGCAGATCAGCGTCTGTTTCCCCTTGTCAGCAAGTTCTAACGGATTTACTCACAAGCATCGAATGGGTGCGCCATCCCTGATAAATGAACGCAAATATGGAAGCTTGCATGACCGTGCCCGAAGATCGCTGCCGCCTTGTTCTCATCGTTCCCGATATCGCCGATATAGAGGAGCAGGCGAAGGCGGTGGCTGACGCGTTGCGAGGCGGGGATGTGGCGTCGGTCATCATTCCGCAATATGGGCTCGACGACAGCACCTTTCAGAAGCATGCGGAAAAGCTGGTGCCGATGGTGCAGGCGGCGGGTGCTGCGGCGTTGATTGCCGGAGATAGCCGTGTCGCGGGCCGCGCCAAGGCCGACGGGCTGCACATTACCGGCAATCTTGCCGAATTCACCGAGGCGGTCGAGAAATTCGTGCCGAAGCTGATCGTCGGCGGTGGCAGCGCCACGGACAGGCACAATGCGCTGGAGATCGGCGAACTGCGTCCCGACTATATCTTCTTCGGCAAGCTCGACGGCGACATCAAGCCGGAGGCGCATCCGAAAAACGTCGCACTCGGCGAATGGTGGGCCTCGATGATCGAGATTCCCTGCATCGTCATGGGTGGCACCGATCCAAAATCGGCGCTGGAGGTGGCTTTGTCGGGCGCCGAATTCGTGGCGCTGCGCACGGCCGTTTTTGCCGACCCTTCGGCGGCGCCGTCCATCGTTGCGGAAGTGAATGCGCTTCTCGACGAAAAAGCGCCACGGTTTGAAGATTGATAGCAATCCATGTCGCTCACGCCTCGATTCCGTCACCGTTTCTTTGTTGCTGCGCTCGCCGTTGGGCTGACGGCATTGCCGCCGCTGGCGGTGGCCCAATCGAACAACAGCGATACGTCGCTGCCGGGCATTACGACACAGCCGGAAAAGGGCAGCCGGCCCACCGATAGCGGCCAATCCGACGATGCCGCTCAGTCGGATGAGACTGCGGCGCCGGACGATAGCGCGCCGGCACAAAATGATAGCGTGGTGACGCGGCCATTGAATGCCACCGTCGGCACTTTCAAGACGGAGAAGGTCGGGCCCGGTGCCGAGCCGAAAGCCGACGATGCCATCAAGCCTTCCCAGGGTGTCGGCGTTTTTGATCGCATGGGCGCGAAGCTGCCCGACCTGCCACCGGAAAAGCCCTTTACCGGCAAGGTCGACGAAGCCTATGGCGCCTTCCAGCGCGGCTATTACCTGACCGCGTTCCAGAAAGCCTTGCCGCGGGCACAGCTCGGTGATCCCGCGGCGCAGACCCTGCTTGCCGAACTGATGTCGCAGGGCCTGGGCGTCAAGCGCGACACCAAGGATGCTGCCTTCTGGTATGGCAAGGCAGCCGAGGGCGGCGATGCGACGTCGATGTTCAAATACGCGTTGCTCCTGATGGAGGGGCGCGACGTGCCGCGCGACGAGAAGAAGGCGGACGAATGGATGAAGAAGGCGGCCGATGCCGGCCAGGCATCCGCCGAATTCAACTGGGGGCAGAGCCTGACGGCGGACAATCCAGGCATCAAGGGCCTGCAGATGGCTCTCCCATATTATGAAAAGGCGGCGCAGCAGGGCATTGCCGATGCGCAATATGCCGTCTCTCAGCTCTATCTCAATCTGCCCGACCTGCCGCAGGAGAAGAAGGAGCAGGCCCGTGAATGGCTGTCGCGCGCCGCCAATGCGGGCTTCGACACCGCCCAGCTCGACATGGGCATTTGGCTGATCAACGGGATCGGCGGCAAGCAGGATTTGGAGAACGGTTTCAACTGGATGAAGGTCGCCGCCTATCGCGGCAATGTCGTTGCGCAAAACAAGCTGGCGCATCTCTATATTAACGCGCTCGGCACGAAGCAGGACCCGGTCGCTGCGGCTACCTGGTATGTCATCTCGCGTCGCGCCGGCCTGAAAGATCCGGAGCTCGAGGATTTTTACCAGGGCATCGAGGATTATCAGCAGAAGGCTGCGATCGACGCCGCGAACAAATTTCGCAGGTCGCAGTAATGCTTAAAGCGCGCAGCGTTTATTTGAACGTATGGCGCTCTACGTGAAAGCCAATCCCGCTAGAACAAAGCATCCGCGAAAAGATCTTCGTCGTCTGATTTGACCGGCGCTGCCGCAATCGGTGCCGCTCTAACGTCCATGGCGATGATATCGCGATGGACGTTGCGTTCCTGCGCCATCGTGTAGGTCTTAAAGATGCGGGCGCTGAGCGGCGCGATGATTTCTTCCAAATCGCTGGCATCGGCCATATCGCTGCCGGCCATGTCTTCGAGCGTATCGGCACAATTTGCCAAGGTTTCGCCGAGGTCGCGCTGGAAGTCGAGCTTGCCGATAGACAGCATAATCTTGTTTGCCACTTCACGGCCATGCGCCGAGAGGGTTTCCAACTCGCCATCCATGATGTTGGCGGCGGCGCGGATGGTGTCGACGGCCGAGATCAGCCTCTCGTCCAATCGATAGTCTGAGGCCTCCTGGCCCGAGGCGACGTGGCCGGCTGCTGTTTCGAGAGATGCGAGGCCGGAGACGATCGCGTCAGCGGATTCATCGAGCTTTGCCGCAAAGATACGTAGTTCGGCGGTGACGACGTTGATCGAACGACCTTCTTCGCCCATGCGGCTGCAGCGCAGATTGGTGTTGAGCGCCATGTAGTGGATGTCGGTCTTGACGGCGCGGATGGTCTCGATGCGGTGCAACAGGTTCGAGGCCGTGCCGAGCGTCGACTGGCTGATGCCGTCGGCCTGAATGCGGGCTGTTTCGACCTGTTTGACGATCGTGTGGGCGGCGGAGACGCTCTGTTCCAGTGCGCGCAGCACATTGCCGTCGCCGCTTCTGCCGTCGGGCTTCATGGCGTCGCGCAGCTTCAGGATTTCCTGCGTGTCATGGCTGAAGCTGGCGATCGTCTTGACGACGCTACCGGACTCCCGCTGGAAGTCCGTGACCATGTCGCGCATTTGTGCCGCCGTCAGGTGATGAATGACATTTTCGAGCCGCTGGCGGGCATCGGTATCGAGCTTGCTGCCCTCGCCGCTTGCGAGAAATTCTTCCAGAAAAGCAAAGGCGCTTTGTATGTGCTCGATGCGCTGGCGGGTAATGTCGCCGATTTGCAGAGCCGAAAGGGTGGTCGCGACCTTGCTTTGCACGCCGCGGGCGATAGCGCCAACTTCAGCGGCGATCACAGCGAGTTCTTTACGGTGAGCAGCGATGGTGCGGGCATCCTTTTCCAGTGCTGCCACCACTTGCGGAACGTTGCGGTCATAGGCCTTCGCGGTGGTGGCGCCAAAGCCCATGGCGACCTTCAACTCGCGTTCGAGGGCGCCGAGCTGCTGGGCGAAGGTGTTGACTTCATCGGTGCCGGAGTGAATGCGCTCCAGAATTTCCTCGGCAAAACCGGCAAATTCGGCAATGCCCGCACCGGTGATCTTCACCGTGACGGCGAAGGTACGCAGGTAACGCATGGTCTCCTGCATATCGGTGACATGGGCATGCAGCTTGGTGCCGGCCTCAGCCAGAACGGCGAAATTCTGCTGACGCCTGACCTCAAGTCCGGGCAGGTCGGACAGGCCGCTCACCGTCTGCAACAGATCGGTGGTGGTGTCGCTGGCGCCATCGCTGTCGAGCGCCTTGGTCAACCTGTCGAGGGATGACAGGAGTTGGTTCAGAACCTCCATGACAGACAGGAGAACAGCGCCGCCGTCGAGAAAGCGTTTCTCAACCTCGCTGCGCGCCGCTTCCAGGGTGCGGCTGACATCCATGGCCTGCGGGAATCCCCGTTGGCGATCGATGCGGCGTGCCAGCGCTGTTGCGTATGTCATGTCTGTCCCTTTACTTGGAAAAAGGCCTGTTTGACTCAACTCTTAAATGTGGGATGGAAAATTCCGGTAAATTCTCCGGACTCGTGGGCGTTGCATGCCAGACTTTCCCCGGCAGCGTTAATATTCACTCACCGGAAAGTGCGTGTTTTGATCTATTCGATTTAACCGCCTGAATCCCAATCATATTTTCATCGTAAAATTTGAGTGGTCATTTATGCCAGGTGAGAATTCACATCCCCTGAAACGACGAATTATACAACCTGTGTTTACTCCCTCTTAAGGCTGACATGAGATTCAATAGTTATTGCTCAAGTATTCGTTTGGTAGCGGGGCCAGATTTGAAATGGATGATAAATATTCCGAATCTATTTCCCTGCCGAATATCCTAAGCATCAGGAACATTTCCGAAATTTATCAAAGTATGACTTTGAAGCTTCGGGACGGCAAAATGCTTGTCCTCGAAGTCGCCGACGATGCGGAAGCCGATTTGAGCTTCGTGCAATTGGTCGAGTCGGCAAGGATGGAGGCGAAGGCCTCCGACAAAACACTTCGTCTTTCTTCGCCGGCTAGCGGTTCTGTTTTGAAAGTCTTGCAGAGGGGCGGGTTCGTCGACGCCTTTACGGCGGAGGATGCGCAATTCTGGCTCCATAAAGAGGTACATTCATGAGTGCGAAGATTTTGACTGTCGATGATTCCGCCAGCATCCGTCTGACGACCAAGGTGACGCTGACCAATGCCGGTTACGAGGTCACCGAGGCGGAGAATGGTGCCGAAGGCCTGGATAAGGCCAAGGCCGGGCACTTCGATCTCATCGTGACCGATCTCAACATGCCCGTCATGGACGGACTGACCATGATCGAGGAGCTGCGCAAGCTGCCGGCTCACATGGGCGTTCCGATCATCTTCCTGACGACGGAATCCGATGCTGATCTCAAGGCGCGCGCCAAGGCCGCCGGCGCCACCGGCTGGCTGACCAAGCCTTTCGATCCGGAAAATCTCGTCAAAATCACCAAGAAAGTGCTGGGCAGATGAACTCGCTCGATCCAATTGCTGTCTTCCGTACCGAGGCTGCAGAATGCCTGGAGCAGATCGAGGCAGGCCTTTTGGATCTCACGCATCAGCTCGATGACAAGGCTTTGATCGATGCCGTGTTCCGGGGCCTTCATACACTGAAGGGTTCGGGCTCCATGTTCGGCTTCGATGCGCTCGCCGGCTTCACCCATCATTGCGAAACCGCCTTCGACCGCGTCCGTAAGGGCCAGGCGCCGGCAACGGCCGAGCTCGTCGCCGCCGTTCTCGACGCGCAGGACCATATGCGCGCCCTCGTCGACGATCCCAACGGCAATCACGAAGCCACCAGCCAACGTCTTCTGGCGCAATTGCATGCAGCAGTCGGCGGCGCCGGCGATGCTGCAAAGCCGGTTCAGGCCGTCGCCGTGACTGCGCCTGTTGTGACGGACAAGCGAAAGACCTGGCGCATTCGTTTCAGCCTGCCACAGAACGCGATGATCAACGGCACCAATCCGCTAGGGTTGCTGGATGAGCTGCGCGATCTCGGCGAATGCCGCATCCTCGCCAACACCTCGGCCATTCCGCCGCTGAGCGCGCTGGTGCCTACGGAATTGCATCTTTCCTGGGATGTCACTGTTACGACCGAGCAGCCGCGGTCGGCCATCGACGATGTTTTCATCTTCGTCATGGACGACATGCAGCTTGATGTCGAGGAAATCGATGGCCATGCAGTTGCTGCAACGCCGGATGAGCCCGCCGTTTCGGCTGCCCCGCAGGCGGTCGTTGCTCCTGCCGCGCCGGCCGCTGCCGAAATTGTCCCGGTCAAACGGGAAGTGGCGGCACCTGCGGCGCCGGTTGCCGACCAGCGACAGGCAAAGGCTGCCGAAAGCGTTCGCGTTCCGGCTTTGCGTCTCGATGAACTTATGGACCGTGTCGGCGAACTGGTCATCGCACAATCGCGCCTAAGCCAGTTGGCCAGTGCCAGCGCCGATATCGGGCTGAGATCGGTATCGGAAGAGATTGAGCGCTTGTCCGGCGAGTTGCGCGATACGATGATGGTGCTGCGCATGGTGCCGGTCGCAAGCCTCTTCAACCGTTTCCGCCGCCTGGTGCATGATCTGGCGCGAGAGACTGGCAAGGTCATCGAGCTCGTCACCGAAGGCGAGACGACGGAGGTCGACAAGACCGTAATCGAGCGGCTTGCCGACCCGCTGGTGCATCTGGTGCGCAATTCCATCGATCATGGCCTTGAGCCGCCGGAAGAGCGTCTTGCTGCCGGTAAGGCCGAAGCTGGAACTATTATATTGTCGGCCCGGCAATCGGGCGGCGAGGTTATCATCTCGATCAAGGACGACGGCCGTGGCATCAATCGTGGGCGCGTTCGCGCCAAGGCGGAATCGTCCGGGTTGATCCAGCCGGGTCAGCAGCTCAGCGATGCCGAGCTCCTGCAGCTCATCTTCGCGCCCGGATTTTCGACGGCGGCGCAGATCACCAATCTTTCCGGCCGCGGCGTCGGCATGGATGTGGTGAAGCAGACGGTGGAAACGCTACGCGGCACCATCGATATCGTCAGCCTGCCGGGGCAGGGGTCCGATGTATCGTTGCGCATTCCGCTGACGCTCGCCATCATCGACGGTCTGCTCGTGCGCGTCGGCGCCGGGCGCTACGTCATTCCGCTGTCGGCGGTTGAGGAATGCCTGGAATTGTCGCTGGAAGAGGACCTGCGCTCGCGTGGCCGCAGTTTCATTTCGCTGCGCGACAGCCTGGTGCCTTTCCTGCGGTTGCGGGACGTATTCCGCACCGGCACCAAGCCGGATGTGCATCAGAAGGTCGTCGTTATCTCGACCGGGACTGAGCGGGTTGGCCTGGTGGTCGATCAGATCATCGGCGACCACCAGACGGTGATCAAATCTATGTCGAAGCTGCACAATGACGTCGCGCATTTCTCCGGGGCTACGATCCTTGGTGACGGCAGCGTCGCCCTCATTCTCGATGTCGTGCATCTGGTCGCGGCCGGCCAGCAACAGGAGGCGCATCTGCGTGCAGCGGGATGAGCGGAAAAGCCAGGAAATCCGACAATCTCTGGAATGGCACTCATTGGAATGAAAACGGCGAGGTCGAAGTTCTGACCTTCGATCTTGCCGGTGAAACCTTCGCCCTCGAGGCGGTCATGGTTCAGGAAATCCTGGACATTCTGCCGGAAACCGCCGTTCCCGGCAGCCAGCCCTTCGTGGGCAGCGTCATCAACTTTCGCGGCAAGGTGATCCCCCTTGCCGATCTCCGTCTCGCTTTCGGCATGGAAGCGGCGGAAGCGACTATCGATAGCCGTATCATCGTTATCGAACTTGACCTGCAGGATGAACCCACGCTCGTGGGTCTGCGGACCGACAAGGTGAATGAAGTCACCACACTTGCAAAAGCTTCCAGTGAAGCACCGCCTAGCGTGGGGATGCGTTGGCGTCCCGACTACATCAACTGCCTGGTCAAGCGCGGAGGGGAATTCATCATTCTCCCCAATCTGCAGGCGATTTTTTCCGCCCGGCGAAACAAGGCGCTTTCCGCCTGAACATTGCCGCGGCCGAATTTTCGAGGGAAGCAAGACTATGCGTCTAACGATAAAAGCCAAGCTGGTGGGGGCGTTCGCCTTCATCATCCTCATGCTGATAGGCACGGCCGGCTACGGCCTCATGAGCCTTAGCGCTTTCAACGACACCATCAGCAACGTGCTCGAAGGCCCCGTGGAGCGACTGGAGTTGACACAGCAGGTCAACATCTCCCAGCTCCAGGTCATCCGTCAGCAGAAGAACCTTCTTGCGGCCCACAGCGACGATGAAGCCAAGGCTGCGCTCGCTGCCGGCGACGTGGCACGCAAGCAGCTTGCCGACACTTTGGCGGCCGTGGACAAGGTCGCTACCGAAGAAAGCCGCGCTCATTGGGACTCCGTCGAAGCCATCGCAGCGAAGTTCATCCAGGCCGACGACCAGATTCGGCAACTGCTGAAGGCAGGCGACAAGGAAGGCGCAAGCAACATCTCCGTTACCGATGCCCGCCGGGCCGCCAACGAGATCGACAAGGCTCTCGAAGCTCTGCTCGCCACCGAGAAGCAGAAAATGAAGGAAGCGGACGACGGCGCCGATGTGCAATATGCCGGCACCCGCCTGACGATGCTCGTTGCCGCAGGTGTAGCGCTGCTGATTGCAGCCGTGACCGCGTTTTGGATCGCAAACACGATCAGCAAGGGTCTCGCCCGCGCCAATACCGTCGTTCGAGAAGTTGCCGAGGGCGATCTGACCAAGACGGCGGAAATCACCAATCACGACGAAATCGGCGCATTGCTCGGCAACGTCAATGTCATGATCGAACGTCTGCGCGGCGTGGTTGCCGATGCGCTGGGTGCGGCGGACAACGTCTCCTCGGGCAGCCAGCAGCTTTCGGCAAGCTCGGAGCAGGTGTCTCAAGGCGCAACCGAGCAGGCGGCCTCGGCCGAAGAGGCCTCAGCTTCGATGGAGCAGATGGCGGCCAACATCAAGCAGAACGCCGACAATGCCGCCCAAACGGAAAAGATTGCCCGTCAGTCGGCCAGGGATGCGGAAGCAAGCGGCGATGCCGTCACTCGCGCCGTCAGCGCCATGCGGACGATCGCCGAGAAGATCGGCATCGTGCAGGAGATCGCCCGCCAGACCGATCTGCTCGCTTTGAACGCGGCCGTCGAAGCGGCTCGTGCCGGCGAACATGGCAAGGGCTTTGCGGTTGTCGCCTCGGAAGTGCGCAAGCTTGCCGAACGCAGCCAATCGGCTGCTGCCGAGATCAGCTCGATGTCGAGCGATACCGTCAAGGCTGCCGCGGAAGCCGGCGAGATGCTCGGCCGTCTGGTGCCGGATATCCGCAAGACCGCCGAACTCGTCTCCGAGATCAGCGCCGCCTGCCGCGAGCAGGACATCGGTGCCGCCCAGATCAACGAAGCGATCCAGCAGCTCGACAAGGTGACGCAGCAGAATGCCGGTGCCTCGGAAGAGATGTCGGCCACTTCGGAAGAGCTGGCAGCGCAGGCTGAAGAGCTGCAGGCCTCTATTGCCTTCTTCAAGGTCGATACGGCAGGCAGCAAAGTCACGGCCAGGAAGTTGCCCACCAAGGTCGGTCACAAGGCTGCCGCTGCGCCGGCTGCCAACCGCCGTGCCACGTCTGCCGCGGTAAATTCCGTGCAGACCGTCGCTGCCCAGCAGGCCCGGGCCAAGGGTTTTGCCCTCGATCTTTCCATGGGCGGCCCGGATGCCGGCGACGCGGATTTCCGCGAAAGCGCCTGAGCGCTTCCCGATGACTCCCGCCAGGACCGTCATGGTCCCGGCGTTCTGATATCCCCAACGTGTGTATGCGTTGGCGTCGTGGTTCTTGAGATGTCCGGTGACGGGGAGGTGAATGGATCGCTTTCCCCGGTTCGACGGCTCTCTTTATCGGTACGACGCTGTCAAACGGTGACGCCGTTCCGCAATACTCATTTGCCTCTTTATCTCTGGGGATAGGACATGCGCTTTTCCATCAAACTGAAATTAGGCCTCGCCTTCGGCACCATGACGCTGCTTTTGATTGGCATAGCGGTCTACGGCAGCATCAGTCTCGGTCACCTCAACGACGCCAGCAACGAGATGACCGAGGGACCGGTCAAACGGTTGCAACTGGCGCTCGACGCCAACATTGCCGCAGTTGAAGCCGTTCGTGCGCAGAAAGATGCGCTCATATCCAGCGGTGAGGCGGAAACCGCCTTTTATAAGGAGTCCAGCACTCATCTGGACACCATGTTCTCACAAGCCCAGGAGGGTCTCGCTGCCTCGGCGGCGGAAGGCAAGCCGCTTTGGGAGAAATTGATATCGCTTGGCCAGACCTTCCGCCAGCGTTCCACCGACTTGCAGGCCCTCGAGGCCAAGGGCGATCACGCCGGCGCCGAGGCGCTTTCGGACGGCGAGCTGAGCGACCTGAACAATCAGATGACCGACGTGATCAACAAGCTGGTCGACATCCAGAAAAAGGAGTTGGCGGCCACGGACGCGGGCGGCGACCTTCTCTATGAAGACACGCTGATGATCCTGGCGATCGCCTCCGCCGTCGCGTTGATCATTGCATTAAGCGCCGCCTTCTGGATTACGCTCGGGATCAATCGCGGCCTGACCAAGGTGTCCAACATCGCCAAGGCGGTGGCGCTCGGCGACCTTGATCAGAAGGTCGAAGTCAAGACGAATGATGAGATCAAGGATCTGATCGATACCGTCAATGTCATGACATCGAACTTGCGCATCACCGCAGGCGTGGCGGACCGCATCGCCATGGGCGATCTTTCCGTTGCCGTGAAGCCGCTCTCCGACAAGGACGTTCTCGGTCTGGCAATGCAGAGCATGGTCGCCAACCTGCGCACCACCTCCGATATTGCCACGCAGATTTCCGACGGAGACCTGACGGTGACGCCGAAACCGCTTTCCGACAAGGATGTGCTCGGCCTGGCGCTGGAGCAGATGGTTGAACGTCTGCGCGGCGTGGTTGCCGATGCGCTGGGTGCGGCTGACAACGTCTCCTCGGGCAGCCAGCAGCTTTCGGCAAGCTCGGAGCAGGTGTCGCAGGGTGCTACCGAGCAGGCGGCTTCGGCTGAAGAGGCTTCGGCTTCGATGGAGCAGATGGCGGCCAACATCAAGCAGAACGCCGACAATGCCGCCCAAACGGAAAAGATTGCCCGCCAGTCGGCCAGGGATGCGGAAGCAAGCGGCGATGCCGTCACTCGCGCCGTCAGCGCCATGCGCACGATCGCCGAAAAGATCGGCATCGTGCAGGAGATCGCCCGCCAGACTGATCTGCTCGCTTTGAACGCGGCCGTCGAAGCGGCTCGTGCCGGCGAACATGGCAAGGGCTTTGCGGTCGTTGCCTCGGAAGTGCGAAAGCTTGCCGAACGCAGCCAATCGGCTGCTGCCGAGATCAGCTCGATGTCGAGCGATACCGTCAAGGCTGCCGCCGAGGCTGGCGAGATGCTCGGCCGTCTGGTGCCGGATATCCGCAAGACCGCCGAACTCGTCTCCGAGATCAGCGCCGCCTGCCGCGAGCAGGACATCGGTGCCGCCCAGATCAATGAAGCGATCCAGCAGCTCGACAAGGTCACGCAGCAGAATGCCGGTGCCTCGGAAGAAATGTCGGCCACTTCGGAAGAACTGGCCGCCCAGGCTGAAGAGCTGCAAGCTTCGATCGCCTTCTTCAAGGTCGATACATCGGCCAATCGCCAGCGCAGTGTTGTTGCGGCCAAGACGACCGACCGGGCTCCGGCTGCGGTCGCTCGTCAGGCGAAAGCGCCGAAACCCGCCTCCGTTCAGGCGCAGCAAGCGCGTCTCAAGGGCTTTGCCCTCGATCTCTCCATGGGCGGCCCGGATGATGCCGACGCCGAATTCAAGGAAAGTGCATGACCATGGCTTCACCTGCTCTGGAAGCGCAATTCGTCACCTTCAGCCTCGGCGAGGAAGTCTTCGCCGTAGCGGTCGAAGTGGTCCGCGAAATCCTCGATTATGCCGAGGCTTTCAAGATCCCCAACGGACCGGATTACCTGCTCGGCCTGCGCGATGTGCGTGGGCAGGGTGTGCCGACCATCGATCTCCGGCTGAAGCTCGGTCTTACCAAGACCGTTCCGACCCCGCATACCCGTGTGCTGGTGCTGGATATTCCGATGGAGGCCAAGGTGCTGACGCTCGGCCTGGTCGCCGACCGCGTCTTCGAGGTGACGCCCTTTCGGCATGGCCAGATCGAAGCGGCCCCCGATATCGGCGTACGCTGGCGTTCCGACTACATCGCCGGCGTCGTGCGCCGGGAGAATGGTTTCGTCGTCATCGTCGATCTCGCCCGCTTGCTGTCGCGGGAAGACACCGTCGCGCTCGATCCGCATCGCGCCGGCCATGCCGCATAAGAATTCGTAAGGGGGTGGGTGAATGGGAACGGTTGCCGTTCAGGAGAGCCAAATCATCGGTGACCGCATCAGCACGCGGAATTTCGAGAAGCTGGCGCGTTTCATCTATGACTACAGCGGCATCAAGATGCCGTCGACGAAACTGACGATGCTGGAGGGGCGGCTGCGGCGGCGCCTGCGCGCCACCAACATCACGTCGTTCGACGATTATTGCGATTTCTTGTTCAACCATGGCGGCTTGGAACAGGAGACTGTCTATCTCATCGATGCAGTGACGACCAACAAGACCGATTTCTTCCGCGAGGCCAAACATTTCGAGTTCATGCAGACTGTGGCCTTGCCGGCGCTGATGCGCGCCGGCCATCGCCGCCTGCGCGCGTGGAGTGCTGCCTGCTCGACAGGGGCGGAGCCCTATTCGATGGCGATGGTGATGGAGGAATTTTCCGAAAGCGAAGGTCGCATCGACTATGCAATCCTGGCGACCGATCTCAGCACCGACGTGCTGCAATCGGCCAGGAGCGGCATCTACGCGGACGACATGGTGTTGCCGGTTCCGGCGGAACTGAAGCGCAAATATGTGATGACCGCCAAAGTGCCGGGTAGGCGGGAGGTGCGCATCACGCCGCGTTTGCGTTCGAAGATCGGCTTCGGCCGGTTGAACCTCATGGATGAGAAATACCAGGTGGGGGATGCCATGCACATCATCTTCTGCCGTAATGTTCTCATCTATTTCGACAAGCAGACGCAGGCCGGCGTCCTTTCGCGTCTCTGCGATTGTCTCGTGCCCGGCGGCTATATGTTCATCGGCCATTCGGAATCGATCACCGGCTTTGACCTGCCGCTGAAACAGGTTTCCAACACGGCCTTCCAGCGAATTTAGACAGGCCTTCATGCCAAAGAAAATCCGCGTCCTGATCATCGATGACTCCGCCAGCGTACGCCAAACGCTGGCGGCGCTTTTGTCTGAGGACCCCGAGATCGAGGTGATGGGGGTGGCGAACGATCCCTTCATGGCCGCCCGCCGGATCCAGGAGGAGGTGCCAGATGTCATTACGCTGGATGTCGAGATGCCGCGCATGGATGGCATCACCTTCCTGCGCAAGTTGATGTCGCAGCGGCCGATCCCGGTCGTCATGTGCTCCTCGCTGACGGAGGCGGGTTCGGAAACTTTGCTGCAGGCCCTGGAAGCGGGCGCGGTGGATATCATCCTGAAACCGCGGATTGGCGCTGCCGATTATCTGGCCGACGAGGCGATGCGCATCCGCGAGGTGGTCAAGAGCGCTTCGCATGCCAGGATGCCGAATGTCCGCCGCGCTGAGGCGCGTTCGGCATCCGCTTCGGGACCGACGAAGAAGCTGACGGCCGACGCCATGCTGCCGCCGCCGACCGGCCGCGCCATGGCGAAGACGACCGAGATGGTCGTCTGTGTCGGCGCTTCGACAGGCGGCACCGAGGCATTGCGGCAAATGTTGGAGGCGCTGCCCGCCAATGCGCCGGGCATGGTCATCGTGCAGCACATGCCGGAGAGGTTTACCGCCGCCTTCGCCAAGCGGCTGAACAGCCTCTGCGAAGTGGAAGTGAAGGAAGCGGCCGATGGCGATCCGGTTCTGCGCGGCCATGTGCTGATCGCCCCCGGCGACAACCACATGATGCTGGAGCGGCAGGGTGCGCGTTATCATGTGGCTATCAAGACCGGACCGCTGGTCTCGCGCCACCGTCCGTCAGTCGATGTCCTCTTCCGCTCGGCGGCGCGGGCGGCCGGATCGAATGCCATGGGCATCATCATGACCGGCATGGGCGACGACGGTGCGCGCGGCATGTTCGAGATGAAACAGGCAGGCGCCTATACCGTTGCCCAGGACGAGGCGACCTCCGTCGTTTTCGGCATGCCGAAGGAGGCGATCGCCCGCGGCGGTGTCGACCGAGTCGTGCCGCTCGAGCAGATCGCCCGCGAGATCCTGATGGCGCAGCAGAAATTCTAGGCTGGATAATCGTCGATTTGATCGGCGCGGACTATGTCGCGAAGTCGGCTCGACGAGAAAACCAGGCCTTCCGCCTCGCTGTACTTGAAATTCCCCCGATTTTGTGGTCTTGAGGCCGCCAATCTTTATTGCGCTGCCGATCCCGCTCCGCCGGGGCCTGCTTTCGGGTCCGGTTAGTGCCTTCTATTTTACCCAAGGAAGCCCGATGGCCCGTTCTGCTCTTCTCAATGTCATGGTTCAGGCCGCCCTCAAGGCAGGCAAGTCGCTCAGCCGCGATTTCGGTGAAGTGCAGAACCTGCAGGTTTCGGTGAAGGGACCGGGCGATTTCGTCAGCCAGGCAGATCTCAAGGCGCAGAAGATCATCCATGACGAGCTGCTGAAGGCGCGGCCGACCTATGGCTTCCTCGGCGAGGAAAGCGAAGAGATCAAGGGCACGGACGGCGCGCATCGCTGGATCGTCGATCCGCTCGACGGCACGACCAATTTCCTGCACGGCATTCCGATGTTCTCCATCTCGATCGCGCTGGAGCGCAATGGCGAGATCGTCGCCGGCGTTGTCTTCAATCCGGCGACGGACGAGCTTTACACCGCCGAGCGCGGCGGTGGCGCCTTCCTCAACGATCGCCGCCTGCGCGTCGCCTCGCGTCGCGTGCTGTCGGACAGCGTCATTGGCTGCGGCGTTCCGCATCTCGGCCGTGGCAATCACGGCAAGTTCCTAGTCGAGCTGCGCCATGTGATGGGCGAAGTCGCCGGCATCCGCCGTCTCGGTTCGGCAGCACTCGATCTCGCCTATGTCGCAGCCGGCCGTTTCGACGGCTTCTGGGAATTGGGCCTGTCGCCCTGGGACATGGCGGCCGGTATCCTGCTGGTGCGCGAAGCCGGCGGTTTCGTCTTGGATTACGACGGCGGCACCGATATGCTCGGTACCGGCACGATCATCTGCGGCAACGAGCATATTCAAAAGGCGCTGGCCGAGGTCGTCAAGCGGCCTATCCCGACAAAATAAAGCTGATCTTTCAGCAACTGCCCTTCAGCAAAACAGCCTGTTGCCAATGGCTTGTTTTGTGTTTTCCGTCTCTTCAATTCGGCACAATGTTGCTCTAGTCTCCGCGGGCGGAGTATGCGGAGGCAAAGCGTGCGATGGAAAATGTGAATCTGGGGGATCTGGGGTCGACCGACAATGTGTCGGGCAGCTATACCTACAAGCTCTCCAGCCCGATGGCCTTCTTTTGGACGATGATCCTTTTCCTGGTCATCGTCGGTTTTATTGTGGCGATCCTGTTTCGCCAGGCTCAAGTCGCCTTCCTGCATAATCCCGGTCTCAACGGATTGATCCTTGGCGTGCTGGCCGTCGGCATTCTGCTGGTCTTCAATCATGTCCTGATGCTGAGGCCCGAAGTTCGCTGGTTCAATCATTTCCGCGCCGTCGGCAATGCTGCCGACAAGGTCGGCCGCAATCCGCGGCTTCTGGCGCCCATGCGGGCGCTCATCGGCAACCGTCGCGGCATGCAGTTGTCGACGGCGACGCTGCGCTCAATCCTTGATTCCATCGCCACCCGTCTCGATGAATCGCGCGACACTTCGCGCTATCTTATCGGTCTGCTCGTCTTCCTCGGCCTGCTCGGCACCTTCTGGGGTCTGATCGGCACGATCGGCTCGATCAACGATGTCATCCAGAGCCTCGATGTCGGCTCCGGCGACACCGGCGATATCCTTGGCGCCCTCAAGACCGGCCTTTCCGGCCCGCTGGTCGGCATGGGCACGGCGTTCTCGTCCTCGCTGCTCGGCCTTTCCGGCTCGCTTATCCTCGGTTTTCTCGACCTTCAGGCCGGCCGCGCGCAGAACCGCTTCTACACCGAACTGGAAAACTGGCTTTCCTCGGTTACCGATGTCGGCTCGGACATCTCTCCCGTGATCGAAGGCGCCAATGGCGCATCCTCCGAGGATGTGCGGGTGCTTTCGGAATACCTGCGCAAGATCGCGGAAGAAGGCGGCGGTGGCCAACGCTCGGTGACGGCGATGGCGAACCTTGCTGAGGGCATCCAGGGCCTGGTGAAAAACATGCGCAACGAGCAGCAGATGTTGCGCGACTGGATCGAGGCACAGCAGGAAGAAGCGAAATCGATGCGACGCACGCTCGACCGTCTCGCCGACCGGATCAGCCATACCGAAAAGACCGGGAGCAAGTAAATCATGGCGCTCGCGCGAAACAGTCGCCACAAGAGAACGGTCGACTATTGGCCGGGATTCGTCGATGCGCTCTCCACGCTGCTGATGGCGATCATGTTCCTGCTGACGGTGTTCGTCGTTGGCCAGTTCATTCTAAGTCGCGAGATTTCCGGCCGCGACGAGGTGCTGAATCGCCTCAATAGCCAGATTAACGAATTGACGCAGGCATTGGCGCTCGAAAAGAGCGGCAAGCAGGATCTCGAGGATTCCATCGCCAATCTGCAGGCGTCGCTTTCGGTGGCAGAGGGCGACCGCTCGCGTCTGCAGGCGCTGCTGGATGCCGGTTCCGGCAATAGCCAGGCCGCGCAGCAGAGGGTCGGCACGCTGACGCAGCAGCTTGACGACCAGAAGCAGGCGAGCGCCCGCGCTCTCAGCCAGGTCGATCTTCTCAACCAGCAGATTGCCGCGCTGCGCAGCCAAATTGCCGCTGTCGAGGCGGCCTTGCAGGCGTCGGAGGAGAAGGATCAGACATCGCAGGTGAAGATCGCCGATCTCGGCCGGCGGCTGAATGTGGCGCTGGCGCAGCGCGTGCAGGAGCTCAACCGTTATCGTTCCGACTTCTTTGGGCGCTTGCGCGAAATTCTCTCCGACCGCGACAATATTCGCATCGTTGGCGACCGCTTCGTCTTCCAGTCGGAAGTGCTGTTCCCTTCCGGTGCGGCTGATCTCAACCCGGACGGCCAGGCGGAGATGGCCAAGCTTGCGGCCGCGCTGATCGATCTTTCCAAGGAAATTCCGCCCGAGATCAACTGGGTGCTGCGCGTCGATGGGCATACGGACAATGTGCCGCTCTCCGGCAGCGGCCGCTATCCCGACAACTGGGCGCTGTCGTCGGCGCGCGCCATCGCTGTCGTCAAGTTCCTGATTGCCCATGGCGTTCCTGCGGACCGGCTCGTCGCCGCCGGCTTCGGCGAATTCCAGCCGATCGCTCCCGGCGATACGCCGGAAGCCCGCGCCACCAATCGCCGTATCGAGCTGAAGCTGACGGAGAAATAGTCGTCAATTCCTCTCGACCAGAATGGTATCGAGGCTTGCCTGCAGGAATTCTCGGACGGCAGAGCTGTGGCTCAGCCCAATCGCCGTGCGATAGGCCGTAACCGCGCTCTCCGTTTCTCCGGCTTCCGCAAGCAGATGGGCACGGACGGCCCAATAGGGCTGGTGGCTCAGGATATCGCTCTCAACCAACTGGTTCAGCTTCTGCAATCCCGCCATAGCCCCCTGCGCCCGGCCGATCACGGCGGCTTGACTCACGCGGGCGCCGACGGTCGGTTTCATCAGCACGAGTGCGTCATAGAGCTTTGCGAGCGCCGTCCAGTCGGTGACACCGGAGCGACGGCGTTCGGAATGGACGGACTGGATTGCCGCCTGGCATTGGAATGGGCCGAAGCGATCGAAAGTTCCCGCCTGCCACAGCAGGCTGTCGGCTTCGGCCATCATGATGGCGTTCCAGCGTGCGGTGTCCTGTTCGCCGAGCGGTACATAGCAGCCATCCGCATCCCGGCGGGCGGCACGGCGGGCTTCGCAGTAAAGCATCAGAGACAATAATCCGATCGCCTCCGGCTCCTGCGGTAGGGTGGCAAGCAGGGCGCGGCCGAGCCAGATGGCTTCGTCTGCCAGAGCATGCAGCTTGCCGTCTTCGCCATCGAGCCCGTCCCAGCCGAGGCCGTAGGCAGCATAGATCGCCGAGAGCACGCCCGTCAGCCGCTCCGGCAGCACGGAACGATCGGGCACGCTGAATGGAATATGCGCTTCGCGGATCTTGGTCTTGGCCCGAACTAGCCGCTGGCTCATCGTTTCCGGCGAGACGATGAAAGCCTGCGCTATGGTTCTGGCATCGATGCCGAGAACCGTCTGTAGCATCAGCGGTGTATGCACGGACCGGTCGATCGCCGGATGGGTGCAGGTAAACAGCAGCTTCAGCCGCTCGTCGGGGAAGGTGGGGCCATCCGCATTCATGCGCTCCTCCGCTTCCTCGAAAGCCAGAGTGATCGTATCGCGGGCGGCGGCCTTGACGTTTGCATGTCTTGCGGCGCCATAAAGATTGCGCCGCGCCGCGACCAATAGCCAGGCCTCGGGATTTTCGGGAATGCCGCGCGCCGGCCAAGCGCGCAATGCGGCTGCGAGAGCCTCGGACAGCGCATCCTCCGCCGCCGGCACATCGCCCGAGCGCGCCGCCAGGAAAGCGATCAACTTGCCGTAGGATTGGCGCGCCACCCGTTCCGTGGCGCGTCCAACGTCATGGTCCATGGCCATGTCACATTTGCAGACGCGGCCGCACTTCGACGGATCCCTTCTGGGAGATTGGCACGCGCACGGCCCATTCCAGGGCTGCGTCGAGGTTCGGCACATCGATCAGATAGAAACCGCCGAGCTGTTCCTTGCCTTCCGGGAAAGGACCGTCCTGCACATCATGGTCTTCGCCGCGGCGGCGGATGACCGTTGCGGTTTCCGGCTCGGTCAGCCCGGCACCGCCGGTCATGATGCCGGCCTGGACAAGCGCCTGGGTATAGGCGATCCAGCCGTTCTTATAGGCGGGATCCTCGCGCCGCTTAAAATCCTCGGCCGATTCACGGATGATCAAAGCATATTGCATGGGGAAACTCCTGCTCGCTGTATTGGCGGTAAGCCGGACTGGACGCTGCATCTAAAGAGCAAATGCCAAGATGTGCAACGCCGCCGGCGAAACGGCTTCATGCCCGTTCCGATACTATGAGACGCGAGCGAGGCTGATTTCGACAGGCCGAGCAGATTTTTTCGAAATTTTTTGATGGGCAAACGAAAACGGCCGGCGCGCCCGAAGGCAGCCGGCCGTAGAGGCTGTATAGCAGCGCTCGACGCGAAGTCTTAGGCGGCGGTCTGGTCGTCGATAGCGGCGGCGCCGACATGGGACTTGATCGATTCAATAGCGTGGAGGGCCGAAGCCTTCGCCTTATAGCCTTCGGAGGCAAACATGGTTTCGCCGTTCGAGGCCTTGAAGCGGAAGCGGAATTCGCCAGCCTTGTCCTTGTAGACTTCAAATTTATACATGGTTCCCGTCTCCTAGAATCGCGTCAGCGCGAGATAACGGGAAAAATCTAGCGCAACTTTAAAGCTATTTCCACCTGTTGTATTCGGCTTGCCCGATCCCCGTTATTTGACTGCGAGCATGCGGTCGTCGATGCCGGCGTCGAATTGCAGCCGCGCCAGCTTGGCGTAGATGCCGCCGTGATGGATCAGGCTTTGGTGCGTGCCTTCTTCGACGATGCGGCCTTGATCGAGCACAAGGATGCGGTCGGCCTTCAGAACCGTCGCCAGGCGATGCGCGATGACGAGGGTGGTGCGCGTTTCCATCAGGCCATCGAGGGCCCTTTGCACCAGCGTCTCGCTCTCCGCATCGAGCGCCGATGTCGCTTCGTCGAGCAGCAGGATCGGCGCATTCTTCAGGATGGCGCGGGCAATGGCGATGCGCTGGCGCTGTCCGCCGGAAAGGGTAATGCCGCGCTCGCCTACCTGTGTGTCGTAACCCTTGTCCAGGCGCGAGATGAATTCATCCGCCTGGGCGGCGATCGCGGCGGCGCGGACCTCGTCGCGCAAGGCTTCGGGGCGGCCGAAGGCAATATTGTCGTGAATCGAGGCGGCGAAAATGGTCGTGTCCTGCGGCACGATGGCGATGCGGTCGCGCAGGGCGTCGGGCAAAACGCGACGAGCGTCAATGCCGTCGATGGCGATGCTACCCTGCTGCGGATCGTAGAAGCGCAGCAACAGCGAGAAGACCGTGCTCTTGCCGGCACCGGAAGGACCGACGATCGCCACCGTTTCGCCCGGCTGAACGGAAAGCGACAGGCCATGCAGCGCTGATTTGCCCGGTCGGGACGGATAGGAGAAATGCACGTCGGAGAATTCCACCCGACCCTGCGGCGGCTGGGGAAGGGGCAATGGATTGGAGGGGGCGGCGATCGGCGAGACTTCGGCGAGAAGTTCGCCCAGGCGATCGGCTGCGCCTGCGGCCTGCGATAGCTCGCCCCAGACTTCCGACAGCGAGCCGAGCGACGTGCCGGCAATGACGGAGTAAAGGAGGAACTGACCGAGCGTACCCGCCGACATCGTTCCGGCGAGAACATTTTGCGCACCGACCCAAAGCACGGCGACGATGCTGCCAAAGACCATGGTGATGGCAAATCCGGTCAGCAGCGAGCGGGATTTGATCGCGGCGCGCGCCGCCTGATAGGCATCCTCGACCGCGGCGCCATAACGCTGCGCTGCCGCCGCCTCGCCGTTAAAGGCCTGGATGGTGCGGCTGGCGGCGATGGTCTCGTTGGCATAGGCGGATGCATCGGCAAGCGTATCCTGCGCGGCGCGCGAGCGCTTGCGCACGGAGCGGCCGAAGCTGACAAGCGGCAGCACGATGATCGGGATGGCAATCAGCACGATGCTCGACAGCTTCGGGCTGGTGATGATCATCATGCCCACGGCGCCAAGACAGAGAATGAGATTGCGCAGCGCCACCGAAGCCGTTGCGCCGACGGCGGACTTGATCTGCGTCGTGTCGGCCGTCAGCCGCGAGACGATCTCGCCGGATTGATTGACATCGAAGAAGGAGGGCGACAGCCGCGTCACATGATCGAAGACCTCGCGGCGCATATCCGAGACGATGCGCTCGCCGATGGTGATGACAAAATAATAGCGCAACGCGCTTGCGATCGCGAGAATGACGGCCATCGCCATGATCGCGGCGAAATAGCTGTCGATGAGACCGCGATCGGACTGATCGAAGCCATGGTCGATCATGCGCCGGACGGCTAGCGGCAGGGCGAGAGAGGTGACGGCAGCAACGACCAAGGCGATCAGCGCCCCCAGCACCATGCCGCGATAGCGCCTGAGATAGGGTGCCAGCCGTCCAAGCGGCCGAATGGATTTGCGCTTTTTGTCGTCTGCCTGGCCCGTCTCTGACAAGTCGTCTCCAATCCCCATATCAGCAAGGGACTTCGCTCTTTCGCCCCTTGTTATCCTTGCCGCCTTCATGTATAGGCACGCCATCTTAATTGGAAGCCGTGGCCTCAATCGGACTGCGGCTTCATTTATTCAATCGGTTCGGTTGCCGCAATGGCTTGCGACAAATGGACCCTGGCATGACAGGAAGATTGTTATGAAGGCCAACATCCATCCCGACTACCACACCATCAAGGTGGTCATGACCGACGGCACCGAATACGAAACCCGCTCGACCTGGGGTTCGGAAGGCGCTGTCATGAACCTCGAAATCGACAGCAAGTCTCATCCGGCTTGGACGGGCGGCAACCAGCAGCTCATGGACCGCGGCGGCCGCGTTTCCAAGTTCAACAAGCGTTTCGGCGGTCTCGGCATCTAATCGCTTCGCGATCTGGTGTTTTGAAAAGAGCCCGGCTTTGCTGGGCTTTTTTGTTGTCTTGATGCGATGCTCTTCGTAGAGCGGTCGCTTCTCAGGCTCATCGCCGCTATCATCTCAGACCGAACAAAATAAAACCGGCCGTGCGAAACACGGCCGGTTTTATTCGTCAGCTATAAGCTATCGAAACTCAGTTCGTCCCAAAAGCCGTCTGCAGCAGGGTGAGCTGCGCTTTGACGCTGTTCTGGTTGTCCGGAACGATCGGAGCTTCCGTCGGGCGATAGATTTCGCGGTCGAGCAGGGCGACGCGGTTCTGAAGGCGCAGCGAGCGCTCGACGAGATCGCGGAAGGATTCCGGAAGGTCGTTCCAGCCCGGAGCATTGCGGTCGACGTTGAAGCCGTCGAGGCGAACCTTGTTTTTTTCGGCCAGCACCTGATCGCGCGACATTTCGCCGTTGTTGACGGCGCGCTGCAGCAGCAGCCACGAGGCCATCTGCATCAGGCGGGTGGTCAGCCGCATGGATTCGGCGGCGTAGAGCACGGAGGCCATGCGCGGCAGAACCTTGGAGGCTGCCCGACCCTGGCCGTCGAGATAAGCGGCGGTTTCTTCGACCAGCGACATGCCTTCCGAATACAGCGTCCTGAACTGCGCCGACGAAGCTGCGTGGCCAGCAAAGCTGATCGTGTTCAAACCAAGTTCCGACATCGAAGAAATCCCTGCTAACGCAACACTTTTGTTCAGGAAAAGCCGGTGAAGTTCAGAAGAACTCTCGGCGTCCGTTCTTATGACTTCAAGATGGTGGTTTTAACTGAAATTCGCAAGGCGATTCTTAAGAAAGGGTTAATCTCCACAGTTTCCTCGGGAGCGCCGTGTCAAGGCGAAAAAGAAGAGCCGCAAACGCGGCTCTCAAGGTAAAACAGGGAGAAAAATCAGACCAATTCGCCAAGTGGAGGAACTGTCTGAGTCCAGAGCAAATCTGGATGGTCATAGTAATATGTCGTAAAGCTTAATATTCCGTTGAGCATGCCTCTATCTGTACTTCAATCACACAGGTTTGCGCCGATGGCAGGCTTACGAGCGGAACAGGTTTTCGGCCGCCTGACGGCCGGATGCCTTAGTGGCAATCTCCGCTTCCAGCCGGGCGATCTCCGCCTGCATCAGCGCGACGCGTGCCTTGAGCTCGTCGACGGAAAGCAGCGACAAATCGCTGCCGATTTCATGGGCGGACGGCTTTTTCGGGCGGTCATCATCGAAGATGCTCATTCTGTTTCCTCCTCGTCACTCCCCGGCTCATGTGCCGTAATTTACCGTCATATCGTCCTTTTTCGAAGCCTCACTTTTCGAAGCCTCGCTGCGCGCCAACGACATGCTTTCCGGCGTGATCATCTGCGCATTCGCCGAAGGCATGTTGGTGTAGGCGTCGCGATCGCTCGCGGGCTTGGCGGCGCGCATGCGGCTGCGGAAGATCGCGTAGCTGGTGATCAGCACATGCGCGACCGCGGTGACGAAGAACAGTGCGTAGGGACCGATGGAGGACATGACCGGGCCACTCAGCGTCGGGCCGATGATCGTGCCGATGCCGTAGAGCAGCAGCAGGCCGCCGGAGACTTTGACAAAATCCTCGGGCGCGGCGAAGTCGTTAGCATGAGCGACGGTGATCGGATAGAGCGTGTTGGCGACGGCGCCATAGATGACCACCATGCCGATCAGGAAATAAGGACCGGCTGGCTGCAGCAGGAAGAGCAGCAGCCCGTCGATGGCGGCGACAGCGGCCATGCCGGCCAGCACGTAGCGGCGGTCGATGCGGTCGGAAAGGCGCCCGGCCGGAAACTGCATCACGGCACCAGCGAAGATGGTCGAGCTCATCATCAGCGCGATATTGCTGTCCGAGAGACCGGCATTGGCGCCGAAGACGGCGCCGAGCGTGCCATAGGCACCATTGGCAATGCCGACCAAGAGGATGCCGATGGAGGCGACCGGCGAGTTGCGGTAGAGCGCCTTCAAATCCAGGCTGACGGCCTTCAGCGGCTGCGGCGAGGCAGCGGTCGAGAGCGTCGTCGGCAGCATGGCGATGCAATAGCAGATGCCGCAGCACATGAAGAGGATCGGCGTGTGGATATCTGCAAAGGGGATCATCATCTGGCCGGCAACGGCGCCGATCAAGGTAATGCCGATGTAAAGCGAGAAGATCGCGCCACGGCTTTCATTGGTGGCACGTTCATTGAGCCAGCTTTCGATGATCATCGAGGTGCCGGCGGTGCAGAAACCGGTGACGGCCCGCAGCAGCACCCACCAGGTCGCGTCGACGATGATGCCGGTCAGCAGCGCGATGATGGCGATGACGGAGATGAAGCCGGAAAAGGCGCGGACATGACCGATGCGCCGAACGAGTTTCGGCGCGGTCAGACAGCCGAGCACGAAGCCTGTCGCCCAGGTCGTGCCGAGCAGACCGAGCGTCGTGGTGGCGTAGCCCTCGGCCGTGCCACGCACCGGTAGAAGCAGGCTGTGCAGGCCATTGCCGGTGAATAGGAAGAGCGTACCGAAAAGCAGGGCAAGAACGGGTAAAATATTTCTCTTCATGTTCCTACTTTCATGCGGCTCCACTTAGAGAACCGATAAGGCAGAACCAAGCCCTGCCAGTTTTCACTATTGATTGTGCCCCGGATTGCCGCTATCGGCGTTAAGAAACAGTCTGTTGGCGCGGAAAAATGTCCGTCCTATGACGATTAGAGCATGATCATGAAAACTGCGCAGTGGTTTTTGATGAGGCTATGCTCACTCTTGCGCAAACGGGGAAAAATACCGTGACAAAAGTGATCGCGGTGCTGCTGTTGCTTGCCATGGCGGTGCAAATCATCAAGCCGCTCGGGCTGCCCGGCCTCAAACGGCGTGCCGATTTCTGGAAGATCGCCGTGATAGCCTTTGCAGCCTGGACGATCGCCTTGGTCATCAACGAGACGTTTTAAGGCATTGCAGGCCGGGATTGAGGCCTTCGGAGGATCGTGCGGGGCGCCTTAAAGCAGGATTTCGCCGCGCATGACATGGACGCTGCTACCCGACAGCAAGACTTCGTTTACCGTGCCGGAAGATTTCCGGACTTCGACACCGATGACGCTGCGTCTTCCCATTTCCACGCCCTGCTCGATGGTGATTTTCACCTCCGCATCCTGTGCCGGCAACAGGGAGGTCAGGTAGGCGCCGAGTGCAGCGGAGGCGCTGCCGGTCGCCGGGTCTTCCGTCACGTTGTCCATGGGCGCAAACATGCGCGCGCGGATATGCCACGGGTTTTCGGCCGAGCGCACGTAGAGAAAGAGCGAGAAGCCGGTCTTGTCCAGCTTGTGCCGGGCAGCCGCTTCGACAAAGATCGCCGCATTCGGCCACGCTTTTCCAAGCGTTTCCAGGCTGTCCAGTTCTGCGAAGGCGAAAGGCAGGCCAACGGAGGCGAAGGTCGGGGCGTGCGTTATCGTGCGGATCGATTGCGGACCGACCTGCACGCAGCGGGCAATCAGTTCGGGGGCAATCGTGTCGCCGACCGTCAGCTTTCCCGGCGCACGGATGCTGGCGCCTGTGATGTTACCGCCCTTGCGCAACAGCGTCACCTCAACCAGCCCGGCATCCTCTTCGAAGATCAGCCTGTCGCCCGCGGGCTTTCCGAAGATTTCCTGTTGTTGTCCGAGAACGAAAGCGGTGCCGACATTGGGATGGCCGGCAAAGGGGATTTCGGCCGTTGGCGTGAAGATGCGGACGCGCGCGGTATGATCCGGGTTCTCCGGTGGCAGCACGAAGGTCGTTTCCGAATAGCCGAACTCGGCTGCGATCTTCTGCATGGCGTCGCTGCTCAGGCCGCCGCGGGCATCGGGAATGACGGCCAGCGGATTGCCGACGAAACGTTCCAATGTGAAGACGTCGACAGTGACATAAGCGACGGTGTTCATGGCGGCTCCCAGAGTATTGATCGAACTGCGAGGATTTAGCCGCGGCTCGGGCGAGCCTGAAAGCGGGAACTTGTGCCGGTGACAAGTTCTTCGCCGTGGAGCGGGCCTCAGCCATCATTTACATTATTCATGAAGGCTTTCGAGCGGCGTGATGGATTCCATCGATATGCGGGATTAGCTTCGTCTGTATAAAATCACATAGCTAGGATGAAGCGGGATCTACTTCTGCGAAGTTACCGGCAATTTGAAAAGGTTTTCCATGCCTCTTCTTGACCCTAATGCAGTCCATCCAATTACTTTGCCTGATGGCACCCTCTATCGCGATACTGTCTACCTGAAGAACGTAATTGACCATCCGCGCATGGAAATCGGCGAGTTCAGCTATTATACCCATTCCGGAAGGCCGGAAGATACTGCCCAGATACTGGCGCCCTATCTCGGTGGTAGCGTTCGTGAGCGCCTAGTGATCGGCAAGTTTGTCCAAATTGCTCGGGGAAGCTACTTCATCACCAGTTCGGCTAATCATCCGATGACTGGCTTCACCACCTATCCATTTCGCATCTTTAAGCCTGAGACCTTCGGCTACACCGACCTGCCGGTGAAGGATACCATCGTCGGTCACGATGTCTGGATTGGTCATAACGCGGCCATCATGCCGGGCGTGCAGATTGGGGCGGGCGCGATCGTCGGCGCTGCTTCGGTCGTCGCAAGTCATGTACCGCCTTATGCAGTTGTTGGCGGGAATCCGGCAACTATCATTCGGATGCGCTATCCGAGTGAGGTCATCAACGAACTTCTTGATATAGCCTGGTGGGATTGGCCGATAGACAAAATCGAAGCCAACTTAGCGTCTCTCAGTAGCGGTGATCTCGCTGCCCTCAAAACAGCTTGAGCGTGCTGCAAACTCATCTACCGCACAAAAGCAAAAAGCCCCGACCGCATCGCGATCGGGGCTTTCATCCATTCGAAGCGTCACCTTAGATCAGGCGGCCTTTTCGCTGTCCTTGGTCCAGCTACCCTTGGCGGCGAGGTAGTTCATCTCGGCGCGGTGGGCGAAGGCGCGCTGGCCGGCGGCGACGTTTTCCGCCTTGCCGCCCCATGCCTTCAGCGCGGCGTCCTGCAGGGCGCGGCCGTAGGAGAAGGTAACGTGCCAAGGCAGGTCATAGCCGTTGATGGCGGAGAGATGCGCGGTTGCTTCTTCCGGCGTCTGGCCGCCGGAGAGGAAGGCGATGCCGGGGACGGCGGAGGGAACGGTTTCCTTCAGCACCTTGACGGTGCGTTCGGCGACTTGCTCGACCGATGCCTTGCGCGCCTTCTTGCCGTCGATGACCATGCTCGGCTTGAGGATCATGCCTTCGAGGTTGATGCGGGCTTCTGCGAGCTCCTGGAAAACGATCTGCAGCGTCCAGCGGGTGACTTCCTCGCTGCGGGCGAGATCGTGGGTGCCGGGTTCGCCGTCCATCAAGACTTCCGGCTCGACGATCGGCACGATCTTTGCCTGCTGGCAAAGCGCGGCGTAGCGGGCGAGCGCATGGGCATTGGCCTTGATCGAGCCATGGGTCGGCAGCGTATCGGAAACGGCGATCACGCCACGCCACTTGGCGAAGCGGGCGCCGGCGTCATAATATTTCGCCAGGCGGTCAGCGAGGCCGTCCAGGCCTTCGGTGATGGTTTCGCCCGGGAAGCCGGCCATCGGCTTGGCGCCGGTATCGACCTTGATGCCGGGAATGCTGTCGGCAGCGCGGATGATGTCGACGAAAGGCGTGCCGTCGGCGGCCTTCTGAAAGAGAGTTTCCTCATAGAGGATGACCCCGGAGACGTACTTCTTCATCGCCTCTTCCGAGCGGAAGAGCATTTCGCGATAATCGCGGCGGCTCTCTTCGGTGGAAGCGAGAGCGATCGTGTCGAGACGTTTCTTGATCGTGGCGGTGGATTCGTCAGCCGCCAGCAGGCCCTTGCCACCGGCTACCATCTTTACGGCAATGTCTTCAAGTCGTTCGCTCATTTTCGTTCTCCAAGTCGATTTCAGTCAGCGACGGGGTCATATAGGTCGGCGATAACAGAAGTGTATAAAGAGGGAAATGGGCAGCTAAATTATTGAAACGATTGAAATGATTTCAACCGTTTGAAAGTTCGGACTATCATTTTAGCATCCTGTGGAAAGCTGCGAAAGTCCGGGTCGCAGCTCTCCTTTTTGTGTGAGATGCCGGTCTATTTTTCAGTATGGAGAACGGCGACGCCCGGCAGGACCTTGCCTTCCATCCATTCGAGGAAAGCGCCGCCTGCCGTCGAGACATAGGTGAAATCATCGGCGACGCCGGCATGGTTCAACGCGGAGACGGTATCGCCGCCGCCGGCAACCGAGGTCAGTTTGCCGGCTTTGGTGCATTCAGCGGCATATTTGGCAGCAGCCACGGTGGCGGCGTCGAAAGGCGTGATTTCGAAAGCGCCGAGGGGGCCGTTCCAGACCAGCGTCGTTGCGCGTCCGATCCAGGCCTTGACCGCTTCGACCGATTTCGGGCCGACATCGAGGACCATGGCATCGGCCGGAATGGCTTCGATCGAAACAACTTCATTGTCCGCGCCAGCCTTGAATTCGCGGGCGACAACGCCGTCTTCCGGCAGCACGATGGCGCAGCCCGACGTCGCGGCTTCGATCATGATCTGCTTGGCGGTGTCGGCCAGATCATGCTCGCACAGCGATTTGCCGACATTGGTGCCGCGGGCGGCGAGGAAGGTGTTGGCCATGCCGCCGCCGATCACCAGCGCATCGACCTTCTTCACCAGGTTCATCAGCAGGTCGATCTTGGTCGAGACCTTGGCGCCGCCGACGATGGCAACAACCGGGCGGGCCGGGTTGCCAAGACCTTTTTCCAGCGCTTCCAGCTCGGCCTGCATGGTGCGGCCGGCATAGGCGGGGAGGTGATTGGCAAGGCCCTCGGTCGAGGAATGGGCGCGGTGGGCGGCGGAGAAGGCGTCGTTGACGTAGATATCGCCGTTGGCTGCCAGCGCCTGAGTAAAGGCGGCGTCGTTTTTCTCTTCTTCCTTATGGAAGCGAGTGTTTTCGAGCAGCAGAATATCGCCGTTGTTCATCTTGGCGATGGCGTCGGCTGCCGGTGCGCCGACGCAATCGGAGGCGAAGAGGACGGCGTGATCGAGCACTTCTTCGATCGCGGGAATGATCAAGGAAAGCGACAGATCCGGCGACGGCCCATCCTTCGGGCGGCCGAAGTGGGCAAGCAGGATGACCTTGGCACCCTTCTTGGACAATTCCAGAATCGTCGGCGCCACGCGCTCGATACGGGTCGCGTCGGTGACTTTGCCGTCCTTGACCGGCACATTGAGGTCGACGCGCACGAGCACGCGCTTGCCGGTGATATCGGTGAGATTGTCGAGGGTTTTGAAGGCTGCCATAGGGAGGATCCAATGTTGTTGGTGCCGCGAAGTGCGCCGACCATACTACGGATGATGCGAGACGCAAGGCGGTCAGGCGTCGTTTTTGCCGGTATTTGAATCGGTTGAAACGACCTCTTCGGCGTGCTCGCGACGCTTGCGCAGGAAGCCGCGAATACCGTTCAAAATGTCGTGGAGATTGATGAAAATCGGCAGGATCGCCGGTGGTTCCAACGCTTCCAGCGACATGCCGACCGACTGGATATGGTCGTTTTCGTCGAGATCGCGGACGATCAGGATGATCTCGCCGAGACGGACGCGATCGGCATAATCGGCCTTGCCGCCGAGGCGCTGGCGCATCAGCTCGGCGATCGTCAGGCCTTTTTCCGCATCGCTGAGAAGCCCTGGACCATAGGCGGCGTCGAGATCGGCGGCGGGACGCAGCGGCGAGATCGAAAAGGCGCCGAAGAAATCCGCATCATCCGGATCGACCGGCGCGCGGCTGGCAAACAGGCGGTCGAGAAGGCGTGAATAGCTGGGCGAAATGAAGAGATAGACGAGATCGTGTTCGCGCAGGCGCCCAGCATATTGGTAGCGCATCGACTTGCCGTCCCTGACGACGAGCGATGGCATCGCCCAGCGCGGGATGCGTTCGCCGCGCAGAACCGGGCTATCCTTGACGACGCGATAGGAGAGCAGCTCGTGATTGACTGTGCCCGGCAGATCGACCTCGACTTTGTCGACGGCGCCCATGCGCGGCGGCACGATGAGGCTGAGCCGACGCGCCATCGGCTTGATCGTCCAGCCCTGAACGAGCAACGACACCAGCACGACGATGAAGGCGACATTGAAATAGGTCTGGCTGCTCGGGAGATTGCCAAGGATCGGCATGATGGCGAGCAGGATGGAGACGGCACCGCGCAGGCCCACCCAGGCGACGAAACCCGTTTCGCGCTGCGTGTAGTCGAAAGGCAACAGACAGAGCCAGACGGCAATTGGCCGGGCGATGAAGATCAGGAACAGCGCCAACGCCACGGCGGGGATGGCGATCGCCGGAAATTGCGACGGCGTGGCGAGTAGCCCGAGGACGAGGAACATGATGATTTGCGCCAGCCACGTCATGCCGTCCTGAAAGCGTTTGATGCTGGCCGAGGCGGGCATCTTGCGATTTCCGGCGTAAATGCCGGCCACATAGACGGCGAGAAAGCCGCTGCCACCGACGGCGCCGGTAAAGGAGAAGACGAGCAGGGCGAGCGCCAGCACGAAGATCGGCGTCAGACCGCGATCGGTCTCCAGATGGCTGACGATCAGCACGATCATCATGCCGCCGAGCAGGCCGAGAATCACGCCGAGGCCCATCTGCTGGATGAAGGTGGTGAGCATAACAAGGTTGAAACCGTGATAGCCGTCGCCGCTCGCCAGCAGCTCGACTAGCGCCAGCGTCAGGAAGATCGCCATCGGATCATTGGTGCCGGATTCAACTTCCAGCGTCGAGCGCACTTTGTCGCGGATGTTGATGCCGCCGATGCGCAGCAGGAAGAAGACAGCGGCCGCATCCGTCGACGCGACGATCGAGCCGAGGAGCAGGCCTTGCAGCCAGGTAAAGCCAAGGAGCCAGGTGGCGGCGAGGCCGAACAGTGCCGCTGTCACGAGAACGCCGATGGACGCAATGGTCAGGGCCGGGGCGGCTGCCAGTTTGAAGGCCTGGATCGGCGTGCCATAGCCGGAATCGAAGAGGATGACGGCGAGAGCGAGCGAGCCGAGGATATAGGCAAGATAGTTATTGCTGAATTCGATGCCGAGCCCGTCCGTGCCGGCCATCAGCCCGATCATCAGAAAAAGCAGCAGCAGCGGTGCGCCGAAACGAAAGGCAAGCAGACTCGAGAAGGCCGCCATCAGAATGAGGACCGTGCACACCAATACGACGACGTAAAATGCCTCCACGCCCTTCTTCCCCTTTCCCGCGCGCTCTTGCCCCGGCCGCAGCCGGGATCGTTCGCAATTCTCCCGCCACTCACTATGCTGCCGCATGCTTAAAATTAGTACATACAAATATTCTTCGGGGAAGGCGCTGGTTCGATGCCCGCTCCGACGATAGCGACTTCATGCTGTGATGCGTTTCGCCAGAACAGCAAAACGGCCCCGGAACGCTTTGGGAGAATTCCTGTCAAAAATTTATTTGTAAATCTGGACCATAGCAGGGCAGGGAGAGGAAAGATTTGAGGCGAATGGGAGGAATAATGCGGACCGCAGGCTGTTGTCCGCGCGGCCGTATTAAACATCCACACGCTTGAAATAGATTGGATAGTCGATCACCAGCCCATCCTCGTCGACGGGCAGGTCTACGGTAAAGGTCCTATCTTCGGCAGCATAGCGATAGAGTTTCTGCGGCGTGATGCAAGTGTAGCGCTGGCCGTCGCGCAGCGGCACGAAGCTGTCGAACGGAATATAGAGCATGGAAAGCTTTGCCGTTCCAGCTTCCGGCGTCAGCTCAAGCCGGCGGATCGGCAGGCTGTTTGTGAAAGGCGAGCCGGAGAGATCGATATCGATGCAGCCGTCGAATTGCGGTAAGGCAATGCCGTCTTCGGCGCGCCAATGTCCTTTGCCGTCGGAAAGCAAGGCAAGGCGCCGGCCATCGGTGGTTTCGATCGAGAAGGAGAGAATGGTCCAGTCGGCTGCGCAATCGATGCGGTAGAAGACGCCGTAGGGCGAGCCGCCGCGGCTGCCGATGATGGTGCCACAGGCGCGAATGGCTGCGCCCGTGGCGGTGTCGATGGGAGCGATCGTCAGATGCTCCAGCCCGTCTCCTTCCAGCGGACGCCAGCGAACTGTCGTCGGAAGGAGAGGGCGGAAGGCCATGATCAGATCAGCTTGGCAAATGCAACGGCCGTGTCGGACATGCGGCTGGAGAAGCCCCATTCGTTGTCGTACCAGGACAGGACGCGCACGAAGTTGCCTTCCATGACCTTGGTCTGGTCGGTCGCGAAGATCGACGAGTGGCTGTCATGGTTGAAGTCACGGGAAACCAGCGGCTCGTCGGTGTAGCCGAGGATGCCCTTCAGCTTGCCGTTCGATGCAGCCTTGATGGCTTCGTTGATTTCGCCGACCGTCGTTGCCTTCTTGGACACGAACTTGAAGTCGACAACCGAGACGTTCGGGGTCGGAACGCGGATCGACGTGCCGTCGAGCTTGCCCTTCAGGTGCGGCAGAACGAGACCAACAGCCTTTGCGGCGCCCGTCGAGGTCGGGATCATGGACAGGGCTGCGGCACGGGCGCGGTACAGGTCCTTGTGCATGGTGTCGAGCGTCGGCTGGTCACCAGTGTAGGAGTGGATGGTCGTCATGAAGCCGTGGTCGATGCCGACGGCGTCGTCGAGAACCTTCACGACCGGCACCAGGCAGTTCGTGGTGCAGGAAGCGTTGGAGATGACCATGTGCTCCTTGGTGAGCTGGTCGTGGTTGACGCCGAAAACGACGGTCAGGTCGGCACCGTCGGCAGGAGCCGAAACGATAACGCGCTTGGCACCGGCCGTCAGGTGAGCGGCGGCCTTGTCGCGGGCAGTGAAGATGCCCGTGCATTCCATGGCGATGTCGACGCCAAGGTCCTTGTGCGGCAGCGTTGCCGGATCCTTGATCGCCGTGACCTTGATCGGCTTGCCGCCGCCAACGATGATCGTGTCGCCTTCGACCTTCACTTCGGCAGGGAACTTGCCGTGGATGGAATCGTAACGCAGCAGGTGGGCATTGGTCTCGACCGGGCCGAGGTCGTTGATAGCAACAACTTCGATGTCGGTGCGGCCGGATTCGACGATCGCGCGCAGAACGTTACGGCCGATGCGGCCGAAACCGTTGATGGCAACTTTTACAGTCATGTGTTCACTCCCGTTCACTCAGGGTATTTCTATTGAAATGGAGAGCGCCTTTCGACGCCCTCAGGAAAGCTTTGCCTCAGCGGCAGCGACAACCGCTTCGGCGGTAATGCCGAAATGCTTATAAACGTCCTTGTAAGGTGCGGAAGCACCAAAGCTCTTCATGCCGATGAAGGCGCCTTCCGGACCGATGAATGCGTCCCAGCCTTCGCGAACGGCGGCTTCGACGGCGATCTTGACCGGCGAATTGCCGAGCACTTCCGAGCGGTAGGCTTCAGGCTGCTCGAAGAAGAGCTCCGTGCAGGGTACGGAAACGACGCGGGTGGAAATACCCTTGCCTTCCAGCGCCGCGCGGGCGGCGACGGCGATTTCGACTTCGGAACCCGAAGCGAAGATCGTCACCTTAGCATCGGCGTTGCCGGCGAGCGTGTAGGCGCCCTGCTCGCAGAGGTTCTTCTCGCTGTATTCGGTACGTGCAGCGAGCAGGTTCTGGCGGGTCAACGCGAGGCCGGACGGACGATTGTGCGTCTTGACCGCGATCTGCCAGCATTCCGCCGTTTCGGTGGCATCAGCCGGACGGAACAACAGGAAATTCGGAATGGCCCGGAGGCCGGCGATCTGTTCGACCGGTTGGTGCGTCGGGCCGTCTTCGCCGACGCCGATCGAGTCATGCGTCAGAACGTGGATGGCGCGAATGCCCATCAGCGCAGCGAGACGGAGCGGCGGACGGCAATAGTCCGAGAAGATCAGGAAGCCGCCGGAATAGGGGATCAGGCCGCCATGCAGCGAAATGCCGTTCATGGCAGAGGCCATGCCGTGCTCGCGGATGCCCCAGTGGACGTACCGGCCGGAGAAATCAGTCGGGGTGATCGACTTCATCTGGCTGGTCTTGGTGTTGTTCGACGGCGTCAGGTCCGCGGAACCGCCCAGTGTTTCCGGCAGGAAGCCGTTGATGACTTCGAGCGCATCTTCCGATGCCTTGCGGGTTGCGAGCGTCGGCTTGGTTTCAGCGAGCTTCTTCTTGTATTCGCTGATGGCGGCATCGAAGCCAGCCGGCAGCTCGCCGGCAAAGCGGCGATTGAATTCGGCCTTCTTGCCGGCTTCCGCAACAGCGACGCGGCCTTCCCAGGCTTCGCGGGTGCTGACGGAGCGCTCGCCGGCGGCGCGCCATTCGGTAAGAATGTCGTCCGGAATGACGAAAGCTTCGTAGGGCCAGTTCAGCGCAACGCGCGTCGCTGCAATTTCCTCGGCGCCGAGCGGCGAGCCGTGAACCTTGTGGGTGCCCTGCTTGTTCGGAGCGCCGAAGCCGATGATCGTCTTGCAGGCGATCAGCGTCGGGCGGTCGGATTGGTGCGCGGCTTCGATGGCAGCGCCGATGGCGGCCTGGTCGTGGCCGTCTACTTCGATCGTGTTCCAGTGAACGGCCTTGAAGCGGGCAACCTGGTCGGTCGAATCCGACAGCGAAACGGCGCCGTCGATGGTGATCGAGTTGTTGTCCCAGAAGAGGATGAGCTTGTTCAGCTTCAGGTGGCCGGCCAGCGCGATCGCTTCATGGCTGATGCCTTCCATGAGGCAGCCGTCGCCGCACATGACATAGGTATAGTGATCCATCAGCTCGGCGCCGAATTCTTCACGCAGCTTGCGTTCGGCGATCGCCATGCCGACCGAATTGGCAATACCCTGGCCGAGCGGGCCGGTGGTGGTTTCGATGCCGGTGGCGTGACCATATTCCGGATGGCCGGCAGTCTTGGAGCCGAGCTGACGGAATTGCTTGAGGTCCTCGACCCCCATGTCAGGGTAGCCGGTCAAGTACAGCAGCGAATAGAGCAGCATGGAGCCATGGCCAGCCGAGAGCACGAAGCGGTCACGGTTCGGCCAATGCGGATGCTTCGGGTCGAAGCGTAGATATTTGCCAAAGAGAACGGTGGCGACATCCGCCATCCCCATCGGCAAACCGGGGTGACCGGAATTGGCCTTCTCGACAGCATCCATGGCAAGGAAACGGATCGCATTCGCCATCCGGTCGTGTTGTTCGCGAGAGATCATGGTTTTTCCGCAGGGTTCCGGGTTCGGGGGATGGCCACACGCTTGGGAGGCTGGGCCACCGGTTGAAAGGCGGCTGAAACGGAGGAGTTCTTACAAACTCCGTTTTCACTGCTGCCTCAGGCGGCTGAGACATAGCAGTTGGGGCGAGCAAGTCAATAAATCCGCGGGGCGATCAGGGGGTGGTGCGGCAATTTTTCGACATTTGCCCGCCGACTTATACAAAAGACGACAAGGGTAAGACAAAGGCCGCTTAAGCCATAAAGGCGACCTTCATCCACAGATTAGGCCCCCTGCCGTATGGCGGCCTTTATTGACGTTCAGTTGCCGAGTTGAATATTGTTGGGAAATCAGTCGAGTGGCCGGATATTTTGATTCGGGCCTTGCGCGGGGAATCGAAAGGCATGACGCCCTCAGGCAAAACGGTGGATGTGGCGCTCGCTCAGTTGCGCCAGGCGCTTTCGACTTTGGAGAGCGCCGTCGATGTGCGGTTCGAACGTGAACGCGCGCAAAGCGATGTTGAAGGCGAGGTTCGCCGGGTGCATGCGGATCGTTCGCGGCTCGCCCAGGAACTCGACCAGGCGGAGTTCCGAGCGAACCGGCTTGAAGAGGTCAATCGCGAAGTGTCGCGCCGGCTTGTGACGGCGATGGAAACCATAAGAGCCGTGCTCGACCGCTGATCCCTCGGGACGCAGCCGTCGCGATCAGCGGCAATGATCGGAAAGTCTCATGGCGCAGGTAACGGTAACGATCGATGGCAAGGCCTATCGCATGGCCTGCGAAGAGGGGCAGGAAGAGCATCTGACGGATCTCGCCGCCCGCTTCGACCGCTATGTCATGCATCTGAAGAGCCAGTTCGGCGAAATCGGCGATCTGCGCGTCACCGTCATGGCCGGCATCATGATCATGGACGAGGTGGCGGAGCTGACACGTCGCGTTTCGGGGCTGGAGGCCGAGCTCGAAAACTTGCGCAACAACCGTGACACCGTGCTTGCGGCCAATGCCCGCAGCGAAGAGACGCTCGCAACCGTCATCGACGAAGTGACGACGCGCATTCGCGGCATCACCGAGAAGCTGACGGTTCGCCCAGGCGCCGAGCCGAACTGAGGCGTTCTTTTATTTCTCGGGACTGCACCGTAGCACCCTCTGGTGCAAGGCGAGGATTCTCTTTATATAGGACTTGCGGTCTGCGCTTCCCGACAGGAACCACAATCCCTGGGGCCATACTCGATCCAAAGGGAGCTGTCCCTGACCAGGCTCGTGGGCCTGGACACACGGCGCCCACCTACGTTTGTAGGCGCCCAGGATCGTAAACATCCATCGGTCGTCGTGGATCGCTCTTCCTTTCCTGATTTTGCAAAGAAAGGCAGCGTTGCGGGATTCTTATTGTCTCGCTGACGCCGTTCCTCCTCCTCTTAACGTTTCGCGCCGAGATAGGCGCCGCGCTCGAATTCCGAGCGGTTGGCTGCGCTGCGCAGGCGCAACAGGTCCTTGCGGGCGATGAGACCGACAAGGATACCGGTCCGTTCGTCGACAACGGGAACACGGCCGGTATCGGCATGGATCATGATATCGGCGACGCGGCCAACCGTGTCTTCAGGATGTGCGACCGGAATGGACGTATCAGAGATCAAATCATAGAGCGTCTGACCGGCGAGATCGGGCTCATTCTGCCATCGTAGCGCATCCGCGCGCGAGATCATGCCGACCAAGCGGCCATCGGCCTGGACAACGGGATAGAAGCGATGGGCATCCGGCTGTTCGGTCAATTGCGCCAATGCCTCTGCGACCGGCATGGTGGCGGGAAGCGTATTCACCTTCGCAATCATGATGTCGGCAGCGCGGGTCAATTCGAACGGATCGATGCCGTATTCGCGGGTGATGTGCTGGCCGCGGCGCGCGATCTTTTCCGTCAGGATCGACCGCTTCAACAGCAACACGGTGACCGCGTAAGCGGCGACGGTGGCGGCAAGCAGCGGCACGAGCGCATGCATGTCGCCGGTCAATTCAATGGCGAAGAAGGTGCCGGTCAGCGGCGCGCGCATCGTACCGCCCATCATCGCGGCCATGCCAAGCAACGCCCAGAAGCCGGGATCTCCGGGCAGAACGAGGCCGACAAGCCAGCCGAGCGTGCCGCCGAGGATGAGCAGCGGCGCAAGCACGCCGCCCGACGTTCCCGATGACAATGCTACCAGCCAGATGCCAGCCTTGACCAGGAGAATGGCGACCACCGCGACCGCGACGACATGGCCGTTCAGCAGGTCGGAGATGATATCATAGCCGACGCCGAGCGCGCGCGGCTCGATCAGTCCGCCGAGGCCGACAACGAGGCCGCCGAGAGCGGGCCACCACATCCAGTGAATGGGGAGTTTCTCGAAGGCGTCTTCGATGCGATAGAGTAGCGTCGTCAAGAGGCCGGATTGCAGGCCGGACACGATGCCGAGGCCGGCGGCCAGCAGGATGCTCCACCAGTTGAGCGCCATGTCGAAATGGGCCGGGAAAAGCGGGCCGCTGCCGATTAGCAGGGGCCGCCAGGTGATGGAGACGCAGGATGCGATCACGGCCGGAATGAAGCTGCGCGGCTTCCATTCGAACAGCAGCAATTCGACGGCGAGCATGACGGCGGCGATGGGCGAGCCGAAGATCGCGGTCATGCCGGCGGCGGCACCTGCGACCAGCAGCGTCTTGCGCTCGGCGGCGCTCAGATGAAAGAACTGTGCGAACAGCGACCCGATGGCGCCGCCGGTCATGATGATCGGCCCTTCAGCGCCGAACGGCCCGCCCGTGCCGATCGAGATGGCGGAAGAGAGCGGCTTCAGGACCGCCACTTTTGGCGACATTCGGCTGCCGCCGATCAGGATCGCCTCGATTGCCTCCGGAATGCCGTGGCCGCGGATCTTTTCCGAACCGTAGCGTGCCATGAGGCCGATGACGAGGCCGCCGATGATAGGCGCGGCCACCATCCAGGGGGAGCGCGCGACGGTGCCCAGCGACAGCGGTTCGACGCTGATCTTGAACAGCCAGACTGCGTTGGTGACGAGCGCAATGAGGTTGATCAGCACCCAGGCCGACAGGGCGCCGCCCGTGCCCACGACCAACGCCATGGCCGCAAGCACTAGTACGCGCTTGTCCGTTGTAAAATCCCCATTGTCTTTCCGCGAAGCGCCACCCGAGAAATCATGGGCGGGCCGATGATGTACGTTGATATCCTGCATGGAAGGCTTTCTGTGCTAAAGCGCGGCGGCAAACTGGCCGAAACTGCAATGGCAATTATATCGTAATGCGATATAAATCAACGGCTGAAAACAGAATGTATTTGTGAGGAAGATGGGATTGGCGCGGGAATTGGATGAGATGCTATCGCAGGCGGACTACGAGGCTCTGGCGACACTGCGCTACACGCTGCGGAAATTCATGGATTTCAGCACCTCCGCAGCCCATCAGGAGGGACTGCCGCCGCAGCAGCATCAGGCGCTGCTGGCGATCAAGGGCAATCCACAGAGCGAGACGATGACCATCGGCATGTTGGCGGAACGCCTGCTGATCGCGCCGCATACGGCGACTGAATTGGTCGGCCGGCTGATCGATGCCGGCTATGTCACCCGCCATCCCGATCCGGCTGACAAACGCCGGCAAACGCTGCAGCTGACGGAAAAATCGGAAGAGATACTGCGCCGGCTGACGGCCATTCACCTCAGGGAGATCCGGGACATGGCGCCGGAACTCATCGACATCCTGACGCATCTGCAGGCGGATGTCGGCGGCAAATGAAGCGCCATTGCCGACGATGACCGGCAATGGCGCGTTGCCGGTTATTGGCCGAGCCGGATGCCACCGTCGCAGATCAACGTGTGGCCGCTAACGAAGCCGTTGCCGATCAGGAAGGCGATGGCTTCGGCGATCTCTTGCGGCCGGCCGACGCGTCCGACCGGCGTGCGTGCGGCGAAGCTTGTAAAGGCCGGCGCCTTCTGTTCCTCGCCGAGGAAATCTCACCAGGGCGTGTCGACGACGCCGGGCGAGATGCAGTTCACCCGGATTGGCTTCAGCTCGACGGCAAGAACTGGCGCAAGGGCAGCGATGGCGGCGTTGACGGCTGCAAGCCCTGCTGTTCCCGGCAAGGCTGCCTGTGCCGAGACAGCGGAGACGAAGGTGATGCTGCCTTCTTTCGAGAGATAGGGAAGACAAGCCTGGGCGCAGGCAAAATGTGCCATCGTCTTCTGGTCGAAACCCTTCTTGAGATCGGCAAGGTCGACGGTTGCGAAGGGGCCACCGCCATTGCCGCCGCCGAGTGCCAGGACGAGATGATCCAAAGGCCCGATCGTCTGGAAAATCTTGGCAAGACCGGTGAGGTCGGCGGCGTCCATGGCGATTGTGGCGACATCGCCACCGAGGCTTTGTGCCCCCGCCCGGAGCTTTGTCTCATCGCGACCGGTGATCGTCACCCGATATTCTTTTTCGAGAAGATGGGCGGCGGTCGCAAGGCCAATACCGGACGAGCCGCCAATGATGACGGTGTGTTGGGACGACATGGTTGTCTCCTTGTTGGATGGCGAAGATGGAGAGGTCTGTTCAGGCGAGACCTGTGAGCTCGTCGCTGAGACTGCGCAGCCGCTTGCGCGCGGCTGCGTCATAGGCCTGGGCATTGGCGCGGGATGGGTACTGCCCGTCGTAATAGAGGCCAGAGCGTCCTTCGAGGTCGGCGCCCGCAACCAGATTAAGAATGGCGTCGGCGCCCTGATCGACTGTGCTCATGGGTGACACGCCGGCCTGGCGCACCATGGTGGTGTCCATGTAGGTTGCGGGGTGCAGGCAATTGACGATGACACCACAGCCCGCCAATTCCTTGGCGAGATCGAACGTGAACATGATCTGCGCCAGCTTGCTCTGGCAATAGGCGCGCACGCCGCTATAGCCGTGCGTCAGCATGACATCGGAGAAGTCGATCGGCTGTTGACCAACCGAGGAAACATTGACGATGCGGGCGAGGCTGCTCGCCTTCAACAGCGGCAGCAGGCAGCGTGTCAGCAGGAAGCCGGCAAGATAGTTCACCGCAAAGCGCAGTTCGTGCCCGTCGCGGCTGACCTGACGTCCCGCATCGCCGCCGCCGGTGCCGATGCCGGCATTGTTGACCAGAATGTTGAGGCGCTCATGATCGCGCTTGATAGCGTCGGCCAGGGCACGGACCTCATCCAGCGATGAAAGATCGGCGGGATAAAAGGTGGCTTTTCCGCCCGCGCCGCGAATGCTGGAAAGCAGGCTTGCAGCGCGTGCCTTGTCGCGCCCATGCAACAGCACCATGGCGCCGGACGCAGCGAGCCTTTCGGCAACCCGGCGGCCAACGCCATCGGTCGAGCCGGTGATGAGGATCGTCTTGTCGCTCATGTCCATCGCAATCACCTCTATTTTGTACATGCGGTGATATTTGGCAGTTTGCGAAAGCGACAAACAGTTCCGGTTTTATCCTAGTATTCATCCTGCTATGATGAGCGATGACCATCAATCAAAACCAAACTATTCTGGACGCCAGGCGCCGCGAGTTCGGTGCTTTCCTGCGCTCCCGCCGCGAGAAGCTGACGCCGGCAAGCGTCGGTCTGCCGGATGGATTTCGCCGGCGGACGCCGGGGTTGCGGCGCGAAGAGGTAGCGCTGCTCGCCGGAGTCGGGGCCACCTGGTACACCTGGCTGGAGCAGGGGCGGGATGTGCGTGCCTCGGCGGAAGTGCTGTCGGCGCTTGCCGATGCGTTGCGGCTCGATCCGGCGGAACGACGGCATCTCTTCACCTTGAGCGATCGGCCATCAACAGAAGTTCCCTCGCGTGGTCCGGAAGAGGTGCCTGAATCGCTGCGACGGATGCTCGCGAGCCTCACTGGGCAACCCGCCTATGTCCTCGGCCGGCGCTGGGATGTGCTTGCCTGGAACCCGGCGGCGGTGGCTCTTTTCGGCGATTACGGCTTGTTGCAGGGCGACGCGCGCAATAGCGTCCATCGGGTGTTCACCGATCCCGCGCATCGTGTGCTATTGGTCGATTGGGAGATCGTAGCGGCAAATTCGCTCGCCATGTTCCGTGCTGATAGCGCCCGCTACGCCGGCGATCCCGATTTCGAACGGCTGATCGCCACGTTGACGCAGACAAGCCCGGAATTTCGCGCCTGGTGGCCGAGACAGGAAGTGCTGCGGCCGCTCGCAGGCTGCAAGCGATTGCGCCATCCCCAAGGTGGGCTGATGACGTTCGAATATACCGCGCTTGCCGTCATCGACCGGCCGGATATGAAGCTCGTTGTCTATACGCCCCTGGAGGAGGACGGGACCGGCGGGAAACTGAAAACACTCCTGGGCGCGAAAACCTGATTGCGGTTCATACGACCGCATAGGGCCTCAGCCCTCCAGATCGCTTTTTAGCCGGTCAAGGATCGACAAGGCGTGGCCGGCATAGGCGCTGATCCAACGGTCGTGAATCTGCTTGATCGGCAGGCTGTTGAGATGGTTCCAGCGCTCCCGGCCTTCCTTCTTGGCGATCACTAGATCGGCCTCCTCCAGCACCTTCAGATGCTGCATCACCGTGCAACGGTCCATATCCGCAAAGGTCTCGCAGAGCATGCCGGTCGTCCTCGGGGCTTCCTTGAGCAAGTCGAGGATTTCGCGTCGGCGACGGTGCGCCAGGGCTTTGAAAATGAGGTCGCTATCCGATTCGCTTGACATGTTATGTTTTTATAACATAAAATCCCTGATCGCAATGGAAAAGCAACCACACTCGGAAAGCGGAGGAGAAGTCATGACCTTGAATGTTCGTATTTCGGGACGCATCGGCCGCAAAGTGGATGAGGTCTTCGATGCCGTCGTCAATCCGAAGAAGCTCTCGAGCTATTTCACCACCGTCGGCGGTGCCAGCGCGCCGCTCGTGGCGGGGACGACCGTGATCTGGTGGAAGAACGCGCCGGTCGAGGTCAACGAGGTGGAAACTGACCGGCGTATCGTCTTTCATTGGGATGGTGGTACCGGCGAAGACGGCGCGCGCTACAGGACAAAAGTGGAGATGACGTTCGAACCGCTCGACGACGGCGGCACCTTGGTAACGATCGAGGAATCCGGCTGGCGTGAGGACGCAGCCGGCCGACGCGGCACCTATCTGAACTGCGAGGGCTGGACGCAGATGCTCTGCTGCATGAAGGCCTTCGTCGAATACGGCATCAATCTGCGCGAGGGTTTCTTCCTGAGTGAAATGCACGGCGAGCCGGCGGAAGCGCCGGATCGGTAAAGTGGCGGCAGCGCTCATGCGCTGCAATCGGACATTCTTCTCGGCGGCGCGTGTCGCCCAGAAGCAGCGCTGACCTGACGCCAGGTACGACGGTTGTCGCGTCGACCTGCTGATCACCATTTTTCTGGCAACCAAATTGGCGGATGTCGCCAAAAGGTGTGACCTGGCCAGAATTTCCTGATAAAGGGCTGCGTTGATCGCAGGCCACACAGTTCACTTTTCTGTGTGGAAAAGCTCAAAATCCGGGTGAATGACAAATTCCTTTAAATAATAACAGATTCATTGCTGGCGGAACGGGTCCTGCGCCAAAATTGCCCAAATTCAGAATGATGGGAGCGCTCGAGAAAAAGAGCCCGTCGAAAGAAGTGCTGGCGGTAACACACACAGACGCAGATTGCCGTTACTGCATATCCGAGCAAACGGGACCGGCGAAAGCCATTTCAAACAGGTAGAGCATGTCGACCCCAATCGATCTGGAAAAAGCCGATGAGGACCTAGAGACGCGCGGCGGCATAAGTGGGTTCTTGAACCGCAATCGCACGCTGATTGTCGCTATCCTTACCGTCGCCGTCTTCGGTATCGCTGCCTATGCGATCTTCGATCTGACGAACGAGGTGCGCTATGACGATGTCGTGCACGCGCTGGCGACGACGAAAGTCTCGTCCATCGTGCTTGCCCTGTTCTTCACGGGTCTCAGTTTCTTTTCGCTGATCTTTTATGATCAGAACGCGCTGGAATATATCGGCAAGCGGCTGCCGTTCCCGCATGTGGCGCTGACCTCCTTCAGCGCCTATGCCGTCGGCAATACCGCCGGCTTCGGCGCGCTCAGTGCCGGCGCCATCCGCTATCGCGCCTATACCCGGCTCGGCCTGTCCCCGGACGATATTACCCGCGTTATCGCCTTTGTGACGCTGGCCTTCGGCCTTGGCCTTGCCGCCGTCGGCGCCATCGCGCTGCTGATCATCGCCGACGAGATCGGCCCGCTGATCAATGTCGACGGCCTTTGGCTGCGCTTGATTGCCGGCGCCATCATCGCTGCGCTTGCCTTCGTTATCATCGTCGGCCGCAATGGCCGAGAGGTGCGGATCGGGCCGATCGCCATTCGCCTGCCGGATTCGCTGACCTGGTCGCGGCAATTCCTGGTGACCGCGGTCGACATCGCCGCTTCCGCCTCCGTACTCTATGTCTTGCTCCCGGATTCGGCCATCGGCTGGCCGGGCTTCTTTGCCATCTACGCCATCGCCGTCGGCCTCGGTGTGCTGAGCCACGTTCCGGCCGGCTTCGGCGTTTTCGAGACGATCATCATCGCCTGGCTCGGCAGCTCCGTGAACGCCGACGCCGTTCTCGGCTCGCTGGTTCTCTACCGCGTCATCTACAACGTGATCCCGCTGGCGATCGCGATCCTTGCGGTCTCGGCGGCGGAACTGCGACGTTTCGTGGACCACCCGGCCGCCTCGAGCATGAGGCGTATCGGCGGCCGGCTGATGCCGCAGTTGCTGTCGACCTTCGCGCTTCTGCTGGGCATGATGCTGGTATTTTCGAGCGTGACGCCGACGCCGGACAGGAACCTGGAATTTCTTTCCAGTTTTCTGCCGCTGTCACTTGTCGAAAGCGCGCATTTTATCTCCAGCCTTCTCGGTTTGGCGATGATCGTTGCCGCCCGCGGCCTCGGCCAACGTCTCGATGGTGCCTGGTGGGTTTCGATCATCTCGGCGGTTTTTGCGCTGTTGTTCTCGCTGCTGAAGGCCATCGCAGTGGTCGAGGCTGCGCTGCTCGCCTTCCTCGTTTTCGGCCTCGTCGTCAGCCGCCGATTGTTCACGCGTCCGGCTTCGCTGCTCAATCAAGCCCTGACCGGGGGATGGCTGACGGCAATCGCGGTGATCTGCATCGGCGCCGTCGTCATCCTGTTTTTCGTCTATCGCGACGTCGAATATAGCAACCAACTCTGGTGGCAGTTCGAATTCACCGAAGAAGCGCCGCGCGGACTTCGTGCAGTGCTCGGCATCTCCATCGTCTCGTCGGCGATCGCGATCTTCAGCCTGCTGCGCCCGGCGACCGCGCGCCTGGAGCCGGTTTCCGACCATGCCGTCGAACGGGCCGTTGAAATCGTTCGCAAGCAAGGCATTGCCGACGCCAATCTCGTGCGCATGGGCGACAAAAGCATCATGTTCTCCGAAAAGGGCGATGCCTTCATCATGTATGGCAAGCAGGGCCGTTCCTGGATCGCCCTGTTCGATCCGATCGGGCCGCGGCACGCCCTTCCCGAGCTGGTCTGGCGCTTCGTCGAAACCGCCCGTTCGGCCGGCTGCCGTTCGGTCTTCTATCAGATATCGCCGATGCTTTTGTCCTATTGCGCCGATGCGGGTTTACGTGCTTTCAAGCTCGGCGAACTGGCGGTGGTCAACCTTTCCAATTTCGAGCTGAAGGGCGGCAAATGGGCCAATCTTCGCCAGACGGCGAGCCGCGCTGTGCGGGACGGACTAGAATTTGCCGTTATCGAGCCGCAGCATGTGCCTGATGTCATCGATCAGCTTGCCGAGGTTTCGGAAACATGGCTCGCCGATCACAACGCCAAGGAAAAGGGTTTTTCGCTCGGCGCTTTCGATCCCGACTACGTGGTGTCGCAGCCGGTTGGCGTGTTGAAAAAGGATGGTAAGATCGTTGCTTTCGCTAACATCCTGATGACGGAGACCAAGGAGGAGGGGTCCGTCGATCTGATGCGCTTTTCACCCGATGCGCCGAAGGGATCGATGGATTTTCTGTTCGTGCAGATCCTCGAGTATCTGAAGCAGCAGGGCTTCCAGCGCTTCAACCTTGGCATGGCGCCGCTATCAGGCATGTCGAGACGGGAATCGGCACCGGTTTGGGACAGGGTCGGCGGAACCGTCTTCGAACACGGCGAGCGCTACTATAATTTCAAAGGGCTTCGTGCCTTCAAATCCAAATTTCATCCCGAATGGCAGCCTCGTTACTTGGCCGTTTCGGGAGGTGTCAGTCCAATGATCGCGTTGATGGATGCCACATTCCTCATCGGGGGCGGACTTAAGGGGGTCGTGAGGAAATGATCTTGAAATACGCAATGTCATTGGCTTTCGCATTCATGTTGACAACGGGCCTACTGGCATCAGGCGCGGCGAGAGCGGACGAGGACGATACCAAATACGATCTCGGCATGATCTCTCCGCCACACATCATGCGTCCGCAGGGTAAGGTGACGAGCGAGGTCGTGCTGATCTCCGACGCTGCCGGCTGGGGCGACAAGGAAAAGGGCGTCGCCGAAAAGCTCGTTGCCAACGGCACTCTGGTCATCGGTATCGATTACCCGTCCTTCCTGGCATCGCTCAATAAGTATGACGTCAATCAGAATGACGGCTGCATCTACATGGTCTCCGATCTGGAGTCGCTGAGCCAGCAGGTGCAGCGCTCTTTTGCCGACAGCACCTATCAATTGCCGGTCATCGCCGGTGTCGGCGCCGGCGGCGCTATGGCGCTGACTATCGCCGCGCAGACTCCGGACGCCACCGTTGCCGGCACGCTCGCCGTCAATCCGACCTTCGGCATCGCGCTGAAGCAGGAGCTTTGCACGCCGGCCGAAAAGAAGACCGATGGCGACATGGTGTCCTTCGGCCTGCAAGATGGCGCGCTGCCGAACCCGATCCTTGCGACCTTCACCTCGAACGCGCCCAAGGATGGACGCGAACATGTCGAGGAGATCCAGAAGGAGCATCCTGATGTTCAGGTCACCGATTCCGACGAGGATGACACCTATGCGGCGCTGAGCGCCGGGCTGGTGGATCTGATGAAGACGATCGACAGCGAAAAGTCGCCGCTCGGGCTACCGGTCGATGTCATGAACACCAAGCCGACGGAAGACACGCTGGCGATCGTCTATTCCGGCGACGGCGGCTGGCGCGATATCGACAAGGAAGTCGGCAGCTATCTGCAGGACCAGGGCATCCCAGTCGTCGGTGTCGATTCGCTGCATTACTTCTGGTCGGAGCGCGATCCACAGCAGACCGCCGACGATCTCGCCCGCATGATCCAGTATTATACCAAGCGCTTCAAGGTGAAGCATGTGGTGCTGATCGGCTATTCCTTCGGCGCCGACGTGCTGCCGGCGAGCTATAACCGGCTGAAGCAGCCGGACAAGGACAGGATCGTGCAGATGTCGCTGCTGTCGCTGTCGCGCAAGGTCGACTATGTGATCTCGGTCATGGGTTGGCTCGGCGCCGAAAGCGAAGGCAAGGGCGGCGATCCCCTCAGCGACCTCAAGTCGATCAATCCGAAGACGGTTCAATGCATCTACGGCAAGGATGACGACGAGGATGTCGCCTGCCCATCGCTGAAGGGCACGGGCGCCGAAGTCATCGCCATGGAGGGTGGCCATCATTTCGACGATGACTACGAGGCGCTGGCCAATCATATCATCGATGGCCTGAAGAGCCGGCTCGGCGAGTAATGTACCGATATGCGCGGCGGCCTGATCGTCGCGCATATCCGGCAATTGAGCTTCATGCCACGCGGAGCTCAACGAGCGGAGCTTTTACCCGCCTGCCGCCCAGCATTCATTTGCTTCTAACCGCCGCAATCGCTAGTCGGAGGAAGGACTACGCGAGTCAGACATGGCTTGTACCGACCGATCCCGCCAAAATGATCCCGCCAAACCGAAAGGGACTAAATCTTGTCCGTCGCATCGTCTCTCGCCTTCGATAAAAGCTATTCCGGATTCCTGTTCGACATGGACGGCACGATCATCAACTCGATCGCTGCCGCCGAGCGTGTCTGGGGCGATTGGGCGCGCAGCAAGGGGCTGGATGTCGCGGCATTCATGCCGACCATGCACGGTTCGCGCGGCGTCGATACGATCGGCCGGTTGAACCTGCCGGGTGTCGATCCGCTGGCGGAATCGCTGCTGATCATGGAAGCGGAAATCGCCGATGTCGAGGGCGTGGTGCCGCTCCCCGGCGCCATCGAATTCCTGGCCTCGCTGCCGCCGGAGCGCTGGGCGATCGTCACCTCCTCGCCGCATCGGCTGGCCCAGGCGCGCCTTGCCGCCGCCGGTGTTCCGGTCCCACGCTTCATCGTCACCGCCGAAGACGTCAGGATCGGCAAACCCGATCCGCAATGCTACATCCTCGGCGCCGAGCGTCTCGGTATGCGGCCGTCCGATTGCCTGGTCTTCGAGGACGTAATGGCCGGCATCAAGGCCGGCGAAACCGCGGGCGCCGACGTCATGGTGATTACGGCGACGCATTCCCATCCGGTCGACACCAATCATTCGACGCTGCTGAACTACGAGAATGTTCGCGCGCATATCGATGATGATGGTCGGATTTCGGTGATGCGTAGGGACGGTTGACGTCCACCCGGCCAGCATGCAATCACCGGCATGTCGCTTTCACGCATTGCAATGGGCCGCCGGCTCATTATGTTTTCGTGATATTGTCGAACTCCGCGAAAGCCTGATGAACCCCAAAGAGCTGAAAACCCTATATCGCAACGAGCGCCTGGCAGCGCGTGACGCCATTCCCCCCGACGAGCGGATCGAGAAAGGGTTGGCGATGCTTGCGCATGCCGGCGATGCGATCGAGCTTCAGCCTGGTGAGATTGTGTCCGGCTTCCTGCCGATCCGGTCCGAAGTGGACATACGGCCGCTGATGGCGCGGCTGCGCGAGCGGGGTGCGCGGCTTTGCGTGCCGGTCATTCTCGATAAACGCACCATCGTCTTTCGCGAACTCGTTCCAGGCGCGGAGCTGGTTTCCAGTGGTTTCGGCACGGCGGGGCCCGGACCAGAGGCTCCAGTGTTGGACCCGCATATCATGCTGGTGCCGCTTTCGGCTTTCGACAGCACTGGCCATCGTATTGGCTACGGCGCCGGCTACTATGATCGCGCCATTGATCATCTGCAGCAAAAAGGGCTGAATCCGCGGCTGATCGGCATTGCATTTGATTGCCAAGAAGTGCCATCAGTACCGGCTGAGCCGCATGATGTCCGTCTTGACGCGATTTTGACCGAGAGCGGCCTCAATTTCGTTTCCGTAGAGATTGGATAGGAAATGCGGCTGCTATTTTTAGGTGACATGGTCGGCAAGACCGGACGGGTTGCGGTATGGGATCGCCTGCCGGGCCTCATTTCCGATCTGAAGCTCGACTTCGTCATCGTCAACGGCGAGAACGCCGCCGGCGGCTTCGGCATCACCGAGGACATCTTTCTGGAAACGATCAATGCCGGCGCCGATGTGGTGACGACGGGTAATCACGTCTGGGATCAGAAGGAAGCGGTGGTGTTCTGTGGGCGCCACGACCAGTTTCTGCGCCCCGCCAATTATCCGGCCGGCACGCCCGGTCGCGGCTCCAGTATCTATTATGCCCGCAACGGCGCCCGGGTGCTCGTCGCCAACATCATGGGCCGTGTCTTCATGCATCCGGAGCTGGACGATCCTTTCAAGGCGGCGGAAGCGATCCTCGATGCCTGCCCGCTGAAAGAGCAGGCAGACGCCATCGTGTTCGATTTCCATGCGGAAGCGACAAGCGAAAAACAATGTTTCGGCCATTTCGTGGATGGTCGCGCCAGCTTTGTTGTCGGCACGCATACGCATGTGCCGACCGCGGACGCGCAGATCCTGAACGGCGGCACCGCCTACATGTCGGATGCCGGCATGTGCGGCGACTATGACTCGTCGCTCGGCATGGAGAAGGAAGAGCCGCTCAACCGCTTCATTTCGAAGATGCCGAAGGGCCGTTTCGAGGCGGCTTCCGGGCCGGCCACCATCTGCGGCGTCGGCGTCGAGATATCGGATGCGACGGGGCTTGCCGAAAAGATCGCGCCGCTCAGGATCGGGCCGCGTCTGGCCGAAACCATTCCGGAATTCTGGCGTTAGCTATTGTCCTGCCGTTGATCACGCGGCAGCGATGACGCGATTGTGAGCAATCTGATCGGATTGCGGCTGGACGCACCTCAGCTCATACCGCATCCTTCGCGGCTCTGTGGAGCTGAAGGGATGGCATGATGCTGCGATTTCCCGTCTTCGCTGTGATCTTCCTGCTGGCCGTGGCTGGTTGGAGTGCCGCAGGCGCCCAGCAGAGACCGTCCCGCCCACATGTCAGCCAATGTCAGGCGATCGCGCAGTCGCTGCCGAAAGCGACATTCGCCAGCTTTTCCGGTTCAGCCCCGCTTCCGGCCAACGATCCCGTCGGCGGCGATGTAAAAATCACCTTCCTCGGTCATGCCACCCTCTTCATAGAGACACCCGGCGGTGTGTCGATCGCGACCGATTTCAGCGGCGCCTTTGTCCCGCCTTATACGCCGACCGTCGTGACGATGAACAAGGCGCATCCAAGCCATTACACGCTGACCCCGGATCCGGCGATCAAATATGTGCTGCACGGCTGGAGCGATACGCCCGGCGAGCCGGCGAAGATCAATCTGACTGTCGGCGATACGCTGATCCGCAACGTGGTGACCGATATTCGTGGATGGTCGGGAGGTGTCGAGGCGAACGGCAATTCGATCTTCATCTTCGAAGTGGCCGGGCTCTGCATCGGCCATCTTGGGCACCTGCATTTCGAGCTCAACGACAAGCAATATGCCGAAATCGGCCGGCTCGATGTCGTCATGGTGCCGGTCGATGGCGGCCTTACCATGGGCGCGGACAGCATGAGCCGGGTGGTGAAACGGCTGCGTTCGTCGCTCATTCTGCCAATGCACCGCTGGGGGCCGCCGATACAGCAATTCCTGGCGATGTTCGGCCCGGATTTCGACATCGCCTATGCGCCCACCGCAAGCACCACCGTTTCGCTGAAAACCCTGCCGCGCAAGCCGCTGATTTACGTGCTGAGGGGGCTTTGAGCCGATCAGCACGATGCCCGGGCGGCCCTCTCCCTCCGCCCGGGCACACCTTCGAAGGATATCGCTACCGGGCGCCCTGTCGTGGGCGTCCTTGCGGGCTTTTTGCTTGAATGAAAGCCACTTCGCTCTTATAAGGCGGCCCATTCCCAACAAAAGACGTGAACAGGGGTGCCATGGCTGGCCATTCACAGTTTAAAAACATCATGCATCGCAAGGGTCGTCAGGACTCGGTGCGTTCGAAAATGTTCTCGAAGCTGGCACGTGAAATCACTGTTGCCGCCAAGTCGGGTCTGCCTGATCCGAGCATGAACGCAAGTTTGCGCCTGGCGATCCAGAACGCCAAGGCGCAGTCGATGCCCAAGGACAATATCGATCGCGCCATCAAGAAAGCCTCCGGCGCAGATACCGAGAATTACGATGCGGTCCGCTATGAGGGCTACGGCCCCGGCGGCACGGCGATCATCGTCGAGGCTCTAACCGACAATCGCAACCGCACCGCGTCGAACGTCCGCTCGATCTTCACGAAGGCCGGCGGCGCGCTTGGCGAAACCGGCTCGGTCTCCTTCTCCTTCGACCATGTCGGTGAAATCACCTACAAGCCCGAGGTCGGCGATGCGGATAAGGTGATGGAAGCCGCGATCGAAGCCGGCGCCGACGATGTCGAGAGCGATGAGGAAGGCCACACCATCATCTGCGGTTTCGAAGCGATGAACGAGGTTGCCAAGGCACTCGAAGCAACGCTCGGCGAAGCCGAAACCGTCAAGGCGATCTGGCGTGCCCAGAACAATGTGCCGGTCGATGAAGAAAAGGCACAGTCGCTGATGAAGCTCATCGACAGCCTGGAAGACGATGACGACGTGCAGAACGTCTACTCGAACTTCGAAGTCTCCGAAGAGATTCTGGCCAAGCTCTCGGCCTGATTTTTTCCTCTAAAAATAAGCCCCAGTCTCCCAGGTTTTGCCAAGGGAGACTGGGGCTTTTCTATTATTAGGCAGCCTTCTTGAATGACGGCAATTGCGCGAATAGCTCCACCGATCTCAGCCGCGCCTCGATGTCGTGGATCGGCATCGAAATGATCACTTCGTCCGCTTCCGTATCCTTGATGAACTGCGAAAGCTTGGCCTCCGCAGTCGCGGGTGAGCCGACAATGGCGTAACGCAGGGTGTGTTCGACATTCAGTTTTTCCATAGGCGTCCAGAAATCGTCCATGTCCCTGCGGGGGCGAGGGAAGGGGCCGCGGACATTGCGGCGCAGGTTGACGAATTGCTGCTGTGCCGAGGTGAAGTGATAATCCGCCTCTTCGTCGGTCTCCGCGGCCGAGCCCATGACGCCGACCATGACATAGGGTTTGTCGAGCGTTGCCGACGGCGTGAAGCGGTCGCGATAGATGGCAACCGCATCGAGCAAAGCTTCCGGCGCAAAATGCGAGGCGAAAGCATAGGGCAGGCCGAGCATGGCGGCGAGATGGGCACTGTAGAGGCTCGATCCGAGCAGCCAGATCGGCACCTTGGCGCCGTTGCCGGGCACGGCAAGGATCGATTGGTTCTCGTCGGCCGGACTGAACAGATGCTGCAGCTCGACAATATCATTGGGGAAGCTCTGGGCGCCGGCATCGAGGTTGCGACGCAGGGCCTGCGCCGTGCGCATATCCGTGCCCGGCGCACGACCGAGACCGAGATCGACGCGGCCGGGGAACAGGGCTTCGAGCGTGCCGAATTGCTCCGCTATCACCAGCGGCGAATGGTTCGGCAGCATGACGCCGCCCGAGCCGATGCGGATACGCGACGTGGCTGCTCCGACATGGCCGATAACAACCGCGGTCGCGGCGCTGGCGACGCCGGGCATGCCATGATGCTCCGCCAGCCAGAACCTGGTGTAGCCAAGCGCTTCCGCCTTCTGCGCTAGGCGCTTCGAGCCTTCGAAGGATTGGCTGACTGTGCTGCCCTCGGCAACGGGCGAAAGATCGAGGATGGAAAAGGGGACCATGGCAAGAGACCTGCGTGGTGAAAGGGGAGGAGCAATTGTCTCCATGTAGGAGCGCCGACACTCCATTCCAAACCCTGCCCGGCAATTTCGTCACCCTAATTTCAAAGCTGCAGAAAGAGGCTGGGTTTGGGAGTTTGTTTTTGTTTTGTTCACATTTTGCTGGCACATCTGCAGCTCCAAAGATAGGTTGACGCATGCAGAATACGATTCGAATCATCGGCATCGATCCCGGCCTGCGCCGCACCGGCTGGGGCATTATCGACACATTGGGCAATTCCCTGCGTTTCGTGGCCTCGGGGACGGTGACGTCGGACGGCGAGATGGATCTCGCGTCGCGCCTCTGCCAGCTTCACGATGGGCTTGCCGATATCGTCCACAGCTACAAGCCGGATGAAGCCGCTGTCGAACAGACCTTCGTCAATAAGGATGCGGTGGCGACGCTGAAGCTCGGCCAGGCGCGCGGTATCGCCATGCTCGTGCCGGCGCGCGCCGGGCTGCAGGTTGCCGAATATGCGCCGAATGCCGTCAAGAAGGCAGTGATCGGTGTGGGTCATGGCGAGAAGCAGCAGATCCACATGATGCTGAAGATCCTGATGCCGAAGGTGGAGTTCAAAGGCAACGACGCCGCCGATGCACTCGCCATCGCCATCTGCCATGCCCATAATCGCGGCGCCAGCCGGATGCGCCAGGCGGCGCTGGCGGGGTAGTTTGTTTTCGTTATCGCTCTTACTTTCCTTCACTTGACCTTATCTCTCCCGAAACCCATCCCTGACGGACATCATTCATGATCGGCAAGTTGAAAGGCACAATCGAAGAGATCGGCGAGGACTATGCGCTCGTGGATGTGCACGGCGTCTGCTACGTCGCCTATTGTTCGGCGCGTACGCTGTCGAAACTCGGCTCGGCCGGCGAGGCCTGTGTTCTCTTCATCGAGACCTATGTCCGCGAGGACCAGATCCGTCTTTTCGGGTTCACGACGGTGCTTGAACGGGAGTGGTTCAATCTTCTGCAGACGGTGCAGGGTATCGGCGCGAAGGTGGCGCTGGCACTGTTGTCGACGCTGACGCCGTCGGAACTCGCCAATGCGATCGCGCTGCAGGACCGCGGCGCCGTATCCCGGGCGCCGGGTGTCGGGCCGAAAGTGGCGATGCGCATCGTCACCGAGCTGAAGAACAAGGCGCCGGCCTTTGCGGGCGAGGCGATCAATATCGGCCTAAAGCAGGAATTGGGCGAGGGTGTCGCTTCCGCCCCGGTCGCCGATGCCGTTTCTGCGCTCACCAATCTCGGCTATTCCCGCGACCAGGCCGCAAATGCGGTTGCGGCTGCGATGAAATCGGCGGGTGAGGAGGCAGACAGCGCCAAGCTGATCCGGCTGGGCTTGAAGGAGCTCGCACGGTGATCCTTTGCACCTTTTTCTATTCCTTACTATTGTCTCAAGGTAAGGAGATCGATTCATGGCGCTCTTCCACGGAATGGTGATCTAAGGGAGGGAGCCATGGTGACCGCCATGGTCTTCAGCATCAAAGCCGCAAAACGCATACCGGGAATGGAACGTCTGACATGAGCGAAGCCGCACGCTTGATATCGCCGGAAAAGCGGGGCGAAGACCTGGATGTGACGCTTAGGCCGCAGTCGCTGGACGAGTTCACCGGCCAGGCGGAGGCTCGCGCCAATCTCAAGGTGTTCATCGAGGCTGCGAAAGGACGCGGCGAGGCGTTGGACCATGTGCTGTTCGTCGGCCCCCCGGGTCTCGGCAAGACGACGCTGGCGCAGATCATGGCGAAGGAACTCGGCGTCAATTTCCGCTCGACGTCCGGCCCGGTCATCGCCAAGGCCGGCGATCTTGCCGCGCTTCTGACCAATCTCGAAGAGCGGGACGTGCTCTTCATCGATGAAATCCATCGCCTCAATCCGGCCGTCGAAGAAATTCTCTATCCGGCCATGGAGGATTTCCAGCTTGATCTGATTATTGGCGAAGGCCCGGCGGCGCGTTCGGTGAAGATCGATCTCGCAAAGTTCACGCTGGTCGCCGCCACCACGCGTCTCGGCCTGCTGACGACGCCGCTGCGTGACCGTTTCGGCATTCCTGTTCGCTTGAGCTTCTATACGGTCGAGGAACTGGAGCTGATCGTCCGCCGCGGAGCGCGGCTGATGGGGCTCGGGATAACCGAAGAGGGCGCGCGCGAGATTGCCAGACGCGCCCGCGGCACGCCGCGCATTGCCGGCCGCCTGCTGCGCAGGGTGCGCGATTTCGCCGAAGTGGCAAAGGCCGAGGCGGTAACCCGCGAGATCGCCGATGAGGCATTGACGCGGCTGCTGGTCGACAATGTCGGTTTCGATCAGCTCGACAAGCGCTATCTCAACATGATCGCCGTCAATTTCGGCGGCGGCCCGGTCGGCATCGAAACCATCGCCGCGGGCCTCTCCGAACCGCGCGACGCGATCGAGGATATCATCGAGCCCTATATGATACAGCAGGGTTTCATTCAGCGTACGCCGCGCGGCCGCGTACTGACGGCGATCGCCTGGCGACATCTCGGGATGCAGCCGCCAAAGGACCTGGAGGCAGCACAGTTCAGGCTGTTCCAGGAGGAAGGCGAGTGATCGGCCGTCGCGGTTTCCTGAAGCTCTTCGGCAGCAGTATCGTCGGATTGATGGCGCTCGGTGGCTATGCCTTTGGATACGAGCCCGTCTTGCGCCTCAACGTGGCCCGCTACCAGTTGACGCCGCCTGGTTGGGCGCCGGGGCTGAAACTGAGGATCGTAGCCCTTGCCGATTTTCATGCGTGCAGACCGTGGATGACGGCCGATCGCATCGCCTCCATTTGCACCCGTGCCAACGATCTCGGTGGCGATATCATCGTTCTGCTCGGCGATTACACGTCGGGGACGGATTTCGTAACCGGACGCGTCGATCATCGGGTGTGGGCGGCGGAGCTCGCGGCCCTGAAGGCGCCGCTCGGCGTTCACGCAATCGTCGGCAATCATGACTGGTGGCACGATGCGGCGGCGCAAAAGCGCGGCTCAGGCCCGACCTTCAGTCACAAGGCATTGGCGGATGTCGGAATTCCGGTCTATTCCAATCGTTCGGCTCGTCTCGAAAAGGATGGACACGGCTTTTGGCTGGCAGGCGTCGAGGATCAGCTTGCTTTGCGCCGGAGCGTCCGCTGGAAGCGCCAGTTCACGACGGGGCTCGATGATCTCGACGGCACACTGGCGCAGGTGAATGACGAGGCGCCGGTTATCCTCCTCGCCCATGAGCCCGATATCTTTCCGACCGTGCCGTCGCGCGTGTCGCTGACCTTGTCCGGTCATACGCATGGCGGGCAGGTCAGGGTTTTCGGCTGGTCGCCCTATCTGCCGTCGCGCTATGGCGACCGGTATGTCTATGGCCATATTGTCGAAGAGGACCGCCATATCATCGTCTCCGGCGGCCTGGGCTGTTCGGTGGCGCCGGTTCGCGTCGGCGTCCCGCCGGAAATCGTTGTGATCGATCTGGGATAGGGCGATGTCGAAACGCAGGGCCATCAGGGTGAACGCCGGTCATGCGCGATACCAGATGCGCGTGGCGGGCCTTGGTTTTCGCGAGGGGCATGTGCTCGTCCACCGCGCTGTGCATGAGCCGTTCTGGACCTTTCCGGGCGGCAGGGCGGAAATCGGCGAGACGTCGCAGGAGACGTTGCGGCGAGAGATGATGGAGGAGCTGGGCGTCGACGTTGTGGTTGGCCGGCTGCTTTGGATGGTGGAGAACTTCTTTCACTACGAGCGCCGTGATTGGCATGAGCTGGGGCTCTACTATGTGATGGATATCCCCCGGGGTTTCCCGTTTCGGCCGGAGGAGATCGTTCATCGCATCCAAGACGGCGACAATCATCTCGAATTCAAATGGGTGCCGGCCACGCGCGAGGCGCTGGTTGCACTCGATATTCCGCCCTATTTCATTGCCGACGAAATCGAAAGTCTGCCGATAACCGCGCGCCATCTGGTTTGGCGGGACGGCGATCTCGACAAAGCGTAGAGGAGGGAGTGCAGCATGTCCGGTTTCGATCCGATCCGCGTGTTCCGCAAGCTCGCTTACAACAACGCCTTGGCGAATACTCGATTGCATCGGGCTTGTGCGGCGCTTCGCCCTGGTGAGTTCGAGGCCAGGCGGGTGAGCTTCTTTCCGTCGATCAAGTTGACCCTTAATCACATCCTGACCGTCGACTGGTTTTATGTCGATGCGCTGGAGGGCGGGACGCTTGGTCTTAAGGCTTTCGACATCGAAGAGCCATTCGACACGCTCGATGCATTGACGGTGGAGCAAGGCAAAGTCGACGCGCGGCTCGTGGTTCTGTGTGAACATCTGAATCCCGAGGGGCTGGTACGGGTGATCGATCTGCATCGCGGCGACCGCATCCAGAGGGAGCGTGCGGAGGATGTGCTGAACCATCTTTTCCAGCACCAGACCCATCATCGCGGGCAGGTGCATGCCATGCTCGCCGGCAGCAGCGTCGCCCCGCCGCAACTGGATGAATTCATCGTTGCCGACGATGCGAGATTTCGGGGTGAGGACTTGGCGGCGCTTAGCTGGGACGAGACGATTCTGATGCGCTGAAACCCGCATGGCGCGGCGGCATCGTCAATTTCGCAATAGTTTCTTCCAGCAAGGCCGTGCCGCCGCCGCGCCAGCCGAGCGCGCGGATTTTCGACGTATCCATAGCGCTGACGACGCCTTGTAACGCGGGTGCGGGCAGGGGGTTCGGACAGCCGGTTGCCCGCTGCAAGTGCGCAAGGATATTGTGCGTATCGGTGAGAATATCCGAGAGGTTGAAAGCCTCGCCATTGATGCGGCTGGTCTCTGTTTCCAAGAGCAGGCGGACGGCGCGGCCGAGGTCGCGACCGTGGACTTCGGTTCCGGCGCGGGAAGGAACGGTCTTTCCCGCAAGGTAGTCCGTGAAAAGATCATCCCATTTGTTCGGCCGGAGGTCGCCGTAGACGCCCGTCGCCCTTAGGCTTGCCGTCAGGAAGCCGGGCGCGGACAAGGAGAAGAGGGCGTGTTCGGCATCGCGCTTCACTTCGCCATAGAGCGTGTTCGGCGTCGGGATGATGTCTTCCGTCAGCGTCTCGCCGGCCAGCCGATCACCATAGATGGCGCGCGACGAGAGAAAGATGCAGCGGCGGATGCCCGCGCGTTTTGCCGTCTCGAATAGCTTTATCGTGCCATCCCGATTGAGCCGGCGGAAGCTCTCGGGATCGTCGCCTTCGCCGCCGCGATATTTGCCGGGGACATGCGCGAAGGCCGCGTGCACGAAGAAATAGGCATCGTCGAAGACGTCGCTCTGATCCTCAGAAGGGTCGAGGCTAAATGGCACGAAGGTGACGGGCTGGGAGAAGAGGCTGGATTCCGGTGCGTTGCGGCCGCCGACGGCAACCTGATATCCAGCAGCAAGCAGCTCCTCGACGATATAGCGGCCGACGAGACCTGTCCCGCCCGAGACCAGAACTTTCATGCCGCCTCTTTCGGATTGGCGAATGCGGTGATGTCTGGCACGTCACGCCCGGCATGGAAATGGTGCCACAAATCGATCAGCGGTTTCAGTTGATCGGCCTTCGGGTGGTTCTTCTCCCAAGGCTTTTCATATTGGTAATGCAGGATCGAAATGCTGTTCCAGTCCCAAAGCGTGGGCATGGTGAACCATACATATTGCAGCATATTCATGAAGACCGGCAGGCCGTGCCAATCCGGGAAGAATGTCTCGAGAAAGGTTTGGTCGGTGCGCCGCCAGAAAACGTCGGGACGATCGAGCAGCTTCAGCATGTCCTTGAAGGTCGCGAGCGACGGCTTGGCGACGAAGACGCCGGAATTCATTCGATGAAAGTCCGCAAGGCTTTCATACACGTTGGGTGCGGCGGAAAATTCCGGATAGTCGAAGAGCCTGTCGACATTCTTCAGCACCAATGCATCCGCATCGATGAAGACACAGGTGTCATACTCGATGAGCTGCCAGAGCCTGAGCTTGCAGAAATTATCGAGCGGCGAGTGGAATGATGGTTTGCGGCCCTTGGTGAAGGGAGCGTTGGCATGCAGATTGCCGCGCGCGTGGCGCTCGTTGAATTCATCGGAAAGCGCCAGATGTTCCACTTCCACCAGCCGGCAGCCGAGTCCTTTCAGCGGCGCAAGATCACTTTCGTCGACGCCTGCCGTGTGTAGAACCACCATATCGGCTCTGGTGCTGGTGCGCGAAATCGAATGCATCAATGCCAACGCGCCCATGGCGTAGTCGGCATTGGTGACGAGCGTGACGAAGGCTTGCCGCGCTTGCGGGGTGGAGCGCGGCCGTATCCCCTGCAGGATTTCGCTTCCGAACATCATGAGACCGACTTCAATCGCTTGCCTTCGGGATCGTGGTTGACCGTCGCCGCGAGATCCTTGGTCCAGGCGGAAACGGCCGGAACGCGCGAGCGATCGACGCGATAGGCATATTTCCTGGCGACATCGACGATTTCGCTCAAAAGACCCGCTTGCAGGGTGATCGGCGCCAGGCCGAGATCGAGGAACTTGTCGTTCTTGACGATCAGGTCGTTCTCCGGCGCTTCCTTCCGTGGGTTGGGCAGCCGGACGATTTCCGCACCGCTCAACTTGGCGATCATCTCGGCGAGATCGCGGACCCGATGCGTCTCCGTCATTTGATTGAAGATCTCGACACGCGCATTGCGCGGCGGCGGGTTCTTCAGCGCCAGCTCGATGCAGCGCACCGAATCCTGGATGTGGATGAAGGCGCGGGTCTGGCCGCCGGTGCCGTGCACGGTCAAGGGGTAGCCGATCGCCGCCTGGATGAGGAAGCGGTTCAGTACTGTGCCGTAATCGCCGTCATAGTCGAAGCGGTTGATCAATTGTTCGTGACGGCGCGTCTGCTCCGTATGCGTGCCCCAGACGATGCCCTGATGCAGGTCGGTAATCCTGAGACCGTCGTTCTTGGCATAGAACTGGAAGAGGAGTTGATCCAGGCATTTGGTCATGTGGTAGATCGAACCCGGATTGGCCGGATAGAGAATATCCTGATTGACGGTCCGGCCATCGACGGTCTCGATGCCGACGGGCAGGTAGCCTTCCGGAATGGCGGCGCCGACCGTGGAATAGCCATAGACACCCATGGTGCCGAGATGGACGAGATGGGCGTCAAGGTTGAGTTCGACCAGCGCATTCAGGAGATTATGCGTGGCGCTGACATTGTTGTTGACCGTGTAATTCTTGTGGCGGTCGCTCTTCATCGAATAGGGCGCGGCGCGCTGTTCGGCAAAGTGGACGATGGCGTCGGGGCGATGCTCGGCGAGCCACTTTTTCAGAAGCTCATAGTCTTTTGCGAGATCGATGAGGTGGAAGTGGATGCGGCGGCCGGTCTCCGCATGCCAGATGCGGGTGCGCTCCTGGATCGAATCCATCGGCGTCAGCGATTGCACACCGAGCTCCGTGTCGATCCAGCGGCGGGAGAGATTGTCGAGAATATGGATCTCATGACCGGCATCGGAGAGATGCAGCGAGGTTGGCCAACCAATGAAACCGTCGCCGCCCATAACCGCTATTTTCATGAGATCGTATCCTTCTGCGTCGATCGCTATCCGGCACCATTCCGGATAGTCAGTATTTATGACAATCGTTCAAAGCTTGCTTGATGGCAGAAGTTCGGCCAAAGAGGGTCCCCAGATTTTTTGGAGATGCGGCGACGATGAACAGCCCCTTTCTGATTGCCGGGGAACTGGAAGCCGGTAGCCACCGGCTGGTGCAGCGAGTCTATTATGAGGATACGGATTTTTCCGGCCTCGTCTATCATGCGCGCTACCTCCACTTCCTCGAACGCGGCCGCACGGACTATCTGCGCTGCCTCGGCGTGGAACAGCGCGAGCTCCTGAATGCCGACGAGGAGGGGCTGGTTTTTGTCGTTCACCGTATGGAGATCGACTTCAGGGGGCCGGCGCGAATGGACGACCTGTTGGTGATTCGCACAACGACCGAGAAGGCCGGTGGCGCCAAGATGGTGCTGTCCCAGGAAATCCGCCGCGGTGAGACGCTGCTGATCGCGGCCAAGGTCATTATCGCGGTAATCAACGCCAAGGGAAAACCGCGGCGGTTACCGGAAAAGCTGGCTGCGCAGATGCTGGTGGCGTCCGAGGCTGTGGTTTAGTGCCATAAGGGAGGCTGCTTAGAGCCAGCAGGCAGCCGTGTGTGGCGATGTCGGAGGCCTCGAAAAGTCTCCTTGCTAAAACTTGAGTTTTGTGTGAAGGAATTCCCGCGCGCAAGAACTGTTTTGTGCCTGCCGCCGGTTTCGTCCGGTCCGTTCTTTCCAGGAGACAGAATAACCTTCGTCACCGTCAAATCTTTCATGCTCCGACGCTAACATTCTTTTAACCATAATAGTGTCTTACTGCCGTTGTCGGAGTTTGTGCGGCGCACGCCTTCCTTTGACCAAATTTGACGGCAAGAAGGCAGTTGTAAGCTTGGAAGGCTTTGACCAGGGCGTTCAGCGGCGGCTGCCAAACATTTCTTGTGAGATCACTTTTAGCCGCCCGGTCTAGCGCCGGGCGTTTGGATTCGGGGATTTTGGATCAATGGAACAAGTAGCATTGGCAGCGGCCACCACACCGGACATCACCCTCTGGTCGCTTTTCATGCAGGCAGGCTTGGTGGTCAAGCTTGTCATGCTCGGACTGCTCGCGGCCTCCGTATGGACCTGGGCGATCGTCATCGACAAGTATCTGAGCTATGCCCGGGCCCGCCGGCAGTTCGATCATTTCGAGCAGGTCTTCTGGTCGGGCCAGTCGCTCGAGGAACTCTATCGCACGCTTTCGGAGCGTACCAATACGGGACTGGGCGCCATCTTCGTCGCCGCCATGCGCGAATGGAAGAAGTCGTTCGAGCGCGGCGCGCGTTCGCCGATCGGCCTGCAGATGCGTATCGATCGCGCCATGGACGTGACGTTGGCGCGTGAATCGGAACATCTGGTCGCCCGCCTCGGATCGCTTGCGACCATCGGTTCGGCCGGCCCGTTCATCGGTCTCTTCGGCACCGTCGTCGGTATCATGACCTCGTTCCAGGCGATCGCCGGTTCGAAGTCGACCAATCTCGCGGTCGTCGCCCCCGGTATCGCAGAAGCCTTGCTCGCGACCGCGATCGGCCTCGTCGCCGCTATTCCCGCAGTTATCGCCTACAACAAGTTCTCGGCCGACGCCGGCAAGCTCTCGGCGCGCATGGAAGGCTTCGCGGACGAATTCTCCGCCATCCTGTCGCGCCAGATCGATGAGAAGCTGCAGCCGCGCCAGGCTGCGCAGTAAATCGCAGACGGAACCGGAGTAAATCACATGGCAATGTCTGTTGGAGGCAAGGGTGGCGGCGGTGGCCGCCGGGGCGGGCGTCGCGGCGGTGGCCGAGGCGGTCCGATCGCCGATATCAACGTGACGCCGCTGGTCGACGTCATGCTCGTGCTGCTGATCATCTTCATGGTGGCCGCGCCGATGATGACATCCGGCGTGCCGATCGACCTGCCGCAAACGCAGGCCGGCGCATTGAACGCCCAGACCCAGCCGATCACCATTTCCATCAAGCAGGACGGCCAGGTCTTCCTGCAGGAAACGCAGATCGAAGCGGCCGACATTGCCGCCAAGCTGAAGGCGATCGCCACCACCGGCTACAATGAACGCATTTTCGTACGCGGCGACGGAAAAGCGCCCTATGGCGTCATCGCCGACGTCATGTCGCGCATCCAGGAGGCCGGCTACAAGAATATCGGCCTGGTTACGCAGCAGATAACGGACCATTGACGGATCGACATGAAGCGCAGCATCGCCACATCTGCCGTCATTCACATCTTGGTGCTGATCGGCGCCATGCTGACGCTGAGTGCGCCTGCGCCTCTGGAGACGCCGGAGAGCACGGCGATGGACGTCGATATCGTCCCCGCCGATCAGCTTCAGCAGGGTGAGAAGCATGCGCCGGTGACGGATCATGCGGCGCCGAAGCAGACCAAGAAGCAGACCCAGGTCGCGAACGCGCAGAATGCCGGCGAAAACGATATCGACCTGAAGAACCCGGCCGTGCCGACGCAGCGTCCGCAAGATGAGAACGCCGCCCTCGCGCCGAAGAAGACCGACGTTCCGGTGCCGCAGAACGATCCGCGGCCGAACGATGTCAAGACGATCGAGCAGCAGGATACAGAGGCTGCGCCGAAGGAAGTGGCTGCTGTTCCGCAGCAGAAGCCGGATGTGACCCCCACACCGACACCGACGCCCACCCCCACGCCACAGAAGACGGAGCCGACGCCGCAGAAGAGCGAGGTCACGCCTGCGCCAACACCCACGCCGACCCCGACACCGACTCCGCAAAAGGCTGATCCGAAGCCGGTGACCGAAAACCCGACCGAGGAGGCTGCGCAGCCGCCGGCGGACAAGGTTCCTGTTCCGGACGTGAAGCCGCAGCCAGTCCAGCCGCCGAAGACTGCCGAGGCGAAGCCCGACCCGAAGCCGGAGCAAAAGCCTGTGGTGAAGCCACAACAGGTGGCGGAAGCCAAACCAACAGCCAAGCCAACGGACAAGACGACCACTCAAAGCACGAGCAAGAACACCTCGACCGATAACGGGCAGGGCGACAGCGACAAGAAGCGCGAGACGGCAAAAGGCTCGAATGCCGGTCTGGATAATGGCCTCGCCGATGAGATCAACAAGGTGCTCAATAACACCTCGTCCGGCGGCGGTGCCAAGCGCTCGGCGAAGTCAACTTCTGCGGGTGCACAGACCAATGTCGCTTCGACCGGTGGCATGAAGTCGCTGAGTAGCGGCAAGCTCAGCCAGAGCCAACAGGACGGCCTGCGCGACCTGATCGCCAAGAACTGGAATATCATTCCTGGCCTGGAAGGCGCGGGCGATGTGAAGATCAAAGTGCATTTCAAGCTCGACAAGTCCGGCCAGATCGTCGGTGAACCGGAAGTCTCCGCGAGCGGCGGACCGGCGTCGACACAGGCTGCCTTGCAGGGCGGCGCCGTTCGCGCGGTGTTGCGGTCGCAGGTGGATTTCATGAAGATCCTGCCGCCGGACAAATACGACGATTGGCAAGAAGTTGTCGTCAACTTCAGCGCAGCGGACCTGGGGCTGTGATGGTGAGCATAGCCAATATGAATCGATGTCGTTTCGCTTTCGTTTCCTTATTGGTCTCGCTCGCGGCCACGCTCTCCACATCGGCTGAAGCTAAGCACTTGATGCCCCAGTCGGATCAAGCTGCAGAGGCCGAGATAGAGAATCGCATCGCTAGCAACTGGTCCATGGTGCCCGGTTTGGATGGGGCGGATAAGGTTCGAGCGAAGGTACGCATAAAGGTAGGTCAGTCGGGCAAAATTATTGGTGAACCAAAGATCACCATGATTGGCGGACCCGCTGCCACGCGCACGGCAATTGCCGCGAGCATCTATAGAGCAATTCTAAGATCAGTTCCGTTCAAAGATCTCCCAATGAATAAAAATGACGCCTGGAGAGAAGTAGTCATTGACTTCAAAGCCGACGACTTCGGGCATTAATGCTGAAAGGCTTGATACATATGATCAGAAAATCCCTCGTTCGTCTCCTGCTGGTGCTGGCAGCCTTGACGGCAGCCCTCGCCACTCCGGCTTATGCTGTGGTCGAGATCAACATCAACAAGGGCAACGTCCAGCCGATGCCGATCGCCATCACCGACCTTCTGTCGAATGATGGCCTGGGCGCACAGATTTCGGGCGTCATTGCTGCCGACCTGCAGCGCTCCGGCCTGTTTGCGCCTGTCAACAAGCAGGCCTTCATCGAGAAGATCAGCAATCCGGATGCCACGCCGCGCTTCCAGGACTGGACGGCGATCAACGCTCAGGCGCTGGTAACCGGCCGAGTGACGCAAGAGGGCGGTCGCCTTCGCGCCGAGTTCCGCCTGTGGGACACCTATGGCAGCCAGCAGATGATCGGCCAGCAGTTCTATGCGCAGCCGGACAACTGGCGTCGCGTCGCCCACATCATTGCTGACGCGATCTATGAAAAGATCACCGGCGAGAAGGGCTATTTCGACACCCGCGTCGTTTTCGTTGCCGAGAGCGGCCCAAAGACGGCCCGCAAGACGCAGCTCGGCATCATGGACCAGGACGGCTTCAATGCCCGCATGCTGACCGACGGCAGCGACCTCGTGCTGACGCCGCGCTTCTCGCCGAACCGGCAGGAAGTCACTTACATGTCCTTCGCCAACCAGCAGCCGCGCGTCTATCTGCTGCAACTGCAGACGGGCCAGCGTGAACTGGTGGGCAACTTCCCGGGCATGACGTTTTCGCCGCGCTTCTCGCCGGATGGCCAGCGGGTGATCATGAGCCTGCAGCAGGAAGGCAATGCCAACATCTATACGATGGACCTGCGCTCGCGCACCACGACCCGCCTGACCTCGACGGCCGCCATCGACACATCGCCCTCCTATTCGCCTGATGGCACGCAGATCGCCTTCGAAAGCGACCGCGGCGGCAAGCAGCAGATCTATGTGATGAATGCGGATGGCTCCAACCAGCACCGCATCTCCTTCGGCGACGGCTCCTATTCGACACCGGTGTGGTCGCCGCGCGGCGATCTCATCGCCTTCACCAAGCAGTCTGGTCAGACATTCTCGATCGGCGTCATGAAGACGGATGGTTCGGGCGAGCGGCTGCTGACCACGGGCTTCCACAATGAAGGCCCGACCTGGGCGCCGAACGGACGCGTCATCATGTTCTTCCGCGAACCGCAGGGCTCCAGTGGCCCGCAGCTCTATTCGATCGATCTGACGGGCTACAACGAGCAGAAGATTCCGACCCCGGGCTTCGCTTCCGACCCGGCTTGGTCGCCGCTCCTCGAATAGGGGTGGGCCAGGCATGGTCGCAAACCGACGCTTCACGCAGTCAAAAGTGCGAAGCGATATCGAGTAAGATCATGCAAGAAAACAGCTTGAGCGGGCGGCGGCTCGAAAAGTCGCTGATCCGGTCGAGCGTCACTTTGTCGCCGCAAAGTCCTGTGAGTGGACCACTTCGGGACAACTTTAGGACATCATTAACCATATTTGTTGGAATCGGATTAACCGAACCCGGTTACAGTCTGGCAACCCTGATAGAGACTTAAGGAGAGACCGGCAATGAGCCGCATCGCAACCCCGGCCGTTGGCCATATGCAGAACCTCGCCCGCAACCCGATCATGATCGCGCTTTTCGTCGGCCTTTCGCTTGCCGGCTGCGCCTCCAAGAAGGGCTTGCCGAACGATGCAAACGGCCTTGGCCTCAATGGCGCCGGCAATGCCGCTCCGGGTTCGCCGCAGGATTTCACGGTCAACGTTGGCGATCGCATCTTCTTCGATACCGATAGCTCGTCGATTCGCGCCGACGCTTCCCAGACGCTCGACCGTCAGGCTCAGTGGCTCGCTCGTTATCCGAACTACGCAATCACCGTCGAAGGCCACGCCGACGAACGCGGCACGCGCGAATACAACCTGGCTCTCGGCGCCCGTCGTGCTGCCGCCACCAAGGACTACCTCGCTTCGCGCGGCGTTCCGGCTCAGCGCATGAAGACGATTTCCTACGGTAAGGAACGCCCGGTCGCGACCTGCGACGATATTTCCTGCTGGTCGCAGAACCGTCGTGCCGTCACCGTGCTCAACGGCGCCGGCTCCTGATAGGCCGAAATTCCGGCTGAAATGCACAAAGGCGGTCCGCGTGGCCGCCTTTACTTTTTTGACCACACTTTGGCCGAACTCCGTTGCTTTTTGAGATTAATTGTAAAAATCTCCTGTTCGCGCCCTGGGGCGCGAAGAATCAATGGGCAGGATGATCCGTATGAGAAAACTTGTCGTGGCGAGCTTACTTTGTCTCGCCGCCGTCGCCGGTAGTGAGCGTGACGCCTCTGCCTTGTCGCTTTTCGGACTTCACTTAGGTGGCCGCAGTGCACCGGAACAGGCCGTTCCGAACAATGCGGCTCCCCAGAGGCAGTTCGGGCAGGCACCCGTCATCAACGTTCAAAACAGCGATGCCGAAGTCCGTTTGCAGCAGCTTGAAGACCAGATGCGCCAATTGAACGGCCGCGTCGAAGAGATGAGCTATCAGTTGCTGCAGATGCAGGAGCAGATCCGCAAGACGCAAGAGGACAATGAATTCCGCTTCCAGCAGCTTGAAAAGCGTGGCGGTGGGGGCACTGGCGGTGCGGCTGGGACTGGCGGCGGCGCGGCCCCGATGAAGAAGAGCGAAGCGGATGCCCCGGCGCAGGGCGCAGGCGGCGGTCAGCAACAGGACGACATTGCCGGTGTAATCAGCGATTCGCAAGGTGGCGACGCGCCGAATACGGCGCAACAGGGCGGCGGTTCTGGCAAGCCGCCGACGCAGCTCGGCTCGATCCAGTTCGATCAGAGCGGCAAGCAGGTCGGCGCAACGGCGACGCGCGCCAACAACGGTTCGGGTGCTGCGCCGGCCGCCGGCTCAGGCACGCAGACGGCCTCGCTCGGCAGCGAAAACGATCAGTATAAATCGGCCTATGGCCACGTCCTGTCCGGCGACTACAGTGTCGCCGAACAGGAGTTCCGTCAGTATATCGACAGCTACCCGAATAGCGCCCGGGCGCCCGATGCCAACTTCTGGCTTGGCGAAGCGCTTTATTCGCAAGGCAAATATAATGATGCGGCCAAGACTTTCCTGAATGCGCATCAGAAATACGGCACCTCCGAAAAGGCACCGGAAATGCTGTTAAAGCTTGGCATGTCGCTCGCTGCCCTCGATAACAAGGATACGGCCTGCGCAACGCTGCGCGAAGTGACCAAACGCTATCCGAAGGCTTCGAAGGCGGTTACCAACAAGGTAGCCAGCGAACAAAAGCGTCTTGCCTGCTGATTGCGATGTCCGGTGACGCTGTGACTGCTGCTGCCACAGCCCAGATGCCAGATGCCGCAGCGGCCGATTTTATTCATTCCCTTTTCAAGCCTGCCCATATTCTAGTCGCCATTTCCGGCGGCAGCGATTCCACCGGCCTGCTGGTTGCCCTTTCCGAACAGTTGAAGTCCTTCCCGGATTCAAACATCACCCTTTCCGCCGCCACGATTGATCATGGTTTGCGGTCGGAGTCTGCCGATGAAGCAAGCGATGTCGCCGCTCTCTGTGCATCGCTTGGCGTGCCCCACATCATTCGTCGCTGGGAGGGCGAGAAGCCGAAGAGCGGTATCATGGCTGCAGCCCGCGAGGCGCGCTATGGGCTGCTTGCCGATATTGCGGCGGATATTTCTGCCAACGTGGTCGTTACCGCGCATACGCTCGATGACCAGCGCGAGACCTTGGCCATGCGCGCGGAACGTTTAAGCGAAGGTGAGGGCGTTGCCGGCACCGGCATTGCCGACGCCATGCTCTTCGATCGGCGCCTCTGGATCGTCAGGCCGTTTCTCGCCTGCCGGCGGGCCGATATCCGCGCCTATCTCACGCGGCGGGGCATGTCCTGGTTGGATGATCCGAGCAATGAGGATGTCCGCTATGAGCGCGTACGCATGCGCAAACGCCTGGCGGAGGATGTCGTGCCGCTCTCTGTGCTTGATGATGGCGCGGCTCGCGCGGCGCTCTCGAAGGAAGCCGCCGCCTGGCTGGATAGATATGTGACTGTTCATGCGAGCGTGCTTTGCGTCGTCAGCCGCGATGCGCTGGCCGCCGATGAGGTCGTGCTCTCCTATGCGCTCTCCTATCTCGCCGCCGCATTCGGCGGTGAGCCCTATGGTCCGGGCCGCGAGCGGATGCGTCGTATCCTGGATTTCATCGGCGAGGGGAAGCCGGGGCGGCGCACGGCGGGCGGCGTCGTCTTCGACCTGCGCCGGGACGGGCTTTATCTCATGCGCGAAAGCCGCGACATCCAGCCGCTTGTGCTTGCGCCGGGAGCCGATGGCATATGGGACGGCCGCTTCCGGATCGTCAATCACGATCCGGCCACTATCCGCATCGAAGCGGCGGGGGAGAGGGGTGCGGCGGAGTTTCCGGAGAGGCTGCCGAAGGGCGCTGTGCAGCGTGCTCGGGCCGTGTTGCCACGGGTGACCGCCGGCGCTGGCCGGAGCACCGTGTCGGCCACAATTACACCCCATCTTGCGCCTTTCGACCGCTTTTTGACACGATTCGATCTCACATTTGCGGATCGGTTGGCGACTTGCTTTGGCCGTGAACCCTATACTCGGCCGCCACTTTGAGAGTTATTGACGGAAAAAACATGTGGCGATGCGGTTTGCCTTGGCAAGGGCTTGGCGCAACCCTATGTTAGGGATCAAGTAATGCCGCCGCTCAGCGGCGGAAGTTTCAGTGCTGGGGAGTTCGATGAACCCTAATTTTCGTAATTTCGCTCTGTGGGCAATCATAGCTTTGCTGCTGATTGCTCTGTTCAGTATGTTCCAGAACGCGCCGGCACAAACAGGCTCCAGGGAAATTCCGTATTCGCAGTTCCTTCGGGAAGTTGATTCAGGCCGCGTCCGTGACGTCACCGTCACTGGCAATCGCGTGGTCGGCAGCTATGTCGAAAACGGTACAACCTTCCAGACCTATGCCCCGGTCGTGGACGACAGCCTGCTTGATCGCCTGCAAAGCAAGAACGTCAACATTGTCGGCCGTCCGGAATCGGATGGCTCCTCGAGCTTCCTGAGCTATCTCGGCACGCTGTTGCCGATGCTCCTGATCCTCGGTGTCTGGCTGTTCTTCATGCGGCAGATGCAGGGTGGCTCGCGCGGTGCAATGGGCTTCGGCAAATCCAAGGCAAAGCTTTTGACGGAGGCGCATGGTCGCGTCACCTTCGATGATGTCGCCGGTGTCGACGAAGCCAAGCAGGATCTGGAAGAAATCGTGGAATTCCTGCGCGATCCGCAGAAGTTCCAGCGTCTGGGTGGCCGTATTCCGCGCGGCGTTCTGCTTGTCGGCCCTCCCGGTACGGGTAAGACGCTTCTGGCGCGCGCCATTGCCGGCGAGGCAAATGTGCCGTTCTTCACCATTTCCGGTTCCGACTTCGTTGAAATGTTCGTCGGTGTCGGCGCAAGCCGCGTCCGCGACATGTTCGAACAGGCGAAGAAGAACGCGCCCTGCATCATCTTCATCGACGAAATCGACGCCGTCGGCCGCCATCGTGGCGCCGGTCTCGGCGGCGGTAACGACGAACGCGAGCAGACGCTGAACCAGTTGCTGGTCGAGATGGACGGTTTCGAAGCCAATGAGGGCATCATCCTCATCGCCGCCACCAACCGCCCTGACGTTCTCGATCCGGCGCTGCTGCGTCCCGGCCGCTTCGACCGCCAGGTCGTCGTGCCGAACCCGGACATTGTCGGCCGTGAACGCATCCTGAAGGTACACGCCCGCAACGTTCCGCTGGCTCCGAACGTCGATCTGAAGACGCTTGCCCGCGGTACGCCCGGCTTCTCCGGTGCCGACCTGATGAACCTCGTCAACGAAGCCGCCCTGATGGCCGCCCGCCGCAACAAGCGCCTGGTCACCATGCAGGAATTCGAAGACGCCAAGGACAAGATCATGATGGGCGCCGAGCGCCGTTCTTCCGCGATGACCGAGGCGGAAAAGAAGCTTACGGCCTATCACGAAGCTGGCCATGCGATTACGGCGCTCAATGTCGCCATCGCAGATCCGCTGCACAAGGCGACCATCATTCCGCGCGGTCGTGCGCTCGGCATGGTCATGCAGCTTCCCGAGGGCGACCGCTACTCGATGAGCTACAAGTGGATGGTGTCGCGCCTCTGCATCATGATGGGCGGCCGCGTTGCAGAAGAGCTGACCTTCGGCAAGGAGAATATCACCTCCGGCGCGTCCTCGGACATCGAGCAGGCGACCAAGCTTGCCCGCGCCATGGTCACGCAATGGGGCTTCTCCGATGAGCTCGGCCAGGTTGCCTATGGTGAAAACCAGCAGGAGGTTTTCCTCGGCCACTCCGTTTCGCAATCGAAGAATGTCTCCGAGGCGACCGCTCAGAAGATCGACAACGAAGTGCGCCGCCTGATCGACCAGGCTTACAAACAGGCTATGGACATCATCACCACCAAGCACGACGAGTTCGTGGCACTGGCCGAAGGCCTGCTCGAATACGAAACGCTGACCGGCGAAGAGATCAAGGCGCTCATTCGCGGCGAAAAGCCCGCCCGCGATCTCGGTGACGATACGCCTCCGAGTCGCGGCTCGGCGGTCCCGAAGACCGGTGCAAAGAAGGACGGCCCGCTTGGCACCAAGGGCGATGAGCCCGAGGGCGGTTTCGAACCGCAGCCACGCTGACGCACAGAGCCGATTGAACATGTAGACGAAGAGGCCAGTTCCTTTTTTAACAGGGAGCTGGCCTTTTTCTTGATAGCCGGGGTGACGAACGGAGACGGTTCGATACCGGTGATGACCCGAACGTCGAAATTCAAGCGGGAAAGCGGGTTGCTGGGTGTGACTCGAGGTGTCGACAGCGAACAGCGCATCGCCCTGCCTGCATTCATGTCGCGGAGGCATCGATGCTGAGCGTGCGCCAGGTGTGTAACCCGTACCCTGGCGGTCTCATCACTGGTGTTGTCCTAATGACGATTGGATATCTTTATGCGTGAAGTATCCGTGATCCTCAGCTCAACGATTACCTGTCCAATCTGCGGCTTCAACGCGTCAGAAACAATGCCAACTGACGCGTGCCAATATTTCTACGAGTGCAAAAGCTGCGGTGCCGTTCTTCGACCGAGGGCGGGCGATTGTTGCGTGTTCTGTTCGTTTGGAACAGTTCCTTGCCCGCCTGTTCAGGCTCAAGGCAAACAGGGCCGTTGCTGTTGATCGGTGTGACGTCGGGCTGCCAGTGCGGTTCAGTCGTCTGGCTTCCAACCGCTGCCGTCCCAACGGCCACCCGATTTACGCCGATAGACTAGGAGGCCGGTCTGTTTCAGTGGAGAACTGACCTTTTTTAGTGCTTATTAACAGTAACGCGTTGTAATACGTTTTCTTGGTAATTTAAGTGCCGAGGTTTGCAATCTATGGCATGAGCCTCAAGCATCGATGTTCGCGCCGCCCATGGAATTCCGGGGAGGAGAACGGGATGCCGCAGTCCCTCAAAGGGACGCTGCAATCACGGGAGTGCATATGAAACGTCGCTATTTCGGAACGGACGGAATCCGCGGACAATCCAATATCTATCCGATGACGCCGGATCTCGCCATGCGCGTGGGTATCGCCGCCGGCACGATTTTCCATCGGGGCAGTCATCGCCATCGAGTGGTCATCGGCAAGGATACGCGTCTCTCCGGCTACATGCTGGAAAACGCCATGGTGGCGGGTTTCACCGCAGCCGGTGTCGACGCCTTCGTTCTCGGTCCGATTCCGACGCCTGCCGTCGCCATGCTGACGCGGTCACTGCGCGCCGATATCGGTGTGATGATCTCTGCTTCGCACAATCCTTACGAAGACAACGGCATCAAACTTTTCGGCCCCGATGGCTACAAGCTGTCCGACGATCTCGAAACGAAGATCGAGGATCTGCTGGAAAAGGACATGACGGCGCATCTCGCCAAGTCGGAAAACATCGGCCGTGCCAAGCGCGTCGACGGCGTGCATGACCGTTATATCGAGCATGCCAAGCGCACGCTGCCGCGCGATGTGACGCTGCAGGGCCTGCGCATTGCCATCGATTGCGCCAATGGCGCCGCCTACAAGGTCGCGCCCGCCGTACTGTGGGAACTCGGCGCCGATGTCGTTACCATCGGTAACGAGCCGAACGGCACCAATATCAATCTCAATTGCGGCTCCACCAGCCCAGTCGCGCTGCAGAAGAAGGTGGACGAAGTGCGTGCCGATATCGGCATCGCGCTCGATGGCGACGCCGATCGCGTCATCATCGTCGACGAAACCGGCACGATTGTTGACGGTGACCAACTGATGGCCGTCATCGCCGAGAGCTGGGCCGAGAGCCAGTTGCTGCGCGGCAATGGCATCGTCGCGACCGTCATGTCTAATCTCGGTCTGGAACGCTTCCTGGAAGACAAGGGCATGGCGCTTGCCCGCACCGCGGTCGGCGACCGTTATGTCGTCGAGCATATGCGCCAGCACAATTACAATGTCGGCGGCGAGCAGTCCGGCCATATCGTGCTCTCCGACTATGGCACGACCGGCGATGGCCTTGTGGCGGCGTTGCAGATCCTGGCTGCGGTCAAGCGCACCGGCAAGCCGGTCAGCGAAGTCTGCCGCCGCTTCGAACCGGTGCCGCAGCTTCTGCGCAATGTCCGCATTTCCGGCGGCAAGCCGCTGGAAGACATGCAGGTGCGCAAGGCGATCGCCGATGCCGAAAGTGAGCTTGCCCGCAACGGCCGCCTCGTTATCCGCCCCTCCGGCACCGAGCCGCTGATCCGCGTCATGGCGGAAGGCGACGACCGTGGTCAGATCGAGCGCATCGTCGGCGGTCTGATCGATGTGATCTCGAGCGTTCGCAACGCTGCCTGATTAAGCTGTCGGTTATTCAGATATCGGCAAGAAATCCGCGGCCGCCTGATGGGGCGGCCGTTGATATTGCTCGCGGCAAGAGGATCACCGGAACATTTCGCCGGGATAAGCACCCCAGAGCATGTTCTGCCTGACATAGCCGCTCGCGGAATGCTTCCGCACGGAGACGCTACACCAAGCGCCGGTACAGGAGCGTAGCGACAGCAAGACGCCGGGCTGCAGTTCAGCGATGAGTGTGGCCGTCGTTTCCGGGCTTCCGCGCAGCATCGCGTTTGTCTTCAGCCATGGCCCGACGACCGCCGTGCGCAGCCCCGAAAGAAGGGCGCTATGCATCCATCCGGTCGTGCCGATATCATCGCGCACCTGTCGCCAATGGCCGTATTCGTCGATGATCTCCAGCGGCAGGCCGGGTTTCATATAGATCCATTTGGTTGGATAAATCGTCGATGGCCCAGCGCGCATACGCGCCTTGTATGCTTTCAGCGACACATAGCGAGGGATGGGTAATCCCGTCTCTCGTCCCTTGTTCCAGCTCGTCGCTGCGGCCGGCAGTGTGGGAACCGGGCCGGCGAGGGCGGCGGTCGTCAGAAAGCTAAATGCGAGGCATAGGCCGGCACCCAGATTGCGAAAGCAAGTCAACGACTTCCTCCATATTTTACGCCCCGGCTGCGGTCATGGTATCGGACCGATTATTGCCAATTGGTTTAAGAGTTGGGAAACATCTTGATGCCTGGGACACTGCGTCACTTGGGCGAGGGGCCAATCCGGAAGCAAAATGATGCCGAACTTTGCCGCGGCCTCGCGGAGACGCTCGATCTCCTCGGGTGTCGGCGGTCCGACGACTTCATCCGGTTGAAGTTCGTGGCCACCTTCTTCGAGAAACCCGTCGAACCGAGCGGGGGTTCCGATCAAGATGTATCTGCTGGGATCGCCGGTCATATTCATAAGCTAGTGCGGAATGCCGCGCGGCAGGAAGAGGCTTTCGCCTGCAGCCAAGCGTAGAGGCTGGCCGTCGAGCACTGCTGTCAGCTCGCCTTCAAGGACGTAAACCGTCTCGTCGTCCTTGGCGTGGACGTGGATCGGCGTCCTCGTATTTCCGTTGCTTTTGTTCTCGAAGAGACAGAACTGCCCTCCGGTCTGGTCGCCGGACAACAAGCGTTTCATGACGACGCCTGCAAGAACGAATTCTTTGCTGTCGATATCACTCATTGTCGCTTCCTTTCCACGGATCGTGCAGGTGAAGGGTGGCGGGGGCCCCGATCATTTAATGGGAGTGTGATCGCCAAAGACGATCGATGCCGTGATGCGCCGGGTCCGTATCATCCACGGATTGCGTTTCGCATCTCCATGGAGCAAGTCCTGGGCGAATAATTCTGAACCAGATATGCGATATAAGAATGGCCGGGTGCGCGCTCTCTGGCTTTTCCTGCGGCGCGAGGTGTCCTATTCCTGTAACGGGAAAAGCCAAGTCAATCAAAGACATTGCGGGTTCGTACGCTTAGTTTTACGAATCGCTAATGTACAGGGCCAAGTATATCCATCGACCGAACAGAGTAAATATTCGTAGTTAATTGGGTTTTAACCCTTATCATTCATTATCCATATCATGTCTTTCGGTTGGCAGGCTTTTGCCGTGCCAATGGCAATAAATTTGGAGCCAAAGCCATGATGAAAACTTTGATTGGGGCCGCTGCTGCTCTCTTTGTCGGCACATCCGCTTTTTCGGCCGATCTCTATACGCCGGAACCGGCTCAGCCGGCGCCGGAAGTTGCCGTCAGCCAATCGAGCGGCTGGTATCTGCGCGGCGATGTCGGTTATGCCTTCACCGATCTGCGTGGCGCCAATTATTTCCAGGGCTCCAATTCCAGCCTTGTCGATTTCGACAGCGCAAAGCTTGATGACAATTTCACGCTAGGTGGCGGTGTCGGTTACCAGATCAACAACTACCTGCGCACGGACGTGACGCTGGATTATCTCTTCAAGTCCGATTTCAAGGGCTCGACAAGCGGCGATTGCGGAGCCTGCGGCCCTGGTTTCACTGCCGTGCCCGCGACCTCCCGAGATGTGGCGTCGCTGACGGCCTATAGCTTGCTTGCCAACGCCTATGTCGATATCGGCACCTACGGCATCTTCACCCCCTATGTGGGCGGTGGTCTCGGCGGCACTTACGTTAAATGGAGCAACCTGAAGAATACCTCCTGCTCCAACGCCGATTCGAGCTCCTGCGACGAAACCGTTACCCACAATGGTCGCGGTAGCTGGCGCTTCACCTATGCGCTGATGGCCGGTACTTCGATCGATCTCTCGTGCAATCTCAAGGCCGATGTCGGCTATCGTTACCGCCACATCGAAGGCGGCGATATGTTCGGCTATGCGGAAAACGGCGGTCCGGGGTACGACAAGGGCCTCAACCTGCATGAAGCCCGCCTCGGTGCCCGCTATACGTTTGGCGGCTGCCAGACAGCCAGCTACATGCCGCCGGCTGATATCCCTGTCCAGCCGCAGCCGGTCTACAAGTAAGCCTTTCTACGGCCAAGCCTTTGAAAAGCCGTCCGGTTCGTCCGGGCGGCTTTTTACTTTTTTCTGTCGCCGTTAAGCAATTCAACCGCGTTTTAAACCTTCGTTAACCATGAATTCCCTATGGTTAATGAAATGACAATGGCTGCGGCTCGGCCCGGTCTCTCCTCTCGGAGAGCCAGAATGGCGGGTACGACAAGGGCAGGCCGGCTTGAAAGCGGGTATCGGCCCGAGGTTGGAAGGCGAGGGGTAATGATCCGTTTCGACGCTTTTGCGCTGGCCGCGATGATGGCGAGCGCGGTTGCGGGCACTGCTTTTGCGGGTGATCTGCCGCCGGAGATCAAGATGCCCGAAGTCAGCGTCAAGGATGCTAGGGGCTGGTACGTGCGGGGCGATCTCGGCTATGCGGTCAACGCCAGCCACAACGACACAACCTTCCGCGCTTATGACCCCACCAGCGGCGATTACAGCTCCAGCCGCTTTGATTCCGACCGCTTCAGCGGCGATTTTTCGGGTGGCCTCGGCGTTGGTTATCAATTCAACGACTTGCTTCGTGCCGATATCACCGGCGACTATTTCAGCGGCGATTTCGATGGCCGGATTTCGAGCGCGTCGCCCTGCGCAGGCGGCGCAGCCGGTACGGGTTGCTCCACCAAAGCGCGCTCTTCTTTCAAGGCGGGTAGCCTGATGGTGAACGGCTATGTCGATCTCGGCACGCTGGCCGGCTTTACGCCCTATGTCGGTGCCGGTCTCGGCGCGACGAGGGTTTCCTGGAACAGCGTCAATGCTGTCGGCTCCTGTGTCGACGGTGTCTCCGGCTGCGGTGGTGCTGCTTCGGTCAGCGCGCGTTATCCCGGCGAAAGCGATTGGCGCATGACCTATGCTTTGATGGCCGGAGTCGCCTATGAAGTGGCCCCGAATGTGAAACTCGATCTCGGTTATCGCTTCTCGCATATCGCCGGCGGCGATATGTTCGGTTATTCGGCGGCGGATGCGTCGGCCGGCGCCGGCGGCACGATGGGTCGCGACGGTGCACTGTCGCGGCACGAGATCCGTATCGGGTTGCGAATCACCACCTGGTAGGGTCGCTGCCTACGGCGTCGTGAGCACGTAGGCGATGCGGCGGAAGAAATCCAATGTGCGGAAGAGATGCGCGGGAACGCGCCGCCAGGCAGCGGATTTCGCGGCACGATAGTCACGACGCCAGCCGATCATCGTGCTCCGCTGCAGCGGGCTGAAGCCGACGATGTTGGCGCGCGTCGTGAAGATGGATGTGTGCATATCCCAGCCGCGTTCCACAGCGACATCCCAGGGCAGGGACATGACCGCGAGCGCCTTGACGATCTTTTCGGCGCCACTGCGCGTTACAAGGTAGCATGCCGTCGAGCCCTGTGGGCCGAAAAGGCAGCGGCCGATCACGTCTCCCGTGCGGCTTTGGGCCGCGGCGCGGAAGCCGCCCCAGCGATGGTTCACGAGCTTGATGACCTCGGCGTTCGGGATAGCTTCCTTTGCCGCCATGGCACGGGCGAGGAAATCGCCGTCCAGCGCTATGTCGTCTTCAATGATGACAGCCGCTTCGCTGCCGTCGGCAAGAAATTGGCGCAACGCCATCAGATGACTGCGGTAGCAGCCATATTCGCCGGGCAAAATGACCCTGCCGTGCCGACGTCGGAAACGGTCGTGATCGACGTCGATCCATTGCTCCCGCGGCAAAAGAGCGCCGTCGACGCCGTCGACGCGCTCGATCCTGATGCCGAATTCATCGCTCTGCCGCTTAATTTCCGCCAGTCTGTCCGTCGCTCGATCAATATTGATGAGGTAAACGAGTAGCGGCTGCGCGGGCGTGCGAGGGCTTTCGGACAGTGCGGCTTGGTACATTAAAGACATTTGTTCTTCATCTGTTGGCGCAGAGCCATTCAACGCCGATACATATGGGTGTGTCTCCGCAAAGAAGCCAGCTTTTCTGTGACTAACCTAGCGTGATTTTGCTGTGCGAAGCTTATCCCATCGGCATCATTGCTGCACGAATGCGTGAAGCATTGTCCATCCGCCCAATTTACCTATTGCACCGGCAGGCCGCTTCCAATATATCCGACGGCGGGACACTCCTCCCCAACGAGGAGCTTTCTATCTGAGAGGATAGCATCATGACTAAGCTCGCCAAGCCGGACACCCGTCCGAACAATACCCATTTCTCTTCTGGCCCCTGCTCGAAGCGCCCCGGTTGGACGCTCGATGCTCTTTCCGACGCGGCTCTTGGCCGTTCGCACCGCGCGAAAGTCGGCAAGGCCAAGCTGAAGCAGGCCATCGATCTTACCCGTGACATTCTGGAAGTGCCCGCGGACTACCGCATCGGCATCGTTCCGGCTTCCGATACCGGCGCCGTCGAAATGGCGCTCTGGTCGCTGCTCGGAGAACGTGGTGTCGACATGCTCGCCTGGGAAAGCTTTGGCGCTGGCTGGGTCACCGACGTCGTCAAGCAGCTTAAGCTCAAGGATGTCCGCAAGCTTGAGGCCGGTTACGGCGAGCTGCCCGATCTTTCCGCCGTCGATTTCGACCGCGACGTGGTCTTCACCTGGAACGGCACCACTTCTGGTGTCCGCGTTCCGAATGCCGATTTCATTCCGGCCGATCGTAAGGGCCTGACGATCTGCGACGCCACCTCGGCGGCTTTCGCTCAGAACCTCGATTTTGCCAAGCTCGACGTCGTCACCTTCTCCTGGCAGAAGGTGCTGGGCGGCGAGGGCGCGCATGGCGTCATTATCCTTAGCCCCCGCGCTGTCGAGCGCCTGACGACCTATGTACCGGCGTGGCCGCTGCCGAAAATTTTCCGCATGACCAGCGGCGGCAAGCTGATCGAAGGCATCTTCACCGGCGAGACGATTAACACGCCGTCGATGCTTTGCGTCGAGGACTATATCGACGCTCTCCTCTGGGCCAAGGAGCTCGGCGGTCTCAAGGCGCTGATCGGCCGTGCCGATGCCAACGCCAAGGTCATCCATGACTTCGTTGCCGCTAACGACTGGATCGCCAATCTCGCCGTCAAGGCCGAGACGGAGTCCAACACCTCCGTCTGCCTGAAGATCGTCGACAAGGACGTTACGGCTCTCGATGAGGACGGCCAGGCGAATTTTGCCAAGGGCCTCGTCGCGCTGCTCGAAAAGGAAGGCGTCGCCTATGACGTCGGCCATTACCGCGACGCGCCTTCGGGCCTGCGCATATGGGCGGGTGCGACGATCGAAGCTGCCGACATGCAGAAGCTGATGCCCTGGCTCTCCTGGGCTTTCGAAACGCAGAAGGCGACGCTCTCCCAGGCTGCTGCCTGAGATCATGGCGTCCACAGGCTCCGCCAGGAAGGCGGAGCCCAGCATTCGCATTTCAATCACAGTTGACCCTTTCAGGAGGCCTCCATGGCACCCCGCGTTCTCGTATCCGACGAACTGTCGGAAACCGCCGTCCAGATCTTTCGCGATCGCGGCGTCGAAGTCGATTTCCAGCCGCAGCTCGGCAAGGATAAAGACAAGCTGCTCGAAATCATCGGCAATTATGATGGCCTCGCCATCCGTTCCGCCACCAAGGTGACAGAGAAGATCATCGAAGCGGCGAAGAACCTCAAGGTCGTCGGCCGCGCCGGCATCGGCGTCGATAATGTCGATATCCCGGCCGCTTCGCGCCGCGGTATCATCGTCATGAACACGCCCTTCGGCAATTCGATCACGACCGCAGAGCACGCTATCGCGCTGATGTTCGCCGTTGCCCGACAGCTTCCTTCCGCCGATGCCTCGACCCAGGCCGGCAAGTGGGAAAAGTCGAAATTCATGGGTGTCGAAATCACCGGCAAGACGCTCGGTGTCATCGGCGCCGGCAATATCGGTTCCATCGTCATCGCCCGCGCCATCGGCCTGAAGATGCATGTCGTTGCCTATGATCCGTTCCTTTCCAAGGAACGTGCCGAGGAAATGGGCGTCGTCAAGGTGGAACTCGACGAACTCTTCGCTCGCGCCGATTTCATCACGCTGCACGTGCCGCTCACCGACAAGACGCGCAACATCATTGACGCTGACGCACTCGGCAAGACGAAGCCGGGCGTGCGTATCATCAACTGCGCTCGCGGCGGTTTGGTGGATGAGGCAGCCCTTGCCGCCGCCATCAAGTCTGGCCATGTCGCCGGCGCCGCCTTCGACGTCTTCGAAGTCGAACCCGCCAAGGAAAGCCCGCTATTTGGCCTGCCGAACGTCGTCTGCACGCCGCATCTCGGCGCATCGACTACCGAAGCGCAGGAGAATGTCGCCCTGCAGGTGGCCGAGCAGATGTCGGATTATCTCGTCAAGGGCGCGGTTTCCAACGCCATCAACATGCCCTCGATCACCGCTGAGGAAGCGCCGATCCTGAAGCCGTTCATCAAGCTTGCCGACGTTCTCGGCGCTTTCGTCGGCCAGGTGACGGACGATCCGATCAAGGAAATCGAGATTCTCTACGACGGCGTTACCGCGGGCATGAACACCAAGGCGCTGACGAGTGCGCTGCTGGCCGGCCTCATCCGCAATCAGGTTGCCGACGTCAACATGGTTTCGGCGCCGATCATGATCAAGGAAAAGGGCATCGTGCTCGCCGAAGTCAAGCGCGACAAGACCGGCGTCTATGACGGCTACATCAAGCTGACCGTCACCACCGACAGCATGACGCGCTCGATCGCCGGCACCGTCTTCTCCGACGGCAAGCCGCGCTTCATCCAGATCAAGGGCATCAATCTCGACGCCGATGTAGGCAACCACATGATCTATATCGCCAACACCGACGTTCCCGGCATGATCGGCTTCATCGGCACGACGCTCGGCGCGGCCAATGTCAACATCGCCAACTTCCAGCTCGGCCGCGACAAGCAGGGCGGCGATGCCATCGCGCTGCTTTATGTCGACGGCGCGATCAACGATGAGGTTCTGGCCAAGCTGGCCGCCCATCAGGCGATCCGTCAGGCAAAGCCGTTGGTGTTCAACGTCGACTAAGTCAAGCTCCTCCCAAGAGCGACACGAAGGCCCGGCGCAACGTGAGTTGCACCGGGTTTTTCATGATTGCAAACGGGTTGTGGATAAGTTTGCGCAAGAGACTATCGGCACCCGTGGAACGCGCCTATCTCTTAGTCATGGGGGCGTCACAACGGAATATTTTCGAAAATATCACGGGTAGGCCGGCGACGGCCTGGCTTGCGAAACCGGCCGCGGTAGCGATCGTGCTATTTGCGCGCGCTATTACTGCCGTGCGGGCGATCTGGTCGGAAAGTGGCGTGCCCACAGGCCGCTGCGTCTATTTCGCCAATCACTCCAGCCATGGCGATTTCATCCTCATCTGGGCGGTGCTGCCGCCGCGGCTCAGGCGGCGAACACGCCCAGTCGCCGGCGCCGATTACTGGCTGAAATCGAAGCTGAACAGCTTCATTGGCCGCGACGTCTTCAATGCCGTGCTGATCGAACGGGACCGCGAGGCGCGGACGGAAGATCCGATCGAGCAGATGGCTGCCGCTATCGACGCGGGCTCTTCGCTGATCCTGTTTCCCGAGGGCACGCGAAACCTGACGGACGCACCGCTGCAACCCTTCAAGAGTGGGCTATTTCATCTGGCGAGGATGCGCCCCGATATCGATCTCGTTCCCGTCTGGATCAACAATCTCAATCGTGTCATGCCCAAGGGCGAGTTCGTGCCCATTCCGTTGATCTGCACCGTGACCTTTGGCGAGGCGCTGCGCATCGGCGCAGACGAAGAGAAGGCGGATTTTCTGGCGCGTGCGCAAGCGGCGCTACTGGCCCTCTCGCCCAAACAAATGGGGAGTGGTGAATGAGCGCAGCAAGCTCCGATCTCATCCACCTTATCCTCGGTATCCTCGGCGTTCTGATCGTCGCATCCGTCGTCGGCTATGTGCTGCAGCGGCGCCTGTCGCCCGATGGTTCCAACGCGGCGATCGAAAACCTCAATGCCCGCATCAAGGCCTGGTGGGCGATGGTGATCCTGATCGGCATCGCCTTTCTGGCGGGGCGCGCCGGCGTCATCCTGCTCTTTGCCTTCTGCTCCTTCGCGGCGCTGCGCGAATTCATCACGCTGATCAACACCAGGCGCGCCGACCATTGGGCGCTGGCGGCAGCCTTTTTTGTTGCGCTGCCTGTGCAATATTATCTGCTCTGGGCCGAGCAATACGGCATCTTTTCCATCTTCATCCCGGTCTATGCCTTTCTCTTCATGCCTATTATCGCGGTCTTGCGCGGCGATACCGAGCGCTTCCTGATCCGCATTGCCGAGGTGCAATGGGCACTGATGATCTGCGTCTTCTGCGCGTCGCATGTGCCGGCATTGCTGACCCTGCACATACCGGGCTATGAGGGCCGCAATGTGCTTTTGATCGCGTTCCTCGTCATCGTCGTGCAGCTCAGCGATGTCCTGCAATATGTCTGGGGCAAGCTGTTCGGTCGCCGTAAGATCGCGCCGAAACTATCGCCATCCAAAACGGTCGAAGGCTTTGTCGGTGGTGTCGTCAGCGCGACCTTGATCGGGGCTGCGCTCTGGTGGATCACGCCGTTCACGCCGCTGCAGGCAGGCTTGCTTGCCTTCGTGATTACCCTGATGGGCTTCTTCGGCGGGCTGGTGATGTCGGCGATCAAGAGGGATCGCGGCGTCAAGGACTGGGGGCATCTGATCGAAGGCCATGGCGGGCTGATCGACCGGCTCGATTCCGTCGTCTTCTCAGCACCGATCTTTTTTCATCTCGTGCGCTATTGGTGGTCGGTGTCATGACGGCGCGGGTGAGGGCGCTGGCCGGTAGCAGCATCGTGCACGTGCTTTTCGCTTTCCTTGCCATGGGTGGATGGGCCGTCTTTGCCAACCGTCTGCATCCAATGCCGCAGCCGGTGATCTCCGGTCTCGTCCAGGGCATTCTTTCCGGCTGCCTGACGCTGTTTTTGAAATCGGTGGTGGAAGCCCTGTCCAAACGGTTCCGTGGCTTCACTGTTCTATGGGCGCCGCCATTGATCGCCTGTCTCGGGTCAACGGCCATATTGGTGACGATCCACGCGCTCAGCGGCACGCCGGAGATATTGAAGACCACCGCGGTGCCGCTGCTGGTTTCGACCAGCTATGCGGCGATCTACAATTATTCGATTTCCGGCGGGAGGCGTTAGGTCCATGGCGGGCGAGGGAATGGGCGACAGGCGGCCATTGGCAAGCCGCAACACGCGCTGGGCGCAGGGGCTGGCGCGGCGGATGACGAATTTGTCGGTGACACCGAACCAGATATCGCAGGCGAGCATCGTCATGGCGGCACTGGCCGGCGGTTCTTTCTGGCTGTCGGGGCAGGGCAGTGGCGGGCTGCGCGCCCTATTCCTGATCCTTGCGGCACTCTTCTGCCAACTTCGCCTGCTCTGCAATTTGCTGGATGGCATGGTCGCCGTCGAGGGCGGCAAGGGCGCGGCGGATGGGCCGTTCTGGAATGAATTCCCGGATCGCGTCGCCGATATCCTGATCTTCGCTGGCGTTGGCTATGGCATTGGCGCTTCCGGCCTTGGCTGGGCTGCCGCCGCCTTCGCCGTTCTCACCGCCTATGTCCGCGAGCTTGGCCGCGCTACCGGCAATCCCAGCGATTTCGGCGGGCCGATGGCCAAACAGCATCGCATGGCAACGATGACCGCGGCCGCTCTGCTCTCGGTCGTCGAAGTGCTCTGGAGCGGCGGCTCCTGGATACTGACCATCGCGCTCTGGATCGTCGCCGTCGGCGCAGCCGTGACGGCTCTTCGCCGCAGTCTCTATCTTATCGAGCGGCTAAAAGCCAAGGGTTGATTGGCGGCCTCGTCCGCTGTCGCGAAGCCGGTGATTCGCCGCCCCTTGCGCCGGGCAGCAATCCTTTCTATATCCCTGATCCATCAAGGCCGGGCGGCCAAGCCGCCGCGTGCCGCAGACGATACAAATCCGCCGCTTTTGCATGGCAACCGGTGGACAGAAGACAGCACCGAAGATCGACTGAGATTGGCGGCAAGACCGTGAACACACTGGATTTTGACAAGAGGCCGGAAGATACGCGCGTTGTCGTCGCCATGTCTGGCGGCGTCGATAGTTCCGTCGTCGCCGGCATTCTGAAGCGTCAGGGCTATGATGTGCTTGGGATCACGTTGCAGCTCTACGATCACGGCGCCGCCGTGCACCGCGCCGGCTCCTGCTGTGCGGGCCAGGATATCGATGATGCCCGCCGCGTCTGCGAGACGCTTGGCATCCCGCATTATGTGCTCGACTACGAAAAGCGCTTCCGCGAAACGGTGATCAATCCCTTCGCCGAAAGCTATGTTGCTGGCGAGACCCCGATCCCCTGCGTAGCCTGCAACCAGACCGTCAAATTCGCCGATCTCCTGGCGACGGCCAAGGAACTCGGCGCCGACGCGCTGGCGACCGGCCACTATATCCGCTCCCGCCCGAACCCGTCGGCCGATCATCCCGGCCGCCGCGCACTCTATCGCCCGGCCGATGCAGATCGCGACCAGAGCTATTTCCTCTTCGCCACCACGCAGGAGCAGATCGACTATCTGCGCTTTCCGCTCGGCGGTATGCCGAAATCGGAGACGCGGGCGCTTGCCGGGGAAATGGGCCTCGTCGTTGCCAAGAAGGCCGACAGCCAGGACATCTGTTTCGTGCCGCAGGGCAAATATTCTGACGTGATCGCCAAGCTGAAGCCGAATGCGGCGCTCGCCGGCGAGATCGTCCATCTCGACGGCCGCGTGCTCGGCCATCACGAGGGCATCCTGCACTATACGATTGGCCAGCGCCGCGGCATCGGCATCGCGACCGGCGAGCCGCTTTATGTCGTCTATCTCGACGCCCGCTCGCGCCGCGTCATCGTCGGCCCGAAGGAGGCGCTGGAAACGCACCGCGTCTATCTCCGTGACGTCAACTGGCTGGGCGACGAACCGTTGGCGCAGGCGGCTTCCGGCGAGGGTTTTGCCTGCTACGCCAAGGTCCGCTCGACCCGCGCGCCGGCCCCTGCCGTGCTGCATGCCGATGCGACTGGCATCTATGTCGACCTGACGATCGGCGAGGCAGGTGTCGCTCCGGGCCAGGCCTGCGCTCTCTATTCCGCCCCGGGTGATGACGCCCGCGTCTACGGCGGCGGCTTCATCGAACGCTCAGAGCGCGAACCGACGGCAGAAGCCTCGCTGAAGGCATTGCTGGCCAGCCCCGTCGCGGCCTGAAGGCGGCGGTGCGGGGCGTGGGGGAAAGCATTGATTTTTCCAAATCATCCGCTTGACACAAAGCCGAACCGCACCTTATAAGCCGCTCAACCGACGAGCCAACGCTCCTCGAGCGGCGGTTTCGTTTGGCCCTTGTGTATAGTCCAGGGGACTATGCGCTGAAGTGGCGGAGTAGCTCAGTAGGTCAGAGCAGAGGAATCATAATCCTTGTGTCGGGGGTTCAAATCCCTCCTCCGCTACCAAAATTTCTCCAATGAAATCAGTAGGTTGGCCGGTCAGCGTTGGAAGATGGCTGATACGCTCGGCTTCTACGCAAATTTAGTCTGCGGACACTGCCTTCAAATACCCGAAATCGCAGCAATCTGAGCAATCAGGGTGGCATAGGTTTCGATATGTCGGCGGTACTCCGCCTCGGTTACCTCCCAGCTCCATTATCCTCTTTGCGAAAATGGCTGATGTCTGGCTCTTCCATCGACTGAAGATGTTCTTGATGCTCTGCAATCTTCTGCTCTTAGCTTTTCAGAGATTCATGCAAACCCATCGCATTTGCGAAGATAGCTCTTTCGGCCGTCATCGGTAAGACAATAGTGGCCGCCACGGGAGCCGACGCAATACGATCCGCCTCGGCAGGAGCAATCTGTTGAAGTCGTCGGTTCCATTTCTTCAGGTGCTGATCCGAAAAGGGATGCGCCGCCCATATAAGACTCGCACGATTGCTTGCTCGCGCTGACAGATCCGTCACTGCAGATGAAAGTTGACCCCTGGCAGTGATCAATGCCGCCTTTTTGGCCACTGCAGGGAGTGTTTGCCGCCACGCAATAAGCCGGCAGCAAGATCAAAGTCGCTCCGCAAATTGCAATCCATGCTCGCATCAAGTCCCCTATGTGCGAGAACTATCCGATCGCTGCAGTGAGACGCGAAGATGGAGCCGCCGCCTATAAGAGGCCACTTCGCCCTAAACTATGACGACTTTATCCGGAATGGCGCGAAAATCGAGTGCGAGAATTCGCCGACAAGTCGCGAACGTCGGCGCAACGTCTTAGAAGTCAATGAAGAAGCTGCACCACCATGAGCGCTATCGTGGTTATGCCTGCACATACCGTCATGGCCGTCAAAATTGAAGTCGACATCATCTCGCTCCTCAATCGAATTTTCGGAATTGATTACAGAAGCGAGAGCGGGATGTCGCGTGACAGATCGCGTGACGGTAGCGAGAGGAACGAGAAGACTTCGCAGCCTTCATTTGTTCAGCCCCGCACGAAACCAAGCGGGAACGACGGCACTTTAAAAAAAGCCCCCGCCTACTTGCGTTTCGGCGGGGGGAGGAAATATGGCAGAACTCTTATATTAGAATGATCGAATTCTATATCAAAGGCGAAAGCGGATTCAAAAAACCCCATTCGACCAGTTTGGGTAATTTTTTGTTTCTGCAATGGCCCAAGAGACTGGATGCGACCGCAACAGCGCAGCGAGTGACGCCTACTTGGATCTTCGATGCCGACGAGACGAGGTAAGCTCAGCTTTCACCCTTATCGATGCGGCGTCTCAAATCCTCGGCGAAATATTTGTAGTTCTCCAGCATATCCTCATAGTGCGTGAGGACTATTGCCGTAATATCCTCCCAGGGGCCGTCACCGAATTTGGCTTGATGCTGGATCTCTCCTGCCTGAATACGAGAGATGCGCTGCGAGAACTCCTCGATCTGCCCGACGCAGTCGGCCAAACGTTCGACAAGCGATTTATCCATCTTCCCCTCCATCGTGCTGGCGTCATGATTGTTTGGAAGTCAACAATGATAGACGCGGAAAGACAAGCTCTCCAAGAGGGCATAGGCCCGTCAGCCAGCCTTTGGGCAACGACGACAGGACGCTGATAGTCTTGCGCGGCGTCATTGGCAGGGTCAGCGAGTCTCGCGTGCCCTCGCATTTTGCCGCGATTGTGCCGTCCCCCGAACGCAATGTCGCCTTGAAGCTATGAGACGTCCCGCGGCGACGGTTGCCGGAGCCCGGCCGCTTTTATCAGGAATTATGAGGCCAGCGATGCTTTGGGATCTAATAACAATCGCAGCAATTTTTGCTCTATTTGCCGCCGTCCGCGAGGGCCGACTTATTATTGCCAAGGCAAGAGCTTCGCATTGGAATAACTTCCAACTTCGGTAGAGCGGTTCAGCTTTTCACGGGATCGCACAACCGCTCTATCTCTTTATTCTCGTAATTTCCGGACCGAAAGCCGCAGCGCAATTTTTCGTGGAGTTGCTTTAGCCGTTGACGATCTCCGAAACGCTTCACGATAACGGCATGAGTCCAGGCGACAGAAAAAGTGCGCGAAGCGTTCTTTCTTGCGTCTTTTTTGTGACCATTATGACTCCTTGACCGCGTTGGTGCGGAAAGGGGGTGCAATATGGATTACTACGTGACACTCGCAGTCTGCGTTACCGCTGGGTCGTTCGTCTTTGCCGTTATGAATATTCGCTAGACTGGAGCGCAGAAGCACGGCCGACACCGTACGGGCGCGAGTCAAGACGAAACGCGCACCTGTATCGGTCGAGAGATGCCTGAGCTTCCAGCGTCGGGCGGACTAAAGTCGGGAAGAGCTCAGGGCATCATAGGCGTTGATCAAGCGATCCACGTCCAGCCCGTGTTCCTGCGGTCCGAAGCTGAGGTGGCTGACGGTAAAATCCGCATAGATCGCGGTGGGCCGATCGAGGAAAGTCGGCAGGTCGACCGTCAGCGCATATTCATCGTCGCCTTTCGGAAGAGCCATATGCAGGAGGTCTTTTCCGAGCCAGGATATGAAGTTAATCGACTGGCGCTCCGTCCATTCGATGACCTTGTTCGGCAAAGGCAGATGCTTCTCGTCCTTTTCCAGGAAGTAATCGTGAAGCCGGGTTGCGCGCTCGGCGCTTTGCCACAGGCTTCCACCGAACCCTCCAGGCGGGCGCTCGAAATGACCGAGGTCATCGGGAAGTCCGCCCCCTTGTTGCTGCCAATAGGCGCATACGCCGTTGTTCACGACATTTGCGGAGACGACGAAGTAATTCGGGTTGGCCCTTCTAAACTCGATGAATTCATTGAGTTTTTCTATGTCCAGATATACGATGTCATCGTCACACTTCAGAAATACCGCGCTGGAAAACCTCTCCAGCCGCTTCGCGTAGTAGTCATAGGCCTGCCAATAGGGCAGTTTTTCATTTGGGTTCCCGACGTAGCGTCGTACGGGGGCATTTATATCGCAAAGTTCCAAATCGGCGCCCCATCCGCCGCGCACCATCACCGATGCGCCGGAGCCCAGGTTCAGCTCAGGCCACTTGCCGATCGTCACGCCATTGACCTGAAGTGAGGGAGCACCCGCCGAGTCGATGCTGAGCACGACCTGGTTCGGCAGGCTTGGCGAAAGAACGCTGGGTGTCGATTTGCTCCAGATGGTCGTTGTTTCACCCCGGCTCCCAAAGTTATTCAGTTCGCTGCGCTTGACGCTGCGAAGAGCGGAATGCGTGTTCTGCCAGCCACCGACGACAATTTCGAAGCAATTATCATCGTCACCATTCGGAAGAACGGCGATATGTAGATCGTGGTCTATCTTGGCATTCGCACGGAAGGAGGAGCGGGGCGTGACCGCTCCCTTCAACTGGTACGGCGCTTCGGACCCCATATATCGCGCCGGGCCGAATTCGCGCGTGACCCACTCGTTATCTTCAGAGGAGCGCGTGAAATCCCATATGTGCCATTCATCAATGATGCCATCATTGATGGCCTTGCGGATGTATTTGGTCAGAATCTCCATTCGCTTTTGCCGCCCGGCGAATGTCACAAGAATAACAGGAGTCATAATATCCTCTTCGCTTGCAGCCGTTGCCGCAATTCAACTTCAAAGTGATTCCGGCTCTCTCAGCAGACGGCTGTCGCGCGCAAGCGGCGCGTAATCGTTCCATTGGGCCAGCTTCTCGAGATAGCGGCGCCGGTAGGCTTGATCATCCTCGAATTCGATATTCTCCAGAACGATTTCGGCGCCGACCTCGTAGTAGACATCAAGATTGCGCATGTCCGGCGCCGGCGTTTCTCCGCGCTCGATTTCGCCCTGCATCTGCCAAAACAGATGTTCGAGGCGCCGTGCGAGGCCTGGAATATCACGTAGCGCGCTCGTCTCGCGCTGGCGCTGCAAGGAGTCCCTGATCGCGGCCAGGCTCTCGCGGTCCTGCGCGAAGGCGATGGCCCGGCTTACATAATCCTCCGGCCCGCTGCAGATCAGTTCCGGAACGCCGGCGGCTGCGACGATGCTGCTGCAGAAACGCGAGGCAAAGCTTTTTCCGGGCATAGTCAGGACCGGCAGCCCGACGGTGATCGCGTCCGCCGCCGTGGAGTGCGCCCCATAGGGGAAGGTGTCCAGGAAGAGATCGGCCAACGCCATTCGCGCGAGGTGGTTCGGATTGGCCGCCTTGGACGCGAAAATGAGGCGTTCGGGCGCCACGCCGGCTTGCGCGGCCAACTGGCGCAGACGCTCGTTGACATCCGGGGCCTCCGCAAGCAGCCACAGCACGCTGCCGGGTGTCGCGGAAAGGATCTGCATCCAGCGCGCAAAGCAGTTGGCGGTGATCTTCTGCATCCCGTTGAGGCAAGCGTAGACGAAAGCGTCCTCCGGCAGGCCGGCTTCCGCGCGGGTCGGCCGTGCGGCGATCAGCCGTTTGCGGTCGATGGGCTGGTTGCAGGCAATCCGCAGCACCTTTTCCGTATAGTAGATTTCGTTCTCCGGCGGGATGATGTGCTCGTCCGCGATGACGTATTGATGAAACGGGCTGGCCGTCGTGCCGGGATAGCCGCAGAAATTGACGATGACCGGCGCAGGCCGGTAGGCGAAGATCTTCGCCCGCGCATGCTTGGTGTAGCCGTTGACGTCGACGAGAATGTCGATCTCGTCAGCACGGATTTGCTTTGCTGCGTCGATATCGCTGAGCGTGGAGATTTCCCGCCAGCAATCCACCGCGTTCTTGATCCGCGTTTGCGTCGCGTCGTTGGAGCGCGGCTCGCCGCAGTAATAGGCGAAAACCTCGACGCTGCTCTTGTCATGCAGCTCCAGCACTTCCCTGAGCGCAAAACCGACCGCATGGTCGCGCAGATCCGATGAGACGTAGCCGACGCGCAAACGCTCTCCGGTCCCCGATTTCTGTTTCGGCGGAAGGCGTGGGAAGTCACGGAGATCGGGCCGGCCGATCAGCGATTTGTGATAGCGATAGGCCTTGCCGAGCTGGAATAGGGGATCGTCGCTGTAGCAGCCGAGGATCAAGGGCGACATCGCATCCAGCAAGTGCCGGGCCGAAACATGTTCGGACGTGATGAGCGTCGGCCACTTGCACTGGTGCTGGCGCAACGACGTCCAATGCTGGCCCGCCTCGGTCTTGCTGGGCTGCAGCTCGATCGCTTGCCACAAAGCTGCTTCCGCCTCTTCCAGCAAACCGCCGGCTTCGAGAACGCGGCCGATATGCTGGAGCGCCATCAGGCGATAGCCAATCTTGTCGGCCGTGATCTCGGCGGTCGCTTTTGCGAAGTCTCGCCATTGTTCGACGGCCCGGCCGGTCAGGCCGCTGTCTTCCAGAACGCGGCCGAGGTTGATGTGCGCTGGTCCGAACTCTGGAGACAGCTTTAAACAGGCGCGAAGCGCGTGGATCGCCGCGGCGGCATCGCCAGTTTGGTTGGCGGCGACCGCATAATTGAAATAAGCGAGATGCAGCAGGGGGTTAGCGTCGTTGAACGCGATCCAGGTCTTGTAGAGTTCGACCGCCTGCGACTGTTTGCCTATGCGACCTAAAACTTCAGCGATCTGAAATAGCTCGGCAAGCGGCAATTGCTGATTCCGAGCCCTCTCCGATGCGCTGACGAGCGGCGAGGCTTGGGTCGAGACAGGTGCAATATTGACGGTCATGGACATCCTGCGGCAAGGCGGCCTTGCGGCCGAGGGAAACTGACGAGCGAAAGCGTCATCCCTTCTAGTGCAGCTAGCTTGCGTCGGACTGATTGTTTTTCGGGAGAGGCGCCCGTGGGCAGGAGCGTGACGTCGTCCGGCATGGGGGTGGCGAACGGTCAAAACGGGAAGTAGCGGCCGCTCTGCCGCTCGCCGTCATGACGGTCGAATCGCAAACGAATCCGGATTCTCGGAGTGTCTCGCAAAAGAATAGCGCCGCGCAATTTCTCGCGCGGCGCCGAGGTCTTTTGCGGCGCGGGTGAAACCGCGCCGCAATCCGTCAGATTTTAGTTGTAGGCCGCGTAGGCAGAGATGACCGCCGCGACTTGTCCTTCATCTAGTGCCTGCACCTGTGTCGTGGTCAGGGCATAGAGCTGGGCGCTGGAGAGCGAAGCGATGTCATCGGTGGACAGTCCGCCCAGACCCGCCGTGCTGATCGCCGCAATCTCGTCGGTGGAGAAGGTTGCGATGTCGGCGGTGGAGAGGGCGCCGACTTCGGTTGCCGTCAGAGCACCGATCTGCGAGCTCGTCAGAGCGGCGACCTGATCGGTGGAGAGCGCTTCGATCTGCGAGGAGCTCAAGGCGGCGACCTGCGTGGTCTTCAGGACACCGATCTGAGTGGTGGACAGAGCGGCGACGTCATCGGTGGAGAGCGCACCGATCTGGGTAGAGCTCAGGGCGGCTACCTGGTCGGTGGTCAGGACCTTGGCCTGATCGGTGGAGAGCGCGCCGATCTGGCTGGTGCTCAACTTGGCGATCTGGCTGGTCTTCAGAGCGGCCACCTGATCGGTGGAGAGCGCTGCAACCTTTTCGGAGGAGAGACCGGAGAGGGCTGCAGTGCTGATCGCTGCGATCTCGTCCGTCGAGAAGGTCGCGAGGTCGGCGGTAGAGAGCGCGCCGACTTCGGTTGCCGACAGGGCACCGATTTGCGTCGAGCTCAGAGCGGCAGCCTGATCCGTGGAGAGGGCTTCGATCTGCGAGGAGCTCAGCGCGGCGACCTGGCCAGTCTTCAGCACACCGATTTGAGCGGTGGAGAGAGCGGCGACGTCGTCGGTGGAGAGCGCACCGATCTGGGTAGAGGACAGAGCGCTGACCTGGTCGGTGGTCAGAACCTTGGCCTGGTCGGTCGAAAGAGCGCCGATCTGGCTGGTGCTCAGCTTGGCGATCTGACCGGTGGTCAGAGCGGCCACTTGGTCAGTCGAGAGCGCTGCAACCTTATCGGATGTCAGGCCCGACAGAGCCGAGGTGCTGATCGCTGCGATCTCGTCGGTGGAGAAGGTTGCGAGGTCAGCAGTGGAGAGCGCGCCGACTTCGGAAGCCGTCAGAGCACCGATTTGCGAGCTCGTCAGAGCGGCAGCCTGATCCGTGGAGAGGGCTGCGATCTGCGAGGACTTCAGAGCGGCGACCTGTGCAGTCTTCAGGACACCGATCTGAGTGGTGGACAGAGCCGCAACATCGTCGGTGGACAAGGCTGCGATCTGGGTCGAGCTCAGAGCGGCAACCTGATCGGTGGTCAGAACCTTGGCCTGGTCGGTCGAAAGAGCGCCGATCTGGGTGGTGCTGAGCTTAGCGATCTGGCTGGTCTTCAGAGCGGCCACCTGATCCGTGGAGAGAGCTGCAACCTTTTCGGAGGACAGGCCGGAGAGGGCTGCAGTGCTGATCGCTGCGATCTCGTCGGTGGAGAAGGTTGCGAGGTCAGCGGTGGAAAGGGCACCAACTTCGGTTGCCGACAGGGCTGCGACCTGGGTCGAGCTCAGCGCGGCAGCCTGATCCGTGGAGAGAGCTGCGATCTGCGAAGAGCTCAGCGCGGCGACCTGGCCAGTCTTCAGCGCACCAATCTGGGCAGTGGAGAGGACGGCGACGTCATCGGTGGAGAGCGCACCGATCTGGGTCGAGGACAGAGCCGCGACTTGGTCGGTGGTCAGAACCTTAGCCTGATCGGTGGAGAGCGCGCCGATCTGGGTGGTGCTCAGCTTGGCGATCTGGCTGGTCTTGAGAGCCGCAACCTGATCGGTGGAGAGCGCTGCAACCTTATCGGAGGAGAGACCGGAGAGGGCTGCAGTCGAGAGGGCTGCAATCTCGTCGGTGGAGAAGGTTGCGAGGTCAGCGGTGGAGAGAGCACCGACTTCGGTCGCCGTCAGAGCACCGATCTGCGAGCTCGTCAGAGCGGCAGCCTGATCAGTAGACAGGGCTTCGATCTGCGAGGACTTCAGGGCGGCGACTTGGCCGGTCGTCAGGACACCGATCTGAGCGGTAGAGAGGACGGCGACATCATCGGTTGAGAGCGCACCGATCTGGGTCGAGGTCAGAGCAGCGACCTGGTCGGTGGTCAGAACCTTGGCCTGGTCGGTCGAAAGAGCGCCGATCTGGGTGGTGCTGAGCTTAGCGATCTGGCTGGTCTTCAGAGCGGCCACCTGATCCGTGGAGAGGGCGGCAACCTTTTCAGAGGACAGGCCGGAGAGGGCTGCCGTCGAGAGAGCTGCAATCTCGTCGGTGGAGAAGGTTGCGAGGTCAGCGGTGGAGAGCGCGCCGACTTCGGTTGCCGACAGGGCTGCGACCTGGGTCGAGCTCAGAGCGGCAGCCTGATCGGTGGAGAGAGCGGCGATCTGCGACGAGCTCAGCGCGGCGACCTGGCCAGTCTTCAGCACACCAATCTGAGCGGTGGAGAGGACGGCGACGTCGTCGGTCGAGAGCGCACCGATCTGGATCGAGGACAGAGCCGCGACCTGGTCGGTGGTCAGAACCTTGGCCTGGTCGGTGGAGAGAGCGCCGATCTGGCTGGTGCTCAGCTTGGCGATCTGGCTGGTCTTGAGAGCAGCAACCTGATCCGTGGACAGCGCTGCAACCTTTTCAGAGGACAGGCCGGAGAGGGCTGCAGTCGAGAGGGCTGCAATCTCGTCGGTGGAGAAGGTTGCGAGGTCGGCGGTAGAGAGCGCGCCGACTTCGGTTGCCGACAGGGCACCGATTTGCGTCGAGCTCAGAGCAGCAGCCTGATCCGTGGAGAGGGCTGCGATCTGCGTGGACTTCAGGGAGGCGACTTGGCCGGTCGTCAGGACACCGATCTGAGCGGTGGAGAGGACGGCGACGTCGTCGGTGGAGAGTGCACCGATCTGCGAGCTTGTCAGAGCAGCGACCTGTTCGGTGGTCAGAACCTTGGCCTGGTCGGTGGAAAGAGCGCCGATCTGAGTGGTGCTGAGCTTAGCGATCTGGCTGGTCTTCAGAGCCGCAACCTGATCGGTGGAGAGCGCTGCAACCTTATCGGATGTCAGGCCCGACAGAGCTGCGGTCGAGAGAGCTGCGATCTCGTCGGTGGAGAAGGTTGCGAGGTCAGCGGTGGAGAGCGCGCCGACTTCGGTTGCCGACAGGGCTGCGACCTGGGTCGAGCTCAGAGCGGCAGCCTGATCCGTGGAGAGGGCGGCGATCTGCGAGGACTTGAGAGCTGCGACCTGAGCGGTCTTCAGGGCACCAATCTGGGCAGTGGAGAGGACCGCGACGTCATCGGTAGAGAGCGCACCAATCTGGGTCGAGCTCAGCGCGGCGACCTGGTCAGTGGTCAGGACCTTCGCCTGGTCAGTGGAGAGTGCGCCGATCTGGCTCGTGCTGAGCTTGGCGATCTGGCTGGTCTTCAGAGCGGCCACCTGATCCGTGGAGAGAGCTGCAACCTTTTCGGAGGACAGGCCGGAGAGGGCTGCAGTGCTGATCGCTGCGATCTCGTCGGTCGAGAAGGTTGCGAGGTCAGCGGTGGAAAGGGCGCCAACTTCGGTTGCCGACAGGGCTGCGATCTGGGTCGAGCTCAGAGCGGCAGCCTGGTCGGTCGAGAGGGCGGCGATCTGCGAAGAGCTCAGCGCGGCGACCTGGCCAGTCTTCAGGACACCGATCTGAGCGGTGGAGAGAGCGGCGACGTCGTCGGTGGAGAGCGCACCGATCTGGGTCGAGGACAGAGCCGCGACCTGGTCGGTGGTCAGAACCTTAGCCTGATCGGTGGAGAGTGCGCCGATCTGGCTGGTGCTGAGCTTGGCGATCTGGCTGGTCTTCAGAGCGGCAACCTGATCCGTGGAGAGTGCTGCAACCTTTTCAGAAGTCAGGCCGGAGATGGCCGCGGTGCTGATTGCTGCGATTTCGTCGGTGGAGAAGGTTGCGAGGTCGGCGGTGGAAAGTGCGCCAACTTCGGAGGCCGTCAGGGCACCGATTTGCGAACTCGTCAGAGCGGCGGCCTGGTCGGTGGAGAGTGCTGCGATCTGCGTGGACTTCAGAGCTGCGACCTGTGCGGTCTTCAGCGCACCAATCTGGGCGGTGGTGAGGACAGCCACGTCGTCGGTGGAGAGCGCACCAATCTGGGTCGAGCTCAGAGCGGCGACCTGGTCGGTGGTGAGAACCTTGGCCTGGTCGGTCGAAAGCGCGCCGATCTGGCTGGTGCTGAGCTTGGCGATCTGGCTGGTCTTCAGAGCAGCAACCTGGTCGGTGGAGAGCGCTGCAACCTTATCGGATGTCAGGCCCGACAGAGCTGCGGTCGAGAGAGCTGCGATCTCGTCGGTGGAGAAGGTTGCGAGGTCAGCGGTGGAAAGTGCGCCAACTTCGGAGGCCGTCAGGGCACCGATTTGCGAACTCGTCAGAGCGGCGGCCTGGTCGGTGGAGAGTGCTGCGATCTGCGAGGACTTGAGGGCTGCGACCTGAGCGGTCTTCAGCGCACCGATCTGGGCAGTGGAGAGGACCGCGACGTCATCGGTGGAGAGCGCACCAATCTGGGTCGAGCTCAGAGCGGCGACCTGGTCGGTGGTCAAGACCTTGGCCTGGTCGGTCGAAAGTGCGCCAATCTGGCTCGTGCTGAGTTTGGCGATCTGGCTGGTCTTCAGGGCAGCAACCTGATCGGTGGAGAGGGCGGCAACCTTTTCAGAGGACAGGCCGGAGAGGGCTGCGGTCGAGAGGGCTGCGATCTCGTCGGTGGAGAAGGTTGCGAGGTCAGCAGTGGAGAGGGCGCCAACTTCAGTAGCTGTCAGGGCAGCGACTTGCGAGCTCGTCAGAGCGGCAGCTTGGTCTGTAGACAGGGCTGCGATCTGCGAGGACTTGAGAGCTGCGACCTGAGCGGTCTTCAGCGCACCGATCTGAGCGGTGGAGAGGACCGCGACGTCATCGGTCGAGAGCGCACCGATCTGCGTCGAGCTCAGAGAGGCAACCTGGTCAGTGGTCAGAGCCTTGGCCTGGTCGGTCGAAAGAGCGCCGATCTGGGTGGTGCTCAGCTTGGCAATCTGGCTGGTCTTCAGAGCGGCAACCTGGTCGGTGGAGAGCGCTGCGACCTTATCAGAGGTCAGGCCGGAGATGGCCGCGGTGCTGATTGCTGCGATTTCGTCGGTGGAGAAGGTTGCGAGATCAGCGGTGGAGAGGGCGCCAACTTCGGAGGCCGTCAGGGCTGCGACCTGGGTCGAGCTCAGAGCGGCAGCCTGGTCGGTGGAGAGGGCTGCGATCTGCGAGGACTTCAGCGCGGCGATCTGTGCGGTCTTCAGGACACCGATCTGAGTGGTGGAGAGAGCGGCAACATCGTCAGTGGAGAGGGCGCCGATCTGCGAGCTTGTCAGAGCGCCGATCTGGTCGGTGGTCAGGACCTTCGCCTGGTCAGTGGAGAGTGCGCCGATCTGGCTGGTGCTGAGCTTAGCGATCTGGCTGGTCTTCAGAGCGGCAACCTGATCGGTGGAGAGCGCTGCGACCTTATCGGAGGACAGGCCCGACAGAGCTGCGGTGTTGATTGCCGCGATCTCGTCAGTGGAGAAGGTTGCGAGGTCAGCCGTGGAAAGGGCGCCAACTTCGGAGGCCGTCAGGGCTGCGACCTGGGTCGAGCTCAGAGCGGCCGCCTGATCCGTGGAGAGGGCTGCGATCTGCGAGGACTTGAGGGCTGCGATCTGCGCGGTCTTCAGCGCACCAATCTGAGTGGTGGAGAGGACGGCGACGTCATCGGTGGAAAGCGCACCAATCTGGGTCGAGCTCAGAGAGGCAACCTGGTCAGTGGTCAGAACCTTGGCCTGGTCGGTGGAGAGTGCGCCAATCTGGCTGGTGCTGAGCTTGGCGATCTGGGTGGTCTTGAGAGCAGCAACCTGATCCGTAGAGAGCGCTGCGACCTGATCGGTGGTCAGGCCGGAGAGGGCTGCGGTGGAGAGGGCTGCGACTTCGTCGGTGGAGAAGGTTGCGAGGTCAGCAGTGGAAAGGGCGCCAACTTCGGAGGCCGTCAGGGCTGCGATCTGGGTCGAGCTCAGCGCGGCAGCCTGATCCGTGGAGAGGGCTGCGATCTGCGTGGACTTGAGGGCTGCGACCTGTGCGGTCTTCAGGACACCGATCTGATCGGTGGAGAGAGCAGCAACGTCGTCAGTGGAGAGGACTGCAACCTGCTTCGAGGTGAGAGCGGCAACTTGGGTGGTGGTCAGACCCTTGGTCTGATCGGTGGAGAGGCCTGCAACATCGGCTGTGGTAAGCGCGGCGACCTGCTCGCCGGAAAGGCCACCCAACTGGGTCGTGGAGAGAACTGCCAGTTGGTCCAGGCTCAAACCGAGAATGGCGCTCGTCGATACGGCGCCCATCTGCGTGGAGGTGAAGGTGGAGATATCCTGCGTTTCAAAAGCGGAAATCTGCGTCGAGCTCAGCGCCTTGATCTGGGTGGTGCTCAGTGCCGCGACGTCGTCGGTCGTCAACTGCTTAATCGTTGAGGTGGTAAGAGCTTTAATCTGATTGATGCTCAGAGAAGAAATAACTGAAGTCATGGACGCGCCCCTAGTGTGTTAGCTGACTGCGAGTATCATTCCTCTGCCGTCGGCCGCGCGCGAAGACCAGCAAAGTCCTTTTACGGCGCCCCCGGGCGCACGTTTGCTGGCAGCTTACCCTCGTAATCAGACACCAATACCGGCGTCGACAATTCGGGCGTCCTGTCGGAAGAGAATGAAGTTACACGGAACATGGCTCGGACGAGCCGGCGCGTTGGAAGGGCATCATGCTTCCAGAGCCATGCATGGCCCTGATCCCTACGCCATTGGACGCTGACGTCCTGCCTGCAAATTCCGGTTCGCCCAGATCTGTCGTTTACTCATGGGCGAATCGCGTTTTTCAGCAGAATTCTAGCGACCCAAGAACGCTTTTATTCGGTTGCTTTTAATTTTGAATTAACGACCGGCAAGCTCAGGTTTTTTCCAGCAACGGATTTAGCCCAATACTTGTTCGCACCTCGAAGGCGGCCTTTCGGTATTACGCGCTTATCAGAGCATTCGCCTCGCGACAGGCGGCGACGAAAGCCACGCGGGTTTCGTTCGCGGTCGTATAGCCTTCGAAACAATCAATGCAGGCGCGCAAGGCCGCCTCGTAGGCGTTTCCGTGGCGTACCGGCCAATCCGCGGTCAAGCAATCCGTGGCCTCGGCTGCCGTCCGGATGATGCGGATATTTTTCGGCAGGCGTACGACGACAGGCTTTCTCCAGGCGGTTTGAAACATCGCGCTCCTCGTTTGGCATTTTAAAACGGGATAGCGACGGTTTCGTTCCAAGCATTGTTGCGGACAGCGGCACGAAGCCAAGGCGCGAGAGGAGGATCGGGGGACGCAGGCGACTTATTCGACCATTGTGGCTTCGATCGGTACGCCAGCTTCCCTGGCCGCGGCGACGAAGCTGTTGCGCGCGTCCAGCGGCTGCCTGATCCCGCTTTCAACATCCGCACATATCTGCAGGGCCATCATGAACGCCTTGCCTTCGGCAACGGGCCATGCATTCAGCAGCATGTCCAATGCCTCTTTCGTGGTGCCAACGGTATAGATTTTCCCCGTTCGCTTGCAGATGACCATCACCGGGAAATTCCAATGTCTATTGCTCATCGTACAAGCTCCGACCCCACGCACTCACGTTAACGCTGCGGATGGCAAGGGCACAAGCAAAATTAGATAAGGTGTCTGGCGCGCGTTTGAGGCGCTGCGATCGTTGTAAAAAGGGCTTGAGAAACGCTGTAGACTCAGGGCTCAGAGTCCGGCTTATGCCCGAACTCCGTACCCCCGCAAAAACATATCTACGGCTTGTTCCGCCGATCCCCGAATCTCTGCCTCCGTCGGCGTTTGACCAAAGAGTGTGGTCATCTGCAGGTCGGCGTTGATCAGCGCGCTGAATTGGCGAGCGGCGAGGTCGCAGTCGGGAATGTTAAGGAGGCCCTGGTGGTGGAGGCGGGCGAAGATGGCGCCCAATGCCTTGCCGATCCTGCAGGGACCGTGTTCGCGCCAGGCTTCGAAAAGGTGCGGATAGCGGGGGCCTTCGGACTGGACGAGCTTGCGCAGGAATTTTCCGTCCTGATTATAAAGACAATTATTGTTGATATCGACAGCGAAGGCGATCAGATCCTCCCGAAGGTTTTCCGGTCTGTCAGGGAAGGCGGCCAGCGCGGAGAACAGAGCCGTATTGGCGCGCCCACTCACGTCGGCGATGACGGCGATGAACAATGCCTCTTTTTCGCGGTAGTGATTGTAAATGGTCTGCCGGGAGACGCAGGCTTCCTCGGCGATCTCGTCGATGCTCGCGCCGGAAAAACCCTCGCGACAAAAAACTTCCGCCGCAGCGTCGAGGATGGAAATACGCTTCAGGCATTGGGTGGGTCTTACGGTCTTTGCCTGCGAGGCGGCGGTGCTTCGGCTTTTCATGGGATCAAGATAATCCGCATTGACGATTTGGACAATAGTGTCTATTTTTACAATCATGTCCAAAACGATGGACATGATTGTTAAGCGTATCTCAGGCCCGCGCTTTCCTCCCAAGACCGTGCGGCGTTCTTAAAACCCAACCCAAGAATTCGTTGAGCATTCCGTCGATTTTCGGGTGGTTTGCTCTTCGAAGAAAAGGCAGTTGAGCCTTTGTCGGGCTCGATTGGCGGATGCAGCATTTTGTTTTCAACGTCTCCTGCGGGAGACGCGGCGCGAAGGCAATCCGGTCTTCACGCTCAAATTTTCTGAAAGATCATCATCATGACGACGTCTTTCCTTCGCTATGCGATCATCCTTGGCCTGCTTTCGGCCATCGGTCCCTTCGCGATCGACATGTATCTTCCCGCTTTGCCATCGATCGGCAAGGATCTTGCGGCGGAGAACAGTGTCGTTCAGTTGAGCCTGTTGTTCTTCTTCATTCCCTTCGCCGTCTTTCAATTGCTCTATGGGCCGCTTTCGGACACGTGGGGACGCAAGGCGCCACTTTATCTCGGCATCGGCCTGTTCGCAGTGGCGAGCATAGGTGCGGCGACGGCGAGCAATATCGAGACGCTGATCGCTTTCCGCTTCCTGCAGGGCATCGGCGGCGCGGCCGGCATGGTGGTGCCGCGCGCCGTCGTGCGCGACATGCATACCGGCGTTCAGGCGGCGCGGCTGATGTCGCTGCTGATGCTCGTCTTCAGCATTTCGCCGATCCTCGCGCCGCTGACGGGCAGTGCCGTCATCGCCTTCTACGGTTGGCGCGGCGTGTTCTGGGCGGTGACGATCGCGGCGGTGATCGGGCTGATCCTGCTGTCTACCCAACTCGAGGAGACCCGGGCGAAAGCAGAGCGCTCGCAAAGCGGCCTTCGCAGCGCGATGGCGGCCTATCGCCTGCTGCTCGGTGACCGCAATTTCCTGACGCTCACCTTTATTGGCGGCCTCGGCATATCGAGCTTTCTCGTCTACCTCGCCAATTCGCCCTTCGTGCTGATCGACCATTACGGCCTGACGCCGACGCAATACAGCTTTGCTTTCTCGATCAACGCCGTCTCCTTCTTCTCGGTGTCGCAGCTCACCGGCTGGCTCGGCGAGCGTTTCGGTCTGGTGCGGGTGATGCGCGTCGCGGTTACCGCTTTTGCCACGACCATGGCACTGCTGGCGGTGGTCATGAGCCTCGGCTTCAACCAGTTGCCGGTTCTCATCGTGTTTCTCTTTATCGGTTTCGGTTTTCTGGGTCTGGTCATTCCCACGACGGGCGTGCTGGCGTTGGAAGATCATGGCGAGATTGCCGGTACGGCCTCGGCGCTGATGGGCACGCTGCAGTTTGCTGCCGCCGCCGTCGCGATGATCATTGCCGGCCTGTTTTTCGACGGCTCGGCGCTGCCAATGGTCGGCTGCGTCGCACTCTGCGCCGTCGCCGCACTCCTGCTGACGCAGGCGACCATCGCCCGCCGGCCGGCTGCGGAAGCGGCCGCGGAATAGCGACTATCTCCCACGTGGGTTTAAAAGGCCGGGCTTTGCCCCGGCCTTTTGCGTTCCGGCTGTCGCGCATCATCTTGCGCGCAAGCACAAGATCGTAAAAGACTTTGAGCGGTCATCGAAGGGGAGAGAAAGGTGGGCAACTTCGCGGAAGTTCTGGAGCGAGCGCAAAAGCGCAAGGGTGGGGCGGAAGCACTGAAGGCACTCATGCCAAAGGCGCCCGATCACGATGCCTTGCGCGCCATGCCGGACGACAGGTTGCTGTCGGAAATGACGCGCTACGTCTTCTATGCCGGCTTCGTGCGCAATGTTATTGATTCCAAATGGCCGGGTTTCGAGGCGGCTTTCTCCGGTTTCGACCCGGCTTTCCTCAACCTCGCACCCGACGACTACTGGCATGATCTGACCTCCGACGCGCGCATCGTGCGCAACGGCGCCAAGATCATGTCCGTGCGGGACAATGCGCATTTCATTCGCCAACTTGCCGAGGAGCACGGCAGCGCCGGGCGCTTCTTTGCCGATTGGCCGGTGGAAGATCATATCGGCTTGCTCGCCGTTCTCGACAAGCGCGCCAACCGGCTTGGGGGCATGAGCGGCCAATATTTCCTGCGCGCCATCGGGCGCGATAGTTTCGTCATGAGCCACGATGTACTCGTCTGCCTGCGTCTTTCCGGCCTGCCGATCTCGGAGCCGAAGCCGGCCAAGAAGGAGCTGCGCCTGATCCAGGATCAGTTCAATGCCTGGGGCGCCGAAACGGGCCTGCCGCAAACCTATCTCTCGCGCATCTGCGCCTTCTCTGTGGGCATGCCGGGGGAAGAGGAAGAGCTCTGATTGATTTGGCTGGTCGGATGATATTGGATCGTCTTCGGGAATAGGAGAGACTTCTATGTCGACCGACAACAGGCCTTTGGCCATCAGTGCGCCCGAGCCGCGCTCGCTTGAGCTCATCTTCACCAAGGATGCGCTGTCGCTCCTTCATTCGAAATACCGGATCGTCGAGGCTGATCCGGAGAATATTGCTGGGCTTGGCGACGACGTACTCGGCGAGGCGCGCTATATCATCGGCCAGCCGCCGCTTTCGAAGGATACGCTCGACCGCATGCCGCGCCTGCGCTGCATTTTGAATGTCGAAAGCAATCTCATCAACAACATGCCCTATGATGTGCTGTTCGAGCGCGGCATCCATGTCGTTACCACCGGACAAGTCTTCGCCGAGCCGGTGGCGGAGATCGGGCTTGGATTTGCGCTCAGCCTGGCGCGCGGCATCGTCGACGCCGATCTCGATTTTCGCGGGGGCAGGGAGCTTTGGGGCGGTGACGGCAATGCCAGGGCCCGTCTGCTCTCTGGCAGCGATATCGGTATCGTCGGGTTCGGCGACCTCGGCAAGGCGCTGAACCGGGTGCTGTCGGGCTTTCGCGCGACGATCAGGGTGTTCGATCCCTGGATGCCGCCTTCGATCCTCAGGGAACATGGCGTCCAGCCGGCCAGCCTCGACGAGGTGCTTTCGGGTAGCGATTTCGTTTTCGTCGTCGCCTCCGTCACCAGCGAAAACAAGGGCTTCCTCGGCGCAGAAGCTTTTGCACGCATGCGCAAGGGAGCGGCTTTCATCCTGCTTAGCCGCGCCGATGTCGTGGATTTCGACGCATTGATGGCTGCGGTCGCCTCCGGCCATATCGTTGCGGCAAGCGATGTCTATCCGGAGGAGCCGCTTGGCAAGGATCATCCGGTGCGCGGCCTCAAAGGCTTCATCCGCTCGGCGCATCGCGCCGGTGCCCTCGACAGCGCCTTCAAGAAAATGGGCGACATGGTGCTGGAAGATATGGCCCTGATGGACCGGGGCCTGCCGCCGATGCGCTGCAAGCGGGCGGAGCGCGAAACGGTGTCGCGGATGCGCTCGAAGCCGGTCACTAGGAACTGAAGCTGCAGGTTGCCACGCAGACGGCAGCGGGTGAATTCGCACCGACGCCTATGCGCCGGCGACGTTGCAGGAAAAGTTGTTCATCCAAGGTGATGGGCGGCTGCCGCCGAACCATCCGGCAGCCGCATTCCGTCATCGGATTTGACCGATGAGTATCAGCGATGATCGAGCTTTGCGACCAGGCGGTCGCCAAGCCATTGCATGCCGCAGACGAGGATGATCAGCACGATGACGACGGCGATCATTACGCCGGTCTCAAAGCGCTGGTAGCCGTAGCGGATCGCGAGGTCGCCGAGGCCGCCGCCGCCGATGGTGCCGGCCATGGCCGAGGCGCCGATTAGGGTGACCAGCGTCACCGTAAAGCCTGCGACAATCCCGGGCAGTGCTTCCGGCACCAGCACTTCCCGGATGATGGTCCACCGGTTGCCACCCATGGCGCGCACGGCATCGATCAGGCCGCGATCGACCTCGCGCAGCGAAACTTCGGCGATGCGGGCGTAATAGGGTATCGCCGCGATGGTAAGCGGCACGATTGCCGCAGTCGTGCCAAGCGCGGTGCCGACGAGCAGCCGCGTCAGCGGGATCAATGCGATCAACAGGATGATGAACGGCACGGCGCGGAAGCCGTTGACCAGCGCCGCGAGGATGCGGTTGACGGTGAGCTGTTCGGCGATGCCGTCATGGCCCGTGACGACCAGCGCGAGGCCGAGCGGCAGGCCGATGACGAGCGAGATCAGGCCGGATGCTCCGGTCATCCAGATCGTTTCCCAGAAGGAGCGCCAGAGCAGGCCGAGGATGATGTCAGTTGTCATAGCCTAAAACCTCCACCCGGGCGGTCCGGGCCGTCAGAAGATCAGTCACCTGCGCTGGCAGCGTTGCATCGCGGGTCGGCACAGCGATGAAGAAGCGGGCGACGGGCTGGTTCTGAATATGATCGATGCCGCCATGCACCAGGCGGAAGGAATGCGGCAGCGCTGCCGAAAGCTCGGCGAAGAGCGCGCCTTGCGCGGCCGGGCCGGCGAGATCGACGCTTAAAATCGCCTCGGTGCCCGATGCCTGCGACAGTCGCTCGGCGATATGTTCCGGAAGCTGCGGGCGGATGGTGCTGAGCAGGCTTGCGGTGATCTCAGTCTGCGGATTGGCGAAAATCTGCCAGACCGGGCCTTTCTCAACGATGCGGCCCGCATCGATGACGGCCACACGATCGGCAATCGCGCGCACCACTTCCATCTCGTGGGTGATGAGCAGGATCGTCAGGCCAAGCTTGCGGTTGATATCCTTCAGCAGCGTCAGGATCGAGCGTGTCGTCTCGGGATCGAGGGCGGAGGTCGCTTCGTCGGAAAGGAGAAGGGCGGGGCGGGCGGCCAGCGCCCGGGCGATGCCGACACGCTGCTTCTGCCCGCCTGAGAGAGCCGAGGGATAGGCCTTCGCCTTATCGGCAAGACCGACGAGTTCGAGCAGCTCGCGCGCCCGCGCCAGCCGCTCCGCCTTGGCGACACCTTCGATCTTCAGCGGCAGCGCAACATTGTCTTCGACCGTCTTTGCCGAAAGCAGATTGAAATGCTGGAAAATCATGCCGATGCGGCGGCGCAGCGGCTGCAGTTCGTTTTCCGACAGGCCGACGATATTGCGTCCTTCGATATGGATTTCGCCGCTGTCGGCACGTTCCAGCCCGTTCAGGCAGCGGATCAGCGTTGACTTGCCGGCACCGCTGCGGCCGATGATGCCGACGATCTCGCCACGGCGGGCCGTGAGCGAAATACCGTCGAGCGCAGGGTTCGTGCCAAACCGGCGCCTGACATCAACGAGGCGGACGATCTCATCGCCTTGCGACGTGCCGGGCGGCGGGGCATGTCCTTTGATGGCGGTGGCAGAAACGAAGGAATTCATATCAATCTTCTTTCGGCTTTGCGGCGTCGGGCACTGATATCCTGGAACACCGAAGGCGGCCCGAGCAAAAAATGCCCCAGCCGCCTTGGTGCTCAGCGCTGCCCCCGGCGCCGAATTGGTGTTAGTAGGCGCTGAGGCCGGTGCCTTTGTAGACCTTGTCGAACTCGGTCCTGACCGTATCGTTCTGATAGGAGGCGACCAGCGTCTTCACCCAGGCCTCGCTTTCGCTACCCTGCTTGACGGCGATGAAGTTGCGATAGGGATTGCCGTCGATCGGCTCTTGTGCAATGCGGTCCTTCGGCGAAAGCCCGCTCTTCAGCGCCCAGTCGGTGTTGACGACGGCGGCATCGAGATCGTCGATCGAGCGACCGACGATGCCGGCGTCGAGCTCCTTGATTTCGACATTTTTCGGGTTCTCGACGATGTCGGCGGTGGTGGCGAGAATGCCGGTGCCGTCCTTGAGCTTGATGACGCCCTCATTCTGCAGCACGCGCAAGGCGCGGCCCTCGTTGGACGGATCGTTCGGCACGCCGATGACCGCGCCCTTCGGCAGGTCGGCAACCGCCTTGTATTTCTTGGTGTAGAGGCCGATGGGCCAGACGCCGGTATAGCCGACGCGGACGATGTGATAGCCGTGTTGCTTGATCTGGTTGTCGAGATAAGGCTGGTGCTGGAAGGCATTGGCATCGACCTCGCCGCGCTCCAGCGCTTCGTTTGGCTGGGTATAGTCGTTGAAGGCCACGGTTTCGATCTTCAGGCCCTTCTTGGCGGCTTCCGCAGTGACCACGCGCCAGACATCTTCATCTTCGCCGCTCATGATGCCGACCTTGATCGTCTTGTCGGCGGCAAAGGAGGGGGCGGCTGCCGTCAGGCCGAAAACGGCGACAGCGGAGGCAATGAGAGCCGCAAGGCCGGTCCGGCGCGAGAAGCGCAAGGCAGCGAGACCTTCAGAAGACTTTTTCGTCATGGGAAATCCTGTTCCATGTGATTGAGACGCCATTGTCTCGTTGACCGTATGGATCATCTCAGACGGTTGTGGGTCACGCGAAGCAGGATCATTTGTTGTGCGCCGCACTTCTGAAAAACTCTTTTTGGCGCACCGCAGATCTAGAACTAATTTTCTATAGAGATAGTCGATTTTTGTGCCACGACGATTCCAACTGCATCGAAATTGTGCAAATCAGCGGTGGATTGGATCTTTCCAGAGCACTTCTTCCGGCTTTTCCACCGGTTCGATATCGAGATTGACGACGACGGGCTCCTGTCCGGAGCGGACAAGCACGCATTCCAGCGTTTCGTCGCGGCTGGCGTTGATCTCCTGATGCGGCACGAAGGGCGGCACGTAGATGAAGTCGCCGGGGCCGGCTTCGGCGACGAATTCCAGGTTTTCGCCCCAACGCATCCGCGCCTTGCCCTTGACGACATAGATGATGCTTTCGAGATCGCCGTGATGATGGGCGCCGGTCTTGGCGTTGGCGTGGATCGTCACCGTTCCGGCCCAGATCTTCTCGGCGCCCGCGCGGGCATGATTGATAGCGGTGGCCCGGTTCATGCCCGGCGTCTGCGCCGTATTCGGATCGAGCGCATTTCCGGGGATGATCTTGACACCATGTTCGCGCCAATCGACAGGTTCGTGGTGGTGGCCGTGATCGTGTCCATGATCGTTGCTCATGGCTGTCCTTTCGCTACGGAAGAGGCGAGTCGAGCCTCTTCCAAAGGTGAAGTATTCTGCCAGCCTATGGCGAAACCCTTCAAAAATATAGGGAATCACAGAAACTTTCGAAAGAGGCTTTTCAAGTCGAGATTAATCTATAGACTCTATCAAGTTAAATGACCGGTGGGAACATTTCGTGTTATCCCGCGTTGCGCCGGTCGGAAAATGGTTTGCCGCGCCGCTCGTCCGATCAAATGCGTTCGGGGCGCGCCAGATTCAGAAGCAGCGCGTAGGCCTCTCCGCGAGAGACCGGATAGTTTTTCAAATTATGCGCCGGACTTCCACTTGAAAGGAGACAGACATGAGCAATGCCTTGCCGCCCCTTCATGAGGGTCATGCCCCCATTACTTTGCAGCAGCTCTTCAGGGAAGCGCTCTATGCTTTCGAGGAATGGGACACAGAAGTCACTGAACCGATCGTGATGTTCGAAGGGAAGGTCGTTCCCGTGAGCGTCGTTTTCGAAGCCATGCGTGAATGCACCGATATCGTGCCCAACAACATCGTTTCGGCCGTCACCGAACGGTTGACCAAGCCCTGGGAGGGCGAAGGTCCTCTCGATACAATGACCTTTTCGACCGCTGCCCGGGTCATGGGCGTTCTCGTTCGCAAGCGTCTTCTGGTCGTCAACAATGGTGTCGATGTCGCCGCCGTTGTTGCTGCCGAGACTCAGGCGGCGGAACAGTCAGACCGGTAAGAAACGGCGCATGATTTATTGGGGAACCCGCTGGTTCGCGCCAGCGGGTTCTTTTATGCGATATCAGCGGCGGCTGACGTCAAATTCCGGATCGACGGGGATCTGCATTGCCGTCACCAGATGGTTCGTCTGTCCGGCAAGGCCGATGACGGCCAGCAATTCGCCATGCTGTGCGTCTGTCATGCCCTTTGCCCTGGCGGCGGCGGTATGGGAATGAACGCAGTAGGTGCAGCCGTTGGCGGTGGACACGGCGATATAGATCATCTCGCGAACCAGCGGATCGAGTGCGCCGTCCGCCATCATCACCGCCTTAAGCCCCTCCCAGGTACGCTTCAATAATGCCGGATCATTGGCGAGGCCACGCCAGAAATTATTGACGAAATCGGATTTTCTGACGGCGCGGATGTCATCGAAAACGGCCTTCACCGCCGGGATCGCCTCGGCTTCCGCATCGTCGAGCAATTTGACTGTCGTCATTCCCAAATCTCCTTCCAACAATCCGCATGGATGCGAACGCTATAGCGCATTTTCGCGTGGGCTTCGCTGAAGGATCGCGTGATCGCGGCAACTCTTTTCATTTGCAAAAATCATCCATATGTGAAAATACTATTCACATAAGAAAAATGCGGTGCGGGACGCAGGGGATTCGGCGGGGGAAATCTCTGTCGAAGCGGAGGTTGGCGACCTGCCGGATTGATGCGAGGGAAGCGGAAATAGTCATGGTGGTGGAGAAGGAATTGCCGCTGGCCGGCCTGGTGGTCGTGGATATGAGCCAGTTCCTGTCCGGCCCCTATTGCACCCTGAGACTGATGGATCTCGGCGCCCGGGTCATCAAGATCGAGCGGCCGGAGGGGGGCGATCTCTCGCGGCGGCTTTATCTGAGCGATAGTGAGAGCGGCGATTCGACCATTTTCCACGCGATCAACCGTTCGAAGGAAAGCCTGGCGATCGACTTGAAAAACGAGCGCGACATACAGGCGCTGCGCAAGCTGATCTCCAAGGCCGACGTCCTGGTACAGAATTTTCGGCCGGGGGTCATCGAGCGGCTTGGGCTGGACTATGAGGCTGCGCAGAAGATCAATCCGCGGCTCGTCTATTGCTCGATCAGCGGCTATGGCGGCGAAGGTCCTTGGGTGTCGCGTCCGGGGCAGGATTTGCTGGCGCAATCGCGCTCTGGTGTCATGTGGCTGAATGGCGATGAGGGGCAGGGGCCGGTGCCGTTCGGCTTGGCGATCGGCGATATGCTGGCGGGTGCGGCCGCCGCCCAGGGTATTCTGGCGGCGCTGGTGCGCCGCGGCGTCACCGGCGAGGGCGGGCTGGTGGAGACGAGCCTGCTGGAGGCACTGGTCGATCTGCAGGTGGAGGTGCTGACTGTCCACATGAACAGCGGCAACAAGCTGCCCCAGCGCTCCGGGTTCCGCAGTGCGCATGCCTATCTTTCCGCGCCATATGGCGTTTATCCCGCCACCGACGGCTATCTCGCCATCGCTATGACGCCGATTTCGAAGCTCGCCGACCTGCTCGGCATGGAGGAGCTCGCGCCCTACCGCGACGATCCGAAAAGCTGGTTTACGGCGCGCGACGATATAAAAGCGCTGATCTCGGCGCGCATAGCCACCCGCACCGTGGATGAATGGCTGGCCATTCTGGAACCGGCAGACATTTGGTGTGCCAAGGTGCTGAACTGGCCGGAACTGTTGCAGAGCGAGGGATTTGGCGTGCTGGACATGCTGCAGACGGTTGCCCGCGACGACGGCGTTTCTGTACGCACCACGCGCTCGCCGGTTCGTATTGACGGGCAGCGGCCAAAATTCGAACGTGCAGCCCCGCATGTCGGCGAGCATAATGCGGCGATCTGGGAAGAGTTCGGCCTCGGGTGAGTGTCGGAGAGATCGCCCGACGGAATTAGAAGGAGTTTTCCCATGACGCGCATCACCAACCTCCGCGTATTCGATCTGCGCTTTCCGACTTCGCAGAGCCTCGACGGCTCCGATGCGATGAATCCCGATCCGGATTATTCGGCTGCCTACGTGATCCTCGATACCGACAAGCCGGGCCTCGAAGGTCACGGCCTTACCTTTACCATCGGTCGCGGCAACGACATCTGCTGCATGGCGATCGAGGCGATGCGCCATCTGGTCGTCGGCACGGAGCTTGCCGGCGTGTTGGAAAATCCCGGCAAATACTGGCGGCATCTGACCAGCGACAGCCAGCTTCGCTGGATCGGCCCGGAGAAGGGCGCGATGCATCTGGCCACCGGCGCCGTCGTAAACGCTGTCTGGGACCTGCTCGCCAAGGAGGCTGGCAAGCCGGTCTGGCGGCTGGTGGCGGAGATGGATGCGGAGCACATTGCCGATATCGTCGATTACCGCTACCTGACCGACGTTTTAACCCGCGACGAAGCCGTCGCTATCCTGAAGAAGGCCGAGGCCGGCAAGGCGGAGCGTATCGCCACCCTGGAGCGTGAAGGTTATGCCTGCTACACGACCTCGGCCGGCTGGCTCGGCTATGATGACGCCAAGCTGCGCCGTCTTTGCCAGGAGGCAATCGATGCCGGTTTCAATCATGTGAAGATGAAGGTCGGCCGCGATCTTGCGGACGATATCCGGCGTCTCACCATCGCCCGCGAAGTGATCGGTCCCGATCGCTATTTGATGATCGATGCCAACCAGGTCTGGGAAGTGGGCCAGGCGATTGATTGGGTGCAAAAGCTCGCCTTTGCGAAGCCCTTCTTCATCGAGGAGCCGACCAGCCCCGATGATGTTGCCGGCCATCGCAAGATCCGCCAGGCGATCGGGCCGGTAAAGGTCGCGACCGGCGAGATGTGCCAGAACCGCATCATGTTCAAGCAGTTCATCGCCGAAGGCGCCATCGACATCGTGCAGATCGATTCTTGCCGCATGGGCGGGCTGAACGAAGTCCTGTCCGTGCTTCTCGTTGCCGCGAAATACGGCCTGCCTGTCTGGCCGCATGCCGGCGGCGTCGGCCTCTGCGAATATGTGCAGCACCTGTCGATGATCGACTACGTCGCCGTCTCCGGCACCAAGGATGGTCGCGTGATCGAATATGTCGACCACCTGCATGAACATTTCATCGACCCTTGCGTGATCCGCGACGCCGCCTACATGCCGCCAAGTCTGCCTGGCTTCTCGATCGAGATGAAGCCTGAGTCGATCGCCGCCTATACGTTCAAGGGGTGATCCGTCACCTGAAGGTTCCAATTACAAGAGTTGAAGCGCTCAGTTCGAGCGCTTCAACCATGCCTGGATGATCGGCACATCCGCGTCTGTCAATTCGTGGCCGTAGGGGATCGTTTGCTGGTTCATCGTCGCGCCGCCGGCATTAAGCCGTTCGGCGAGCGGTTGCGCGTGGTGTCCATAGTCGTCCTTCTCGCCAGCGATGATCAGTACATCGGCGTTCGACATGTCCGCCGGCGGCGGATCGGTCAGCGCGGCCATGGAGCGTAGCAGCACAGCGCGGCGGATGAGATGCGGCTGCAGCGACAGCATGGCATTGATGAGGTTCGCGCCGTTCGAATAGCCGATATAGACGATACGCTCGGGATCGAGGTCGTAGGCGCGGATCGCGCCATCGATGAAGGCGGCGAAGGCTTCGGCTTCGCTGGCGATGTCGGCCTGATCGAAGGAGAAGGGCGTGATGCGGCGGAACCAGCGCGGCGAGCCTTCCTCGAGCGCGCGGCCACGCACGCCGAGCAACGTTGCCCGCGGGTCGATCTTATGGGCAATCGGCATCAGTGACGTTTCGCTGGCGCCCGAGCCATGCAGCAAGATGAAGACGGTACCGTCCGGCTCCTCCGGCGTGAAGAAGCGATGCACGAACGGCAGATCGCGATAGATGACGCGCGGCTCGCCGGGCATTGAGAATTGCGGCAGGATCACGCTCAGCTCCGCCAGCCGTTCCGGTTTGTCATCGGGGGCGAACAGGCGCGTGCCGAGTGTTGCCTCGTCTTCGTCGATCAGCATGCCCGGCGCATCGGTTGCGAGTTCGAACAGGATGCGGCCGGGTTCCCGGACATAGAGCGAGCGGAAATATTTGCGATCATGCATCGCTGTCGGCCAGGAATTGATCGCCTGCAGCGCCGTACGCACCGCTTGCAGTTCGGCATCGTCGGAGGCACGAAACGCCACGTGGTCGACCGTGCCGGTTCCCGGCGCACTTGCCCAGAAACCACGGGCATCGCGGATGTCGATGATATCACCGGGTTCGGAAATGAGGCGGCTGATCGCCCCATCGACCGCTTGCAGCCGGTAGCCGAAATGCTCCAAGAGAAGCTTTTGCGTCTCCTCGGGCGTCTCGCTGAATAGCGTCGCGCCGCGAATGCGCCGGATGGCATGTTCTGGCGGGATTTTGTCGCTTGCCCAAGGTGCGGCCGATTGTAATTCACCTACGCCGACAAGTTTGATGACAACGCCATCCGGGTCTTTCAGCCGTAGAACCGGTTCGCCGAATTCCTCGGAAGGGCCTTCGGGTTTCAGCCCTGCGCTCAAGGCGCGCGTCAGCCAGAAACCGATGCTCATGGGATCGATGGCCAGCGAGATTTCGCCGACTTGTCCGACGCCGGGACGTCCCGGAGAGCCGTCCTCCCAGACAAGGAAGGTCACCAGCGAGCCCGGCGATCCGATCGCGTCGCCATAGATGAGGTGCAACTGCGTGGCGTCTTCGAAGCCGCCGGTGCGTTTGACCAGCCGTAGGCCGAGAAAGCCGGCGTAGAAATCGACATTCGCCTGCACCTTGCGAGTGATGAGCGTGATGTGGTGAATGCCGGCGACCATGACGATGCTCCAGATGGATTGTGCAATTGGTCGCTATTTAGGGCGGAAGCCTCCGCCAGTTCAATGCGCAGTCCGTGGAGGCTGTGTTCACCAAAAGCGCAACGTCCGCCTCTGAACCGTGCCAGGCACGGATCAAGTTTTGCCTATTTGGCTGCCTTGGCCGTCTTTCGTTTGGCCTTTGTCTTCGGCTCCGGTGGCGGCTGAAGCGCCTCTTTCTCGAGGCGCAGTTCCCTCAGGCGTGCCGTTTTGCGTTCGCGGGTCATCTGTTCGCTGGCGATGATTTCCTTGACGGTGGAGTCGAGCTGGCTGGACTTGACCAGCGCTGCCTCTCTCTTGGACCCGAAAAGATTGTCTTTATTGGGCGGCGCCATCTTGGCCTCCAGGGTTTGTGTCGGCGTTGGCGTTTCCTGTGGGTTTGAGCGGGTAAGCATCCGCGCCCACAAGGAGGGAGATCCATCCTGTATCGGGTGGCATTCGTATTGCTGGGAATTCCAGCGCTCCCCGGAAATAAGGCGGAATTGCCGCAATGAAGCCGGGGGGACGTAAAAAGAAAAGTGCCGATGAATCTTATATAGGACGACGCAAAAAACTCGGAAATAGCTACAAAAAGACTATTCGAATTTGATCCTCGATAAACGATAGTTTTATGTCACGCGAGTCGATTTATGCGAAATATCTAGTCATTTTCGATATTTCTGATATTTCGCCTTGTGGGGTATCCAGCCCTCAGCTATAAGCTGTGCATCGATATTGGTGAACGAACTTTGCCTCGACGCACTCTGCGCGACATTGACGAACTTCCCTCTCAAAATCGGTCTACTGCACCAGACGGTTGTCTGGATGCGATCTCTACATGAGTGATTGAAAGGTCATTGTTATGAGCACAGGTACTGTAAAGTGGTTCAATGCTACCAAGGGTTTTGGTTTCATTCAGCCTGATGACGGCGCGACGGACGTCTTCGTGCATATTTCCGCGGTTGAACGCGCTGGAATGAGCACTCTTCGTGACGGCCAGAAGATTTCCTACGAGCTTGTCAAGGACAAGCGCTCGGGCAAGATGTCGGCTGACCAGCTCGAATCCCTGTAAGGCATTGCTTTCGGTCTTTGACCATGGATGTACTGGCAAAGATCGTTGAGGCGATGAAGGAAGAGGTCGGGTTAGCCCGGCCTTTTTTGTATCTTGTTCCTGGCGAGCTTTTCGACACTCGGGGAATCAGTGTCCCCCGAGTGAATCCTCGGGCGATTTCTTGCGGTGGCCACTGATCTCCGTGCCGGCGGTGCGCGAAAAGCTGGCGTTCCAGATCACCGCGAGCAGCGCAATGGCCGTGACGACGATGAAGGCGACGGAGAAGTCGATCATCTCGGCCTTCGCATGGCCGCCGAACTGCATCGAGCCATGCAGGGCAAGAGCGGCGACGCAGATGCCGAGCGAGAGCATCAACTGCTGGAAGGTCGAATAAAAGCTGGTCGCGATGCTCATCCGGTCACGTTCGATCTCGTCATAAGCGATCGTGTTGTAGGCCGTGAACTGGAACGACATGAAGAAGCCGCAGAAGAACAGGATCACGAAGATGACAGGCAACGGCCAATTCGGCTGGAAAATGGCGCACATTCCATAGCCGAGCGTGCCAATCAGACCGAAGACGATAAGGGCGGTGCGGAAGCCGAGCGTGCGCAGGATGCGGACCTGAAAAGGCTTCATGGCCATGGAGCCGAGCGCGGTCGCAATGGCGATCTGGCCGGCTGTAGCGGCCGAAAGACCGAAGCCGAGCTGCAGCATCAGCGGGATAAGGAAGGGATGGGCGCCCTGGCTGATGCGCGTCAGCGAGCCGGCGATGACCGAGGTGCGGAAAGTCGGCACCTTCATCAGCGAGAAATCCATGATCGGCGACGGATGCTTGCGGGCATGTCGCAGATAGGCGATGCCGAACAGTAGGCCAATCGAGATCAGGAAGACGGCCAGAAAGCCTTCGCCTTCGCGGCTCGACATTTCGAAACCGAAGAGCAGCGAGCCAAGCGAGATGCCTGACAGGATGAAGCCGGAAAGGTCGAAGCGGCCATTGCGCGGCCCTTTTACCTCTTCGATGAACATCGACACCAGGATAAAGCCGATAACGCCGATCGGCACGTTGATGTAGAAGATCCAGCGCCAGTCGAGATAGGTCACGAACATGCCGCCGACGGGCGGGCCGAGAATTGGACCGACAAGCGCCGGGATTAGCAGCCAGGACATGGCGTTGACCATGTCCTTGCGAGCGACGCTGCGCATCAATACGAGACGTCCGACCGGGAGCATCATCGCGCCGCCGAGACCCTGCAGCAATCGCGCGATCACGAGGAAGAACAGGTTCGGCGCCTGCGCGCACAGAAGCGAGCCGACAACGAAAACCGCGATGGCGGATCGGAAGACGGTGCGCGATCCGAAGCGGTCTGCAATGGCGCCGCTGGCGGGAATGAAGATCGCGAGGCTGAGCAGATAGGACGTGAGCGAAATACTCATCGCTGGCGCGCTGACGCCGAAGTCTCTCGCCATGGTCGGCAGCGCTGTGGCGAGCACGGTCGCGTCAAGCTGCTCCATGAACATGGCGCTTGCTACGATAAGCGCGATTACACGAAAATTAGGTACGGCCCGCCGGGTTGGGGCGGCCTGGAAAATCTGGTCCGACATTGTCGGGGATCGCTCTCGATGGCGCGGTGGGGTCCAAAGACAGAACCGCAAGTCTGGTGACGGCGCAAAGGCCGATTGGAACGGGGCCCGGTATACTCCCGCTCACGCGGGATGACTATATCCGAATTTGCAAATCTTATTGATCGAAATGGAAAAAACGTCGCAGCCGGGCAGGAATGTCACAGCCGATGAATGCCAGATGAACAGGTGATGGCGGCAGCGGCGGTTGCATCGATCACAGTCTGTTTTCCCGCGTAAGATGGTGTGTCTCGATTGTTGATTCTACGTCATGAATAAGCTGACATAACGGCACTTAAGTCATGAGCTATCCTATTGCATGATGTTTACGAAGCCAAAGCGGGGCCTGCCATGAACATTCTCAGGAAGTGTTGCATTCGTCGCCGCGCCGCGTGATGCGGGCGATTTTTGACGGCGTACCGGCCCGCCTGACTTCCAAAACCTAACAACATCTTCAAGGAGAAGATCATGTTTGCAATCACTGCCGTCACTGGCAAGGTCGGTGGTACGACCGCACGCGCGCTCATTAGCGCTGGGCATAGGGTCCGGGCCGTCCTTCGCGATCGGGCGAAGGGCGCGGAATGGGAAAAGCTCGGCGCTGAAGTCGCCGTCGCCACCTTCGATGATGCCGATGCGCTGGCGCGAGCTTTCGACGGTACCGAAGGCGTCTTCGTCATGGCCTCGCCGAATTTCGCGCCCGATCCGGGCTTCCCGAGCGCCCGCAGGGATGCGGCGGCGCAGGCGGCCGCCATCCAGCGCGCGCAGCCGGGCAAGGTCGTGATGTTGTCGTCGATCGGTGGCCAGCGTACCTCCGGCCTCGGGCTCATCACTCAGGTTCACATGCTGGAAGAGGCGCTGGCGCCACTGACCATGCCGGTTGCCACTCTGCGGCCGACCTGGTTCATGGAGAATTCATTGTGGGATATAGCGCCGGCGCGCGCGACCGGTGAAATGCCGAGCTATCTGGCACCGCTCGACAAGCCCTATCCGATGATCGCCACCGCCGATATCGGCGCCATCGCCGCCAGGACGATGGCCGAGAACTGGACCGACCGCCGGGTGATCGAGATCGAAGGGCCGAAGCGCTATAGCCAGATCGAAATCGCAACCCTGATCGGCCAGGCCATCGGTCGTCCGGTCGTTGCCAAGCCTGTCCCGCGCGCCGAGTGGGAAGAGCGTTTCAGGGCACAGGGGGGCTGCCTGGCCGGAGCCGCGCATCGAGATGATCGAAAACTTCAACTCCGGCTGGATCGATTTCGAGCCAGCAGGCGTCAACGAACATGTGGTTGCGCCGAGGCCCTTTGAAACTGTCCTGGCCGAACTCGCCAAGATCGCCTGAAGATCAGTACCCTTCAGCCAAGCCCGAGCCGGCGCGGCTATCCATTGCGCCGTTATAGCGCGCGCCGCCTCCCTCGGCGATTTGACCGAGGCTCTTGCCGCCGACGAGGATGCCGGCGGCCTGACCCCAGACCGGCCAATCGCCGCCGACCTGGACATTATAGCCCATGCCGGTCAGCAGTTTGATCGTGTCGGGAGACAGCGTGTAGGGCTCGGTATAGACCTTATCCGGCAGCCACTGATGATGTATCCGCGGTGCGTCGATCGCCTGCTGAATATCCATGCCGAAATCGATGACGTTGACGATCGCTTCGAGCGTAATGGTGATGATGCGCGCGCCGCCGGGGCTGCCGATCACCATGAAGGGCTTGCCGTCCTTGGCGACAATCGTCGGGCTCATGGAGGAAAGCGGTGTCTTCTTCGGCTGGACGGCGTTGGCCTCGCCTTGAACCAGACCGTAGAGGTTCGGTACACCCGGCTTGGCGGTGAAGTCGTCCATCTCGTTGTTGAGCAGGATGCCGGTGCCGGGTGCGACCACGCCGGCCCCGAAGGAGCCGTTCAGCGTATAGGTGACGGCAACCGCATTGCCGTCATTGTCGATGATCGAATAATGCGTCGTCTCATGGCTCTCGCCGAGGCCCTTCGGCATCAGATCCTTGGAGACGCCGGCGCGATAGGGATCGATGCTGTCGCGGATCTTCTTTGCGTAGTCCTTATCCAGCAGCTTGCTGACGGGATTGTCGACGAAATCGGGATCGCCGAGCGCGGAATTGCGATCGACGTAGGCATGGCGCATGGCCTCGACCATGAGATGCACGGTGTCAGCCGAAGCGTAGCCGGTAAAGGAAAGCGGATAGCCTTCCAGCACGTTGAGGATCTCGCAGATGATCACGCCGCCGGAAGAGGGCGGTGGTGAGGAGATGATCTCATAGCCCCGGTAATTGCATTTCACCGGGTCGAGTTCGCGGACCTTGTATTGCTCGAAATCCTCCTTGGCCAGGATGCCACCCTTATCGTGGCTGGCCTTGACGATCGCATCGGCGGTCGAGCCCTTATAGAAGCCATCAGGACCTTGTTCCGAAATGCTGGAGAGGGCCGCGCCAAGCTCCGGCTGGATCAATGTATCGCCGGTGGCGAAGGGTTTGCCGTCCCCTTTGACGAAGATTGCGGCGGTGGCCGGATCGCGCGCCAGCCATTTCTTGCCGTGGTTGAGCTCCGCGGCATCGGCCTGGTTCAGGGTAAAACCTTCCTTGGCATACCGGATTGCGGGCGCCATCAGTTCCTGGCGGGATTTCGTGCCATATTTCTCACGCGCGGTCTCGAAGCCCATGACGGAACCCGGCACGCCGACGGCGAGATAGCCGTCCGTGCTTGCGCCTTTGACGACATTGCCTTTGTCATCGAGATACATGGTCTTGGTCGCGGCGAGTGGCGCGCGCTCGCGGAAATCGAGGAAGGCTGTCTTGCCGTCCTTCAGCCGGATGGTCATGAAGCCACCGCCGCCGATATTGCCTGCGACCGGATAGACCACAGCCAAGGCATAGCCGACCGCAACTGCAGCATCCACGGCGTTGCCGCCGCTCTTCAGTACGTTGACGCCGACATCGGTCGCGAGATGCTGGGCAGTCACCACCATCCCATGCTCGGCTTCGACCGGCTGCGGTGCTGCGGCTTGAACGGTAGTAATGGAAAAGAGCCCGAAGGCAAAGATAGTGGCCGCGGATATTATCCGCTGGCGGAAATGGTACATGATGGTCCCTCCAAAATCATATTTTAGGTAAGAGAGCCTTTCGCTGCGTCTAGTGCCGCAGAGATAATTTCTGCTGCCGAATCCCGACTGGGTCGCGGCTCCGAAATCCGAACCGGGCGAAAGAAGGCAATCCGTATCGGGACGAGCAACTCGTGCTTCAGTCGATCCGGGCTAATCCGAAAGGATTAGAGTGAAGCTGTTTGTTCGATCTTTCGTATTAGCGCTTTGAAAATGTGCGGGATAAGTGCCTTCTCACGCTCGCAATAATTCTTTCATAAGGGCAGTCTACTTTAGGTAAGTCATAATCGAGGCGGAAAGTAATGAGTTGGGGGAAAATGATGGCCGTCACGAAGCTTGAGCAATGGAAGAACGAGCGCAACAGCAAACCTAAGCCGTTCGTCATTGCCCAAAAAACGCATGTCGTCGAAATCGAATGCGTCCATTGTCATCGCCATTTCTTTCGGTGGACATCGACAGCGCCGGCCTACTGGCGCTGCGAGGATTGCCCCACCAATCACTGATATCGTCCGGTCCTTTCGATCAAGCGATCAGGATGGCTCGGAAATCATTGACATTCGTTCCCGTCGGTCCGGGTACGAAGAGGTCACCGATCGCGTTGAACGCCGACCAGGCGTCGTTGTTTCTCAGCATTTCGGCGGGTACCAGCCCAGCCTTGCGCAGCCGCGCCACCGTGCTTGCATCAGCAAAGGCGCCGGCATTGTCCTCGCTGCCGTCGATGCCATCGGTATCGGCCGCCATGGCGTGGATGCCGGCGTGACTGTCGATGTCGATCGCGAGCGATAGCAGAAATTCAGAGTTTCGGCCGCCCTTGCCCTTGCCGGTCAGCGTTACCGTCGTCTCACCACCCGACAGCAACACGATCGGCTTGGTGAAAGGCCGGTTGCGATGCAGGATCTCGCGGGCGACGGCGGCATGTACATGCGCTGCCTCCCGCGCTTCACCTTCGATCGCATCGGACAGGATCGCTGCCTCGATGCCGGCCTCGCGCGCCGCTTTGGCCGCGGCTTCCAGCGAGACACCGGCCGAGGCGATGACATGCACCTCGTTGGCTGCAAAGCGCGGGTCATCTGGCCGCGGTGCATCAGCTTCCGGCTTTTCGATATGTGCCAGAACGGCGGCGGGCAGCTCGATGCGGTAGAGGCGGATGAGGTCGAGCGCTTCGGCGCGCGTGCCGGCGCCGGGAACGGTCGGACCGGAGGCGACGAGGGCCGGATCGTCGCCCGGAATGTCTGAGACCACCAGCGAGACGACCTTTGCCGGATAGGCCGATGCCGCGAGGCGGCCGCCCTTGATGGTCGATAGATGCTTGCGGATGACGTTCATCGCCGAAATCGGCGCGCCGGAGGCGAGCAGTGCCTTGTTGACGGCGATCTCGTCGGCAAGGGTAAGGGCGCCCGCCGGAGAGGGCAGCAGCGCCGAACCGCCGCCGGAGATCAGCGCAATCACCAGGTCATCCTCGGTCAATCCCTCAACCAGTTTCAACAGTCGACCGGAGGCGACGAGGCCGGCCTCGTCAGGCACGGGATGAGCGGCTTCGATGATTTCGATGTGGCGGCATGGGGTGGCGAAGCCATAACGCGTCACCACCAGCCCTTCCAGCGGTCCGTCCCAGCATTGCTCCAGGGCGGCTGCCATCTGCGCCGAGCCCTTGCCGGCACCGATGACGATCGTCCGCCCTTTCGGTTTTGCCGGTAGATGGGCGCGGATGCCGGTCAAGGGATCGGCGGCGCGGACGGCGGCATCGAAGAGGGAGGTGAGGAAGGCGCGGGGATCGGAAACGGTCATGTCGAAATCTGCCTGTCTGCGATGGGCTAGTAACCATTTGGTGACTCAACTGACGCGAACGCGCAAGGGCAGGGAACGCCAATTGTGTCCTGTGAGGGGAATCCCTATGTTTTGGGGAGCAGTTTCAACGATTATATCCGAGGGATTTTCAAGATGGCCGAACTGAAGGTGAAGACGAGACAGACCGGCGCGACGGCGACGGTCGGCCGCACCGGCCTTCCGCATGTGACGACGGTGACAGGCGGTGAGATCGATATCGTCACCTCGCCGTCGCAGCCGGGCTTCAATCCGCTCGACCTGCTTTATTCCTCTTTGTCCGCCTGCCTCGTGCTCAGCGCCCGTATGGCTGCGAGCAGCCTCGGCGTGCTCGACAAGCTGACGGAGGTCACCGCCGTCGTGACTGGCGAAAAGGCGACGGAAGGGCTGACGCGCGTCGAAAAATTCAACATCGCCTTCACCATCAAGGGCGATTTCGGCGACGAGATTCGTAACGCCATCGCGCATGCCGCCGAGGACGAGATCTGCACGGTCAGCAATACGATCCGGGGGAATCCCAAGTTCGAGACGGTGATTTCGGGGTGAGATTGGATTGAATGGCTTTTCGTTACTTCGAGGGTAGCTCAAATCCCTCCAAATACGGCCCAAGCTCCGGATCGATATCCACCTTCACCACATTGTTGTAGATCGCGGTGGCGATCATGATGCCGGCGAAAGCGACGAGGTTTGCGAGCGTGGGTTCGTCATAACGCGCCTTCAGCCGGTCCCATAATTCTTCCGGCACGGCGTTGGAATCCCTGACGATGGCCTTGCCGAAATCGATCAATAATGCCTCGTCTTCGGTGGGTACGATGGTTTCCGGCGCCAGGCCGGCATTGATCAGCGCACGGCGGAAAAAGCCGACCGGGATGATCGAGCGGCTTTCCAGCGAAATCGCATGGCAGAAAAGCCAGACCGCGCGGTCGTCCAGCGCCGGGCGGAGCTCTTCGCGCAGCGTGAACCATTCGGCATAGATGCGGTGTGCCACCGGCGAATGCAGCAGCGTCCGCTTCATATTGGTCATGCGGCCGCGCAGTTGCACTTCGCGGTCATGTTCTGCGCGGACGGCGTCGGAGGCGGTATCGTAATCGATTGGTGTGATATGGCTCATCGGCTGTTGTCTTTCACTGCGCCGCTTTGGAGAAGAACCGGTTCTGCGGGCGCGGCAAGCCGAGATGATCACGCAATGTCGTGCCCTCGTATTCGCGACGGAAGATACCGCGGCGCTGCAGTTCCGGAACGACACGCGTGGTCACGTCCTGCAGGCCCTGCGGCAGGAAGGGGAAGACGACATTGAAGCCGTCGGAGCCTTCCTCGTGCAGCCATTGTTCCATTTCATCGGCGATCGTCTGCGGCGTGCCGATGAAGGCGAGGCCGGCATAGCCGCCGAGACGCTGGGCAAGCTGGCGCACGGTCAGCTTCTCCTCCTCTGCCAATGCGATGACGCGCTCCCTGCCGCTTTTGCTGGCATTGGTTTCTGGGATTTCCGGTAGCGGGTCGTCTGGGTCGAAGCCCGAGGCGTCGTGGCCCAGAGCGATGGACAGCGAGGCGATGGCGCTTTCGTAATGGACGAGGCTGTCGAGCTTGGCACGTTTGGCCTTCGCCTCCTCGACCGTATCGCCGACGACGATGAAGGCGGCGGGGAGGATTTTCAGATGATCCGGATTGCGGCCGATGCGCCGCATCCGGCCCTTGATGTCGGCGAAGATCGCCTTGCCGTCGGCGAGGTTGCGGGGAGCGGCGAAAACCGCTTCCGCCGTTTCGGCGGCAAGCTGGCGGCCGGCATCCGATTGCCCGGCCTGGACGATCACCGGCCAGCCCTGGGGCGGGCGGGCAATGTTGAGCGGCCCGCGAACGCTCAGCTCCTCGCCCTTGTGGGCAAGCACATGCATCTTTTGCGGGTCGAAGAAGATGCCGCTTTCGGCATCGTGAAGGAACGCGTCGTCGGCAAAGCTGTCCCAAAGGCCGGTGACGACATCGTAGAACTCGCGGGCGCGGTGATAGCGCTCGCCATGCTCCATATGCTCTTCAAGGCCGAAATTCAGCGCCGCGTCCGGATTGGATGTGGTGACGATATTCCAGCCGGCGCGACCGCCGCTGATATGGTCGAGAGAGGCGAAACGGCGGGCGATGTGATAGGGCTGGTCGAAGGTGGTGGAAGCCGTGGCGACGAGGCCGATCTTTTCGGTGACGGCGGCAAGCGCAGACAGCAGCGTGAAGGGCTCGAAGGACGTCACGGTATGGCTGCGCTTCAACGCCTCGACGGGCATGTTCAGCACGGCAAGATGATCGGCCATGAAGAAGGCATCGAATTTTGCCTGTTCCAGCGCCTGCGCAAAACTCTTGATGTGCTTGAAATTGAAATTCGCATCCGGATAGGAGCCGGGATAGCGCCATGCGCCCGTATGCAGGCTGACGGGGCGCATGAAGGCCCCAAGCTTCAGTTGCTTCTGTTCAGTCATGGGTCCATCCCTCTCGAACATCACTGGTTCACGGCGGCCTAGCGCCAGCGAGAATATTCCTTCGGACGTAGGAGCCCTGTCGGCGCATTCAAAGAGCCGATTTCATTTATTTGATCGGTTCGAGGGAATATTCATCCGACCCCGCTTTCCGCGTCGCTCTGTCGGGCAAAAACCTTGACGAGCCAGTCGATGAAGACGCGTACGCGTGGGGAGAGTTGGCGGCTGCGGGGATAGAGCATGGAGACGGGTGTCTTCGTGAGTGGAAAGTCCTTGAGGACATGAACCAGCTCGCCGGATTTCAAGGCATGTTCGGCGTGATAGCGCGGCACCTGGATCAGGCCCAGGCCGAGCTTGGCCGCTGAAAAATAACTTTCGGCGGCATTGACCGAGACCGTTGCGGGCAGGGTAATGCCGCGCACCGCCCCGTCGACGATGAATTCCAGCGGCAGCAATCCACCCGTCGCCGAGGAGCGGAAGCCGACCATGCGGTGGCCGTCGAGAGCTTCTGGATGCAGAGGCATGCCGAAGCGCTCGATATAGGCAGGCGCGGCCAGGGTGATTTCCTCCAGCAGGGCGACGCGGCGGGCGATCATGTCGCTATCCTGTGGCGTGCCGACGCGCAGCACGCAATCGATGCCTTCGCGAACGAGGTCAACGAAGCGGTCGCCCTCGGTCATATAGAGCTCGATTTCCGGATAGGTCGCAAGGAAAGACGGCAGGTTCGGCAATACGAAATGCCGAGCCAGCGTGCCGTGCACATCGACGCGCAGGAGGCCCTTCGGCTTGGCGCCCGCAAAGGCACCCTCGGCATCTTCAATATCGGATAGAATGCGCAGGCAGCGTTGATAATAGGCCTCGCCATCGAGCGTGGGGCTGACATGCCGCGTGGTCCGCTGCAGCAGGCGAACGCCGAGCCGCGCCTCCAGTTGTTTGACGGCATCCGTCACCGTGGAGCGTGGCAGACCGGTGTCTTCGGCCGCCAGCGTGAAGCTGCGCCGCTCCACGACGCGGGAAAACACCCGCATGGCATCGAATCTGTCCATTTTTCTTTGTTCGGCAATTTCGGATAGTGATGCCGAATAATGGCTGATTATCCGCCGGCTGAAAAGAGGCATCTTCCTCTCATCGAAACGCGCTGCGGCGCACTCACAGCAAAGGATGAAGACAATGACCAACAATTCCAACAAGGTAGCTATCATTACCGGCGCATCCCGCGGCATCGGCGCCGCGATTGCGGAACGCCTCGCAAAGGACGGCTTCACCATTGTCATCAACTACTCCGGCAGCGAAGCCGCCGCCGAGGGGCTGGCTCGCAAGATCGAGGAGAAGGGCGGTAAGGCGCTGACCGCCAAGGCCGATGTTTCCGATGCCGAAGCCGTGCGTCGCATGTTCGATGCCGCCGAAGCCGCTTTTGGTGGCGTTGACGTCTTGGTCAACAATGCCGGCATCATGCAGCTTGCCAAGATCGCCGATGCCGACGACGCCCATTTCGACCGGCACATGGCTATCAATCTGAAGGGCACGTTCAATACGCTGCGCGAAGCCGGCAAGCGTCTGCGCGACGGCGGCCGCATCATCAATCTTTCCACCAGCATCGTCGGGCTCAAGCTCGAGACTTACGGTGTCTACGCCGCCACCAAGGCCGCCGTCGAAACGCTGACCGGCATCATGTCCAAGGAACTGCGCGGACGCTCGATTACCGTCAACGCCGTCGCTCCCGGCCCGACGGCCACCGACCTCTTCCTCAATGGCAAGAGTGACGAATTGATCGACCGCATGGCCAAGATGAACCCGCTGGAACGGCTGGGCACGCCGGAAGACATCGCCGCCGCCGTCTCCTTTCTTGCCGGTCCCGATGGCGGCTGGATCAACGGCCAGACGTTGCGCGCCAATGGCGGCATGATCTGAGCCTTCCCACTCGCAGCACAGCCACCTCGAAAGGAACAGGATCATGAGCAAGCAAGTTATCGTCATCACCGGTGCATCGAGCGGCTTCGGCGCGCTCACTGCCCGTGCCCTCGCCAAGGCTGGCCACACCGTCTATGCCAGTATGCGCGAAACAGAAGGGCGCAACGCGCCGCGAGTGGCCGAGGTCGCCGCCTTCGCCAAGGAGAATGGCATGGACCTCAAGGCGGTCGAACTCGACGTCGCCTCGGATGCCTCCGTCGAAGCTGGTATCGCTAGGGTTATTGAGCAAGAAGGCCGTATCGACGTCATCATTCACAATGCCGGCCATATGTCCTTCGGTCCAGCGGAAGCCTTCACGCCGGAACAGTTCGCCCAGCTCTACGACATCAATGTCCTGAGCACTCAGCGCGTCAATCGTGCGGCACTTCCCCATCTGCGCAAGCAGGGCAAGGGCCTGGTGGTCTGGGTTTCGTCGTCCAGCGCCCGCGGCGGCACTCCGCCGTATCTTTCGCCCTATTTCGCCGCCAAGGCCGCCATGGATTCGCTTGCCGTCTCCTACGCCTCCGAACTGACCCGCTGGGGCATCGAGACCGCCATCATCGTACCCGGCGCCTTTACCAAGGGCACCAATCACTTTGCCCATTCCGGCGCCCCGGCAGACAAGGCTCGCACCGCCGAATACGACAATGGTCCCTATGCCGGCGTTCCGGACCGCGCGCTGAAGGGTCTGGCTTCGCTGGAGCCCGCCGATGCGGATGCCGCCTCGGTCGCCACGGCCATCGTCGATGTCGTCAACATGCCCTTCGGGACGCGTCCTTTCCGCACCCATATCGATCCGTCCGAGGATGGCGCGGAAATCGTCAACGGCGTCGCGGACCGAGTCCGTGCCGAACTTTTCCGACGCATCGGATTGGAAGACCTGCTGAAGCCGGCCGCGAGAGCCTAAAAACTACGGGGCCGCATAAGTCCTGCGCGTCAAATCGCCGCTTCTGTTCCTCAGGAGCGGCGATCATTGTTTTCGGATGGACTATTTTGCGTTGTGCGGCATTCCAAGCCTGCCTATTTGGTATTAAAGCAAATCCTTCTGGGGTCGGGAGAGATATCCATGAACGACAAGGACATTGGCGAAATCGCCTCCTGGCTCATGCAGAGCGGCCTTAAAGGCATGGGGGAAGCCGACATCCTGGCAGGTTTCTGCGAGGGATGCCGCGAGCGTGGCCTCAACGTCGACCGAGCCATGGCGCTGATGGATACGCTGCACCCGGTCTATGAAGGCCGCGCCTTCCGCTGGGACGGCAACCAGGTGGTCGAACGCGAGTTCGAATATGGCCCGTCGCATCAGGGGATCGCCGCCGAGAATTGGCTACGCTCCTCCTTCTATCATTTGCTGACGACAGGCGGGGACGAGGTGCGTCGCCGCATCGGCTTCGGCGACCCGATCGATTTCTTCGGACTCGATACGCTGAAGACCGATGGTCATACCGACTACCTCGCTCTGGTGCACCGGTTCGAGGAAGGGGGCACCATCGGTGAGATGGATTGTTTTTATTCTCATTTCGCCACCACCGCCGGAGTGGGTTTCCCCGACGAGGACCTGCGCGTTCTGCGCAAGCTTACACCCGCGCTGGCCTTGGCGATCAAATGCACCGCCATGGGACGCATTGCCCGCACCATCGCCGAGGTCTATCTGGGCGAAGATGCCGCTCGGCATGTCCTCGAAGGCAAGATCACGCGCGGTAAGGCCGAGCGCATCTCGGCGGCGCTATGGTTTTCCGACCTCGCCAACTATACCCGCATTTCGGACACGGCCGAGCCCGACGAAATCATTCCGATGCTGAACGCGTATGCCGACGCGGTGATTTCCTCGATCCACGAGGCGGGCGGCAATGTGCTGAAACTGATCGGCGATGGCACGCTGGCGATCTTCAAGGCGCGCGATTCAGGCGATGCCTGCGCTGCGGCGCTGATGGCGGAATCGCTGCTGCGCCAGCGGCTGCGTGATCTCAATGCCCAGCGGCAGATTGAGGGCAGGCCGGTAACCGACGTCTATCTCGGCCTGCATATCGGCGATGTCTTCTACGGCAATATCGGCAGCATGGACCGGCTGGATTTCACCGTCATCGGCCCCGCCGTCAACGAGGTCAGCCGCATCGCCTCCATGTGCCGTTCGGCCGACCGCAACATCCTGATGTCGTCGAATTTCGTTGAGGCGCTGTCATCCAGCCAGAGCAACGATCTTGTCTCCGTCGGCCGCTATGCGCTACGCGGCGTCAACCGGCCGCAGGAGCTGTTCACGCTGCTCTCATCGGCGGCTTGATGATTTTCAGCGACGCCCAGCCGCGAACATCGGGCCGCCCTTGTGAGGCGGAAAGCCGTAGCCGTTGATCATCACCAGATCGATATCGCTGGCGCGGGCGGCGATCCCCTCGGCCAGGAGTGCATCGCCTTCATCCGCCATGGCCTTCAACAGCCGGGTGACGATCTCATCTGCGGTAAAGCTCTTTGGTGTTATGTCCTTTTCCGCGCGGGCGGCTTTGATCAGCGCCGTGACTTCGGCGTCCACCGTGCGCTTGCCATCCGGATAGCTGTACCAGCCGCGCCCAACCTTTTGGCCGAAGCGACCGGCTTCGCAGAGGCGATCGGCGATGACGACATAGCGGGCGGCGGGATCGCGCGTTGCCGCCTGGCGTTTGCGCCGCGCCCAGGCGATTTCGAGGCCGGCCATATCGTAGACGGCAAAGAGGCCCATGGGGAAGCCATAGACCTCCAGCGCCGCATCGATTTCATGCGGCAGCGCGCCGTCTTCGACCATGAATTCGGCCTCTCGGCGATAGGCGGAAAAAATGCGATTGCCGATGAAGCCTTCGGTGACGCCGCAGACGATGGGAAGTTTGCCAAGCCGCTTGGCGAAGGCCAGCGCGCTGGCGAGCACATCCGGCGCAGTCCTTTTGCAGTTCACGACCTCCAGCAGCCGCATGATGTTGGCGGGCGAGAAGAAGTGCAGGCCGACGACCCGCTCGGGATGGGCGGTTGCGGTGGCAATGGCATCAGGGTCGAGATAGCTTGTGTTGGTTGCAAGGATGGCGTCGGTGCGAAGGATACCGTCGAGGCGTTGGAAAAGCTCAGTCTTGACGGTCAGATCATCGAAGACGGCCTCGATGACCAGATCGGCTTGCGCGAGTTCTGCCGCATCGGCGGCGACCGTCAGCCGGCTCAGGCGATCGTCCCGGCCTGCCATAACGAGGCGGCCTGATTGCACGGCCTTGTCGAGGATGCCGGCTATGCGCTCACGGCCCTTTTCGGCCGCTTCGCGGGTTTGCTCGATGCCGATGACGCCATAGCCGGCGTTCAGCGCGGCCACCGCAATGCCGGACCCCATCAGGCCGGTACCGACGATACCTACGGTTTCGATTTTGCGCGGGGAGACCTTTTCCAGGCCGTCGACCTTGCCGGCGGCGCGTTCCGCAAAGAAGACGTGGCGTAGCGCCGCTGCCTCATCGCTGTTGCGAAGGGTGACGAACGTACGGCGCTCCTCGGCGAGCCCTTCCGCCAGCGACGTCGTTGCGGCGAGGCGAATAAGACGGACGGCTTCGGCGGGCGCTCGCTGACCACGCGCCTTGCGAAGCGCTTCCACGGCCGCTTTGTCGATGGCTTCCTGAGAGCCTGGCGGGACGGGCAATGTACCGGTACGTCTCAAGGGGACATCGGCTGCGCTTCTGGCGCTGACAATAGCTGAGGCGATCAGCGAGTTTTCGATCAGGCTATCGATGATACCGAGCTTGTGTGCTTCATTGGCCAAGACAATGCGGCCGTTGGCGATCAGTTCGATGGCTGCGGCGGTGCCGATCAGGCGCGGCAGGCGTTGCGTACCGCCGGCACCGGGAACGATGCCGAGCTTGACTTCCGGCAGGCCGATTTTCGCGGAGGGGGTGGCAATGCGCTCATGGCAGGCAAGCGCCACTTCCAGCCCGCCGCCCAAGGCTGCACCATTGATGGCGGCGATGACGGGTTTGGAGAAATTTTCGATGCGGGCGATAGCCTGCGGCAGCAGCGGCTCGATCGGCGGCTTGCCGAACTCCTTAATGTCGGCGCCGCCGATGAAGGTGTTGCCAGCTCCGGTCAATATGACGGCAACGACTGCACTATCCTTTTCGGCATGATCGAGTGCCGCCATCAAACCGGCGCGGACATCGGCCGAGAGCGCGTTGACGGGCGGATTGTCGATGGTGACGACGAGAACGTCATCGGTCAGCGTCGCCGAAACAGTATCCGAAAAGCGCGATGCCGACATGGTGAGCCCACCCTATTCCGGAATAACGGCGGTCGCCTGGATCTCGATCTTGGCGCGGTCCTCTACGAGGGCGACGACCTGCACGGCGGCCATGGCCGGAAAATGCCGGCCGATGATCTCGCGATAGACCTGGCCGATGCCCTTGAGATTGGCGAGATATTCGCTCTTGTCCGTGAAATACCAGGTCATCGAGGTGATGTGCTGCGGCTTGGCGCCGCCCTCGGCGAGAATGGCGACGACATTCTTCAGCGTCTGGCGCACCTGCTCGACGAAATCGTCACTTTCGAATTCGCACGCGGCGTTCCAGCCGACTTGGCCGCCGACGAACACCATGCGACCGGTTGCCGCCATGCCATTGGCATAGCCGATCGGCTTGGCCCAGCCTTCAGGTTGCAGGATGGTGTGCATCGGTCATCTCCAGATGAGAGGTCAGCGCAGCGCGGATATCGTCCGGCCACGCAAGCGATTGATGAGTGTCGAGGGAGGTGGAAACGACACGATGGCGGGCGGTCCATAGGACTTGACCATTCGCCGAAACCTGATGTTCCAGATCGAGCGAGGAACGACCGATGCCGCGCACCGCCACCATGAAATCAAGCTCATCGCCCTGAAAGCCAGGGCGCACGAAGGTCAAGTCGAGCCGTACGGTCGGCACGCCGATGCGGCGGTCGTTGACCAGCGCCTTCCAGGGAAAACCCAACGAGCCGAAAAAATCCTCCAGCACCCCGACGAGGATGTTCAGATACGACGGGAAATAGGCGATCCCCGAGGGATCGCAGTCTCCGAAGCGCAGGGGTCTGGTGGTTTTGAATGCCAAGGCCGGCCTCAGTTCGAAAAAGCGGCGATGCCGGTGATGGCACGGCCGAGGATGAGGGCGTGGATGTCGTGCGTGCCTTCGTAGGTGTTGACGACTTCGAGGTTGACGAGATGGCGGGCGATACCGAACTCGTCGGAAATGCCGTTGCCGCCGAGCATGTCGCGGGCGGCGCGGGCGATCTCGAGCGCCTTGCCACAGCTATTGCGCTTCAGGATCGAGGTTAGCTCCACCGGCGGATGGCCGTCTTCCTTCAAGCGGCCGAGCCTCAGGCAACCCTGCAGGCCGAGGGTGATCTCGGTCACCATGTCGGCAAGCTTCTTCTGGATGAGCTGGTTGGCAGCGAGCGGCCGGCCGAACTGTTTGCGGTCGAGCACATATTGCCGCGCCTTGGCGTAGCAATCCTCGGCCGCGCCGAGAGCGCCCCACGCAATGCCGAAGCGGGCCGAGTTCAGGCAGGTGAAGGGGCCTTTGAGGCCGGAAACGTTCGGCAGCAGGTTTTCTTCCGGCACGAAGACGTTGTCCATGACGACTTCGCCGGTGATGGAGGCGCGCAGGCCCACCTTGCCGTGGATTGCGGGGGCTGACAGGCCCTTCCAGCTCTTTTCCAGGATGAAACCTCTGATAACGCCGTCTTCAGTCTTGGCCCAGACGACGAAGACGTCGGCGATCGGTGCATTAGAAATCCAGGTCTTGGCACCGGTCAGGCTATAGCCGCCATCGACCTTTTTGGCGCGGGTCACCATCGAGCCGGGATCGGAGCCGTGGTTAGGTTCCGTGAGGCCGAAGCAGCCGATCCATTCGCCGGTGGCGAGCTTCGGCAGATACTTCTGCTTCTGTTCTTCTGAACCGAAGGCATTGATCGGCACCATGACGAGCGAGGATTGCACGCTCATCATCGAGCGGTAGCCGCTGTCGACGCGCTCGACCTCACGGGCGATCAGGCCATAGGCGACATAGCCAAGGCCGGCGCCGCCGTACTCCGGCGCGATCGTCGGACCGAGCAGGCCGAGTTCGCCCATTTCACGGAAGATCGACGGGTCGGTCTTCTCATGACGAAAAGCTTCAAGCACGCGAGGCGCCAGTTTCTCCTGCGCGTAGGAATGTGCGGTATCAAGCACCATGCGTTCGTCGTCGCTCAACTGCTCCGCCAGCCGGAACGGGTCGGCCCAGTCGAAAATCTCGCGGCTCATGCTCTCAATCTCCTATCAACTTGTCTTCAGAAGTTCGCGCGCAACGATCAGTTTCTGAACCTCCGTCGCACCTTCGTAAATACGAAGTGCGCGTATCTCCCGATAGAGTTTTTCCGTTATTTCTCCTGCCTTGACGCCTCGCCCGCCGAAAAGCTGGACGGCGCGGTCGATGACGGCTTGCGCGGTTTCCGTGGCCGTCATCTTGGCCATGGCCGCCTCGCGCGTCGTCGGCAGATGCTGCACGTCGCGACGCCAGGCCGCTCGATAGGTGAGCAAGGCCGCCGCGTCGATGCCGGTCGCCATATCGCCGAGGGCTGCCTGCGTCAACTGAAGGTCGCCGAGCGTCGCGCCGAACATCGGCCGCGTGCGGACATGCGCCAGCGACTCATCCAGCGCCCGCCGCGCAAAGCCAAGGCTGGCGGCGGCAACGGAAGCGCGAAAGATATCGAGCGTGCGCATGGCAATCTTGAAGCCTTCGCCCGGCGCGCCGAGACGCCGCGAAGCGGGAACGCGGCAGTTCTCGAAACGGATCGTCGCCAGCGGATGCGGCGCGATCACTTCGATGCGTTCGGCGATCGAGAAGCCCGCATCGTCGGCGAAGATAACGAAGGCGGAAATGCCGCGTGTGCCCGGCGCCTCGCCGGTGCGGGCAAACACGGTGTAGACGTCGGCGATGCCGCCATTGGAGATCCAGGTCTTTTCGCCGTCGAGAACATAGTGATCGCCATCGACGCGGGCCGCACAGCTCATCGCCGCAACATCCGAGCCGGCATCCTTTTCCGACAATGCGAAGGCGGAAAGCCAGTCGCCGGCGCGAACTTTCGGCAGCACGGCGGCACGCAGTTCCGGCGAGCCGGAAAGGCCGATTGCGCCGGTGCCGAGGCCCTGCATGGCGAAGGCGAAATCGGCAAGACCATCGTGCCATGCGAGCGTTTCGCGAGCGAGGCAGACGAGGCGGGAATCGATCAGCGGATCACTATCTGAGGTGCCGGTTGCTGCCGCGAGGAGGCCGGCACTGCCAAGCGCCTTGACCAGCTTGCGGCAAGCGCCGTCGACATCCCTGTGGTCGATGGCGGCCATAACCGGAGATTTGGCGAAAGCGTCCACTTCAGCCGCGAATTCACCGTGGCGTTCATCGAAGAACGGCCAATCCAGATGATCCCGGTTCGGACCGGAGAGGCTTGACGCGGCGGACATCGCCTTAATTCCCCTGGAATTCAGGTTTGCGCTTGGCGGCGAAGGCCTCGAAGGCGCGGCGGAAATCCTGAGTTGCCATGCAAACCGCTTGGGCTTGCGCCTCGGATTCGATCATCTCGTCGATACCCATTGCCCATTCCTGGTTCAGCATGGTCTTGGTCATGCCATGGGCGAACCATGGCCCATCGGCCAGCGAGCGGGCGAGCTTGACGGCTTCCTGCTCCAGATCGGCGCTCACATGCAGGCTGTTGTAAAAACCCCAGGCATGGCCCTCAGCCGATGTCATCGAGCGGCCGGTGAACAGCAGTTCGGCGGCACGGCCTTGGCCGATGATGCGGGGAAGGATGCCGCATGCGCCCATATCGGCGCCGGCGAGGCCGACGCGGGTGAAGAGGAAAGCCGTCTTGGCTTCGAACGTCGCCAGGCGCAAGTCGGAGGCCATGGCGAGGATAGCGCCTGCGCCTGCGCATATGCCGTCCACTGCCGAGATGATCGGCTGGGGGCATTTGCGCATGGCTCTGACAAGATCGCCGGTCATGCGGGTGAAGGCGAGAAGCTCGGGCATCGCCATGCGGGTGAGTGGTTCGATGATCTCGAAGACATCGCCGCCGGAAGAGAAATTGCCGCCCGCTCCGGTCAACACCACCGCACGGACGTCAGAGGCGTAGACGAGATCACGGAAGAGATCGCGCAGCTCGGCATAGCTGTCGAAGGTCAGCGGGTTTTTGCGTTCCGGCCGGTTCAGCCGGATCGTGGCGACGCGGCCGTCGTCACTGACCTCCCAGAGGAAATGTTGTGGCTTGTAATCTTTGAAGGGCTTGAGATGGCCCTGCATCGTCATGTCCCGATCGCTCATCCCGCTAAAACCTCCCCACCGGCAACCGCGATTGCCTGTCCATTGATCGATGCCGCCGCCGGCGATGCCAGCCATAGAACGGTGTCCGCAACCTCCTCGGGTTTGACGAGCCGTCCCTGCGGATTGGATTTGGTGAATTCCGCAAGCGCCTGTTCCGCCGTGCGTCCCGTCTTGGCGGCGATGGTGGCGATCGAGCGTTCGATGATCGGTGTATCGGTGAAACCGGGGCAGACGGCATTGACGGTGATGCCAGTCTTTGCAAGCTCCAGCGCCAGTGACCGCGTCAGGCCGACGACGCCGTGCTTGGCGGCAACATAGGCGGATACGTAGCCGTAGCCGGTCAGGCCCGCCGTCGAGGCAATGTTGATGATGCGCGCGCCGGCGCCATGCGCTTTGAGGTCCGGTAGGGCGGCCTGCGTCACCAGGAAAACGCCGGTGAGATCGACCGTCAGGACGTGGTTCCACATATCCAGGCTGGTTTTTTCGAAAGGCGCAGTCGGTGCTTCGCCGGCATTGTTGACGAGAATATCGACAGGACCGAATTTTTCGCGCGCAACGTTCAGCCTGCTGGCGATCGCTTCGACGCTGGTGATGTCGAAACCGTCGACGACGATGGCATTCCCGCCGATCTCGGCGGCGACGACCTCCAGCGGTTCCTTTCTTCGCCCAGCAAGCGTCACGCGTGCGCCCTCCGCCGCGAGCGCCCGCGCGATCGCCGCGCCGATGCCGCTGCCGGCGCCGGTGACGAGGGCGTGACGGTTCGCGAGTTTGCCAGACGTCGTCATTGGCTCCTCACTTCGCCGGCGCGGCGGCAGCCGCGCGGGCAAGATTGGTTTCATATTGCGTCTTGCCGGAGAGATATTGCTTCGGCCAGGGGATCGAGGTCAGGCCGATCTTGGCGGCTTCGTGCAGCGACCAGGCGGGATCGGCCAGATGCGCACGGGCGACGGCGCAGAGATCGGCGCGGCCGGCGGCGATGATCGAATTGGCATGATCGGCCTCCGAGATCGCGCCGACGGCAATGGTCGGAATGCCGATTTCGTTGCGGATTTTGTCGGAGAACGGCGTCTGGAACAGACGGCCATAGACCGGCTTTTCCTCCTTCGACACCTGACCGGATGAGCAATCGATCAGGTCGGCGCCCGCATCCTTGAACATGGCCGCGAAGATCGCCGCATCCTCCGGCGTGTTGCCGCCATCGGTCCAGTCATGGCAGGAAAGACGGATGGACATGGGCTTGTCCTCCGGCCAAATTGCACGCATGGCCCGGAAGATTTCCAGGGGGTAACGGGCGCGGTTTTCATGGCTGCCGCCATATTCATCTTCCCGCAGATTGGTGAGCGGCGACAGGAAGCTCGACAGGAGATAGCCGTGGGCGCAGTGCAGCTCCAGCCAGTCAGCGCCAGTGGTGATCGCTAGCTCCGTCGCGCGGACGAAATCGGCCTTGACGCGATCCATGTCGGCACGGTCCATGGCCTTCGGTGTCTGACTGTTCTTGAGGTAGGGGACAGCGGAGGCTGAGATCAGCGGCCATTCGCCTTCGGCGACCGGCTGATCGATCCCTTCCCAAGCCACTTTCGTTGCGCCTTTACGGCCGGCATGGCCGAGCTGGATGCCGATTTTGGCGGCGCTGTTTGAATGCACGAAATCGACAAGCCGCTTCCATTGTGCCGCCTGTTCTTCGTTCCAGAGGCCAAGGCAGCCGGGGGTGATGCGGGCATCCGGCGTGACGCAGGTCATTTCCGCAAAAACGAGGCCGGCGCCGCCGAGCGCCCGGGAGCCGAGATGGATGATGTGGAAATCGTTCATGACGCCGTTTTCCGCCGAATACATCGCCATCGGCGAGACGACGATGCGGTTGATGAGCGTCACGTCGCGTAGCTGATAGGGCGTGAACATCGGCGGCAGGCAGCGGTCGTTGCCGACGGGAAGGCCGGATTTCCTGGCGAACCAACGCTCGTAGCCTTCCAGCCAGCCCTTATCGCGCAGGCGCAGATTCTCGTGGCTGATGCGCTGGGAGCGGGTCAGCATCGAATACATGAACTGCTCCGGTTCGAGCCTATCGGCATAGCGCCGTCCGACCACTTCGAACCATTCCATCGCGTTGCGCGCCGCATTCTGGATGCGGGCGACATCGACGTGGCGGATCTCCTCATAGGTTTCGAGAACAGCCGGTATCTTGTCTTTGCTATGCCCGTGAATCTGGAATTGCCGGGTCAGCTCGATCGCGTCGTCAATGGCGAGTTTCGTGCCGGAGCCGATGGCGAAATGGGCGGTGTGGGCGGCGTCGCCCATTAGCACGACATGCGAATTGCCGTTGAAATGGCTCCACTTGCCGCAGATCAGACGGTTGAAGTTCAGCCAGGCCGAGCCGCGGATATGGCGGGCATTGGTCATCAGCGACGCGCCGTCGAGCACTTCGGAAAACAGATTTTCGCAGAAGGCGATCGAGCCGTCCTGCTCCATCTTGTCGAGACCGTGGGCGAGATAGGCTTCCTCGGTGGTTTCGACGATGAAGGTCGAGGTCTTGTCGTCGAATTTGTAGATATGCGCCTGGAACCAGCCATGCTCGCTCTTGCGGAAATCGAAGGTGAAGGCGTCGAAGAGCTTGTTGGTGCCGAGCCAGATATAGCGGTTCGGACGGGTGATCATGTCCGGCTGGAAAACGTCGGGATAGTGGTTGCGGATCTTCGAGTTCAGGCCGTCCGAACCAATGATCAGATCGGCGTCGGGGAAATCGAGGTCGGAGGTGACCTCCGTTTCGAAGATCAGCTCGACGCCGAGGGCTTCGCAGCGTTTCTGCAGGATATTCAACAGCTTCTTGCGGCCGATGCCGACGAAGCCGTGGCCGGAGGTGCGCTGGCGCGTGCCCTTGAACCAGACCTCGATATCGTCCCAATGATTGAAGGCGTCCTCGATTTCGGTGGCGCTTTCCGGATCCCATTCGCGCATCGACACCATGGTGGCATCGGAGAAGACGACGCCCCAGCCAAAGGTGTCGTAAGGACGGTTGCGCTCGACGACCTTGATCGAATGTTCGGGATGCAGCTTCTTCATCAGAAGCCCGAAATAGAGCCCCGCGGGTCCGCCGCCGATACAGACGATTTGCATCGCTTATCCCTCCTGTGACGCCGAAGTCGGGTCACTCGAATTATTTAAGTTTAAAATATCTTGTCGCCATCATTCGTCAAGAGTTGTCTTGCGGGATTTCCCGCACGAAATCCGATCCCGACGGTGCAATAAGATCGAAATATGCTTTGGAATCAATGCTCATTAGAAATTATTTTAGGCTTAAAATTTCTTGCTTGAACATTTGTGTCTTCGGTGCAATCATTTTCGACAATGCCGCACGCGCTGCCGGGAGATTGGGTGTTGGGTGGCAATTGGGTCGAGAGGAATGCGGGAGCGAACCATGCTTGGACCGACCGGTCATGCCGATACATTCACGCGGGACAGCCTGCCGCCGGCGGGGGAATGGCCGGAGCTGTTGCTGGATGGTTTCGACTATCCCGACTGGTTGAATGCGGGTGTCGAGCTCAGCGACCGCATGGTCGAGCGCGGTTTCGGCGATCACGTCGCGCTGATCGGCAACGGCCGCCGGCGTACCTACAAGGAACTGGCGGACTGGACCAATCGCATCGCTCATGCGCTCGTAGAGAATTTCGGTATCAAGCCCGGCAATCGCGTTCTGATCCGCTCGGGCAACAATCCGGCGATGATTGCCTGCTGGCTGGCGGTGACTAAGGTCGGCGCTGTCGCGGTCAATACCATGCCGATGCTGAGAGCAGGCGAACTCTCGAAGATCATCGACAAGGCGGAAATCTCCTTCGCTCTCTGCGACACGGGGTTGCTAGAAGAACTCGTTGCAGCGGCGAAGGACAGCCGGTTTCTGAAGCAGGTCGTCGGCTTCGACGGCACCGCCAATCACGATGCCGAGCTTGACCGTATCGCGCTCAACAAACCGGTGCGTTTCGAGGCGGCAAGGACAGGGCGGGACGATGTCGCACTGCTCGGTTTCACCTCGGGGTCGACGGGCGTTCCCAAGGCAACCATGCATTTCCATCGGGACATCCTTATCATCGCCGATGCCTATGCCAAAGAAGTCCTGCAGGTCACGCCAGAGGATGTTTTCATCGGCTCGCCGCCGATCGCCTTTACCTTCGGGCTTGGGGGTCTCGTCGTGTTCCCGTTGCGGTTCGGAGCGTCGACGGCGCTTCTCGAAAACGCCTCGCCGAAGAATATGATCGAGATTATTCAGGAATATGGCGCGACGATCAGCTTTACCGCGCCGACCGCCTATCGCGCCATGCTGACGGCGATGGAGGAGGGGGCGGACCTTTCCTCCCTCCGCATTGCGGTTTCCGCCGGCGAGACGCTGCCGGGGCCGATCTTCGAAGAATGGACGCGAAAGACCGGCAAGCCGATCCTCGACGGTATTGGCTCGACCGAGTTGCTGCATATTTTCATTTCCAACCGGGTCGACGACGCCAAGCCCAACTGCACGGGCAAGCCGCTCGCCGGCTATGAGGCGCGGGTCGTCGATGATGACATGAACGAGGTTCCGCGCGGCACGATCGGCAAGCTCGCGGTTCGTGGCCCGATCGGGTGCCGCTATCTCGCCGACGACCGGCAGGCCAATTATGTCAGGGATGGCTGGAACCTGACGGGCGACAGCTTCATCGAGGATGAAGGTGGCTATTTCCATTTCGCCGCACGCTCCGACGATATTATTCTTTCCGCCGGCTACAATATCGCCGGGCCGGAAGTGGAAGCGGCACTTCTTTCGCATGCCGACGTGCTGGAATGCGCCGTCATCGGCAAGCCGGACGAAGATCGTGGCCACATCGTTCAGGCACATGTGGTGTTGATGCCCGGCATCGCCGGCTCGGATTTGTTGGTGAAGACGCTGCAGGATCACGTCAAAGCAGTGATCGCGCCCTACAAATATCCACGGTCGATCGTCTTCGTGGACGCTTTACCGAAAACGGAATCGGGCAAGATCCAGCGCTTCCGGCTCAAATAGTGATTTAAGCCGCATCCTCCTGCGCGGTTTCGCGGCCGAGCCAGGTCGGGTCGATCTCCGGCAATGGTATGGCGTCGAGCAGCATGCGGGTGTAGCCAGAGGCTGGCGCCGCAAAGACACGTTCGCAATCTCCTTCCTCTACGACGCGGCCGCGGCGCATCACATAGACGCGATCGCAAACAGCGCGAATGACGGAGAGGTCGTGGCTGATAAAGGCCATGGACAGGCCGAGGTCGCGGGAAAGCTCCTTCAGCAGGTTCAGCACTTGCGCCTGCGTCGAGACATCGAGGCCTGAGACGATTTCGTCGGCAAGCACGAAATCCGGCTCGAGCAGGGCGGCGCGGGCGATCCCGATGCGCTGGCGCTGGCCGCCGGAAAGTTCATGCGGATTGCGGTCGAGACAGGCATGCGGCAGCGTCACCCGGTCGAGGATCGCCGCGACGCGGCGTTCGGCGGCCTGCCGGTCGGTTGCCAGTCCATGCAGCAGCAGCGGTTCGACCAGGATACGGCGGATCGTATGGCGCGGATTGAGCGACGCCATCGGGTCCTGGAAGATCATCTGCATGCGCCGGCGCAGCGGCCGCATCTCGGCATCCGGCATATGGGTGATGTCCTTGCTGTCGAAATGGATCGTGCCGGCGGAGGGGTCGACCAGCCGCAGCAGCGCCCGACCGAGCGTCGTCTTGCCGGAACCGCTTTCGCCGACGATACCGACGGTCTCGCCGCGGCGGATATCGATATCGACGCTGTGCAGCACCTTGTTGCCGCTGTCACCCGGGCCGAACAGATGGCGTTTGGCGCCGTAGGTGACGTCGAGGCCTTTTGCGGAAAGGAGGATGTCGGATTGACTCATCTTCCGCCCTCCTGAATGCCGATCTCACGGCGCAATTGTTCGAAGACCGCTTGCGGCACCGGCGTCAGCCCGGCATCGGGCCGATCATAGCGCGGGCCGGCGGCGATGAGGGATTTCGTATAGACGTGTTGCGGATTGCCGAGCACGTCGGCGGTGCGGCCTTCCTCGATGACCTTGCCGGCATAAAGCAGGGTGACGGTATCGCAGATCTGCGCGACGACACCGAGATCATGGGTGACGAAGATGACGGCGGTGCCGTGTGCCTCCTGCAGGCCACGGATCAGCCGCAGGATCTGTTTCTGCACCGTGACATCGAGGGCCGTAGTCGGCTCGTCGGCGACCACCAATTTCGGCTCCAGCGCGAAGGCGGCAGCGATCAATATGCGCTGGCGCATGCCGCCGGAAAGTTCGTGCGGATAGGCGCGCAACACGCGTTCGGGATCGCGGATATGCACCTCCTCCAGCAACTTTAGAGCCTTCAGCCTGGCATCGCGCGAAGACAGGCCGCGCTTCAGCCGCAAGCCGTCGGTCAGTTGTGCCTCGATGCGGCGGCCGGGATTGAGGGCGGTTTGCGGGTCCTGCGGGATCAGGGAAATCTCGTTGCCCATGATGTCGCGAAGGTCCCTCGCTGGCAGCTTCAGCAGATCGCGGCTTTCGAACAGAATGGAGCCATGGGTAACGCGCACGGTGCGCGGCAGGATGCCGAGCAGGGCCTTGGCGATCGTGGATTTGCCGGCACCGCTTTCGCCGACGAGGCCGCGGACTTCGCCGCGCTCCAATGTCAGCGAGACATTGCGCAGGATCGGTGCGCCGCCGTCGCGGTCGGAGATGGCGTTCAAGCCGGTGATGGAGAGGAGCGGTTCGGTCATCGGCGCATGACCGGATCAAGGGCGCGGCGCAGGCCGTCGCCGAGCTGGTTGAAGGCCAGCACCGTGGCAAAGAGGGCAATGAGCGGCACGACGAGCACCCACCAGCCGTCATAGATGATCTGCCTCCCTTGGGCGATCATGCCACCCCAGGTAGGCGTGTCTGACGAAACCGACAGGCCGACGAAGGAAAGGATGGCCTCGACGATGACGGCGATGCCCATCTCCAGGCTGACGAGGGCGATCAGCACCGGCGCGACATTCGGCAGGATTTCGCTGAACAGGATTTTTGCGCGCGAGAAGCCGATCGTGCGAGCGGCGGTGACATAGTCCATCTGTGCCTGAGCCTGGGTTTCTGAGCGTATGACGCGGCAGAAGCGCGTCCAGTCGATGATGACGATGGCAGCGATGACCGAATGCACGCCGGAGCCGAAGACCGCGACCAAGAGGATCGATAGCAACACCGGCGGAAAGGCCATCCAGATATCGACGAGGCGGGAAATCACCTTGTCGATCCAGCCGCCATACCAGCCGGCGACGAGGCCGAGCAGCGTGCCGATTAGGGCTGCCAAGCCCGCCGCAACGAAAGCGACGGTAAGGGCGACGCGCGAACCGAAGATGGCACGAGACAGCACGTCGCGGCCGAGATCGTCCGTGCCAAGGAGAAAGCCCGGATCGGAGCCATTGAGCCAAACGGGCGGCAGGGTGCCGGACATCAGATCCTGCTCCAGCGGGTCTTTCGGCGCGATATAGGGCGCGAAGATCGCAAGGATGATCAGGATCAGGATGAAGCCGCCGCCGAAGATCACCTTCGGTTCCGACAGCAGCGCGCGCAGCCGCATGGCGGTGCGCGACGGTTTGGAGGAGGCAGTCGCGGCGACATCAGCCATGGGCGAGCCTCGGATTGAACGCAGCCACCAACAGGTCGACGGCCAGATTGATGAGAATGAAGAGGGCGCCGAAGACCAGCACAAGACCTTGGATCAGCGGCAGGTCGCGATTGATGACGGCGTCGATCGCCATATTGCCGATGCCGGGATAGGCGAAGATGCGCTCGACGATGACGGTGCCGCCGATCAGGAAGGTGAATTGCACGCCGGTGAGTGCGATCGTCGGGCCAACAGCGTTGCGGAGCGCTTCTTGCAGCACCAGGCGCAGGTTCGACATGCCTTTGAGTTTGGCGAGCAGGATATAGTCCTGCACCATTGCCTCCGAGAGCGTTGCCTTCAGCACGCGGGCGATAATGGCGGCGAGCGGCAGGCCGAGCGCCAGCACCGGCATGACCATATGGGACGCGATATCGGCTGATATCTGGAAGCGGAAAGTCACCAGGCTTTCGATGAGATAGAAAGGTGTCGCGAATTGCGCATCGATACTCGGATCGATGCGGCCGGAGAGCGGGAAAAGCGGAAAGAGGACGCCGAGGACCAGCACGAGGGCGAGTGCCCAGACGAAATCCGGCACGGCGAGAAAGAGCCCGTTGAGGCTGTCGATGACGGGTTCCAGCGGCGTGCGCCGGACAAGTGTGCCTGTTATCGCCACGGCGCCGCCCAAGAGAACAGCAAGGATGAGGGCTGCAAAAGCAAGTTCCAGCGTCGCCGGCAGGCGTTCGCCGAGCAAGGAGAGAACGTCACGCTTCAAGGAGATCGAGGTGCCGAAATCGCCCGTCAGAACCGATTTCAGCCAGATGCCGAATTGCACCGGTAGGCTGGCGTCGAGGCCGTAATGGGCACGCAGGGCGGCGATATCGGCGGGACTTGCCCCCGGCGATATCATCATCGCAATCGGATCGCCCGGAACGACGCGCAGCAGTACGAAGACGATCAACGCCACGCCAAATAGCGTAGCTGCGGCCATGAGCAGGCGATTGAGAATGGAGACTGCTATCATGTGTTCAGGATTCCGATGGCATCCGCTGGTGGTGATGAGAGCCCCAAGCCCCTCATCCGCCCTGTCGGGCACCTTCTCCCCGTTCTGACGGGGAGAAGGGGAAGGAGGCACCCGCAGCCTAGCCCTAACGACGTGTTCACGCGAGGGAACCGGGGGTCGTTCCCTCTCCCAGTCATAACGGGGAGAGGGCTAGGGTGAGGGGCAGCGCCGCAAAAGCGGAGCCAAACATCAAGCCTTTGATACCAGCGTCGGCTGCAAGGCGCCGGAAACATTCGGCGTCACCTTCAGGCTCGACTTGTAGACGATCGGCTGGACATATTGCAGCAGCGGGATCACATAGCCCTGTTCGGCGATGTATTTGATCGCGGCCTTCCAGCCGGCGATGCGTTTGGCCTCATCCTTTTCCACCCAGAGCGGCCCCAGCATGTCGTCGACATCCTTGGTCTTCCAGGCCGAGTGCGGCGAGGGACCGAACATGGCGAAACCGGTCGAGGTCGTGGGATCGCCGATGGCATTGCCCCAATTATAGAAGGCGGCCGGGCCGAGCTTGTGGGCGGCACGTAGCTCGTAGTGCTTGGCGATTTCGTAGACTTCGATGTCGGCTTCGATGCCGACCTTGCGCCACATGCCGACGATCGCCTGGATCATCTCGTAATCCTTCGGCTTGAAGCCACGGGTGGTCTTGATGCCAAATTTGACGGGCTTTTCCGGCGAATAGCCGCTGGCTGCCAAGAGTTTCTTGGCCTGCGCAGGGTCATAGGGGATTTTGATGGAAGGATCGTAGGCGTCATATTCCGGCGCTTCCAGCGTCGAGAGCGGCTTGCCGTAGCCGCGCAGTAGTCGTTTGATGATCGCTTCCTTGTCGATCGCCATGTTGGCGGCAAGGCGGACATTTTTGTCCAACATCGGATCGACATTGCTGATGAAGATCATGCCGATATCGGAGATCGGCGTGGCGACGCCGGCAAGGCCGGATTTCTTTTTCAGGCGATCGAAATCCTCATAGGGGATTTCGAGCGTCACGTCGGAGGAGCCGGACTCGATCTCGGCGACCCGGCTAGTCGTATCGGGCACGAATTTAAAGATGACGGTATCGAAGGCCGGCTTGCCGCCGAAATAGTTCGGGTTTGCCTTCAGCCGCAGGTAGGAATTGCCTTCATAGGCGTCGACCATGTAGGGGCCGGTGCCGACAGGCTTCTTTTCGAAGCCTTCCGCGCCAACTTTGCTGTAGTAGTCCTTGGGCAGGACATAGCCAGTCAGGAAGGCCATCCATTTGAAATAGGTCGGCTCGAAACGGACGACATCGCCGGTGATGCGATTGCCCTCCACCTTGTAATTGTTGGCCGTCGACCAGATGAACTGGATCGGATTGCCGGTTTCCTGTTTGGCGGCGCGCTCCAGCGACCAGACGATGTCGTCGGGCGTGAATTTAGAGCCGTCGTGCCAGGTGACGCCTTCGCGAACATCCATCCAGACCTTGGTCTTGTCGTCGTTCCAGCCCCAGGCGGTGAGCAAGCCCGGCTGGAATTTCAGATCCGGGCCCTGGCCGATATATTGGTCGAAGACCGAGCGATAGATCGCCTGGATTGTGGGGTTGACCGCCGATGGACCGGTGGTCGGGTCGAAAGAGGGCAAATTGACGTTGAAGGCAATGGTCAGCGTGCCGGCTTCGGCGGCTTCCACGCTCGTCCTGCCCGCGAGAATTCCAGCAATAAAAGCGGCCGCGCCGAGGCTCAATGCCTCGCGCCGAGTAAGCGTTGTCATGGTCACTCCGTTCCCCTGTTAAGCGGCAGAAAAGCGTGACGCCCGCCTGCCGCTGGCGATTTATTTTCGGAATGTTTTAATCTTAAAATAAGCCTCCCGAACCGGCAAGCGCTTTCTCTGGGCATTCCGCAGATTCCGGCTTAGCTTTTTGAGCGATGATTTAGGCGGTGAAGCTCATAATTTATGCATACACATATATGTACGTTCGTCATTTATGACTTAAAATAGTATTTTTCCGAACCTCAACCCTATGTATGGCTCTGGCAATTAGGCGGGTTTTGGGGTTTCCCATTTGTTCATTGACAGCCAGACGGCGTTCAAAATATGATTTTGCAAATGATTTAAGAGCAAGCCCGATAGGGCAAAGGGGTAGCTTCGATGGCCGAACGGTCGTTTGTGCGCGAAGTCGAGGATCTGAAGCTCGGAGAAGGCGATATTTTCCGCGGCGAAGGCATTCTCGCGATCACCAAGGCGCTGTTGCAATCCGGTGTTTCCTATGTTGGTGGCTACCAGGGATCACCGATTTCCCATCTCATGGATGTGCTGGCGGATGCCAAGGACGTGATGGAGGACCTGGGTGTCCATTTCGAGACGTCCGCTTCGGAAGCTGCTGCCGCCGCTATGCTGTCGGCTTCGGTCATGTATCCGGTGCGCGGCGCCGTTACCTGGAAATCGACGGCGGGCACCAACGTAGCCTCCGATGCGCTCTCCAACCTCTCATCCGGCGGTGTCACCGGCGGCGCGCTGATCATCATCGGCGAAGACTATGGCGAAGGCTCCTCGATCATGCAGGAGCGCAGCCATGCCTACGCCATGAAGTCGCAGATGTGGCTGCTCAATCCACGCCCGAACCTGCCGTCGATCGTACAGGCGGTCGAAGAGGGCTTCGAATTGTCGGAAGCCTCCAACACGCCGGTCATGCTGCAGGTCGGCATCCGTAGCTGCCATGTTCACGGCCAGTTTGAAGCCAAGGACAACAAGCGGCCGAACTATACGCTCAAGCAGGCGCTGGAAAATCCCGTGCGTGATGTCAACCGCATCGTGCTGCCACCGGCTTCCTTCCTGCATGAGAAGGAGAAGCTGGAGAAGCGCTGGCCGGCGGCTGTCGACTTCATCAAGAAGCGCCAGCTCAACGAGTATTTCGGCCCGTCCGAAGGCGAAGTCGGCATCATCCTGCTTGGCGGCATGTATAATGGTGTCATGCGCGCGCTGCAGCAGCTCGGCCTCGCTGATGTCTACGGCAACTCCTCGGTGCCGCTTTATGTCCTCAATGTCGCCTATCCGCTGGTTGACGATCAGATGGCCGAATTCTGCGCGAACAAGAAGGCCGTGTTGATGGTCGAGGAGGGCGCGCCGGAATATATCGAGCAATCGCTCAACACCATCCTGCGCCGTCGCGACATTCAGACCAAGGTCTCTGGAAAGGATGTGTTGCCGATGGGCGGTGAATATACCCCGCCTGTGCTGGTGAAAGGCATCAAGAATTTCCTGGAAACGCATCAGCGCATCTTGCTCGGCAACCAGCCGCCATTGCCGGACCCGACGCCTGTTCTCAACGACCCGAAGGTCAAGGCGCTAACCGAAGTCGTGCCGCCGCGCCCGCCGGGTTTCTGCATCGGCTGTCCCGAGCGGCCGATTTTCGCGGCGATGAAGCTGGTCGAGAACGAACTCGGCCAACATCACATCTCCGGCGATATCGGTTGCCACCTGTTCTCGATCCTGCCGCCGTTCAATATCGGCAGCACCACAATGGGTTACGGCCTCGGCCCGGCGGCCGCCTCCGCCTTCAATGTCGCCGCCGATAAGCGCGCCATTTCCGTGATGGGCGACGGCGGTTTCTGGCATAACGGCCTGGCGACGTCGGTCGGCAATGCCGTTTTCAACAAACAGGATGGCGTCATCCTCGTCGTTGACAACTATTATTCGGCGGCGACCGGTGGCCAGGACATTCCATCTTCGCGCGCGCTGAACCCGCGCCGCAAGACCAACAATTCGATCGTCAACGCCGTCAAGGGCATCGGCGCCACCTGGGTCCGCCAAATCGACCGGACCTATGACGTCGGCAAGATGCGCGACACGTTGCGCGAGGCGCTGACGTCGAAGGAGCCAGGACCGAAGATCATCGTCGCCTCGTCGGAATGCATGCTGAATAAGCAGCGGCGCGTAAAGCCGCAATTCGCCAAGGCGGTGAAGGACGGCAAGCGTATGGTCAAGGAGCGCTTTGGCGTCGATGAGGATGTGTGCACGGGCGATCACGCTTGCATCCGTCTTTCCGGCTGTCCGTCACTGTCGGTCAAGCATACCGACGATCCACTGAAGGACGATCCGGTGGCGGCAGTCGACAATAATTGCGTCGGCTGTGGCAATTGCGGCGAAGTGGCGGAGGCGGCGGTGCTCTGTCCCTCCTTCTACCGCGCCGATATCATCCATAATCCAACCGGCTGGGATCGCTTCCTCGCCCGCATGCGTGCCGCCGTCATCGGCTGGCTGCAGGCCCGCCGCCAGGCCGGCCGCATCGTCTTTGCGGATTGAGGGATCGATATGAACGAGCATGTCAGCATGACCGACATAGGCACCCAACGTCTGTCGACCGACAAGCCGCTGTCGCTGGCCGTCCTTGCCATGGGCGGGCAGGGCGGCGGGGTCTTGGCCGACTGGATCGTCGGGCTTGCCGAAGCCGAAGGCTGGATGGCGCAGACCACCTCCGTTCCCGGCGTGGCGCAGCGCACGGGCGCGACGATCTACTATATCGAGATGTTGCCGGCCCGCGATGGTCACGCGCCGATCTTTTCGCTGATGCCGACGCCGGGCGATGTCGATGTCGTTATGGCTGCCGAGCTGATGGAAGCCGGCCGGTCCGTGCTGCGGGGTCTCGTCACGCCCGACAAGACCGTGCTGATCGCCTCGACGCATCGTTCCTTCGCCGTCGGCGAAAAGGAAAAGCCGGGCGATGGCATCGGCAATCCGGAAGTGGTAGTCGACGCCACGGATTTTGCTGCCAAGCGCACTATCGCCTTCGATATGGAGACGCTGGCGGTTAAGAACGGCAGCGTGATTTCCGCCTCGATGTTCGGTGCACTCGCAGCTTCCGGAGCATTGCCTTTCGCCAAGCAGGCTTTCGAGGCGATGATCCGCGCCGGGGGCAAAGGTATCGAACCCAGCCTGAAGGCCTTCAACGCCGCTTTCGATCGCGCCAAGGACAAGCCGCGCGATGCTGTTTCCGCGACGCCAACAAAGCATTTCGATGCCTTGCCGGAAACGGCCGGTCACCCGGCGCTCGACGGTCTGGTGCATCGCATCCGTTCCGAGTTTCCGGAGGAAGCCTGGCCGCTGTTGTTTGCCGGCATCAAGAAACTCACAGACTATCAGGACCCGGCCTATGCCGATGAATATCTGACCCGGGTCGCAGCGCTCTACGCGTTCGATCGTAAAGCCGGCGGTGAGGCGAAGGGTTTCGCTTTCACGGTGCAGGCGGCGAAATACACCGCGGTCGCCATGGCCTATGACGATGTCATCCGCGTCGCCGATTTGAAGGTGCGCGCTTCGCGCTTCGATCGCGTGCGCAAGGAAGTGGGCGCCAAGGACGACCAGATCGTCTATATGACCGAATATATGCATCCGCGCATGGAAGAGGTCTGCGGCACCCTGCCGAAACGTCTCGGCCTCTGGATCGAGAGCCGGCCCAAGCTTTTCGGTCGTCTCGATCGCATCGTCAACAAGGGCCGCCGTGTGCAGACGGGCACGCTGTTTTGGTTCCTCGGACTTTATGTCGTTTCAGCGCTGCGCCGCACGCGTCGAGGTACGCTTCGGCATGCGCGCGAAGTCGAGCATCGGGAGGCCTGGCTTTCCGTTGCCACCAATCTCCTCGGCACCAACTATGATCTCGCGGTCGAAGTGCTGAACAATCGCCGTCTGGTAAAGGGCTATTCGGACACGCATGCGCGCGGTCTGTCGAAATTCGATCGCGTGATGTCGGCGCTATCGATGCTGCGCGATCGTGACGACGGAGCTGCGTGGATGCGTCGGCTGAGACAGGCGGCGCTGATGGACGAGAAGGGGATTGCGTTGGACGGTGCGCTGAAGACGGTGGCGACGCTGTGATAGGTGTGTTTCAGCCACCCGCCCTCGTGTCGAGGCTCCGAGCCTTCGGTCCTCCGCACCTCACCATGAGGGCTAGCCTTCGCGCCAATTGCGAATTTCGCTCCGCCTCATCCTGAGGTGCATCTTAACGTGTAGCGGAAAGATGCCTCGAAGGACGGGGCGGCCACAGGCGTCACCCCTGCCTTGCCTCAAATCTCATGCTTGCGGATATTGTGCAGTACCTTGTGCAGCGTCGAGATGAACGCCCGGTATTCCGTTTCCTCCACGCCATCGAACATCTGCAGAAACAGATCGTACATGGTCGGCCAGACCTTTTCGAAGGCGGCGCGGCCTTCTTCGGTGATGGAGACGTCACGGATGCGCATGTCCTCGGTGCGGGGCTGGCGGCGAATGAAGCCCTGTTGCTCCAGGGAGTCCAGCGTGCGGCTCATTGTCGATTGTTCGGTAACGGCAAAGACGGAGAGTTCGTTGATGGTGACCGAGGAAGAGACGCTGAGAACGGCGAGCGCCCGCATTTTTGCGGTCGTCATGTCGTATTCGCGCAGCTCTTCCGACATGTTGATGTTCCAGCGGGCCATCAGCCGGTTCATCAGATAGGGAGCGAAATGATTGAGCCCTATTTCGCCCATGGTCGGACGCTTCTCGGTATTCTCTTGGCTACGCCGCAAAACGGTGCCTGAAAACCGCTCCTCCATTAGACGATATCTCCCTGTGGAATCCTGTTACTTTAATGATGACGCGAGCAGGAAACCCGAGCCGCCGCCAAGACCCGGGCCGGGATGCGTCGAAGCACCAATGTGGTATAGACCTGCTACGTGGGTGCGGTGGTTAACAGACGACTTGAAGGGACGCCAGAGGAAAAACTGGTCGATGCCGCAGTAGCCGCCATAGGGGTCGCCGCCAACGAGATTCATGTTCATGGCTTCGAGATCGGCGGGTGAATAGGAGCGCCGGGCGAGCTTTATGCCGGAGAAATTCTCGATATGGCTTTCGAGCAGCGACTCGATGCGATCGGCATAGCGCTCGCGCACCTTTTCCGTCCAGTGGCCGCCCGCCGGTATCTCGATCTCGCCCGCCGCATCGCCCTTGATATGCCGCGGCGCTTCGGGAAGCTGCAACCAGAGGATCGATTTACCCTCAGGCGCACGGCTGGGGTCGAAGGAGGTAGGCTGGCCGATGCAGACGGTCGGTTCAGCCGGCAGCAGCCCGCGTTCGCATTCGTTGGCGGCGCGCGAAACGCCGTCGAGACCGGGCGTTAAATGAAGAAGCGCGACCTTGCCAAGCTCGGCATCAGCCTTCCAGCGTGGCGGTTCGGATAGGGCGTAGTGTATCTGCATATTGCCTTTGCCGTAACGATAGCGGGCAACGCTGGTTTTGACGTCCGGAGGGAGGGGCGACGGCCAGTCCTTTATCAGCCGCTCGTAGAGCTGGTTTGGTGTCACGGAGCAGATGACGCCGGCATTGGCGTTCAGGGTTTCGCCACCGGCAAGTTTGACGCCGCCGGCGCGCCCACCCGGGCCGGGGGTGACACTTTCGACATCGGCACCCGTACGGATCTCCCCGCCATTGTCCTTGATCAGCCGTTCGAAGGCTGTCAGCAGCGCGCCCGCGCCGCCTTTGACGACGGGAGCGCCCGCCAGCTCTATGGCAAAGCCGATGACCTTCAGCATCTCGGCCGAATAGGCGCTTTCCGGCCCGAGGCCGCAATGCAGCACCCAGGGCGCCCAGAGCGCATGAATATCTTCCGAGCGATAGGTGGTTTCCAGATAGCTGCGGGCCGGCATCAGGGCGTTGCCGAACCAGGCGGCGAGTTTGCGCAAACCGCGGCCCCAGCCTTGTTTTACGACAGTCCTTAACGTGGAGCCTGACCAAAGTGCTCCACCGAGCAGCGCAAACAGGAAGGGAGCGTCGGCGGCAAGCGCATCCATCTCGCGCAAGAAAGTCTGGCCATCGCCGAGCGACAGCTCGTCGAAGGTGGCGATGTTGCGGCGTCGGTCCTTCGAGAAGATGACGTGCGAACCATCCGGCCTCAGCACGCCGGTGGGCAGATCGGCGTGGGCGAATTCGAGGCCGCGGGCCTCCAGATCCTTTCCGATGGCGCCATAGGCCGGCGACGTCAGGAACAGCACCATCGTCGTTGCCATGACATCATGGATGAAGCCCGGTTCGGTGATTTCCTCGCTACGCAGGCAACCGCCGATGCGATCGTTGCGCTCGAAGACGAGCACCTTGCGTCCCTTCTTGCCGAGTATGGCGGCCGCGACCAGCGCGTTGATGCCGCTGCCGACGATAATGTAGTCATGGTCGCTCATGCCGCCGCCCCAGGCAAAGAGGAGTTTCGAAGAAGAGGGTCAAAGCATCCCCACGCTTCGACCCTCCCAGTCCATCAGGCTATCAAGGCCAGCGCGCGCACCGGAGAGCCCGTGCCCTTGACGAATTTCAGCGGTGCGGCGATCAGCACGGCGCCCTTGGGCGGAAGCTGATCGAGGTTGGAGAGGCTGGCGAGGCCGTAGCGATTGTTCTTGTGCATCAGGTTATGGGCCGGGAAAGGCGGGTTCATGCCGCCCGCGGAGCCGGCGTCGGTGCCTATCGTTTCCGAACCCCAGCCGATGATGCCCTTCGTCAGTAGATATTCGATCGCCTCGGCGGTCGGGCCCGGCGAATGCGGGCCGTTTTCATCGGCATTGAGAAAGGCTTCGGTTGAGCCGTTGCGCTTGTACCAATCGGTGCGCAGGACCACCCAGGTGCCGGCTTCGATAGCGCCATGCTCGGCTTCCCATTCCTTGATGCTGTCGACCGTCAGCAGATAGTCCGGATTGGCCGCGGCTTCCTTCGAACGGTCGATGACGTTGACTGGAGCGACGAAGTTCTGCGGCGGGATGGTGTCGGTCGTATTGTTCGGATTGTCCTTGCCGGTGATCCAGTGGCAGGGCGCGTCGAAATGCGTGCCGGTGTGTTCGCCGAGTTCCAGCCAGTTCCAGGCCCAGAACGGACCGTCCTGATTATATTCGGAAATCTTGTGTACTTTGACCGACGGCGTGTTCTTGCCGAACTGCGGCGGCAGGTAAAGCACCGGCGTTTCGGGGCCGAGCGGCGCGGTCAGATCGACGACCTTGATAGAGCCCGAAACAAGGGCCGTGGCTAAGCTGGCAAGAGTATTGGTGGTCATGTTGGGTTCCCCTTGGTTTGGTATGGTCTTGTTCCGAAAACCCTGCTGGAGCCTTCGGTTCAGGACCAAGCTCGAAAGCCGTTGCCGCCGAGAGCGCGACCGCGTTCCTCACATCGCAAAGGCCGTCCAGCGGCGGCTGGATGATGGCGAGCCTATGTTACAATATATGATATTGCAAGCATTCCGCCGGTGGCTCAGGGACCAAAAACGGCATAGGTGAGCCGTCATCTGCAACGCACGCAATCGCCGGAAAATAAAGGCTATTTATGCGCTATTTTCCTGCGGAAACGACATTTGGTTGTGGTCGTTCACGGCAATTTTCCGTCGCCGGTACTTGAAGCTTAAAGCTCAAAATGTATGCATATGCCAATAATAATCACGACATAAGAGGGATCAAATCAATGAGCTATGATGCGATCATTGTGGGTGCCGGTCATAATGGCTTGGCGGCGGCGGTGCATCTGGCGGCGAAAGGCTGGAAGGTCGCCGTCATCGAGGGCAATGCCGAGCCGGGCGGTGCCGTGAAAACCCGCGAGGTGACGCTGCCGGGCTTTCGGCATGACCTCTGCGCCATGAATCTCTCGATGTTCGCCGGCTCCGCCTTTTTCGCGCAGTACAAGAACGAGTTGATCGCCGAGGGTCTCGGCTTTGTGCCGGCGGCCGATTGTTTTGCCAGCGTCTTCCGCGACGGCACCTATCTCGGTGTCAGCACCGATCTGGAAAAGACCACGGGTGCGATCGCCGATATTTCGCCGCAGGATGCTGCTGCCTGGCGGGCCATGCTGTCGGAATTCGGTTCGGATGCGCCCCATATTTTCGGCCTGCTAGGCGCACCGATGCCGTCGGCGGCTGCGGCAGGAGTCGTCTGGAAGGCGTGGCGGGCAAAGGGGGCCGGCTGGCTCTATGAGACCGCGCGGATGCTGTTTGCCTCGCCGCGCGATTTTCTCGATGCGCGATTCCAGAATGCCGAGCTCAAGACGATGATGGCCGCCTGGGGGCTGCATCTCGATTTCGCTCCCGATGTCGCCGGCGGTGCACTTTTTCCCTATCTTGAATCGATGGCCAACCAGGCATTCGGCATGGTGATCGGCAAAGGGGGTGCAGATACGATTGTCAAGGCGATGGTCGGCGTGCTCAAGGCCAAAGGTGGCGAGCTGATGTTAGGCACGCGCGTCGACAAGATCGTCACCAGCGGCGGCAAGGCGACTGGTGTCGTGCTTGCCGATGGGCGCCGTTATGAAGCCAAGCGCGCTGTCATCGCCAATGTCCATCCGCAGATCCTGTTCGGAAAGCTTCTCGATCAGGATGCTTCGCGCCAGGAGTTCGATCGCAGGCTTGCCCGCTTCCGCGCCGGACCCGGTACGATGATGATCCATCTGGCGCTGTCCGGCCTGCCGGATTGGACGGCGGGCAAGGAGCTCAAGACATTCGCCTATGTCCACATTGCGCCGGATCTGGAGATGATGTCGCGTGTCTATGCCGAGGCAATGGGCGGGCTTTTGCCGGTCGAGCCGGCATTGGTGGTGGGCCAGCCCACGGCGATCGATCCGTCGCGTGCGCCGGATGGACAGCATGTGCTCTGGGTACAGGTGCGTGTTCTGCCGGCGGAGTTCAGTCGCGATGCGGCTGGTGAGATCAATGGAGGAAATTGGGACGAGGTGAAGGACGCCTATGCCGAGCGTGTGCTCGACATCATCGAGCGCTATGCGCCGGGTTTGCGGACGAAAATATTGGGCCGGTCGGTGTTTTCGCCCCTCGATCTCGAACGTGAAAATCCCAATCTGATCGGCGGCGATAATCTTTCCGGCAGCCACCACCTCGACCAGAATTTCCTGTTTCGCCCGGTCGCCGGCTATTCGCGCTATAAGACGCCTGTCGGTTCCCTCTATATGTGCGGCGCGTCTACCTGGCCGGGCGCGGGTACGGGCGCCGGCTCCGGCTTCATGCTGGGGAAAATGCTGGCGAAATGACTGTCTTCGAGCTTGACGCGTAAACCTTTGACATTTGAAATATTGCTCCGTAGACCGTTCGTATATGAAATTGCAACGTGGTGATTTGAGCTGACATCATGGCTGAGTCCGAAAGTGAAACCGTCGATCTGGAAATCATCGTCCAGGGGACGCAAGAGGGCAAAAAGCAGGAGCTGCGGCTCTGGCTGCGCATGCTGTCGACCACAAAGCTGATATCGCAGGAAATCCGCCGCCGCCTTCGCAACGAGTTCGGCGCGACCTTGCCGCAATTCGACCTGATGGCCCAGCTCTATCGTGAGCGCGAGGGCCTGCGGCTTGGCGAACTTTCCAAGCGTACGATGGTCACCAACGGCAATGTGACGGGATTGGTCGAGCGGCTGGAAACGGATGGCCTGGTGCTGCGTGCGACGCCCGACGGTGACCGACGCGTGACGGTCGCCAGGCTGACGAAGAAGGGCGAGGAGCTGTTCACCGCCATGGCCGCCGCCCATGAGGGCTGGTTGCGAGACATGATGGCCGATGTCGATCCCGCCATAATCGCCGAAGTCTGGAAGGATATTGGCGGGGTGAAGGCGTCCGTCAACAATCACCTTTCCGGTGCTGCCTTCGATTGACGGCTGTTACGGCCTACCGGTTCAGCTTTTCACGGAATTGCAGAACCGCTCTATCTCTTTGTTCTTTCGCAATTCCGGACGGAAAACCGCTACGCACTTTTCCTGGAATTGCTCTACCGCACCTTCTCGCTCTTGAATCTCTTTTCGAGCACGCTCACAAGCCGCACCATCGGCCAGAGCAGGATGATATAGATCAGCGCGGCCATGATCAGCGGCGAGGGGTTGGCATAGAAGCCCTGCGCATTCTGTCCCTCCTTCAAGAGTTCCGGCAAAGCCACGGTCGAAGCGAGCGACGTATCCTTGAACATCGAGACGCAGTTGCTGGTGGTCGGCGGAATGACGATGCGGATCGCCTGCGGCAGCACGACCTTATAGAGCGTTACCAGGAAGGGAATGCCGAGAGCGGCGGCCGCTTCAAACTGGCCGCGCGGCACGCTTTCGATGCCGGAACGGAAGACTTCTGCGGAATAGGCGGCCAGCACGATCGAGAAGCCTAGGATCGCAGACCACCAGGCCGAGAAGCTGATGCCGACAAAGGGCAGGGCGTAGTAGATCAGGATCAGCACCACCAGCATCGGCATGGCGCGCATGATGTCGATATACGCGACCGTCAGCAGCCGGAAGGGCTTCGGCGCATAGAGGCGGATCAGGCTGACGACGAGCCCGCCGGAAACGCCGATGAGGATGCTGACCACGCCGAGCGCCAGCGTCATCCAGAGACCGCGCAGCAATTGGGGGAAGGCCGAAATCATGACGTCGGAATTGAAGAAAGTATCGACGAGCGACATTGGCACTCCCATCAGGCGAACAGAATGAAGGTCTAGCACAATTACGCCGGCCGAGAGGGCCGGCGTAGAGATTTCAACGAAAATGATCTTTTGATCACGCCTTGGGGATAGGCATTTCGGTGACGGTGGAGGAGCCGGCGGGCGCCTTGCTGCCAAACCACTTTTCGTGGATCTTTTCGAGCGTACCGTCCTTCTTCATCGCAGTGATGGCGTCGTTGATCTTGGCGACGAGCGGCGAATCCTTGGTCATCATCAGGCCGTATTGTTCGCCGGTCTTGATGCGATCCTTGATGGCAAAGCCCTTGGTCTTGACGAAGAGATATTGCATGCCGGGAATGTCGCTGACGACGGCATCGATGCGGCCGGCGCCGAGATCGAGGAACATATCTTGCTGGGCGTTGTAACCCTTGACGTCGGCGAAGCCGTTGGCGGCCTTGTTGTCGTTCACCCACTTCTCGCCGGTCGAGCCGGAAAGGACGCCGATGGTCTTGCCCTTGAGATCGGCGAGCCCTTTGATCGCGCTACCGTCCTTGGTGGCGATACCCATGTCGGAATCGTAATAGGGCTGGGTGAAGGACTGGGACTTCAGGCGTTCCGGCGTGATGGTGATCGAAGAGATCGCCACATCGATGCGCTTGGAGCTGGTCGCGGCGAACAGGGCCTGGAAGCCGTAGTCGGCAATATTGGTGGTCATGCCGGCGCGCTTGGCGGCTTCGTTGACGATATCGACCTCGAAGCCCTCGAAGGTCCCGCTGTCAGTCTTGTATTCGAATGGCGGGTTGTTCGGATAGGAGCCGACATTCAGCACGTCGGCGGCATAGGCGAAGTGGCTGCCGCCGGCCATGCCGACAACGGTCGCCAGGACCAGTAGATTACGACGGGTAAAATTCATTTGATTGTCTCCCTCTGGTTATGACCGCCGGCGCCATCTGCCCGCGGGTATTGCCGGTCCGCCGCTATGGGCGGGGCCGTCATTTCATGGCGTCGACCATGCGATCGAGTGCGACACGCATCTGTTCGGTGTCACGGAATGTGCACATGCGCAGGAATGCGCGCGAGGATTCCCCGAAGTGATAGCCGGGCGCGAGGCCAACGCGCGCTGTTTCGAGAATGCGCTCGCAGACTGCCGTCGCATCGGCTTCGCCTTCAAGCGCGAAGAAAGCATACATGCCGCCGCGCGGCTTTTCCGGCAGGATGATGCCAGGTATCTGCGGCAGCTTTTCATAGGCGAGATCGAGGCCGGCTTTGATCCTGGCGCGGATTTCGGCGATCAGCGGCTCGCCTTCGCGTATCGCCGCGACGCCGCCCGCCTGGATCATCGCCGATGTGCCGCTGTTGACATACTGCGTCATGGCGCCGAGCTGATCGGCGATATCCGACGGGTGCGTGAGCCAGCCGATGCGCCAGCCAGTCATCGCCCATGCCTTGGAGAAACTGTTGACGGCAATCACCCGGTCGCCATCTTCGGCCACCTGAAGGATCGACGGTGCGATCTCTCCGTGGAAATAGAGGCGGGCATAGACTTCATCGGAGATGATCCAGATGCCGGTACGGCGGCTAAAATCGAGCAGCGCCTGCATCTCCTCGCGTGTTGCCGTCCATCCGGTTGGATTGGCAGGCGTCGACAGAAAGATGGCGCGGGTGCGGGCATCGCAGCGCGCGAAGAGCTTGTCGATGTCGAGCCGCCAATCTGTGTCGAAATCGAGCGACACCGGGCGTGGCTCACCGCCGATTAGATGGATGGCATTGTGGATATTCGGCCATTGCGGCGCGACATAGACGACATTGGTGCCGACATCGACCAGCAGCTCCAGGGCCATGTAGAGCGCCTGCATGCCGCCGGGCGCGACGGTGGTGCGCTCGATCGGGATGGGGCGGCCATGCCATTGGGTCTGATAGTCGCAGAAGGCTTCGTTCAGGGCCGGAAGGCCGCGCATGTTCGGCACGTAGAAGGTCTGGCCCTCGTCCAGCGCCTTCTTGGCTGCGTCGCGGATGAAGGCTGGTGTCACCATGTCGCTTTCGCCGAACCATAGCGGAATAACACCGCCGAGCTCGCGAGCGCGCTTGGCAAGCACGGCGATATTGTCGGTTCGCAGATCACGGATCTGGGCGCGAATGCCTTCGAAGGCGCTTCGGTTGCGTGCGGTTTCGGACAAGCTGTGCGATGGCGGAGGAGACAAAGAACTTTTCCTGAAATCCTGATGTCAACGGGTCGTTCCGTCGCGAATGACGGCGCTCGGATTTGCCCTTCATCGTGGGATGGTTATCCAAAACGAGACGTATTTCAAGGAAAAAGTTTTAAGCTTAAAAAATCTGTCAGAATGTCGAAAACAGCTCGTGACAGGCTGTTTTCGACAAGGATTTCACGTCGATGGATATTTCTGAGGCATTCAAAGAATGCCTCTCTCGACCGCGCGGCGCAGCGGTTTGCGGGACTTGTCATCCGAAGCCATGATGCGGCGCTCGAGGAAGCGATCCGCGGAGAGTGTGCCGGCACCCGTCGTGACCAGAACGAACATGCCGCCGGCGATGGCTAGGTCCTTTTCGAAATGCAGGATTTCGTTGTGGTTGGCGAAATCCGTATGGAACATCAGCGCTGTCGACAGGCAGAACAGCCCGAGCGACAAGGCGCCGAGGCGAGTCAGCAAGCCGAGCGCGATCGAAAGGCCCGCGCCAAGCTGCAACGCGATTACGGCAACCACCAGCAGCTCGAAAACACCAAGCTTCGCCATGGCGATGACAGCGGCGTCGAAATTGAGCGCCAACGCCATGCCCTCATGTAGGAATATCCAGGCCATCAACAGCCGTCCGGCCAGCAGCGTCATGTCCATTGGATGTATGACATTTGCATTTTCCAAATGGTCCATCTCATCACCTCCAAATAGGCCTGCGAGGCATCGTTCGGCTTCGCAGGCACTGTTTTCTCGGGGTTAGTTGACAGTCTTGGTGTCGATCGCCTTTTGCAGGTCCTCGAGCTCTTCGCAGCCGCTTGGGCAAAGCTGCTTCAGCGTCGCCAGTTGTTCTTTTGCTTTGTCCATATTGCCGGTCTCGACATAGAGTTCGCCGAGATATTCGCGGGCGCCCTTGTGATTGGGCTGCAGTTCCAGCGCCTTAGTGTAGTAGGTCAGCGACGTCTGGAAATCGCCGGTCTTTCTGAGCGTGAAGCCCAGAAGATTGTAGACGTCCGCCTGCTGATGATCCTCGGCCAAGCCGCGGAGTTCGGCCAATGCGCCGGTATAGTCCTTCGCGTCGATCTTGGCGCGAACGGAGGTCAGGTCAGGTGCATCCGTGGTTTCCATGTTGTCGACGGCGAAAGCCGGAAGCGCGATGGCCGCGGGAAGGATGGTGGCGGCGCAAAGGCTGGCAGCGCCAAAAATTGTGTATTTGAACATGATAGATCTCCTTGAGTGTTCAGGCCTGTGTTGTCGGGGTAAAGCCGTAGGCGTTGCCGTCCTTCACGAAGGTGCCGGAGCCCGGGAAGGGGAAATGCGAGCCGCAGATCTTGATATTGTCGGCGATGACGCGATCGACCAGCTTGCGGCGCGTGACGACGGCTGCCGGCCCGTCCTGATCGTAGCTACCCTCCCATTCCGGGTGGGGAGCGAGCAGCGCCGGCACGTACATGACGTCGGCGGAGACGAGTAGCTGTTCCTTGCCCGAGGCGACAAGGAAGGTGGAATGGCCGGGCGTATGGCCGGGTGCGGCGACGAGGTGGACGCCGGGAGCCACTTCTGCGCCATCGCCGACCAATTTCCAGTTGTTCCATTTCGGAAAGACGGCGCCGATGCGTTTTCCGACGTCCTTGCGGCCCGGGGCTAGCTTGTCGACACGGTCGGGCGCAGTCCACCAATTGAATTCGTCGGCATTGGTAACGAGTTCGGCGTGGGCGAAAACCGGTTCATTCGTGCCTTTTTCCATCAGGCCCCAGACATGATCAGGATGGAAATGCGAGATGATCACCGTATCGATGTTCTTGTAGTCGATGCCGGCAGCGGCCATGTTGGCGGGCAAATGGGTCGCATTAGCCTGCCATTGGCCGACGCCGGAGCCGGCATCCATCATGACCAGCCGGTCGCCGATCTTCAGGACGACGACGGTGAGTGGAATGGGCATGAATTCTGTGGTCTGGCCGGCGGCGGCCAGCGCCTGTTTGGTATCCTCGACCGAGGCATTCTTGATGAAGGCGGGATCATGAGGCTTGCGCCATATGCCGTCATAAATGGCGGTGACTTCGACATCCCCGACCTTGTAGCGATAGAAACCGACCTCCGGTTCAAGCGGTGTTGCGGCCTTGGCTAGCGATGGGATGAATTCCAGCTTCGCCGACAGGCCGAAAGCGGCTGCTGCCGCGGCCGAGCTCAAAACAGTGCGGCGCGTCATGTTGAACATTGCCTTGTCTCCTCTTTGAGTGGCATCGCCACGCGAAGCGGAGGACAGGGGTCAATCAATGCCTCCGCTGTCGAAGGAGATCGCCGGTCTCGGCGAATTATTCTCGGCTCACGGAATATTTCTGATAAGCTTTTGATATGATTTATCTAATTCTGCTGGTGCGGCGGAATAAGCGGGTGCAGAGTGGGGCATGCTGCTGCAAGGCATTGTCGCCGACAAAAAATATTTGCGAGCGGCGAGAATAAAATGCCGCCCGAAACGATCTGGAGAGTGAAGAGCAATATTCGCATCAGAGACTAGCCCGACCGAAACCGACGCTGGAGCAATGCAGGGATCATGACGACGGATATCCATTTTGCCTTCTTCGCATTCGGCGACCGGCCTCCGCCGGGTTTCGTTTCTGTATTAATCCGGATGCATGCCGTTGCCGCCTTTGTCGGCCAATCCCTGGTGTCATTCGCGAAATTGCGCCCAGCCGTCGCCATCAATGCGGTTGGTCCGATGCTGCAATCGATGCACCGCGAAAATGTCGGGAGTCTTTCGCCGGCATCGCGTGATCTGATGTTGCGGTTTCAGAATACGATCGTTCCGCATCTGGATGCCGCCTATAATTTCGCACGCTTTCTCAGCCGGGATGCCGATGCGGCGCAGGACATCGTGCAGGAAGCGTTCCTGCGTGCCTATCGCAATTTCGAGAGCTACCGGGGCGGCGAGCCTCGGGCCTGGATGTTTGCCATCGTCCGGAACTGTTACTACGTCTGGCTGAGCGAAGGCCGGCGCAAGGCTCGTTTCGAGACGCCGATGACGGCAAACGATGTGGGGGACGAAGATCTGTCACACGGCGGTGCCCACGACGTTGCCTCTGAGGAGGACTCGCCCGAGGCCGCCTTGATCCGCAAGTCGGAGTCGCAGCGGGTCCGGCAAGTTATCAGCTCTCTTGCGGACCTGTCGCGGGAAGTGCTGGTGCTGCGGGAGCTGGAAAATCTGTCTTATCGCCAGATCGCCGATATAACCGACGTGCCGATCGGAACCGTGATGTCGCGGCTTGCCAGGGCGAGGCGTGAATTCTGCGAGGCATGGCAATTGGGCGAGAAAGGCGAGGCCGCATGATGAGCGAGAAAACCCCGGAAAGCTGCCCCGAATGGGAATCGATCCTTCATTGCTACGTGGATGATGAACTCGATGCGGTTCACACGATACAATTCGAACAGCATCTTGCGACATGCCCGCAATGCACCGCCGCCTTGGAAGGGCTCAAAGACATGAAGCGGGTCGTCGGCCGGGATGGTGTCAAATGGAAAGCGCCCGATGAGGTTCGCGCACGTATTATGACGGCCATTTCTCTTGAGGAAGCCAGGCGCCAGGCGCAGGCTCCGGGGACACGCCGCGAAAATGTGTGGTGGCGCGGCCTGCAGTTGTTTGGACAATGGAGCTTCATACCGTCGCTGGCTGCCTTAGCCGCCACCATCATGCTTGTGCTTGGCAATCCGCAGGTGAGCGTGCCCATTCAGAACGAGTTGCTGGCAAGCCATGTGCGCTCGATGCTCGCCAATCATCTCGTCGACGTGCAGACATCCGACCAGCATACGGTCAAGCCGTGGTTCAACGGCAAGATCGACTTTTCGCCGCCGGTGGTCGATCTTGCCGCGGACGGTTTTCCGCTGATCGGCGGCCGGGTGGATTATATCAATGGCCGGGTCGTAGCGGCGCTCGTCTACCGCCGCCATGGCCATGTCATCAATCTCTTCGTCTGGCCGGGCGCAAAGGTCGTGCAGAGCGCGACGATGCATGATGGCTATAACCTCACCGAATGGTCCGGCGGCGGGCTGGTCTTCTGGGCGGTTTCGGATGTCAGCGCGCCCGACCTTGCTGCTTTCCGCGACAATTTTTCACGAGCAGCCGGTCTCTAGAGCCGTGGCGATTCTATGATTTGGCCGCGCCCTGTTGACGTGCCTGGGCAACCCCATCAGCAATGCCAGCGCCCAGAAACATGGTGTCGCTGGCGAGTAGGAAGAAGCTAATGCCGGCGGAAAGCCAGGCGCCGATATCGTCTGGAGACGGTCGGAAGATGCCGACCGTGCGGTCGGCGGCGAGCGCGGTTTTCGTGATGGTTTCGATCGCGGCGTTGAGCTTGTCTTTCCCTGCAGGACCCATGGCATCGATCGAGACGGAGAGGTCGCCGGGGCCGATGAAGATGACGTCGACGCCATCGACGGCGGCGATCTCCGCAATATTGGCGAGCCCTTCCGCCGTCTCCACCTGAACGGCAAGCACGAGTTCGGCATTGGCCTTGGCGAGATAATCCGGAATGCGATAGCCGTAAGCGGCCGCCCGACCGGGACCAACGCCGCGTTCGCCGATCGGCGGATACCGGGTCGCCAGCACGGCAGCTTTTGCCTGCGCCGCCGTTGACACGCGCGGCACGAGAACGCCCGCCGCGCCTGCATCCAGCGCCGAGGCGATAGACTCCGGCGTATGGCCGGGCACGCGGACCATGGCGGGAACACGATGGACATCGGCGGCGCGGATCAGGTCCTCGATGCGCTCGCGGCCGATCTGCGAATGTTCCCAATCGATGCAGAGGAAATCGACGCCGGCCGCTGCCGTAACCTCGATGGCGACGGGATGCGGAATGGCGGCGAAGGTGCCGATGAGCAGGTTTTTCTCGATGCAGTTCTTGCGGAAATTGCCCATGGTTTTTCTGCCTCTCCAACGATCTCTGCGAAGAGGGATAGCCTCAAATCAAATCTCTGCGAAGCGACTATTTGTACCGCGCCATGACCTCTGTAAGCACTTTCTCGAACCGGGCGATTTCCTCGACCTTATTGTAATGCACGAGAGATACGCGGATGGCACCGGTTTCCATGGAGAGGCCGAGGCGTTTCATCAGGCGCGGGGCAAACATATGGCCGTCGCGCAGCCCGATACCCGCTTCGCCCATGTCCGCAGCGAATTCCTGCGGCGTGATCCCCGGCATGTTGAAGCAGATGGTCGGCACGCGCTGTTCGAGGCGGGCGTCGTCGGAAATACCATAGATGACGGCGCCGTGACGCTTCAGAACGGCGATCATCTCGCGCGAAAGCATCAGCTCGTATTCGCGGATGGCACCCATGGCAGCGGCGAGCGCCTCGCGGCGGGTGTGTTGGCCCGCTGGCAGGAAGCGGAGGCCGAGGGCTTCGAGATATTTGACAGCGGCGTTCATGCCCGCGACGTTTTCATAGGTGAAAGTGCCGACTTCGATCTTGTAGGGCGGCACGTCCGGGATGAAGTCTTCCTTGAAGGTCGGCAGCTTGACCAGCGCGTCGTAGCGGCCCCAAAGGAAGCCCATGTGCGGCGAGAAATTCTTGTAGCCCGAGCAGACGAGATAGTCGCAATTCCAGGCTTGCACGTCCATCAGGCCATGCGGGCCATAGTGGACGCAATCGAGGAAGACTTCGGCGCCGGCCGCATGCGCCAGCTTGCCCACCGTGGCGACATCGACGATCGTGCCGATGGAGTGGGCAGTCACGGTGCAGGCGACGAGGCGGGTCTTGTCGTTCAGCAGCGGCTTCAGGTCTTCGGTGTGCAGCGTGCCGTCTTCGCGCATGCGCCACCAGACGATCTTGGCGCCATCGGCCTCCAGCGTCAGCCAGGTGGCGATGTTGGCGTCATGGTCCATATCGGTAATGACGATCTCGTTGCGCTCGCCGAGCAGCTTGGCGATGCCGAGGCTTACCAGGCGGATGAACGACGTGGCATTTTGGCCGAAGGAGATTTCTTCGGGACGATAGGCGTTGACCAACATGGCAACGCTCTCGCGCGCCTCATCCAGATTGCGGTCGACGCCCTGGCTGTGCTGGTATTTCGCCATGCGCTGGACGTTGTAGTCGATCAGATGATTGGCCACCGCATCGACCACCGTCTGCGGCACTTGCGAGCCTCCGGCATTGTCGAGAAACACGAAATCGCCGGCCTTCTGAATAGCCGGAAACATGGCGCGGATTTCATCGACCGGAAAGCTGTTATGGCCAGAAAATTTCGATGGCGAAGGGGAAACGCTCATGAGGATCTCGCTCACAGAAAGGGATTGAAAATGTCGTTATGATCATTTGATCACAAAATATTTGAGGGTTCAACTAAATTCCTCGCCCTATATCGGACGGTTCACCGCCGCAGCGCTGAGGCCGGTCCCTTGGCGCGAGGTTCGTCTTCTGTAGGGCAATAGTCGCGCAGGATCTCATGGGTGCGACGGATATCAGCGACGACGCCATCCCGGGCGCGGGCGAAATCGCCGGCCTTTAGCGCTTCGATGATCGGGAAATGCGGGCCTGCGGGATCGATCTCGCCGCTGCGCATCAGCGGCTCGACGGAGGCCGACAACATTCGCATATAGGGGCCGAAACGCAGCCACAGCGTTTCGATCAGTTGTAGCAGCACCTCCGAGCCGGAGGCGCGGTAGATGGTGAAATGGAACTGCTGGTTCCTCGCCATGAGTTCGTAGACATTGCTGCTGCGGCCGATGGCGTGCTGTTCGGCGGCGATGCGCTCCAATGTCTGGATATCGGTGGCCGTCAGACGGGGAATGCCAAGCTCGGCGGCCAATCCTTCAACGGCAATGCGGGCGCGGCAAAGATCGTCGAGGCGGGCAAGCGTCACGATTGGGATGCGGGCAGAGCCATTCGGCGCGACCTCCAGCGCATTTTCCGCCGCAAGCCTCCGCAAGGCTTCGCGCACGGGCATGTTGCTGGTGCCGAATGTTTCGGCGAGCGAGGCGATGGTCAGCGTCTGGCCGGGATCGAAATTGCCGGCCATCAGCGCATTGCGCAACTGTTGGTAAACGCCCTCCTGGATGGTCGTTCTCGAAGACACCGGTTCCAAGGCTATGCGCACACTCGTTTCCTTCTTGCTCGGGCGACTCCCGTCGCATCGTTCATCGTAGAACGAAGGACGGCCCGATGAAAAGAGTTTCGACACGAAGACCGGGCTGTCAGACTTCCTCCGTCTCCCAAGCAGCTTGATCCGCGCCCGGCTCTGTCTCGCCCTTGGCGATCTTCGCCTGCCGGAGGCCAAGCCCGACGCCGATGAGAGCGAGCGCGCCGCCAATAGCATGATAGGCGTATAGCTGCTCGTGTAGGATTGCCCAGGCGAGGACCGCCACGATGATCGGCAGGAGATTGATGAGCAGTGAGGTGCGGGCGGCTCCAAGTTTCTGGATGCCGATCATCCAGCAGAGCGGTGCGACCAGCGATGTCGGAATGGCCGCATAGAGGACCAGCGGCAGATTGGCCGAGGTGATCGGCGAGATGTCGCCCATCAGGAAAACCGGAATCAACAGAATGGTCGAAAAGCCGATCTGCCAGAATAATTGCTGCCACATGGAAATTGGCATCGCCCAGCGTTTCAACATCACGCCATAGAGCGAATTGGAGAGCACGGCAACGATCATCAGGCCGTCGCCGATATGGAAGCCGCCACTCAGTAGGGTCACCGGATGCCCCTGGGATGTCAGATAGATCAGGCCGATCAGCGAGATGGCTCCGCCTGCGAGGTTGGCAGCCGTCAGCTTTTCGCCGGCGAGTGCGCTGGCAAGCAGCGTCGACAGCAGCGGCATCAGCGCCACAATGACGCCCATGTTGACCGCCGAGGTAGTCTTGGCGGCCTCATAGGCAAGGCTTTGATAGATGACCATCCCGAGTGCGCCGAGGGTGGCGAGCTTCAGCCAGTATTGCTTGAGGACGGTACGGTTCTGCCATGCGGCCCGGCCAACGAAGGGCAGGAGAACGAGAAAGGCCAGCAGCCAGCGATAGAAGGAGATCGAGCCGGGCGAGATGACGCCGGATGCTGCCTTGGTGACGATGGTATTGCCGGACCAGATGAGCACGGTGCAAAGCGGCGCAAGCGCGGCGCTCGTCATGATGGAGGTCGTGCTATTGGCCGGAGGGGTCGTGCTGCTGCTCATGGCGGTCCTCCTGTCGGATGGTCGGCCTGGCCGGATCGGTCGAGATTATGGTGAAGCCACTTTTATGCTCTGTCTGATTACTGGTATATAGCGAGTTTCAGACATCGGTAGCGGATTACGGACATGAGTGCGCGCGAACCACGTATCCAGGGAGACCCGCCGCAGCCGGTCTCCTTCCGGACGGAGAATTACAAGGGCGGCACGATCTTTCCCGCCAAACGCCAGACCTGGGGCGAGCTGAATTATGCGCTCGCCGGCGTCGTCGATTTCGATATTCAGGGCGTACGCTATCTGTCGCCGCCGCATTATGCCATCTGGATTCCGCCTGATGTGCTGCATGAGGCATGGAACCAGTACGATGTTCGCTATGTCACCGTCTATGTCGAGCGCTCGCTCTGCGCCAATCTTCCGGCGGCGCCGGCAACGCTTGGCCTCAGCCCGCTTCTGAAGGCGATCCTTGCCGACTTTGCCGCTCGCGACATCACCGTGCCGAAGAGCGAGGAAGACCTGCGGCTGGCGCAGGTGCTGGTCGATCAGATACGTCAGGCGCCGCGCAGCGAGAGCTATTTGCCGCTATCAGACGACGCGTTGCTCGGACCGGTTCTGAGGGCACTGCAGGCCGATCCTGGCGACCGCCATTCCCTGGCGGAATGGGCGCATCGGATGAAAACGACCGAGCGGACGCTTTCCCGTCGCTGCCACGATCAACTCGGCATTTCCTTCAACGAGTGGCGCCAGCGGCTGAAGCTGGTTGCGGCGCTGGCGATGATCGAAGCCGGCCAGCCGGTACATCGGATTGCGGCGCAACTGGGTTACGGCAACGCCTCCGCTTTCATCGCGATGTTCCGCCGGCTGACGGGGACGAGCCCGACGCAGATGCGCTGACACCGTCACCGATCGATGACCAGCACATCGAGATTACGCAGTTGCTCGGGATCGGCCATCGCCTCGATGCTGACAATACGGCCGCCATCGGCAACGGCAAAACGGAGCGCGATGCGCAATTTTCCGCCGAGGACGACGACGGCGCCAACGGCGCCATCGATGACGGCGGGTAGGGCTCCTTGGGCACGGCCGCGGAAGGCTTCGGCCACCGCCGTCCGGCCGCGGATTTCCGGCAGCGAACCCATTTTCGTTGCCACCGCATCGGCGCGGAAGACGACGTCGGGATCGAGAGCGGCAAGAAGCGCATTCAGGTCGCCGCCGCGCGAGGCCGTCAGAAAGGCGTCGACCACATGGCGCTGGCGGCTCAGATCGGCTTCCGCAGCGACCGGCGCTCCCTGCACTCGGCGGCGGGCACGGCTGGCGAGCTGGCGTGTTGCGATCGTCGTGCGACCAACGATCAGCGCGATGTCGTCGAAGGGCATGTCGAACATGTCGTGCAGCACAAAGGCCAGCCGCTCGGCTGGGATCAGCTTTTCCAGTACCACCAGCAGTGCCAGGCCGACAGAATCGGCGAGCAGCGCGTCCTGCTCCGGGTCGTTCCCTGTACCGGCTTCATGGCTGACGACCGGTTCGGGGACGCGGATGGTCAGCGGCTCTTCGCGCCGGGATTTACGGGAGCGCAGCCAGTCGAGACAGATGCGGGCGGTCACCGTCGTCAGCCAGCCGCTGAGATTTTCGACGTCAGAAATATCTGCACGGCTGAGTCGCAGCCAAGCCTCCTGCACCGCGTCCTCCGCCTCTGCCCGCGAGCCGAGCATGCGGTAGGCGACCGCACGCAAATGCGGCCGGTTGGCCTCGAATTTTTCTGCCTGCCACTTTTTTTCGTCCATCGGTCACATTCCTTGTGCGTGCTCCGTCATGCCCATGACGAACGAAACCCAGCCGATGTGACAAAGGATCGACATGGAGCCGCGTCGTCAAGATCGGGCCCATGTTGGGCTCACCTGAAAACACCTCAAGGAGAGAATGATGCAAGCCCGCATGAAGAACCCCGCCGTCATCCTGCCGGAAACCCTGCAAGCCCTCTTGGCGGTCAGCGCCTCGATCAAGGATCGCGGTGTGTCTGAGAACACCATGGATCTCGTGCATCTGCGTGTCAGCCAGATCAATGGCTGCAGCGTCTGCACCGACATGGGTTTCCGTAAGCTGCAGAAGGAAGGCGAAAAGATCGAGCGCATCGTCGGCGTTTCTGCTTGGCGCGAAATGCCCTATTTCACCGATGCCGAACGTGCCGCCCTTGCGCTTGGCGAAGCGATGACCCGGCTTGCCGACCGGCCGGACGCGGTGAGCGATGAAGTCTGGAATGAAGCAGCCAAATATTATGACGAAAAAGCGCTATCCGCTTTGATCATCTCGGTTGCCGTGGACAATGTCTGGAACCGGCTGAACGCGACGGTCCGGCATCCGGCAGGAGCCTCCTGGAGCTGATAGCACCAGCATCACCTTCTCCCCGCCGGGGAGAAGGTCTTAAACCGCTCCAACCTTCGACGTCACCAGCAGTTTTGCCAGCCAGTCGACGAACACGCGCACCTTGTTGCTGAGATGCCGGTTCGGAGGATAGACGATGTGCAACGGCACAGGGGCGTGGGTCCAGCCGGGAAGGATGGGGATGAGATCGCCCTTGGCGAGCGCGTCACGAACCATGAAGGCCGGCGCCTGGGCGATGCCGAGACCGGTCAGTGCGGCGTTGATGTAGCTGCGGCTATCATTGACCGAGAGGATGTAGCGCGGGCTGATCTCCAGCGATTCATTGCCGCGTTGGAATTCGAACGGAACCGTTCGACCGGTCTGTGCACGGAAATAGCTGACGGCATAGTGGTTGCTTTCCAGCTCTTCCGGCCGTTCGGGCATGCCGAATTTTGCGATGTAGCGAGGAGCAGCACAGGTGATGAGATGTATCTCTCCGACGCGCCGGGCAATCAGCGACTGATCGCTCGGCATGCCTGCACGCAGGGCACAGTCCACATTCTCCGCCAGATAATCCACCAGCCGGTCGCCGACGCCGAGGTCGATGCGGATGTCCGGATAGCGCTGATGAAAATCGCAAAGCGCCGGCATGACGATGTTGTCAGCGAAAGCCCCCGCCATTTCGACGCGCAGGCGGCCGCTCGGCAGGCTTTGCGAATTGCTGATGCTGCCATCCAGCTCCTCGATTTCGGAGAGGATCTGAATGGCGCGCTCGTAATAGAGTGCTCCGTCTGTCGTCACCATCACGCGGCGAGTCGTGCGGTTCAGCAACTTGGTGTGCAAATGCGCCTCGAGCGACTGGATGAGCGTCGTTACCGTCGCCTTCGGCATAGAGAGGGTCGTGGCGGCGCGGGTGAAATTGCCCGTCTCCACCACGCGTGCGAAAGCCCGCATCGCTGATAGCTGGTCCATCTTAAGGCGCCCTTCGACCAAAAACGAAAAAGGTCGATTGTTTGTTCTGGTGAATAGTCTGATCGAATATAGGCCACTTATTCTCAGAACGGAATAACAATATGTTGTGGATGTGATTGTTGCAACGCGGCATGGGGCGCTTGGGCCGCGTAACTCAGAACGTGATCCTGGAACGTGTGACACGGTTTTCGGAAAAATCATGTTCAATCGAACAGATGAGGATATGGGTCCATGAGCGCGCCGTGGAAAGATGTGATGCTGGAAAACGTGCCCACCGGGCCGGTCGCAGCGCGGATCTACAACGGCGAAGGTATGAAGAAGGCGGCACCCATCGTGCTTTACCTGCATGGTGGCGCCTTTATCGATACCGAGCATGCGATTGACCGACCGGTGGCTGCAAGTCTTGCTGAAGCCGGTGCGATCGTGGTTGCTGCCGATTACACCAGCGGCAATCAAAATGCCTTTCCGCAGGTGCTGGAGTGCGCCTACGGGATTCTCGCCTATCTCGGCAATAAGCGGAACATGCTTGCGCTGGGCGGGGCGAAAAAATCGCTGCTCTTTGTCGCCGGTGAAGAATCGGGTGGCAATGTTGCAGCGGGAGTGGCTTTAAAGGCGCGCGACCAGATGCCCGGTTCGCTGGACGGACAGGTGTTGATATCGCCGCTGCTTGATCCCTTCATGGGATCGAAATCTTTCCTCCAGGCGGAGGAAAGCGGCATGCGCGAGCGTTGGACTGAGGGTTGGAACCGTTACCTGGGTTTTCTGGGCGGCGTCTGTCACCCCTATGCGGCGCCTCGATACTGTTCGCGGCTTTCGGGCCTCGCGCCGGCATTGGTGCTCACGGCCGAGGACGACCCGCTCCGCGACGAGGGCATGGAATACGGCAGCCGCCTGAAAGGGGCCGGCGTCCGTGTTCGCCAGCAAGTCCTTCCCGCCGGGACGGGCTGGCCCACCATCTATGGCGGGCAGTCTAAGGATAAGCCGTCATGGCAGCAGGATGTTTGCTGTAGTTTCAGGCAGTTTGTCGAGGATGTGCAGACTTGATCGGCTAAGTCTGATGATGTCGAGCCGATAGGCATTTTCGATCCCGTGCCCCAAGCCGGGATCAACAGGAGAGACTAACATGAAGTCCAACGGTAAGCGCTGGGCCCTATGGGGCGCTGGCATGGGTATTGCTGCGGCCGTTGCAGGCGCGGCGTTCTATCTGGATTTGCCCCGCGGCGCTCAGGCGACCGAGACGGCCGCCCCGGCTGCAAAGCCTGCGATCCCCGTCACCGTCGCCGCCGTCGAGGCACGCGACATCACGACCTGGCAGGAGTTTTCCGGCCGGCTCGAAGCTATCGACCGTGTGGAAGTCCGTCCGCGTGTGGCCGGCGCCATCGAGTCGGTGCACTTCCGCGAAGGCGCGCTGGTCAAGCAGGGCGACCTGCTGGTGACGATCGACCAGGCACCCTATGAGGCGGCCGTCGCCCAGGCGCAGGCGGAAGTTGGCGCAGCCAAGGCCAAGCTGGATCTCGCCAAGGTCGAAGTCGACCGTGGCCAGAAGCTCTCCGATAACAAGACGATTTCGCAGAGCGACATGGACACGCGCGCCAGCAACTACGCCGAGGCCGATGCCAATCTGAAGGCGGCGCAAGCCGCGCTGCAGACTGCGCAGTTGAACCTCGACTATACCGAGGTTCGCGCCCCGATCGCCGGTCGCGTCGGTAAGATCGAAGTGACCGTCGGCAACCTCGTTGCTGCCGGCTCCGCTTCGCCGGCGCTGACGACGCTCGTCTCTGTCGATCCGATCTACGCCAGCTTCAATGCGAGCGAACAGACTGTTACCCAGGCGCTTGCTCAACTCCCGACGACGAATGGCGCGGTTCCGCCGGTCGAACAGATCCCCGTGCAGATCGGCACCGCCAATGACAGCGGCACGCCGATCAACGGCAAGCTGCAACTGATCGACAATGAAGTCGATGCGGCAAGCGGCACTGTCACCGTACGCGCTGTCTTCGACAATCCCGGCGGGCGTCTCATCCCGGGTCAGTTCGTGCGCGTGCGCATGGGCCAGCCGAAGGCCGAGAGCAAGCTGGTCGTCAGCGAGCGGGCGATCGGCACCGATCAGGACAAGAAGTTCGTCTTCGTGGTCGATGGCGACAACAAGGTGGTCTATCGCCAGATCAGCCTCGGCGACACGGCCGATGGCCAGCGCATCGTCGAATCTGGGCTGAATGCCGGTGATCGGGTCATCGTCAACGGCCTGCAACGGGTTCGCCCGGGCGCCGTGGTCGATCCGAAGCCGGAAGAAAAAGTCGCCGCCGCTCAGTAATCGATTTCGCCGGGAGGCCGAGTCTCCCGGCGATCATGCAATGCCCTGATTTTGAAATGCTCGCGGCATATCGCCGACGGGCCTGGACTTCGTGTCCTTGCGTTTACCCCTGGAGAGGGTTCTGCCATGAACATCTCAAGATTTTTCGTCGACCGTCCGGTGTTTGCCGGAGTTCTGTCGATCCTTATTCTGGTCGCCGGCCTGATCGGCATGAAGCTGCTGCCGATTTCGGAATATCCGGAAGTCGTGCCGCCGTCGATCGTCGTCACCGCGCAATATCCGGGCGCCAACCCGAAGGTCATTGCCGAAACCGTGGCAACGCCATTGGAAGAGCAGATCAACGGCGTCGACGGCATGCTCTATATGAACAGCCAGGCGACATCGGACGGTCTTCTGACGCTGACCGTCACCTTCAAGCTCGGCACCGATCCGGACAAGGCGCAGCAACTGGTGCAAAACCGCGTCTCGCAGGCCGAGCCACGATTGCCGCAGGACGTTCGCGACCTCGGCATCACTACTGTCAAAAGTTCGCCGGATTTGATGATGGTGGTCAACCTCATCTCACCGGACAATCGCTATGACATCACTTATCTGCGTAACTACGCCACGCTGAACATCAAGGACCGGCTTGCCCGTATCGAAGGCGTCGGTCAGGTTCAGGTGTTCGGTTCGGGCGACTATTCGATGCGCGTCTGGGTCGATCCGCAAAAGGCCGCCGAACGTGGTCTGGCTGCGAGCGACATCGCCACCGCCATCCGCCAGCAGAACGTCCAGGCCGCAGCCGGCATCATCGGTGCTTCGCCCAGCGTTCCCGGTCTCGACGTCCAGCTCTCCGTCAACGCCCAGGGCCGCCTGACGACGCCGGAAGAATTCGGCAACATCATCGTCAAGAGCGGCACCAACGGTGAAATTACGCGTCTGCGCGACGTCGCTCGCGTCGAGCTCGGTGCATCGGATTATTCGCTGCGCTCGCTGCTCGACGGCAAGCCCGCAGTTGCCGTGCCGGTCTTCCAGGCTCCGGGTTCGAACGCCATCACCATCTCGGACGAGGTCATCAAGACCATGAACGAGCTGCAGACGGCGATGCCCGATGGCGTCAAGTATGAGATCGTCTACGATACCACACAGTTCGTACGCGCTTCGATCGACAAGGTCGTTCATACGCTGCTCGAAGCCATCGCGCTCGTCGTGGTCGTCGTCATCCTGTTCCTGCAGACCTGGCGCGCGTCGATCATTCCGTTGATCGCCGTTCCTGTCTCGATCATCGGCACTTTCGCGGTGATGTATGTCTTCGGCTTTTCGATCAACGCGCTCAGCCTCTTCGGGTTGGTGCTGGCGATCGGTATTGTCGTGGACGACGCCATCGTGGTCGTCGAAAACGTCGAGCGAAATATCGAAAACGGCCTCAGTCCACGCGATGCGACCTATCGTGCCATGAAGGAAGTCTCCGGCCCGATCATTGCGATTGCCTTGGTGCTGGTCGCCGTCTTCGTGCCGCTCGCCTTCATCTCCGGTCTGTCGGGCCAGTTCTATCGCCAGTTCGCGCTGACGATCGCCATCTCGACCGTGATTTCCGCCTTCAACTCGCTGACGCTGTCTCCGGCGTTGGCGGCCATGCTGTTGAAGGATCATCATGCGCCGAAGGATCTGCTGACGCGCGTGATGGATGTGTTGTTCGGCTGGTTCTTCCGCGGCTTCAATAAGGTGTTCCACCGCGGATCGAATGCCTACGGCAAGGGCGTCGGCGGCATCCTGTCGCTGAAGAGCCTGGTGATGGTGGTCTATATCGCGCTGATCGGCGCGACCTACTATCTGTTCCAGGCCGTTCCCGGCGGCTTCGTGCCACAGCAGGACAAGCAGTACCTCATCGGCTTTGCGCAGTTGCCTGACGGTGCCACCCTCGACCGCACGGATGACGTCATTCACCGGATGAGCGACATCGCCATGCAGCAGCCGGGCGTCGAACATGCGATCGCCTTCCCGGGCCTGTCGATCAACGGCTTCACCAACTCGTCCAACGCCGGCATCGTCTTCGTGACCTTGAAAGCGTTTGAGGAGCGCACGACGCCGAACCTGTCAGGCGGCGCCATCGCCATGCAGTTGAACCAGAAGTTCGGCGCGATCCAGGATGCCTTCATCGCCATGTTCCCGCCGCCGCCCGTCCAGGGCCTCGGCACGACCGGCGGTTTCAAGATGCAGATCGAGGATCGAGCGGGTCTCGGCTACCAGGCGCTCGATGAGGCCAACAAGGCGTTCCTCGCCAAGGCCTATCAGGCGCCGGAACTTACCGGGCTGTTCTCCAGCTACCAGATCAACGTGCCGCAGCTCTTTGCCGATCTCGATCGCGCCAAGGCTGAGCAACTGGGTGTCTCGGTGACCGATGTCTTCGACACGCTGCAGATCTATCTGGGTTCGCTCTATGTCAACGACTTCAATGCTTTCGGCCGTACTTATAGCGTGCGCGTCCAGGCGGACGCCAAGTTCCGCGCTCACGCAAGCGATATCGGCCAGTTGAAGGTTCGTTCGGCATCGGGCCAGATGATCCCGCTGTCGGCGCTGTTGAAGGTCGAGGCCAGCACCGGTCCGGAGCGGACGACGCGTTACAACGGCTTCCTTGCCGCCGATATCAACGGCGGTCCGGCGCCGGGCTTCTCGTCAGGCCAGGCCCAGGCTGCCGTGGAGCGCATCGCCAACGAAACGCTGCCCAAGGGCATTGGCTTCGAATGGACGGACCTGACCTACCAGCAGATCCTGGCCGGCAGCTCGGGCGTCATCATCTTCCCGCTGGCTCTGTTGCTCGTTTATCTCGTGCTGGCAGCCCAGTATGAAAGCGTCAGCCTGCCGCTCGCGATCGTCATGATCGTGCCGATGGGTGTGCTCGCCGCGTTGACGGGTGTCTGGCTGATCGGGGGCGACAATAACATCTTCACGCAGATCGGCTTGATGGTGTTGGTGGGCTTGTCGGCGAAGAACGCGATCCTGATCGTGGAATTCGCCCGCGAGCTGGAATTCGAGGGCCGCACCCCGGTTCAGGCCGCTGTCGAAGCCAGCCGTCTGCGTCTGCGCCCGATCCTGATGACCTCCATGGCCTTCATCATGGGTGTCGTGCCGTTGGTCACCTCGACGGGCGCCGGCGCCGAGATGCGCGCTGCTATGGGGGTTGCGGTGTTCTCAGGCATGATCGGCGTCACGTTCTTCGGCATCTTCATGACGCCGGTGTTTTACGTGCTGATCCGCAGGCTGACGGGCAACCGTCCGCTGAAGCAGCATCACCATAACGACAACAACCATTCGGCAGAGGTTCTCCCGATCGCCGCCGAATAGGAATATCGTGTCGGACAGTACCCCCAGTGCCCGATATGTCGTGGGCGAGACCGCAAGGTCTCGCCCCTTTTTTTATTTCACGTCGGTTCGATATTTTCCATTTCGGCCAATTTGTTTTTCGAAGATTTAGTTCCGGCCTGCCAATTTCGTTTGCATGCGGATGCCATGGGTCTATCAAACAGTCAGGCAAAGTGAAGGACGCCTTGCATGACCGATCGGAAGATAGCTTTTCTCGGGACCGGATTGATGGGAGCCCCGATGGCGCGACGGCTGCTCGCTGCCGGTTTTGCCGTCACCGTCTGGAACCGTGACCGAAGCAAGGCGGACGCATTGGCGGCCGATGGTGCGACAGTCGCCGCGACGGCGGTGGAGGCGGCCAAGGGCGCCACTGTCTTGTTCACCATGCTGACCAATGCCGGCGCGGTCAGTGAGGTCCTGTTCGGAAGCGGTGTCGCTGAAGCATTGGAGCCCGGTGCCGTCGTGGTCGACAATAGCTCCATCCCGCCGCCGCTCGCCCGCGAGAATGCCGAAAAGTTGGCTGAGCGTGGCGTTCATCATATCGACGCCCCGGTCTCCGGCGGCGTGGTCGGCGCGGCCGCCGGGACGCTGGCGATCATGGCGGGCGGTGACGCCGACGTCATCGATAGCGTCCGCGATGTGCTGGCCCCGCTCGGCCGCGTCACCCGTGTGGGACCCAGCGGCGCCGGCCAGCTTGCCAAGCTCGGGAACCAGCAGATCGTTGCGGTCACCATCGGCGCGATTGCGGAAGCCATGCTGCTGGTCGAAGCCGGCGGCGGTTCGCCCGAGGCGTTTCGCACCGCCATTCGCGGCGGCTTTGCCGAAAGCCGGATTCTGGAGCTGCACGGCCAGCGCATGATCGAGCGTAATTTCATACCCGGCGGCACGTCGCGCAACCAACTGAAAGACCTCGATGCCGTTCTCGCCGCCGCTCAAAGCCTGTCGCTGCATCTGCCGTTGACCGAAGCCGTCAGGGCGGAGTTTGCCGAATTCGTGGAGCAGGGCGGCGGTGAAAGCGATCACAGCGGCTTGCTGCAGTATCTCGAAGACAAGAATGCTCGAGGAAAGACTTGAGGAAGACATGACCGACAAGGGTATCTCCAAACGCCGCCTGCGTTCGCAGGACTGGTTCGACAATCCGGATCATATCGACATGACCGCGCTCTATCTCGAGCGCTTCATGAATTATGGCATCACGCCCGAGGAGCTACGCTCCGGCAAGCCGATCATCGGCATCGCCCAGAGCGGTAGCGACTTGACGCCTTGCAACCGTCATCACCTCGATCTCGCCAAGCGTGTCCGCGACGGCATTCGCGATGCCGGCGGCATTCCGATCGAATTCCCGACCCATCCGATCTTCGAGAATTGCAAGCGCCCGACCGCGGCGCTTGACCGCAATCTTGCCTATCTCGGCCTTGTCGAGGTGCTTTATGGCTATCCGCTCGATGGCGTTGTGCTGACGACCGGTTGCGACAAGACCACGCCATCGGCGCTGATGGCGGCTTCGACCGTCAATATTCCGGCTATCGTCCTGTCCGGCGGCCCCATGCTCGACGGCTGGCATGAGGGCGAGCTTGCGGGCTCCGGCACGGTGATCTGGCGGTCGCGCCGCAAGCTGGCGGCGGGCGAGATCGACGAAGAGGAATTCATGGAGGCGTCGCTCGCCTCGGCGCCCTCGATCGGCCATTGCAATACCATGGGAACTGCTTCGACCATGAATGCCATGGCGGAAGCGCTTGGGATGTCGCTGACCGGCTGTGCCGCCATTCCCGGCGCCTACCGCGAGCGCGGCCAGATGGCTTACCGCACCGGAAGGCGTGCGGTCGAGCTGGTTCTCGCCGACATCAAGCCTTCGGACGTGCTGACGCGTCAGGCCTTCCTCAATGCCATCCGCGTGAATTCTGCCATCGGCGGCTCGACCAATGCGCAACCGCATCTTGCGGCCATGGCGAGGCATGCGGGCGTCGAGCTTCATCCCGAGGACTGGCAGGTGCACGGCTTCGACATTCCGCTGCTGGCCAATGTGCAGCCGGCAGGCGCCTACCTGGGCGAGCGCTTTCATCGCGCCGGCGGCGTGCCGGCGATCATGTGGGAGTTGCTGCAGGCGGGCAAGCTCGATGGCGACTGTCCGACCGTCACCGGTAAGACCATGGCGGAGAACCTGAAGGGTAGGGAAGCGACGGACCGCGAGGTTATCCGTCCTTTCGCCGAGCCACTGAAGGAGCGGGCGGGATTCCTGGTGCTGAAGGGCAATCTCTTCGATTTTGCTATCATGAAGATGAGCGTCGTTTCGGAGGATTTCCGCAGCCGCTATCTGCAGGAGCCGGGCAGGGAGGGCGTATTCGAAGGCAGGGCGGTGGTGTTCGACGGATCAGAGGACTATCACAAGCGCATCAACGATGCGGCTCTCGGCATCGATGAGAATACGATCCTCGTCATTCGCGGGGCTGGGCCGATCGGTTGGCCGGGCTCTGCCGAGGTGGTCAACATGCAGCCGCCGGATGCGTTGCTGAAGCGGGGCATCCGCAGCCTGCCGACGATCGGTGACGGCCGCCAATCTGGGACCGCCGACAGCCCGTCGATCCTCAACGCCTCACCGGAAAGTGCGGCCGGCGGTGGGCTTGCCTGGCTCAGGACTGGCGACACCATCCGCATCGATTTCAATCACGGCCGCTGTGACATGCTTGTCGACGAGGCGGAAATCGAGCGACGCAAGGGTGACGGCATTCCGGCGATTCCGCCGGACGCAACGCCGTGGCAGCGCATCTATCGCCGTTCGGTCACGCAACTTTCCGATGGCGCGGTGCTCGATGGCGCTGCCGATTTCCGCGACCTCGCGGCCAATCCGCCGCGCCACAATCATTAACCACAAATGGATTGCGACGGGAGTTGCGGGCAAAAGCCCGCAACTATTGAGGGCCTATTAAATATCGCTAAAGGCACTGGTGCAAAGATGCCGCCGAAATCTTGCAAACTTTCCATATATCAGGAGGGGTTCGAACTCGGTGGAAGAGACGGTGTCAGGGCGATCCGAACAGGAGTTCCAAGACCTCTTGAGGAGGTTGGAATTGGCACTGGAGACGTCTCAAATCGGCGTCTGGGAGCATAGCCTGAACCAGGAGGAAATCCTCTGGGATCTGCAGATGCACAAGCTCTACCAGACCGGCGCCACCGATCGCAAAGTGTCCTCGGCGGTCTGGCTGAACGCTCTTCATCCCGACGATGTCGAGCGGGCAATCGCCGAGTTCGAGGCAGCCACTGCGGAAAAGGGTTTCTACAACTCGCAATTTCGCATCATCCTGCCCGAAGGAGAGATACGTTATCTGCGCTCGCGCGCCCATTTCTATGAGGGGCCTGACGGCGAGCCGTCCTTCATCGGCGCGGAGTGGGATGTCACGGCCGATGTCCTGCTTAACCGCGAGCTTACCAATCAGAAGGCGGTCGCGGAGGCTCGTGCAATCGCGCTGGAGCAGAGCCGCGCCCGCATAGAACATGCCGCCGACCACGACTATCTGACCGGCCTCCCCAACCGCCGCTACTTCGATCGCCGCTTGGCGGAGCTGCGCGCCGATCCGGCGGTCAAGACGCTGGCCGTCCTCCACATCGATCTCGACAGCTTCAAGCAGATCAATGACAAATGGGGGCACGCAGCCGGTGACGTGACGCTGCAGAATGCGGCGGTACGGATTTCCGGGTCGATTACGGCTAAAGACATGGTCGCCCGCATTGGCGGCGATGAATTCGTCGTGGTGCTGGTCGACATCGATGGTGCCGACGACCTCAAAACCATTGCCGAGGATATTTTATGGCGGCTGCGGCGCGACATCCGCTTCCATCATGAGATGCTGCCGGTGGGCGCCTCGATAGGCGCAGCCTGGAGCGTCGTTGGCGAGGCCGGCAATCTACTGGCGGAATCCGACATCGCCCTCTATCAAGCCAAGAAATCTGGCCGCAACCGCGTCGAATTCTTCACGCCGAAACTGCAATCCGATCTGCAGGCCGAACGGCAATTGGCAGAGGAATTGCGACTGGCGCTGATACGGCACGAAATCGTGCCTTACTACCAAATCCAGGTGGATGCGCGCAGCCGACGGATTGTGGGGCTGGAAGCTCTGGCCCGATGGTGGCACCCGGAGAAGGGGCTGCTGGCGCCGGCAGCCTTCCTCAAAGTGGCCGAGGAATATGGGCTGACGGCCGAGATCGATGCGGCCATCCTGAACCGCGTACTGTTCGACCGAGCCAACTGGGCCATGCAGGGCCTGACGCCGCCGCGCATTGCCGTCAACATCTCGGGGAGCCGTCTGGCTGATCCAAACCTGATCGAACGGCTGCAGGCTCTGAACATACCGCCTCATACCATCACCTTCGAGCTGATCGAAACGATCTTCCTCGACGATCCCGACGACAAAACGCTCGCCAATATCGACGCGATCAAACAGATGGGCATCGAGATCGAGATCGACGATTTCGGCTCTGGCCATGCTTCACTGATTGGCCTCGTGAAGCTGAAACCGAAGCGACTGAAGATCGACCGGCAGTTGGTGACCGCAATTACCGTCTCGGACGAACAGCGCCGCCTGGTGGGTTCGATCGTGGAAATAGCGAGGGCGCTCAGCGTCGAGGTCATCGCCGAGGGGGTCGAAACCGAGGACCATGCGCGGCTCCTGGCGCGTGCCGGTTGTGACGGACTTCAGGGGTATGCGATCGGTTATCCCTCGCCGGGCAACGAGATCGCGGTGCTGTTGACATCGGTACTGAGGCCAGATCAGCACCCGGCTTCTGGCAATTCCCAAGGCAATGCCGGGCCTACTGGATTTGCAGGGCGGCAATCAGCCCATAGCTGACGACGCCGAGCGTCAGTAGCGACAGCGTAGCAGCCGTAATCACCCGGCCGCCGGCATGCGCAACGGAGCGGATGTTCACCGACAGGCCAAGTGCGGCCATCGCAATCACCGTCAGGATGTTGGAGGTCAGGGCCATCGGCGCGACCAGTGCGTCCGGGATCAGGCCGAAAGAGCGTAGGGCCATCAGTCCCAGAAAGCCGCAGATGAACCAGGGAACCAGCGAGTGGCGGTGGCCCGTGCGGCCGTCCATCCCCGCCGTTTCGGTCTTGGTGATGATCCCGAGCAGGAAGATGACGGGCCCGAGCATCAATACGCGCACCAGCTTGACCAGGGTGCCGGTCTGCACAGCAAGCATGCTGACAGGTGCGGTGGCGGCAAGCACCTGGGGCACGGCATAGACGGTCAATCCCGCCAGCACGCCATATTGCGGCACGCTCATGCCGGCGTGGAAATAGAGAAGCGGCAGCAGGAAGACGGCGGCGATGCCGAGCACGGCAGTAAAGGCGAGGGCGGCGGCGATCTCTTCAGAGCCGGCCTCGATGACCGGGGCAACGGCAACGATGGCCGAGTTGCCGCAGATGGAGTTGCCGCAGGCAATCAGCGTCGCCAGTTTCGGCGGCAGGCCAAGCAGCCGGCCGATCGCATAGGTCGCTACGATCGACAGCACGACGACGATGGCGATGCCGGCGATCAACCAGACACCGGCGCCGCTGATCGCCGAGAGGCTGATCGAGGCGCCGAGCAGGACAATGGCGATTTCCAGCAGGATCTTGGCGCTGAAATCGATCCCGGGGCGCAAGGTGGGTTTCAGTGGCTTTACGGTGCAGACGACGATACCGAGCGCAATGGCGAGCACCAGGCTCTCGATCCATCTGCCGCCGAGAATACCGATCTCGATGCGCTCGCCGGCATAGGCGAGAAGCGCGACGGTACTCGTCAGGGCAAGGCCCGGGAGGATCATATTGGCTCGGTGGAAAAGGGGCATGCAGAACCGCCATTCGGATAAAGAGACTTTGCTATGACGAGAAAGTCTCACCTCCTGACGTCGACATCCATCGAATATTATCCTATGTTTCATTCGATAAATTAGAATGATTTCCTATGACTTTCGAGCAACTCGCTATCTTCGTCGCCGTCGCCGAGCGGGAGCATCTGACCCATGCGGCAGAGGCTATTCATCTGACGCCGTCTGCCGTCAGTGCGGCCATCAAGAACCTCGAAGCCTATTACGGCGTCGAGCTGTTTCATCGTGTCGGCCGGCGGATCGAGCTTACGGAAACCGGCCGGACCTTTCTCGGCGAAGCGAAGGCGACGCTGGCCCGCGTGCGTTCGGCAGAGCTCATGCTTTCCGAACTCGGCGGACTGCAGCGCGGCCGGCTCAGCCTGCGCGCCAGCCAGACCATCGCTAGCTATTGGCTGCCGCCCGTGCTGATGCGCTTTCACCGCGACTATCCCGGCATCGAGCTCGATTTGACCATCGGCAACACGCGCACGGTCACCGAGGCGGTCATCGAAGGCACTGCTGAATTAGGTTTTGTCGAAGGGGAGGTGGATGCGCCGGTTCTGTCGATGAAAGTCGTGGCGCAGGATGCGCTTGTCATCGTCGTGCCGCCAAGTCATCGCTGGGCCGATGGCCGGAGGCTGACTGTTGCCGACCTTGACACCGGTACATCGTGGGTGATGCGGGAGGAAGGTTCGGGTACGCGGTCCGAATTTGAAAACGCCATCATCAAGCTCGGCACTTCACCGCATGATCTCAGTGTGGCGCTGGTGCTGCCGTCGAACGAGGCCGTGCTGTCGGCGGTCTGCTCCGGGCAGAGCGCGGCGGCGATTTCCAGCGCGGCGGCCATGGCTTATCTACAGCAGGGATTGCTGGTGCGCGCGGCCTTCGACCTGCCGGTCCGCAGCTTCCGTCTGCTGCGCCACAAAGAGCGCCATGCCAGCAAGGCGGCGCTGACCCTGGAGGCCATGTGCCGGAGCTGAAGCAATAACACGAATAGTGGAAGCGCTTTTCCATTGGGAATCGCGAAGGCTGAACCGCTCTCGTCAGAACTGCTCCATCCGGCGCTGGCTGGCGACGACGAGGTCGATCTCGTTGCGGTCGAGCATGGCACGGATATCGGGAGGCGGCAGCTCGTCGGTGACCATCATGTCATAGATGCCGGGATCATCAATGACGATTGGGGCGCTGCGCCCAAATTTGGCGCTGTCGGCGACGATGATGCGGTTTTCGGCCCGTCGCGCTGCTTCGCGGGAATATTCCGCCTCCTCCAGATCATGCAGCATGAAGCCGGAGACGGCGTTGACGGCGCCCACGGACAATATGGCATGGCGAACATTGAAGCGGCGCAGGAAGTTGGTCGCTTCCATGCCAAAGGCGCCGCCGTCGTGGCTGCGCAGTTCGCCGCCGGCAAAGAAAACGCGATTGCCGTTGCGGGTCGCAAGCGCATGGGCGACCGAGACGGCATTGGTGACGATGAACAGGTTTTGATGCTTCTGCAGCGCAACGGCGATGAAGGCCGTCGTGGAACCTATGTCGAGGAAGAGCGTATCGCCGTTCTGGATCATTGCCGCGACGCGGGCCGCGATCATGCGTTTGGCCTCGGCATTCTCGTTCATCCGGAAATGCAGCGGCTGCTCGATGATGGAGTCCTTGATATGGACACCGCCATGAACCTTGGTGACGAGACCATTGGCCTCCAGGCTGCGGATATTGCGGCGGATGGTCTCCTCCGAAACCGCCAGCCGCTCGGCGAGAAACTGAATGCGGCTTGCGCCGCCGGCGAGCCGAAGCTCCTCCAGGATCTCGCGTTCCCGATGGTTCGAATGAAGCGGCACCTGCGAGATGTCCGACATGGTATCGATCCTATCTAAGGCATGGTCCCAAAACGTGCGAAGCGGCTTGCGGATAAGACCATGCCTGATCAAACATCTAGAGCGGGATAACGACTCAAACGCAAGTCATCTCGTTCCAATCACCTCGAGATTGAATTTTTAAGTCAAATCTCACTTACGGTGAAGCTTTCTGTTGCAAATATCCATAGCCCAATACGGATTAGACCTTATTCCCCGCATAATCCAACAAAAAACCAAATGGGCGTTTCATTTTGTGGGTAGTTCTTGACAGTTCTCCTTTTGTGAGGAACCTTTTGCATCTAAAAGACGCGCGATTATTGCGCTGGAGGAGGGATGGTCGTCACGCCCGAAGACAAGATCCAGGCTCTTGGTATCTGGCGCGGATCGATCGAGATCGCTCCGCTCGTGGGCGGCATCACCAATCGTAATTATCTGGTCACCGATAGCGGCCGACGTTTCGTCGTCCGGCTCGGGACGGACATTCCGGTGCACCATATCAGCCGCGCCAACGAACTGGCCGCGAGCAAGGCCGCGCATGCGGCGGGGTTGTCGCCTGCTGTCATTCACCATGAACCAGGCATCCTTGTGCTGGACTACATCGATGGAAAACCGCTTGCAGCGGAGGATATTCGCGGCCCTTTGATGCTGGAGCGCATTGTACCGCTTGTCCGTTCCTGCCACCAGAATGTCGCGAAACATTTTCGTGGCGCCGCGATGATCTTCTGGGTTTTTCATGTCGTGCGCGACTATGCCGCCGTTCTCAAAGAAGGCGGCAGCCGGCATGAAGCATTGCTGCCTTCCTTCCTCGAAATTGCCGAGCGATTGGAGCAGGCTGCTGGGCCTTTTGACATCGCTTTCGGCCACAATGATCTGCTGGCCGGCAATTTTCTCGACGATGGGACAAGGCTCTGGCTGATCGATTGGGATTATGCGGGATTCAACACGCCGCTCTTCGATCTCGGGGGGCTTGCCTCCAACAATGAATTCTCCGAACGCCAGGAAACGGCGATGTTGGAGGCCTATTTCGAGGCGCCGGTGAGCGAGGATCTGTGTCGGCGCTACCAGGCGATGAAATGCGCTTCGCTGTTGCGCGAGACGATGTGGAGCATGGTTTCCGAAATCCATTCCCATATCGATTTCGATTATTCAGCCTATACGAGCGAAAATCTGGCGCGATTTCAACGTGCCTATCAATCATTCCGGAATTCTTGAGGTGATGCGATGAGGGAACTGCCACATACAGCAAAGGCGGTCGTCATCGGCGGAGGGATCGTCGGCTGTTCAACAGCCTATCACCTTGCCAAGCTCGGCTTGACAGACACGGTCTTGCTGGAGCGAAAGAAGCTGACCTCGGGAACTACGTTCCATGCGGCCGGTCTTGTCGGACAATTGCGGACCAGCGCCAATATCACGCAGATGCTCGGCTATTCCGTCGATCTTTACAGGAGGCTGGAGGCCGAGACCGGGCTTGCTACCGGCTGGAAGATGAACGGCGGCCTGCGCCTCGCCTGCAATGAGGAACGCTGGACGGAGGTGAAGCGGCAGGCAACGACGGCGCAATCCTTCGGGCTGCAGATGCATCTGCTGACGCCTAAGGAGGCCTTCGATCTCTGGCCGCTGATGGATACAGACGATCTCGTCGGTGCCGCCTATCTGCCGACCGACGGGCAGGCCAATCCCTCCGATATCACCCAGGCGCTGGCGAAGGGCGCCCGCATGGCCGGTGTTTCGATTTTCGAGGATACCGAAGTTCTCGATCTGGAGATCGATAAGGGCAGGATTCGTGCCGTTATCACCGACAAGGGCCGCATCGAATGCGAGCGCGTCGTGGTCTGCGCCGGGCAGTGGACGCGGAGCTTTGCGGCGCGCTTCGGTGTCAACGTGCCGCTCGTCTCCGTCGAGCACCAGTATCTCATCACCGAATCCTTCGGGGTCCCCTCCAACCTGCCGACGCTGCGCGATCCCGACAGGTTGACCTATTACAAGGAAGAGGTCGGCGGGTTGGTGATGGGCGGTTATGAACCCAATCCGATCCCCTGGGCGGTCGACGGCATTCCCAAGGAGTTTCACTACACGCTGCTCGACAGCAACTTCAATCACTTCGAGCAGATCATGGAGCAGGCCCTGATGCGTGTGCCGGCGCTGCAGACGGCGGGCATCAAGCAGCTTCTGAACGGGCCTGAGAGCTTTACGCCCGACGGCAATTTCATCCTCGGCGAGGCGCCGGAACTCCGGAACTTTTTCGTCGGCGCCGGCTTCAACGCCTTCGGCATCGCGTCGGCCGGCGGGGCCGGCATGGCGCTCGCCGAGTGGGTGGCGAAGGGCGAGCCGCCCTACGATCTCTGGCCCGTCGACATCAGACGCTTCGGCCGCCCGCATTTCGACACGGATTGGGTGCGCACCCGCACGCTCGAGGCTTATGGCAAACATTACACCATGGCCTGGCCGTTCGAAGAGCATTCAAGCGGCCGCCCCTGCCGCAAGTCGCCGCTTTACGACCGGCTGAAGGCGCAAGGCGCCTGTTTCGGCGAAAAGCTCGGCTGGGAGCGTCCAAACTGGTTCGCCGATCTTTTTGCCGGCGAGGAGCCGAAGGATATCTATACCTATGGCCGCCAGAACTGGTTCGATGCGGTCGGTCGCGAGCACCGAGCGGTGCGCGAGGCAGCCGTGATCTTCGATCAGACGTCTTTTGCAAAATTCGTGCTGAAGGGACGAGACGCCGAAGCGGCGATCTCGTGGATCGCCTCCAACGACGTCGCCAAGCCGGTCGGCGCCCTGACCTATACGCAGATGCTGAATGACAGGGGCGGCATCGAATGCGATGTCACCGTGGCGCGCGTCGCCGAGAACGAATTCTACATCACGACAGGCACAGGCTTTGCCACGCATGATTTCGACTGGATCGCCCGGAATATTCCGGCCGACATGCATGCCGAACTGGTGGATGTCACCTCCGCCTATTCCGTGCTGTCGTTGATGGGACCGCATTCGCGCAGAGTGCTGGAATCCGTCACCTCGAACGATGTTTCGAACGCCGCGTTTCCTTTCCTGCGGGTGAAGACCATCGGCATTGCCGGCTGCCCGGTGCGAGCGCTGCGCATGACCTATGTCGGCGAGCTTGGCTACGAGCTGCATGTGCCGGTGGAATATGCGGCCACGGTCTACGATACGCTGATGGCCGCCGGTCGCAACCATGGGCTCGTCAATGCCGGCTACCGCGCGATCGAAAGTTGCCGGCTGGAAAAGGGCTATCGCGCCTGGGGCTCCGACATCGGCCCCGACCACACACCGGTCGAGGCCGGGTTGAGCTGGGCGGTGAAGATGAAAAAGAATATCGCCTTCCGCGGCCGGGAGGCCATCGAGCGGCAGTTGGTTTCTGGGGTGAAGAAGCTGTTTGCCTGCTTCGTGCCTGATGATCCGGAAATCGTGCTGCTTGGCCGCGAAACGATCTATCGTGACGGCCAACGTGTCGGTTGGTTGTCGAGCGGCGGCTATGGCCACACGATCGGCAAGCCGATCGGCTACGGCTATATCCGCGATCCCGATGGCGTGACCGAGGATTTCGTGCTTGGCGGCCGATATGAGCTGGACGTTGCCCAACGCCGTGTGCCTTGCCAGGTCTCATTGGAGCCGCTCTATGATCCGCAGATGGCGCGGGTTAAGGGGTGATTACGGAAAGATTGAGTGCCATCTCTTGATGGCGATAGCTGGTGGCTTTATGACCCTTACAGAAGTCGCGACAAGGGCCGAAGTGCGGTGAAAAGCTTTTTCGATGCGGTCAGGCTGCTGCTCGCCGATTTGGCCTCCAGCCTATTTTTCGTCGTTCTGCTTTCCCTCACGCATAATGCGGCCCTTTCGGCTTGCTCGGCGATAGCGTTTGGCCTTGTCCAAATCGGGATTCAATACCTCCGACGGAAGCCAATCGATACCATGGAGTGGCTGAGCCTCCTTCTGGTCATTGCTGCAGGCGCGGCAACGCTGCTGACGGGCGATCCGCGTTTCGCGCTATTCAAGCCGAGCATTATCTACTCGATTGTCGGCGTGGTGATGCTTAAGCCGGGCTGGATGAATCGGTATCTGCCGGCTATCGCCCGCACAGTCGCGCCCGATGTCGCTATTTATGTGGGCTTTGCCTGGGCTGGCCTGATGTTCCTGTCCGCTGCGCTCAATGTGTTCGTTGCCATCGCCTTTGATCTATCCATATGGGCGGTCGTCATGCCGGCCTTCGGTATCGGCAGCAAAGTGGTGCTGATGCTGGCCGGATTTGCTGCGATCCGCCTCACGGTGAGGCGACGAGTACGTGCCATGCCTGAGGCCGAACGCGAAGCCTTGCTGATCTCGACGGGGGAGAGAATGCAATCGCCGTCTCTGGCGACGTCCACCGCCGGAAAGCTGTGATCTGCCTGCCGTAATGGAAGTCCTTTCCTTGACACGCCGTCCCTTTCATCCTCAATCGACATGCTGACAAAGGATGGAGGCAAGGGACGATGGCGGAAGCGGGCATCAAGCTGGAGGAAAGCTGGAAAGAGGCGCTGTCGCAGGAATTTGTCAGCCCCTATATGCAGCAGCTCAAATCCTTTCTCGTCGAAGAGAAACAGCGCGGCAAGGTGATCTTTCCGCGGGGCAGCGAATATTTTCGAGCCTTAGACCTGACACCGCTCGATGAAGTGCAGGTCGTGATCCTTGGGCAGGACCCCTATCATGGCATCGGCCAGGCGCATGGGCTTTGCTTCAGCGTTCGCCCCGGCGTACGTATCCCGCCGTCGCTGGTCAATATCTACAAGGAACTGGAGACCGATCTCGGCATCCCGCCGGCGCGTCATGGCTTTCTCGAAAGCTGGGCGAAGCAGGGCGTGCTTCTGCTCAACAGCGTGCTCACGGTCGAGGAATCCCAAGCCGCCTCACATCAGGGCAAGGGCTGGGAGCGCTTCACCGATGCCGTCATCCGCCGCGTCAACGACGAATGCGACGGCGTGGTCTTCATGCTTTGGGGCTCCTATGCGCAGAAGAAGGCTGCCTTCGTCGATACAGAGCGGCATCTCGTGCTGAAAGCCGCGCATCCATCGCCGCTTTCGGCCCATAACGGCTTCCTCGGCTGCCAGCATTTCTCCAAGGCGAATGCCTATCTTGCCGAACATGGCAAGGATCCGATCGACTGGTCCCTGCCGAGTGATCCGGGCCGTCAGTAAGATGCCTGATCCCAAGGATTGATCACCGACACGCCGGTATCGTCAAAATCGCTGACATTGCGCGTAACGACAATCAGATCATGGACGATTGCAGTGGCCGCGATCAGCCCGTCGGCATCGCCGCGAGGACGTAGCGCGGCGATGCGGCCCCATTCGACGGCGATTTGGTCCGTGATGGGCAGGATGCGGCCGCTGTGATCGTGGCGAAGCTTGCGCAGCCATTCTTCCAGATGTGCGGCGGCGCGTGGATCGGTCCTTCGCTTAAGGGCGATCCCGCGCATGACTTCGCCGAGTGTGATGACGCTGAGATAGACGGTCGATGGGTCGGCTGTGCGCAGCCAGGATATCGCTTCGATAGTGCCGCGACGCGCTTCAGAAATGATATTGGTATCGATCAGATACATCAGAAGGCGACATCCCGGCTTGGGGTCTTGTCTCGCGTTGTCACCGCGTCGGCCAGCTCATCATCCCAGGCTGGCCCCGATAGCAGATCGTCCACTAGGCTCGGCTTTCCCGCGCGCAAGGCGTCATAGTCTTCCGCGGAGAGAACAACGACCGCGCGCTCGCCGCGCAGTGTCACAGTTTGCGGACCTTCGCTGCGTGCCTTCTGCACGACTTTCGAGAATTGATTCTTGGCGTCTTGCAATGGCCAATCCATCGACCGATCTCCTGGCTAGACTGTCTAGATTAAGTTAGTATGCGTGCTCGCCTTAGGCAATAGGCTACAGGCTGGACATTGAGCAAAGCGGCTTCATTGAACGATCGCAATTTATCGTTCAACAATCGGAGACAATCCGTTTGGCTATTGGGGGCTATCGAAAAGCGGCCTCTGGGACCATCTTCTGCTCATGAGAAACGCCTGCCGTTGCGGGCGAGACAAGGGGTTAGAGATGCTCAATCAGATCAAGGGTCTTCACCACGTTACCTCGATGGCGGAAGATGCCCGAACCAACAACAAGTTCTTCACGGATACGCTCGGCCTGCGCCGCGTCAAGAAGACGGTCAATTTCGACGCACCCGATGTCTATCACCTGTATTACGGTGACGAGATCGGCACGCCCGGTACGATCATGACCTATTTCCCGTTCCCGAAGATGGCTCGCGGCCGTCCGGGCACCGGCGAAGTCGGCAATACCGTTTTCTCCGTTCCGGAAGGCGCGATCGGCTATTGGACGGACCGGCTTGGCAAGCAGGGCGTCGAGGCTCTGAAGGCCGATGAGTCCTTCGGCCAGAAGCGCCTCCATTTCGCCGGCCCGGATGGCGACGGTTTCGCGCTCGTCGAGGTCAAGGACGATCGTCGTGAGCCCTGGACGCATGGCGGCGTCGATGCCGAGCATGCCATCAGGGGCTTTCATTCCGTCGCCATGCGGCTGCGGGACGAGGGCGCCACGGCTGAGCTGTTGAAATATATGGGCTATGAAGTGGTCGACACGCATGAAGGCGTCAAGCGGCTCGCCATTCCCGGCGGCAATGGTGCCGATTTTGTCGATCTTGAAACCATGCCGAACATCGGCCGCGCGCTTCCCGGCGCGGGTTCGGTCCACCACGTCGCCTTTGCCGTCGAAAACCGCGCAAAGCAGCTCGAAGTGCGTAAGGCGCTGTTGGACACGGGATATCAGGTGACGCCCGTCATCGATCGTGACTACTTCTGGGCGATCTATTTTCGCACGCCAGGCGGCGTGCTATTCGAGGTCGCCACGAACGAACCTGGTTTCAATCGTGACGAAGATACGGCCCATCTTGGCGAGGCACTGAAGCTGCCGGAACAGCACGCTCATCTGCGGGCGCTGCTCGAGCAGCATCTCGAACCGTTGGATGCTTAATGCGGGGGAATCATGACGGATACGACTTATGTGCACCGGGTAAAGCCCGGTGCACCTGGCAAACCTATTCTATTCACCTTCCACGGTACGGGCGGTGACGAGAACCAGTTCTTCGATTTCGGCAGCCGCCTGCTGCCGGAAGCGACCATCGTCTCGCCGCGTGGCGATGTTTCGGAACATGGTGCGGCGCGCTTTTTCCGGCGCACGGGCGAGGGCGTCTACGACATGGCGGACCTTGCCCGCGCAACGGAAAAGATGGCGGCCTATGTCAAAAGCCTGGCGGTCGACCACGGCGCTTCGCAGGTGCTTGGCCTCGGTTTCTCCAATGGCGCGAATATTCTCGCCAATGTGCTGATCGAGCATGGCGATCTCTTCGACGCCGCCGTGCTGATGCATCCGCTCATTCCGTTCCAGCCGCGCGACAATGCCAGGCTCGACGGCCGCCGGGTGTTGATCACCGCCGGTGAACGCGACCCGATCTCGCCGGCGCCGGTGACCAAAGCGCTGGCGGATTATTTCACGCGGCAGAAGGCCGTGGTGACACTCGATTGGCATCTAGGCGGCCATGATATCCGCCAGAACGAGATCGAGGCGATCCGAGGTTTCTTCGCGCCATATGCTGAAATGTGAAGGAAATCGGGCGCGTGGCGACTATCGGCCGCTACGCGCCCAGTCCTTTTCCGATGAGTTCCAGCATTGTCTGCGCCTGAGCTTCGGCTGCTTGCCGTCCGGCGTGATCGACATAAGCGGGCCCGCAGAACTGCTTGAGATTCACGGTGTCGGTGTTGTCCAGTTCCGCGTGTCTCGAATTCATGATGACGATGCGCCAGGCGCAGCCGAGCACCTTATCGGGCTGGATGGCATTGTCACAGCCTGTGCTCAGGCAGAACGCGACATTTCGCTGGTCCTGATATTGTCCGGTGGTCGCGGCGTCATATTCGGTCTTCCACGTATCCCGCGTGTGCCGGCAATTGCCTGGATCGGCGCTTTGACTGCATACCATCGCCGTATCGATGTAGCTTTCGGCACGCGGCCATAGCGGGCCGTCGACCAAGCTCACGCAGCCGCATGCAAACAGGCCTGCCAGCAGTAGCTGCATTGATTCTCCCTCTGCCGAATATTTGGTACCCTAAACGCATCCGGAATATCTGCAAGACTGGGAAGCTGGTTTGGGCTGGGCAGGCGTGGCGGTTCTGCAACTTCTTGCACCAACGACATCATGCGCCGCTGGCTTCGCTTGTAGGCTCTCCCAGCGCTCGCTAATAGTCGAAGCCTAAAAGGTTGGGGGAGGATTCGTCGTGACGCTGGCGGAGCAGCAGCAATATCGGCTGGGTGTGATCTATGTGGCGTTTTCGGCGCTGGCCTGGTCGACGTCCGGTCTGTTCGTGCGCTTGATTCACGCCGATCTGATGACCATCCTCTTCTGTCGGGGCATCGTCTCCGGCCTCGGCGTCTTTACGCTGTTTTTCTATATCGAGCGCGGCAGGGCCTGGCGCATTCTTCGCTCCATGCGTTGGCCGTCGCTGGCAGCAACGGTGTTTTCCACCGCCTCCATGATCAGCGGCATCGGCTCGATCTATTACACCTCCGTCGCCGATGCGATGGTCATCTATGCGACGGTGCCCTTCGTTACCGCCGGCGTCGCCTATGTCTTCATCAAGGAGCGTCCAAGCATGGCGACGCTCGTCGCCAGCGCCGTGGCACTCCTCGGCGTGATCGTCATGCTCTCCGGTGAGGCGGTTGGCAGCGGTGGTTGGCTCGGCAAGGTCCTGGCCGGCGTCATGACGTTCACAGTTGCCGGTCTCGCCGTCGTCATGCGCCAGCACCGGGACGTGCCAATGCTGCCGGCGATGGCCTTGTCTGCCTGGCTCTGCTCCTTCATCACCTTCTGGTTCGCGTCGCCGACGATGGTGTCGGGACATGATCTCGGCCTGATCATCGCCTTCGGCATCGTCCAGAACGCGATGGGTCTTAGCCTTTATACCTTCGGTTCGCGGTTGATACCGGCAGCCGATGCCAGCCTGCTGACATCGCTCGAAGTGCCGCTGACGCCGCTGTGGGTCTGGATGTTCCTCGCCGAGCGGCCGTCGCAGGCGACGCTGATCGGCGGCCCGATCGTGCTTGCCGCGCTCTTCGGACATATCCTGCTGGAAGTGCGGCGAAACCGGGCGGTAGAGCCGGCGCAAGCGCTCTAAAGCGCGTGTCGTTATCGCAGCCGCTGCACACTTTTGCGCGACATGCTCTAAGCGGCTTGCCCGGCTGACGGTGAAATGCTGAAATCGGCGTGACCATAGGGAACCGATGCCGATGAAGAAAACATTCAACCCGCCCTCCGTTCGCGGCCCCTTCGGCAACTATAATCACGGGCTGCTCGTACCGCCGGGCGCAAGCCTGCTGGTCACCTCCGGCCAACTCGGAATTGCCCTCGACGACAGCATTCCACCAGACATCACCAGCCAGGCGGAACTCTGCTTCGAGGCGATCAAGGCGATCCTCGAGGAGGCGGGCATGAGCTTCGCCGACGTCATCCGCATTTCCGGCTTCGTCACCAAACGCGAGGATTTCCCAGCCTATATGGCCGTGCGCGACCGCTACACGCTTGATCCGAAGCCGGCCTCGACGCTGATCATCGTCAACGGGTTTACGCGGCCGGAGTTTCTGGTGGAGGTCGAGGTGACCGCGGCGAAGGTGATGTGAGTGGTGTCTTCGCTGCGAAGCGTGGCTCTGTCGACTGCGCCGGTCAGAACCGCTCCATTTCCCGTTTCACCCTTTCCAGAAACCGCTTTCTCGTCTCGTCGGTGGAGCGGTTCATGTCGTAATGGGCGAGGAAGACTACCGGAGCGAAAGGTTTGATCATGGCGCGGAGCATGCGCTTGATAATCTTCTTCGGCGGGTTGCCGACGATGAAGGCGCGGAAGGGATCGGCGCCGTAGGTCATCACAGCTCCGAGCTTGCGGATATGCCGCAGTTTCGAGGTCACCTTGCCATTCACCAGCTCAAACGTGACACCCGGCAGCCAGACGCGGTCGAAATAGCCTTTTAGGATCGCCGGAAAGCCGAAGTTCCAGACCGGCGTGACGATGACAAGCGCTTCTGCCCATTGCAGGCGATCGACATAGGGTTTCACGGCCTCGGTGTTCTCCGGATAGTCGTGATAGATCATCCTATCGTGGCGCGACATTACGGGGTCGAAGCCCTCTGCGTAGAGATTGCAGTCGTCGACCTCATGGCCGGCCGCTTTCAGGCTCTCGATCGTCTGCCGATGTAGGGCTGCGCCGTAGCTTTCCTCGACCGGATGCGAATGGAGGACGAGAACCCTCATGAGGCCTCCATCAGCGCCGCAAGACCGGGGAAGAGATAGTTCTGGCCGGCCGTGAAATCGAAGTCGGGATTGTCCCAGGCGATCATTTTGCCGGGGTTCAGCAGGCCTTTCGGATCGGTCTCCTTCTTGAAGGCGAGCTGGACGGTATCCGTCTGCTTCATGCCGCCTTCTTCCAGCGTGTAGCGATGCGGATTGAAGATCGGGCAGCCGTGATCCTGATGGATGCGGATGATCTCTTCCAGCCGCGCCTCCGACGTGTAGCGCACCAGCGGCAGGCCGGAGCACTGGATCTGGCCGTCGAACTTGATGAATTCGAGATGGCCCGGCACTTCGTCGCCGAAGATCTCGACCATCTTCTGGACCTTGGCGACGTGATCCGGGCTGGGATACTGTACCTGTAGATAGGTTATGGTCGGGTCGATCTTGATGGCGCGCAACGTCGTGTGGTTCCAGGCGAGTTCATAGGCATGCGGAATGCCCTTCATGCTCTCGACTTTGTCGGAGCGGAAGGTGATCTCGCCCTTCTGCTGGCTAGCGAAGGCCAGGAACGGGTCCATGGAATGCGGCGCGATCATCAGCGCCACGATCGATTGGCCCTGGCGGATATAGGGCTTGTGGCGGGCGAAATATTCGTAAGGGATGGGTGCCGCAATCGGCGCGATCTCCTTGACCAGGATGCCGTTGCATTTGGCGAGCGCGTCCGAGAAGCGCACGGCATCCATGAAATCGTCGTAGCCGACCAGCACGTCCACCCAGTCATAGGCCGGGGCGAGCGGCATTTCGATCTCGGTGATGATGCCGTTGGTGCCGTAGGCGTGGCTGACCTTGGTCAGGTCCCAGCCGGTGAGGTCGAGGACGCGCGGCTCGGATTCCATGGTGACGACGCGTAGTCGCAGGATATTGCCGATATCGCGCAAGCCACCCCAGGTGATCGAGCCGACGCCGCCGGAGCCGCCGGCGATGAAGCCGCCGATGGTCGCCGTCTGCGCGGTGGAGGGGTGGAAGCGCAGCTCCTGGCCGGAATGCGCTTTGGTCTGGCGGTCGAGCTCGGCAATGACGATGCCCGGCTCGCAGATGACGCGGCCGGGGTGGATTTCCTTGACCTTGTTCATGGCCGCAAGGTTCAGCACGATGCCGCCGGAGAGCGGCATGGCCTGGCCGTAATTGCCAGTGCCGGCGCCGCGCGGGGTGACCGGCACATCATGGGCATAGGCCACCTTCAGCGTTCGGATAACCTCTTCCTCGGTCTTCGGTGTGACAACGAGGTCGGCGATGACATTGTCGAGCTGTGCCTTCAGGATTGGCGAATACCAGTAGAAATCGCGGCTCTTCTGGCGCACCAGCGCCGGATTGTCTTCGACGGCGATGCCTTCGAGTTCTTTCTTGATGAGCTGATAATCCGGCATGTCAGGCTCCAATAACGGTATCTAGTTCGCGGTAATCCGGCAGGCTGCGGTCGATCACTTTGCCTTTGCGAAGGACGACGCGGTCGGACTGCGGACGGGAGAGGAATTCGCTCCAGCGTCTGGCGCTGAAGAGGACGAGATCGGCAGGGCCGCCCACGACGATACGGCCAATATCGGGGCGGCCGAGAATATCGGCAGGCGAGGTGGTGACGACGCGGGCAGCCGTATCCAGCGGATGATCGAGATGCAGGATGCGGACTGCCTCGCGGAAGACTTCGACGGGGTCGAGGTCGCCGTAGGCGTAGAAGGGATCGCGTGTGTTGTCGGAGGCAACGGCGGTTGGCACGCCGGCGGCTGCCAGCTCATGGAATAGGGTGACTCCGCGCCAGCGGGGCGTCCGGCCCGCATGGCGGTCCTGCAAATACATGTTGCACATCGGCAAGGAAACGACGGAGATCCCGGCTTTGGCGACAAGGTCGATAGTGGCGGCGGCAACATCCTCATCCTGGCGGGAAAGCGAGCAGCAATGGCCGGCGGTGACCTTGCCGGTGAAGCCGTTGCGCAGTACGGCCTCGGCAATCGCCTTCAGCGTCAGCACCTGCTTGTCTTCTGTTTCATCGACATGCAGGTCGATATCGAGGCCGTTGTCCATCGCGGCTCGGATCAGCTTGTCAAGCTGACGATCGATATCGGGGGTCATCTGCGTGACGCCGCCGATGAGGCCGCCGGCATCGCGGATGACCATCAGGAGATCGGCGAAGAACGCGTCCTCCGCCATGGCATCGAGTGGGAAAAGGGCGACGGCCTGCAGCGCGATCTTGTCTTTCCAGGCCTCGCGCACCTCCGAGAACACCTCGAAGGAAATGCGGTGCTGCGGCGCCAGCGAGTCGAGATGCGTGCGGATCAAGCTGGTGCCGTGGGCATAGGCCGAGCGCAGCGAAAATTCCATGCGCTTCCTGACATCGGCAGCCGACCAGTTGGCTTCGCGGTCGGCGCGCACGGCGTCGAGAGCGCCCACGAAACTGCCGTCCGGATTGGCGCGGCGCTCCCAAATATGGCCCTTGTCGATATGGGTATGCATATCGGCGAAGGTCGGCCAGACCATGCCGTCCCTCACGTCGGCCTTGGCGAATTCTGCCGGCGCGCTGTCCGCCGGCAGGATATCCTTGATGAGGCCGTCCGCAACGACGATGTCGGCCTTGACAAGACCTTCGCTTGCCTGACCGGTAAACCCGACGAGCGTCACGGCGGGGACGGTGGCGTTGCTCAGCACGAAGCGCGCGGCGTTCGGCGGGGACATGAAGGAATAGGACATCAGTTTTCCCGCTTGAGGCTGCTTTCGTGCCAGCGATGCAGGCTCAGCCATGAGATGAACGAGGTGAGGGCGAAGATGGCGACGCCGAGTGCCGAGAGCAGCAGCAGGGCGGCGAACAGGCGCGGCATGTTCTGACGATATTGCGCTTCGAGCAGGCGGAAGGCGAGGCCGGAATTGGGACCGCCGGAGCCTGCGGCGAATTCCGCGACCACGGAGGCGATCAGCGACAGGCCGCCGCCAATCCTGAGGCCCGTCATGAAATAGGGCTGGGCTGCCGGTAGCTTCAGATGCCACAGCGTCTGCCAGCGCGAGGCGCCATAGAGATCGAAGAGATTCAGGAGGTTATGGTCGACGCTCTTCAGTCCCTGCACCATGTTGGAGAGGATTGGAAAGAAGGCGACGAGGAAGCCGCAGATCAGCAGCGCGGCTTCGCGGGTCGGCGCATAGATCAGGATCAGCGGCGCGATCGCCACGATCGGCGTTACCTGTAGGATGACGGCCAGCGGATAGAAGGCGAGTTCGATCCAGCGCGATTGCACGAGGAAGATCGCAATGCCGACGCCGCCGATCAGCGCCAGCGCCAGCGAGATGAAGGTGATCTCGGTCGTTACCCAGAGCGCCGGCGAGAGGATGCCCCAATCGGACACCAGCGCTTTCGCGACGGCGAGAGGGCTTGGCAGAATATATTGCGGAATGCTGGCGCCGACGACGAGAAGCTGCCAGAGGACGACCAAGACGAAGACGGTCAGCAGCGGTACGAAAATTCCGAGGAGTCGCTCGGTAATTCCCGCGCGCACGGCCGATTCCGCCGGCTTTTCGGTCGTCTCTGCGGAGAGGTTGGCGGGCAGGCTGGTGCTGTCGCTCATCAATGGGCCTCCAGCCAACCAATGGCCTCGATCAGGGAGCGAGACACTTTTTCACAAACCTGTCGGTATTCCTCGGAAGACCGGTAGAGAATGTCGCGTTCGCTGCGGGTATCCAGTGGAAAGTCGGCGTGGACACGGCCAGGGCGCGCCTTCATCACGACGATGCGGTTTGAGAGATAGGCGGACTCGTAGACGGAATGGGTGACGAAGATCACCGTGATACCGGTGGACTTCCACAGCCGCAGCACATCGTCGTTGAGCTTTTGGCGAGTGATCTCGTCGAGGGCCGCAAAGGGCTCGTCCATCAGCAGCAGCTTCGGCTTGGTGACCAGCGCGCGGGCAATGGAGACACGCATCTTCATGCCGCCGGACAATTCGCGCGGATAGGCGTCGGCGAAATCCTGCAGGCCGACGGTCGCCAGTGTTCCCATGATCTGGTCGTAGGCGGCCACTTTGGAAACGCCGCGCAGTTTCAATGGCAGGTGGACATTGCCGAAGACCGTCTTCCAGGGCAGCAGTGTCGGCTCCTGGAAGACGAAACCGATATCGCCCTCCGGCAAGCCCTTGGAGTTGATGCGTGAACTCGGCCAGTCGATCGTGCCGCTGGAAGTGCCGCCGAGACCGGCGATGATGCGCAGCGCCGTCGACTTGCCGCAGCCGGAGGGGCCGAGCAGGCTGATGAACTCGCCGCTTTGAACGTTCATCGACATGCCGGAGAGCGCCAGCGTGCCGTTGGAAAAGACTTTGGAGACCTGCTCCATGACGACCAGCGGCCGCTTATGCGCTTCTGTCGAGGAGACAGCGGTTGCATTGGGTATGCTCATAGTTCGGCTCTCTGTCGATGTCAGCAATCGGCTTTGGAGCAAGAATTGCCCCTCACCCTAACCCTCTCCCCGCAAGCGGGGAGAGGGGCTGCTCTGCTTGCCGTCACTTCTTCAGCGTCATCCCGACGCCCTTGCAGGCGAATTGCGGGTCAAAAGCTTTCTTGTAGTCCGTATCGGCGGTAAACACCTTGATCTGCACCATTTCGTCGAAGAATTTCTTATAGTGCGCGTCGGTGATGCAGCCGATGCCCTTGTCCAGCGCGTCGCCGGATTCGACGATGCCGTATTCCTTCATCTTGGCGATGGAATAGGCGATCTGGCCATCCGTCATATCGGGATTGTCTTTCTTGATCAGATCGTTGGCCGCTTTGTTGTCGCCGTAGAGATAGTTGTACCAGCCTTCGATCGAGGCGCTGACGAAACGCTGCACGAGGTCGGGGTTCTTTTGAACGAGCGATGTCTGCGTGGTGATCATCGTCGAATAGGGCGAATAGCCGTTGTCAGCGAGGAGGAAGACCTTCGGTTCCCAGCCGGTCTGCTTCTGGATTTCATAGGGTTCCGAGGTCAAATAGCCTTGCTGCGCCGATTGCTTGTCGGCCAGGAACGGCGCCGGGCTGAAATTGTAAGGCTTGTATTGCTCGTCCTTGAAGCCCGGGAAATTCGCTTTCATCCATTCGAAGAACGTGACGTAGCCGTCCTTGCCGAGGAAGATCGTCGGCAGCTTGGCGAGGTCCTCGAATTTGTCGACGCCGGCGTCCGGATGGGCGATCAGCACCTGCGGGTCCTTCTGGAAGATGGCGGCAACGTCGACAATCGGGATGCCTTGTTTGACCGCATCGATTTCCTGCTGCGGGCTGCCCATATAGAAGTCGATCTTGCCGGAAATCAGCAGCGCCTGGTTGGCAGCGTTCGGGCCACCCTGGACGATTTCAACATCCAGGCCGTATTTTTTGTAGGTTCCGTCGGCGATCGCCTGATAGAAGCCGCCATGTTCCGCCTCGGCCAGCCAGTTGGTTCCATAGGTCACTTTGTCGAGGGCGTTTGCCGGCTGAGCAGCGGCGACGGCGGCCACCAAGCCCATGACGGCGAGAAATGCTTTGGTCTTCAATGCATTGGACATGGCCGGTTGTTCCCCTTATCTGCCATGGGACGCCACCAGCGACGCCCATTTTCCGCATTTGAGCGATTGCGTTGCGCTTTGAAAAGCATCAAAATTCGTGCGCATTGATGCCTTTTAGGCATCTCAGCCTGCGCCCGTGCCTAAATTGTGCGGCCTGGGCAAAATTTATGCAATGGGGATGCGAATGCTGCACTCGAGGCGACTTCTTTATATCAACGAGATCGCCCGCTGCGGTTCGATCCGCAAGGCGGCGGCGAGGCTCAATGTGGCATCCTCGGCGATCAACAGGCAGATCCTGGCGCTGGAAGAAGAGATGGGAGCGCCGCTGTTCGAACGGTTGCCGCGCGGGCTCAGGCTGACGGCGGCAGGCGAGCTCTGCATCGAGCATATCCGCGAGGTGCTGAAGAACTACGACCGGCTGGAGGGGCGCATCCGCAGTCTCAAGATGCAGCAGGCCGGCAAGGTCAGGATCGTCACGACGGTCGGGCTCGCCTCCGGACCTTTGCCGGAGATCATCGCGCGTTTCCTGTCGGAACATCCACGCGTCTTCATCCAATTGCGCAATGATGCCGGTTCCACGACCATGGCGCCGGTGCTGTCAGGCGAAGTCGATATCGGCCTGGGTTTCAACATCCCGGCGACACCCGGCATCCGTTCGCTCGGCAATTTCGACATTCCGATCGGCGTCGTGCTGCCGCCGGGGCATCCGCTGATCGGATCTGGGCCGATCAATCTCGCCGATGTCGTGGAAGAGCGGCTGCTGCTGGCGCAGCCGGGCACCAGCCTGCGCGAGATCATCAATCTGACGCTGGCGCGGCTATCGGTGCAGGTCGAGCCGGTGCTGGAAAGCAACGCGTCGGAGATGCTGAAGCAATTGGTCAAATGCGGGGCAGGGCTGACGCTGTTGAACCCGCTCGACGTCATCGCCGAATGCCGGCGCGGCGAACTGGTGTTCCGGCCGATCGCCGAGCCGCATTCGCGGCATCAGCCAATGAAGCTCTTTGCCCGCACGCGGGCGCCGCTCGATGCAGCGACCAGCCTGTTCGTGGAATATCTGCTCGCCGAACTGGCCGGCTTGGTGGAGGAACTGCAGGCCAAGGGACATATTCTGGCGGTGCCGGAACGCCGCCGGCCGGACGCCTATTTCGAATAGAGGTTCGACAGGGGATAGTCCCGGAGATCGCGCAGCAATTCAATGAAGCCCTGCACCTGATGACGGCAGATGAGGGAGCCCTTTTCCGCCGTGCCGTTGGCGGCATTGCCCACGACGCCGTTCGGATTGAGATCGTGGGCGATCCAGGCGAGCGAATGCGGCGGCAGCGGCTGCAGATAGTTGGACTGCTCCTTCATCCATTCCGCCTTGGAGACGAAATTCTCGGCCTTGTCCATGCGGACCAGTTCGGGGCGGAAATGCAGCATCAGCGAGGTCTCTACGTCGCCGCCATGGATGCCATAGCGCTGTTCATGGTCGCTGATCATGCCGTCCGGCGTGCCGAAGCGCGTCCATTGCGTGGCAACGACCGCCATCTGGTGGCGTACGCGCAATTCGCGCGCAACGATGCCCATGATATCGAGATTGCCGCCATGGGAATTGACGATAACCATCTTGCGGAGGCCGGCTTCGGCAACCTTGGCGCCGATCGCCGTCCAGACGGGGATCAGCAGTTCCGCGCCGAGTGAGAGCGTGCCGGGGCCGTAGATATGTTCGTTGGCCTTGCCGATTTCCTGGGTCGGCAACACCAGGAAGTCGAGATCGTCAGGACGCTGCGCCTTCAGTTCGGCCAGCATGCCGTTGGCAATAGCCACGTCTGTGGCGATCGGCAGATGCGGGCCGTGCTGCTCGGTCGAGGCGATCGGCAGAACGGCAATGGTGGTGTCGGGCGAAAGACCGGCGAAATCGTAGGTCGTCAGTTCGTTCCAGTAGAAGGGCTTCGCCATCGCCATTTCCTCTCATGCGCTTCTCTTCCGTAACGGATAAGGCAAGGACGATAGCGGGGGAAAGCATCAATTTGCGGGCGTGCCGCTGCCTTTTTGTGTGCACCTACGATGTTGGCCGCTGTGCGTGGCGAACTTGGCGTGCGGTAGGAGGAGAGAGGCGCGAAACGCAGGGAGGAAATTGTTTTTCTTTTTGTATATAGATTTTATAGAGAACTTATTGCTCCTTAAGTACGGTTTGCGAGCAACATCGTTGCTTGAGACAGAGGTCTCGACCCACTAAGTTTGCCAGGGTCCGGCACAAACGGTGGGGATGATGGGAATGAACATGAAGACATCCGTGGCGATCGAGAAGGCGGTACCCGTCGCCGATCCCGATGTGGTCAAATCCGAGTTCCGCAACGCCATGGCGCGGATGGCGGCGGCCGTCAGCATCGTGACGACCGATGGGCCGGCGGGACTTGCCGGTTTTGCCGCGACCGCCGTCTGCAGCGTCTCCGACAGTCCGCCGACGCTGCTTGTCTGCCTCAATCGCACCGCTTCGGTTCATCCTGCTGTCACGCAAAACGGCGTGCTTTGCGTCAATGTGCTTTCCGAGAGGCATCAGGACCTGTCGCGTCTCTTCGGCGGCAAGACGCCGGTAGCGGAGCGTTTTGCCGCCGCCGCATGGTCGGAACTATCGACCGGCTCGCCGGCATTGGAGGATGCGCTCGTCTCGTTCGACTGCCGCATCGTGCACCGCGCCAATGGCGGCACGCACGATATTCTGATGTGCGAAGTCGATGCCATCCGTCTGCGCGACGGAGGGCAGGGGCTCATTTATTTCGACCGGGCCTATCATCCGGCCGGATAGGCCGGATCAGCAAGAGGTCTTCGATTACCTTGATGACCAGGGCGGGATGTTCACGATGCGGCGAATGTCCGGTGTCCGGCAAAATATGGAATGATCCGCGCCCAGCCGCGATCCGACGTGGATGGGCAAGTGAACCATATTCATCCCGGTCGCCGTGAATGGCAATCACCGGACAACCCAGTTTCTCAAGTGCGGCATCGAGGTTCCATTCGGCGAATTCCGGAGCCAACCAGGTTTCGATCCACGCGCGCAGCACCCAATCAGCTTTCTCACCGTGATATTTGGCGAGCCGGGCAATATTGTCGACCGACGCAAATTCCTGTTGCGAGGTCCTAATACCCTGCACGGTTCTATCTTCCACGAAAGCCTGGGCGGCGATGGTAATCACGGCATTGCAGCCGGCAAACCTGGCCCCCGTTTCCACCGCCATGCCGCCACCCACGCTATGCCCACAGGCGATAAATTCCCCAACCGCCAATTGCTCGCACAGGAGGGGAACGAAGTGTTCCGCTTCCTGGGCAATGAAGTCTCGCTCCAAAATGTCCGTACGAGCATCGGAACGACCAAAGCCCAATCGATCATAGGCGATCACACGTCGGCCGAGAGAACGAGCCAACAACTGCGGGAAATCTTTCCAGAGTGCGACGCATCCGAGAGAGTCGTGAAACAGGATGATCGGAGATTTGGAATTCAGATCGCGCGGCGCCCATGATTTGGCATAGAGGCGCCCGGCGGGGCTCTCTATCCAGTACTCTGCTTCCACGATTTCTGTCATTTTTCCAGCCTACCTGGAGAGTGGGGATTCACGCCAGAATGTGGCGCAGAATACCAGCCGAAGCGATTGCGATCAGCACCGTGGGAAGCACCGGTAGTCGGGTCGCCGCCAACATGGTGAGCGCGAGGGTGATGAGATCGGCTGGCCGTCCGGTGGCGAAGCCTGGCGCGATGACCGTGATCAATACGCAACCCGGGGCGTTCTCCATTACAGTCCGCAAACGGGGACTTAGCGTGCGGTTGCGCAAGAAGACGTATCCTCCGATACGCGTCAGATAGGTGGCCGCCGCCATGCAGATGATGGCAATAACAAATGAAGGATCAAACATCGGTCCGTGCCAGCAGGAATGCAGAGAATACACCGGAGACAGCCCCGGCGGGAACATACCAAGCCCCAGGAAACACCAGGTATGTGGTTGCTGCGACGAGCAAACTGACCAGCCAGGGAAGTGCCGCCTTTGCGCCTTTCCACATTCCGGCCAGCATTACGAAAAATACCGCGGGGAATGCCATGTCAAAGCCATATCGTGTGACATCGCCAAGAACAGGTCCGACGAATGCTCCTATCGTCGTGACTTCCCGGCGGAAAACTCCAATGAAACTTGATTCCTTAGATCGCGCGATACTCCGCGTCCTGCAGCAGGATGGGAAAATCCAGAACACCGAGTTGGCTGCAAAGGTGGGACTGTCTCCGTCTCCATGTCTAAGGCGAGTCAAATTGTTGGAAGAGGCCGGTATCATCAAGCAATATGTCGCCATCCTGGACCCCGCAAAGCTCGATATGGGCTTTACGGTTTTTGTGCGAATATGGCTTTCAAGTCAGGACGAAGAGACAACGACAGCTTTCTATGAGGCGGCCGAAAAGCTTCCGCAGGTGGTCGAGTGCCACCTCATGGCGGGCGACTGCGATTTCCTCCTTCGGGTCGTAGCATCGGATTTGGAGGGATACAGACGGTTCCAGATGGAGCATCTTGGCCGCATCAAGGGGGTCAGAAACATCAAGACCGAAATTCCGATGCAGAAAATCAAGCAGTCGTGGCAAGTGCCAATCTGATGCCGCAGTATCGATTTCCGGCAAGGAGCCGCCTTTGGCGGCATCGGCTCAATAGTTTTCCTGATACCATTCGACGAAACGGCGCACGCCTTCTTCGACTTCGATCTGCGGCTTGAAGCCGGTCAGCGCCACCAGCAGGTCCGGCACGGCATAGGTATTGTGCACGTCGCCGGGCTGCATCGGCAGCATGTGCCGGATCGCCTTCTTGCCGAGCATCGCTTCGATGGTCTCAACAAAGGTCATCAGCCCGACCGGCTGGCCGCCACCGATATTGACGACGCGGAAGGGCGCGTGTTTCGACAGCGTATCGGTGACCGTTTCGGAAACGACGCGGTTTTCCTCTAAGGGTACGACGCCGATAAGGCGGACAATGCCTTCGACGAGATCGTCAATATAGGTGAAATCGCGGCTCATCTTGCCTTCGCCGTAGATCTCGATAGGCCGGTCGTTCCTGATGGCATCGACGAACTTGAACAATGCCATATCGGGACGGCCCCAGGGACCGTAGACGGTGAAGAAACGGAAGGCGGTCGTCGGAATGCGGAAGAGGTGGGCATAGCTATGCGCCATCAGCTCCATGCTCTTCTTCGTCGCCGCGTAGATCGTCATCTGCTCGTCGGCCTTGTCGCTTTCCGCAAAGGGGATCTTCTCGTTGGCGCCGTAGACCGAGGAGGTGGAGGCAAGCAGCAGGTGTTTCGGCTGCAGGCTTTTCGCCAGCTCCAACACATTGAACGAACCGGTGACGTTGGAATCCACGTAGGATCGCGGATTTTCCAGGCTGTAACGCACGCCTGCCTGGGCGGCGAGATGGACGATGACGTCAGGTTCCGCCAGTTCCGCCGCGTGATCCAGCGCCGCCTTGTCTTCCAGCATGCCCGTGACCGCCTTGAAGCCATTGGAGCGGGCGAGAATCGCGGTGCGCTTCTCCTTGAGCTTGACGTCGTAATAGGGCGTCATGCCGTCGAAGCCGACGACGAAATGACCTTCGTCGAGCAGGCGCTTGGCAAGATGGAATCCGATGAAGCCGGCGGTGCCGGTGATGAGATAACGCATTGATCGGCCTTTGCTTAAAGCATTTCCAGGAAAAGTGCGTAGCGGTTTTCCGTTCGGAATGCGTAAACGCTCTAAAGTGTGTCGTCGCTGGAGGGTCTGCCGACGCTTGTATAGGCAAAGCCGTGCTTTGTGACCTCGTCATGGCGATAGATGTTTCTGAGGTCGACGAGAACCGGGGCATTCATAACGGATTTGAGCCGGCCGAAATCGAGTGCGCGGAACTGGTTCCATTCCGTGATGATAACGAGCGCGTCGGCGCCGCGTGCGGCGCTATAGGCATCGTCTGCATAGGTGATGTTTTCGATCAACTGGCGAGCATTATCCATACCCTCCGGATCGTAGCCCGCTACCGAGGCACCGGCATCCTGCAGCGCCTGGATGATCGAGATCGAAGGGCTGTCGCGCATGTCGTCGGTATTCGGCTTGAAGGTCAGGCCGAGGACGGCAATGGTCTTGCCCCTGATATCGCCGCCCATGGCCGCGATCACCTTGCGGCCCATGGCGCGCTTGCGGTTGTCGTTGATCGAAACCGTCGTCTCGATCAGGCGCACGGGGCTGTCGTAATCCTGTGCGGTTTTGGCGAGCGCCAGCGTGTCCTTCGGGAAGCAGGAGCCGCCATAGCCGGGGCCGGCATGCAGGAATTTCGAGCCGATGCGGCCGTCGAGACCGATACCGCGCGAGACTTCCTGCACATTGGCGCCGACCTTCTCGCAGAGATCGGCCATCTCGTTGATGAAAGTGATCTTCATCGCAAGGAAGGCATTGGCGGCGTATTTGATCAGCTCCGACGTGCGGCGGGAGGTAAAGAGCAGCGGCGCCTGGTTGAGGTAGAGCGGCCGATAGACTTCGGTCATGACGCCGCGGGCGCGCTCGTCGTTGAGGCCGATGACGATGCGGTCGGGACGCTTGAAGTCTTCGATGGCAGCGCCTTCGCGCAGGAATTCTGGATTGGAGACGACTGCGACATCGGCATCCGGATTGGTCTCACGCACGATTCGCTCGACTTCGTCGCCGGTGCCGACGGGCACGGTCGATTTGGTGACGATGACGGTAAAGCCCTTGACGTGCTGGGCGATTTCGCGGGCGGCGGCATAGACGTAGGAGAGATCGGCGTGGCCGTCACCGCGACGCGACGGCGTGCCGACGGCGATAAAGACGACGTCACTTGCGGCAACGCTGCTTTCAACCTCGGTCGAAAAGGAGAGGCGACCGGCGCGGACATTGTCGGCAACCAATTGTTCAAGGCCGGGTTCGAAGATCGGGATTTCACCCTTGCGCAACGCCTCGATCTTGCCGGCGTCCTTGTCGACACAAATCACGTCATGACCGAAATCGGCAAAGCAGACGCCGGACACCAAACCCACATAACCGGAACCGATCATCGTGATGTGCATGAAACTTCAATCCTTTTGCTAGCGCAGGACTCAGCGTCGGAACGCACGCCCGTCTTTGGCGGCCATCTGCGCTTATATACACAGGATCGTCGGTGACTCCTATACGTTGCGGTGCTTATCCAGGCGGTTGAGACAGAAGTGTCATAAAGACGGGTACCCCGCCGGCGCACCGGACGAGCGGCTTGCCTGCCCACCGCGTCGTGCTAGACATTCCGCATAGACCTTCCAATCCAAAGGCAACTCCCATGGTGCTCGATCTCATCGTCCGCAATGCCAGCCTTCCCGATGGCCGCGAGGGGCAGGATATCGCCATTGCCGGCGGCAAGATCGTGGCTGTTCAGCCGGGCATGGAAGGGGAGGCGGAGCGCGTGATCGATGCCGATGGGCAACTGGTTTCGCCGCCGTTCATCGACTGCCATTTTCACATGGATGCGACGCTGTCGCTTGGCCTGCCGCGGCTGAATACATCGGGGACGCTGCTCGAAGGTATCGGGCTCTGGGGGGAGTTGAAGCCGCTGCTGACGCATGAGGCGGTGGCAGAGCGGGCATTGCGTTATTGCGATCTTGCCGTGTCGCAAGGGTTGCTCGCCGTGCGGACCCACGTCGATATCTGCGACGACCGGTTGCTTGCCGTCGAAGCGCTGCTGGATGTGAAGAGAAAAGTCGCACCTTATCTCGATCTGCAGCTCGTCGCCTTTCCGCAGGACGGCTATTACCGCTCGCCGACGGCGGCGCAGAACCTGGAACGCGCGCTGGATCTCGGTGTCGATATTGTTGGCGGTATCCCGCATTTCGAGCGGACGATGGACGAGGGCGCGCATTCGGTGCGTGCGCTCTGCGAGATCGCCGAAAAGCGCGGTTTGATGGTCGACATGCATTGCGACGAGACCGACGATCCGCTGTCGCGCCACATCGAGACGCTGGTCGCCGAGACGGTGAGGCTCGGGCTTCAGGGCAGGGTGGCCGGCTCGCATCTGACGTCGATGCATTCGATGGACAATTATTATGTCTCCAAGCTCCTGCCGCTGATTGCTGAGGCGGGCGTGCACGCGATCCCCAATCCGTTGATCAACATCGTGCTTCAGGGCCGGCACGATACCTATCCGAAGCGGCGCGGACTGACCCGGGTCAAGGAGATGCGCGAATTCGGCATCAATATCGCCTTCGGTCAGGATTGCTGCATGGACCCATGGTATTCGCTCGGCGGCGCCGACATGCTGGATGTCGCCCATATGGGACTGCATGTCGGTCAATTGACGTCGCGCGAAGCGATGCGGTTCTGTTTCGACGCGGTCACCGTCAATCCGGCCAAAGTGATGGGGCTCGACGGTTACGGGCTGGAGGTCGGCTGCAACGGCGATCTCGTCGTGCTGCAGGCGCGCGATCCGATCGAAGCGGTGCGATTGCGTGCGGCGAGGCTTTTTGTTGTTCGGCACGGCAAGGTGATCAGCGAGACGCCGGCGCGGATCGCGAAACTGTCGCTCGAAGGCCGGCCGCAATCGGTCGATCCAGCCGCCTACGCGCCAATGCCACCAAGAATTTAACCCATTAGGCATAGCATCGCTTATCGCTTGTGATTGCTATCGCGTTGCAGCATGATGAATTGGGTGCAATCGTTCCGGCGGGGATGATGCATAAGGGGCGGTTCAGGGCTGGTGCATGAAGTCAAATTTTGCCGTGCGTACAATGCGGGCTGGGGAATTGGAGCTCGCTCTCGAATGGGCGCGGCAGGAGGGATGGAATCCCGGTGTCGATGATGCCCTGGCATTTTGGGAGGCGGATCCTTCCGGCTTCTTTATAGGCGCGATCGGCGAAGTGCCGGTCGGCTGTATTTCCGTCGTGCGTTATGGCGAAAGCTTCGCCTTTCTCGGCCTCTACATCGTCCACCCCGAATTTCGCGGCAAGGGTTATGGCAAGGCGCTGTGGAAGAAGGGCATGGCGTTTGCGGGCAATCGTACCATCGGTCTCGACGGCGTCGTTGCGCAGCAGGAAAACTACCGCAGCAGCGGCTTTGAAATGGCCTATCGCACCGTGCGCTATGGCGGTGTCCCGAGAATGCCTGATATAGGCGAAGCAAAGGTGGACGTCGTTCCGGTCACGCAGGACAAGCTCGAAGGCTTGCTGCGATATGATGCCGCCATCTTTCCAGGGCTGCGCTACTCCTTCCTCACGGCCTGGTGCGGCGCGCCGGAAAAACGAAAATCCGTCATGGTCGGCAGCGGCAGCAAGATTCGCGGCTACGGCACGATCCGGCGCTGTTTCGAGGGGTACAAGGTCGGTCCGCTGTTTGCAAACAGTTCCGATGTGGCATCGGCCTTGCTGGCCAAGTTGCTGCCGGAGGCCAAGGGCCGGCCTGTATATATGGACGTGCCTACGGACAACATCGACGCGATCAGGCTTGCCGAAGCGGCCGGACTGTCGCCGGTGTTCGAAACGGCGCGAATGTATCGTGGCGAACCGCCCAAAATGCCACTCGACCGCGTCTTTGCCGTCACCACGCTTGAGCTTGGCTAGTTCCATGTCCTCTCGCGTAGGGTGGGCGAGCGATTTTCTTCGCTTACCCAGCTCCAATATTTCGCATGTGGATATGCGCCGACGGGAAAAATCCTGTTAGGCGCGCTGATTCGTCACGTAAAAAGCCGAATCTCCTGAGACAACAGGGTCGCTTTCCCAAAAACAAAGTTTTATAGATGCGCGGGTTTGAGCAAGGCGCACCGCTGTGCGCAGGAAGCGGGAATGGATAAATGACGAACGTTGTAGTGATCGGCTCGCAATGGGGTGACGAAGGCAAGGGCAAGATTGTCGACTGGCTTTCGGAACGCGCAGATGTGATTGTACGCTTTCAGGGCGGTCATAATGCCGGTCATACGCTTGTTGTCGACGGTGTCAGCTACAAGCTTGCGCTGCTGCCTTCGGGCCTCGTGCGCGGCAAGCTCAGCGTCATCGGCAACGGCGTCGTCGTTGATCCCCATCATTTCGTCGCTGAAGTCGAAAAGCTGCGCGCCCAGGGCATCGCGGTTACGCCCGACGTTCTGCGTATTGCCGAGAACGCCCCGCTGATTCTGTCGCTGCACCGCGATCTCGACGCTCTGCGCGAAGATGCCGCTTCCAACAGCGGCACGAAGATCGGCACGACCCGTCGCGGCATCGGCCCGGCCTATGAAGACAAGGTCGGCCGCCGTGCGATCCGCGTCATCGATCTTGCCGAACCGGATACGCTGCCGGGCAAGATCGATCGGCTGCTGACGCATCACAATGCGCTCCGCCGCGGCATGGGCCTCGATGAAATCTCGTTCGATGCTTTGCACAACGAACTCACCTCTGTTGCAGAGCATATTCTTCCCTATATTGATCAGGTCTGGCGGTTGCTCGACGAGCAGCGCAAGGCTGGCGCCCGTATCCTTTTCGAGGGTGCGCAGGGCGCTTTGTTGGATAATGACCACGGCACCTATCCGTTCGTGACGTCGTCCAACACGGTCGCGGGCCAGGCAGCAGCCGGTTCCGGCCTCGGCCCGACGGCGCTCGGCTATGTGCTCGGCATCACCAAGGCCTATACGACGCGCGTCGGCGAAGGGCCGTTCCCGTGTGAACTGCATGACGAGATCGGCAAACACCTGTCGACGGTTGGCCGAGAGGTTGGCGTCAACACCGGCCGTCCGCGCCGCTGCGGCTGGTTCGATGCCGTGCTGGTTCGCCAGACGGTGAAGACTTCCGGCATTACCGGCATTGCCTTGACCAAGCTTGACGTGCTCGACGGTCTCGACGAACTGAAGATCTGCGTCGGCTACAAACTGGATGGCAAGGAGATCGACTATCTGCCGGCCAGCCAGGCGGCGCAAGCCCGCGTCGAGCCGATCTACATCACGCTCGAAGGCTGGAAGGAATCGACCGTCGGCGCCCGCAAATGGGCCGATTTGCCGGCACAGGCGATCAAATATGTCCGGCAGGTGGAGGAGCTAATCGGCGCTCCGGTGGCGCTGCTTTCGACCAGCCCGGAGCGCGAAGACACTATACTTGTGACCGATCCGTTTGAGGGCTAATGTCGCGGATCAATGACGAATCCCGGTTCGGCCACGTGCCGGGCATCATGAGAAAGTACTGATGGCGGATTTTGTAGCAGTCATTCGACGGGCCGTGGACGGCTTGGCCGATAATACTCCCGAGATGCGGGTCAAGGTTTACGAGCGGGCTCGTGGTGCCGTTCAGCGGCAGCTTGAGAGCATGAAGCCGCGCCCGCCGGAGGAGATGCTGCGCCGTCAGCTCGACAAGCTGGAAGCCGCGATCGTCGAGGTGGAAGCCGAGCATGCCGAGGCGCTGCCGCTGGCTGAAGAGCCAGTCGCGGAAACGCCTTTGGTGCAGGAGGAGCCGCAGCAGGAGCCTGCTGAAGAGCATCATGTTGCGCAAGAACACCATGTCGAGGAACCGGAGCCGGCCCATCCGGAGGTCGCTGCGCACGAGGAGCCCGCCGCTCACGAGCCGGTGCACGAAGAGCCGACCCATGAAGAGCCGACCCATGAAGAGCCGGCTTATGAAGAGCCTGTCTATGAGGAGCCCGCGCATGCTCAGCATCAGTCCGCTGAGCACCATGAGCCGGTAGAGGAATGGGCCGAGGCGCCGCAGGAGCAGGCGCCCGCGGCTGTTCACCACGTCGAGGCCTATGCGGAGCCGGTCCAAGAGCAGGTGCATGAGGAAGCGCCGGAGCACTATGCGGAGGAGGTGCCGGCCGTTGCCGCCGAGCCCGCGCATGCCGCTCCGCAGACGCATACTGCTCATCAGGCGCCTGCCGATGATGTTATGAGCCAAGTCGAGGAAATTTGGGCCGAGGTGGATGCGCCTGCGAAGCGGGCCGAATCCGAGCCGGTGGCGGTACCCGTCATGCCCGCCGCCGCCTTTGCGCCTGCCGTCTTCGGCCATCCCGTGGAGCCGCCCGCCCCGACGAAAGCGCCGGCGAGCGACAAGGCTTTTGCCTGGGATGCGGATGTTTTCGAAGAGCTGCAGTCGGTGCCGGCGCCAGCCGCCAAGCCGGCACAGCCCGCCCGGCAGCAAATGCCGGATAATGCCTTTGACGATGTCGATCTCTTCGCCGATGTGCATTCTCCGTCCAAGTCAGCGCCGAAGAACGATGCTGGCGAGGATGGCTGGCGCGAGCTCAAGGAGCTTGCCGGCTTTGACAAAATCGCCGAGGGGGACCGCGGCGGCGGCTCTTCCATTCCGCCGGATCTCAACCGGGCCATGGCGGCGAAGCTGCAGGGCAAGAGCTTCCGTATGGAGCCGAAGCGCCGCCGCTTCAGCGTGACCAGTATTATCGTGGCCCTCGTTGGCCTCGCGATCGTCGCCGGCGGTGGCTATGCCGCCTGGCTGAACCGTGAAGCGCTCAACAAGATGGTCGCCGACCTCATCAGCTCGGCACCGAAGACTGCGACCACTCCGGCTACCGAGACGGCCAAGAACAACAATACGGCCGCTCCAGCCACAAATGCGCCTGCCGCTTCGACACCGGGCGCGACCGCTCCGGCGCAAAACAATAATGCCGCCACGCAGCCGCCGGCAGCGGGCAACACCAATGTCGCCTCGCTCGACAACGACGCCAACACGGTCAACAGCAAGTTCACGCAGCGCTTGTTGGCGAATGGCACGGAAGAGGATCAAGGTCCGGCAGCGGGCGCTCAGCCGGGTGTCGCTGAAGGCAAGTCCGTGGCCGAGCAGAATGTAGCCTCCGCTGCCCCGGCAAGAGCGGCAACGCCGCCCGCCAACAATGCGAATGGCGCGCAGGCGCCCGCCGCGACCGCGCCGACCACGACGCAGCCTTCAGCCGATCAGCAATCCTCCGCTCCCACCCAGCAATCGCCTGCCGCTCAGCAGCAGCCACAAGCTAATCAACAGCAGACGGCGCCGGCCACGGATGGGCAGAAGGTGTTCCTCTATGAGGAGCGTCTCGGCCAGACATCGCCCACGGCTTTCGAAGGCACCGTCACGTGGTCTCTGCAGGAGGGCAAAGGTGAAGATGGCCGGCCGGAGCCTTCCGTCCAGGGCCTCATCAACGTGCCCGAGCGCGGCCTGACGGCGACGATCACCGTGTCGCGCAATACCGATGCCTCGTTGCCGGCAAGCCATCTCGTAGAGCTTGCCTTCCAGGTTCCGCCGAATTTCGAAGGCGGCGCCATCGACAACGTGCAGCGGATCGCGCTCAAGTCGACCGAACAGGATCGCGGCGACGCCCTGATCGCCGTACCGGCCAAGGTTACCGACGACGTCTACATGGTCGCGCTCAACGATTTTCCGGATGCGCGTAAGACCAATCTCGATCTCCTGAAAACCCGCAACTGGATGGACATTCCCGTGGTCTACCGCAATGGCCGTCGTGCATTGCTGACCATGGAGAAGGGGCCGGCCGGCACCGACGCCTTCAACAAGGCGATTACCGAGTGGCAGGCGCTTGGCGGTGTCGCTTCGAGCGGCCAATAAGCGGTCTCAAATCATTGGAATCAAAAAAGGCGGGCCTTACGGTCCGCCTTTTGTTTGAATTCGTACTGTAATGTCTGAAATCGGAAGCGTTAAGCGGTGGCTTCGACCACCCGCAGAGCCTTGGCGCGTTCCAGCGCATCCTTCTGCACGGCTTCCTGCACCTTCTCGAAGGCGCGGACTTCGATCTGGCGGACGCGTTCGCGGCTGATATCGAACTCGGCCGAGAGGTCCTCCAGCGTCACCGGCTCTTCCGCAAGGCGGCGAGCCTCGAAGATGCGGCGCTCGCGATCGTTCAAGACGCTCATGGCGCGAGCCAACATGCGGCGGCGCGTATCAAGTTCGTCCTGCTCGATCAGCACGTCTTCCTGGCTGTCATGATCGTCCACCAGCCAGTCCTGCCACTGACCCGAATCGCCCTCGGCGGCCTTGATCGGCGCGTTCAGCGAGGCGTCGCCCGAGAGGCGGCGGTTCATCGAAACGACCTCTTCCTCGGAGACGTTCAGCTTGGTGGCGATCTCGGCGACATGCTCCGGCTTCAGGTCGCCGTCATCGATGGCCTGGATGCGGCCCTTCAGGCGACGCAGATTGAAGAACAGACGCTTCTGATTGGCGGTCGTGCCCATCTTCACCAGCGACCACGAGCGCAGAATATATTCCTGGATCGAGGCCTTGATCCACCACATGGCATAGGTTGCCAGGCGGAAGCCACGTTCCGGGTCAAACTTCTTGACGGCCTGCATCAGGCCGACATTGCCTTCCGACACCACTTCGCCGATCGGCAGGCCATAACCGCGATAGCCCATGGCAATCTTCGCCACGAGGCGCAGATGGCTGGTGACGAGCTTATGGGCAGCCTGACGGTCGGCATGTTCCGCGTAGCGCTTGGCGAGCATGTACTCTTCCTGCGGCTCCAACATCGGGAACTTGCGAATCTCGTCGAGATAGCGGTTGAGGCCGGCTTCACCGGCGGTAATGGACGGCAAGGTATTACGGGTCATGAATGCACCCTCCTATTCGAGATCTGGCCCCTTCTGGAGACGTATTGCGCGCCCTTTGCGAAGCAGACCAAGGCGTGCAGGTCGTGAAGACCCCGCACTAAACCAATGTGTAGATAAGTACGGCAAAACAGTGATTCAAGAACGTAGTCACGCAAGAGTTACCCCGGCGCGACAGCTATGCCCGCCGTAACGTTTGTCTCTGAGACTATCTTCCCGAATACTCCGGTCCTGTGAGATTTGGCGACTTCAGCATCAAAACGCTTCGCGTTTTGGATAACTGCGTGACGCACGCCGGAGATCGGCTCCCCCCAATTATAGGCGGCGAAGGGGCCCGCGTCCAGTCGCGCATTTGTGGAGCTCGGTAGCAGTCTTTTCTTTCGATCCATCAGGGCGAGCCATGCATACGAATAAAAATACTTGAATATAAGAGCATATGCTCCTATATCGACCTAATTAAGAGCATATGCTCTCATTTAACGACAGAGAAGCGATCATGAGCGAAGCTGAGATACTTGTAACCGGTGCGACGGGACGGACTGGAGGCGCCGCCATCGGCGAACTCTTGAAGATAGGCAAGAGCGTGCGTGCCTATATGCGCTCGTACGACGAGCGGGCAGCGGCGCTGAGGCAGCGCGGTGTCGATATAGCCGTTGGAGATTTCACCGACATCGATCACATTCGGGCGGCCATGGAAGGCATCCGGTCGGCGTATTTTCTTCACCCGATCGCACCAGGCATCCTTGGCGCTGCGACCTATTTCGCACAGGCTGCAAAGGAAGCGGGTGTTAGCGCGATCGTCAACATGTCGCAGATTTCGGCGCGCCGAGAGGCGGTAAGCCATGCGGCGCAGGACCATTGGATCTCGGAGCGGGTCTTCGACTGGTCAGGCGTTTCGACGACGCATCTTCGCCCTACGTTTTTTGCGGACTGGCTCGCTTATCCCCATTTCGCAAAGGAAATCTGGGCGACGAAGAAGATCTCGTTCCCCTTCGAGAACGGGCGGCATGCGCCTATCGCCTCCGATGATCAGGGCCGGGTGATCGCCCATGTCCTGGCTAATCCGAAGGGCCACGAAGGCAAGATCTATCCGCTCCACGGTCCAGTCGAGATGGACTACACAGAAATCGCTGCCGTCGTGAGCGACGTGCTTGGCGCGAAGATCGAATATGCGCCGTCCTCGATAGAGGCGTTCAAGGATAGGATAGAAAATTTCTACAAGTTCCCGCCGTTCCTTGTGCAGCACCTCGTCGAAGTCGCCCAGAACTATCGTGACGGCATCTTCTCGGGCACTAACGATTTGGTCGAGGCGATTACCGGAACGCCGGCGCTCTCGGTCCAGCAGTTCGTCTCCAACAATCGCGCCGCCTTCGCGTGAATGCCGCGAAGACAAATCGGGGATTTTACAATGTCACATGCTCAAGAAGAACGTCATCCCTTTCTGGACGATCTGACCGCCGACGCGGAGCTTACCAGCTCCGTGTTGCGAGGTTCCGTCATCGGACGCGACGAAATCAGGCTCGCCGTGAACGCCGTCGGAACTTTCTATGCATCACAGACGCCGACGTTCCTTCAGACCGTCGGCTCCCGGCTCTTCCTTGAATATGAGGCCGTTCTGACGAACGGAGAGAAGCTGACCGCCGTCGTGGTCGTCGATCGCGCCTCCGACGGTTCGGTACCGCGGGTCAGCGTGCGGATGAGTCCGCTCGGCGCTGTTCTGTCGCTCGGCGCCCATTTGCGCGGGGCGCTCTCCGGGCAGTTGCCCGAAGAGCTTTTTCTTTGAACCCAACCGACCGCCGGGCCAGCGACAGAGATCGTTTGCCCCGAGGTGCTGCCCCAGAAAGGAAATTCGTTATGGACGTCGCCAACAACACAGTCTTCATCACCGGTGCCAATCGCGGTCTGGGCCTGGCATTTGCACGCGAGGCGCTCCGCCGCGGAGCATCGAAGGTCTATGCAGGCATGCGCAACACGAGCGGCTTCGATGAGCCGGGCATCGTTCCGGTCAGGATCGATGTCACGGATAAGGCATCGATTGCTGCAGCGGCAGAACTGGCAGCGGATACCACGCTATTGATCAACAATGCGGGGATCGCCGCCCTGATCGACGGGCCTCTGGCAGACGATGTCGAAGCGCAGTCGCAACGTCTTTTCGATACCAACTATTATGGTGTGGTGCGCGTCTCGCAGGCCTTCGAGCAGATCCTTTCAGCCAAGCCCCATGCCGCCATCATCAACGTGCTGTCCGACATCGTCTGGCTTCCACGGCCCTATCTGACATCTTATGCCGCTTCCAAGGCGGCGGCATGGAGCTATACGAACCAGCTTCGCTTCCATCTTCGCGATAGCGGCATCGAGGTCCTTGGCTTGCATGTCGGATTCGTGGATACCGATCTGACCAACGGCATCGATGTGCCGAAGGCGAGCCCAGGGGACGTGGTGCGCCAAACCTATGACGCGCTCGCCGCTGGCAAGAGCGAGATCATGGCCGATCAGGGCACTGCGTTACTGAAGAGCACGCTTGCGGCCGACGTGCCCGGCTATATCACTCCGCCGGAAGGGGTATTCTAACTTCGGCGGTGGCAGAAGTTGCTGTGGAGCGCGGAGATTCTTCGGCTTCGCGCCTGCGGCGCTTTGGTTAGGAATGGGATTCGAAAGGAACATAGAATGCTGTCGGCCAACCAACCACTCGGAATCGATCAGTGCAACTGCTCCGCCATGAGAAAGGCGAGCCGACAGATCACGCGGTTTTATGATGATCATCTTGAGCCGGTCGGGCTGCGCATCACGCAGTTTCTGATTCTGGCGGCTCTCGGGGAGGCTGGCGGCGCCACGGTCAACGTTCTCGCCGAACGGCTCGATATCGAGCGGACGGCGATGGGAAAGATGGTCGGATTCCTGGAGCGAGATGGGTTTGTTACCATCAAGCCGTCTCCCGCAGACGGAAGGGTTCGTGTCGTTGAACTCACCAAGGAGGGTCGCCTCCTGCACAAGAGGGCCGAGCCTCTCTGGGAGAGGGCTCAGCAAGAATTCGAGCAATTGAACGGGGCCGCAAACGTCGCAACTCTGCGCCGGGGACTGAGAGAAATCGCCGTCGGCGATTCTGCGAAGGTCTCACCCGAAGACTAAAGCTTCGGACTGATTACTGGGCAGGGGCCAATCACCAATCTGCTGTTGGCCCCTTCAAGCAATTCGGAGGCGCTTCTCAAGCACGCAACACTGCCACCAGTTCTTCCATATCATCCGGCAGCGGCGCTTCGAAGTGCATGACTTCGCCGGTGCGAGGGTGTTCGAATTGCAGGAGATAGGCGTGGAGCGCCTGACGGGGGAAGCGATTGACGACCTGCTTGGCGGCATCCGGCAGCAGGTTGGCCTTGGTCTTGAAGCCGCCGCCATAGACGGCGTCGCCGAGCAGGGGATGGCCGATATGGGCCATGTGAACGCGGATCTGGTGGGTGCGGCCGGTTTCGAGGTGGCAGTCGACCAAGGAGGCGAGGGCGGTGGCGTCCGGAGCCTCGTGAAAACGTTCAATCACTTCATAATGCGTGATCGCCTCGTCGGCATCCTGATTGTTCGGGCGCTTGACAGCGCGGCGGGTACGGTCGCCGGTGGAGCGGCCAAGCGGCGCGTCGATGGTGCCGATCAGTTGCCGGGGGCGGCCCCAGACGATCGCCTGATAGGCGCGTTCCAGCGACCGCGTGCGGCCGTGGTCGGCGAATTGCAGGGACAGGTGGCGGTGGGCGATATCGTTCTTGGCGACGACCATGACGCCGGTGGTGTCCTTGTCCAGCCGATGGACGATGCCCGGCCGGCGCACACCGCCAATACCAGAGAGACTTTCGCCGCAATGATGGATCAGCGCGTTGACCAGCGTGCCCGTCCAGTTGCCGGCGGCGGGGTGAACGACGAGGCCGGCGGGCTTGGAGATGACAATGACGTCGTCATCCTCGTAAAGCACATCAAGCGGAATGTCTTCGCCGAGTGGCGTCGGGTCTTCGGGCTCGGGCAGGGTGATCTCGTAGGTATCGCCAGGGCGCACCTTGCGTTTGGCATCGGTAACCGGGGTCCCGTTGAGCAGGACGGCGCTATCCTTGATCAAGGCCTGGATGCGGCTGCGGGAAAATTCCTCGCCGACCTGCGCAGTCAGCCATGCATCGAGGCGGCCTTCGGCTGTTTCATCGGCGGTTAGGACTTTTCTAATGCCCGCGGCTTCTTTAAAGGGGTCGCTCAAACGCATTCTCCGGCGCACTGGGCGCTCTCTAGGAAATAGGACGCATCGATGACGAATCTCGAGCCAGACGATCAAGAGGAAAAGCCCCTCGATCCGGCCCTGGAAAATGTCCGACGCAAGATGGTTCGCCTGCAGATCGTCTCGGTCGCCATCATGGTGGTGAGCCTTATGGCGGTGTTCGGCGCCGTTGTCTACAAGACGATGCGGCCTGCACCGAAGGCAGCGGGTCAAGCCGCCTCGAATATTCCCGCCGACGCACCCGTTGCGGTGAGCGCAGCGCTGCCGCAGGGCTTTACCGTGCTGTCCACGGCACTCTCCGGAAACCAGGTGCTGTTTTATGGCACGCTCGCCAGCGGCCAGCGCCAGGCCGTTGTTTTCGACTACGGTATCGGCCGCATCGTCGCGACCATATCGCTTTCCAACTGACGGTTTCGCGATGACGGGCGACCGGTTGATCGAGATCACCCATCCCGACGATCCGCGCATCGCCGAATTCCGTAATATCCGCGAGCGTGATCTCGTGGGCCGCGAGAACCGCTTCATTGCCGAGGGCACGGTGGTGCTGCGGCTTCTTGCCGAGGCGCATGCGGCTCAAGGAGACTTCGTCGGCGAAAAAGTGCTGCTGTTGCGCAACCGCGCCGCGGGATTGGAAGAAATCATCGCCGCCTTTCCGCCTGACGTGCCAGTCTATGTTGCGGAGGCTTCGGTGCTGGACGGCATTGTCGGTTTCCATCTGCATCGCGGCGTGCTGGCGCTCGGCCGGCGCAGGGCGGAGCCGGATATCGGCGCCTTTTTAGACCGCTTGCCGGAGCGGGCGCTCGTCCTTGTGGGCTGCGGCATTTCCAATCACGATAATGTCGGTTCAATGTTCCGCAATGCTGCCGCCTTCGGGGCAGATGCGGTGCTGCTCGACGAAACTTGCTGCGATCCGTTGTATCGCAAGGCGCTGCGCGTCTCGGTCGGCTCGGCGCTGACGGTGCCCTATTGCCGTCAATTGAGCGATGTCGATCTGCTGACCGCGCTGGCGGAGCGCGGCTTTGCCATCTGGAGCCTTTCTCCGCGCGGCAACACCGATATCCGCGCCGTTCCGCCGGCCGATAGGATGGCGCTGGTGGTCGGCACCGAAGGGGCGGGGTTGCCGCAGAAAATTCTGTCGACCTTTGGCAGCCTGCGGATACCGCAGGCGCCGAGCCTCGACAGCCTGAACGTGGCAACGGCGAGCGGCATCGCACTCTTCGCCATGGCGTCGTTGACTAAACGCGTCTGAAATTTCCGTCTTTGTAGAGAGCACTTATTGCTGCTTGGGCAGCAGGGCCGCGGCGCGGTCGGCAAGGCTGATACGCGCGCCTTGCTCGGCGGCGCTCGTCTCCTTCGGCAGGAGATCGAAGATCGGCGATTTTTCGCCCTCTTTGAGGGCGGTCATTGCCACCATGTTGGCGGCGATGTTGGCGATCTCTTCCCGCATGGCCTGATCATGCGAGGGCGAGCGCGATTTGAGCAGGCGGTCGGAAAGGGCCGCAGCACGGTTGCGCACTTCCTCCGTCATTTGAGCGATATCGTCTTCCACGTTGCGCTCCGGTTCTGCTGCGTTGGTATCATGATCGGCAATATCCACGATCCTCGGTTTGGTCGAGGGCTTCGAGCCGTTCATCGGCTTGGCTTGAGGGGCAAGACCCGCGGCCTGCAGCGCGCGGCCGGCTTCCTCCGCCTCGGCATGGGCCGTTTCCAGTTTTTCCTTCAAGCGGGCCACGTCCTGAACGTGGCGTTCGATAGCGGTTTCCTTGTCGGCATTGCCCGCGATCTCGCGATCCAGCCGCTCCTCGAGGTGCTGGGCTTTGTCGCTTTCCTGACCCAGGCGTAATTCTGCATCCTTAGCGCGGAGACTTGCAAGGTTCAGATCCTGGCGCAGCGTGTCGCGCTCGTCCCGCAGCGTTTTGATGCGAAACTTCAGGCTCTCGATCTCGGTCTCGCGAGTTGCCAGATCGATCTTCAGATTGTCCGCGTCGGCGGCCATTTTCGTCATCCGCTTGCGCAAGCCGTCGATATCGGCATCCTTCTCCGCGCCGACTTGTTCAGCCGTATGAATACCGGATTTGAGCTGGCTGATATAGCTTTCCTCGCGGCGCAGGCGAGAGCGCAGTTCACCGGCTTCGACTTCGAGATCGTCGATCCGGGTTCGCAATTCGCTGTTTTCAGAGGCGAAGCGGCCGGCCTCCTGCTGGAGCTTGCCGTTGTGAATCTGCAGGGCGACGCTCTTATCGCGCTCCTGCGTCAGCGCCTGCTCGGTCCTGGCGTTTTCGGCCGCGAAAAGGGCGCGCGCCATGTCCTTCTGCGCGCGTACTTCTTGCGGGCTCAGCGGCATGGTCGCTTTCAGCCGCTTTTCCGTGAACCAGACGATGCGGCGGTGCACTGCGGGCGCGATAAGGAAGACCAGAAAGGCGGCGGTCAGAAAGCCCAATCCAAACAGTAGAGCGAATTCAATCACGGCGCAGCCAGCATCTAAGAGGTGTTTTCAATCTCAATAAAGTGATTAAGCAAATGATTAAGCATGAGGCCGGCGCGCGGGCAAGCATTTAAATCGGATATGGTTTACCGGCGTATCGGGAGTTCGCGACAAGAAAAGGCCCGCGAACTGCGCGGGCCAGGCGGCGAAATATGGGGGAATATCGCCAAAAGATCAGAAGGGATTCCAGGTCGGGTTCGGCGTGACCTTGAGGTAGCCGAGGTTGACGCCGAGACGAGCGCCGAGGCCGGTGCGGATCGGCACCAGCACGATGTCGTTGTTCTTCAGCACGGTCATTCCGACGCCGGCGACAACGAAGGCCTGCCCGCTGACGCCGCCAAAGCGGGTGTAGACGCTGTTGATGTTCGGCAGGTCATAGACCAGCATCATGACGCGGGTGCCCTGGCCGCCGTAGTCGAGGCCAAGCGACGGGCCCTGCCAATAGAGCGGGTGCTCGCCGGCGTTCTTGGTGTTGAGCTGGCCTTCGCCATAGGTCAGCCCTGCGATGAAGGCGCCGGAGCCTTCCTGCCCGAGGATATAGCCGTTCGGCAGGCCGTATTGCTGAAAGGCCCGCTCGACTACCTTTGCGAGGCCGCCGCTGGTCGAGCCGAAGAAGGAATGGCCGGCGTCGACGATTTCCTGCATCGAATATTGGTTGTTGGCCGCAGCCGCCGCCTGACGAACCGGCAGCGCGAAGCTTACGAACGCAACGATGGCTAAGATCAAGCCGAGGCCGACCGTTCTCGAGCCGAGGCTGGGCATTCTCTTCAGGAGTTGATAGCGCATGACATTCATCCGTTCATCATGGTCGGTGCAATCGGGAACGGATGCGCCGCGCATTCGCACGAACGCGCCAAGTACACCTCGCCCCTCAGTCCAGACCGTTCCGCCCATGTTCGGCATCGCGAATCGTGCGCGAAAGGGTCTGGTGGTGATGAATGCATTTTGCGGCGATCATCTTAACAATCGGTTTACCAAATATGGTGTCTTTATGGCGTGCGGTACGCCCGCCTGCGGCAATCCTCGGGCAATCTTGCCGTGGCAACGTAGAATCATACTGCGTTCCGCCTTGTCAGCATTCAGGAGACAATGAATGTCGAAGAATCCGAACCTCACCTTGACCGGACCGGATCTGGCCGCGCTGCTATGCAGCCGCGTTTGCCATGATGTGATCTCTCCGGTCGGTGCGATCAATAACGGTCTGGAGCTGCTCGATGAGGGCGGTGCCGATGCCGATGCGATGGAGTTGATCCGCACCAGCGCTCTCAACGCGTCTGTTCGCCTCAAATTCGCACGCCTCGCCTTCGGTGCGTCCGGCTCGGTCGGCGCCTCGATCGATACGGGCGAAGCCGAGCGTGCCGCCAAGGATTTCGCCGCTGCCGAAAAGAAGACAGAGGTCAGTTGGATCGGCCCGCGCGCCATTGTTGCCAAGAACCGCGTGAAGCTGCTGCTCAATCTCTTCCTGGTCGCTTACGGCTCGATTCCGCGCGGCGGCAATATCGAGGTGACGCTGGAAAATCCAGATCTCGACGCCAAGTTCACGATTATTGCCAAGGGCCGGATGATGCGCGTGCCGCCGAAATTCGCGGAGATTTGCTCGGGTGCATTGGAAGAAGCGGTCGATGCCCATTCCATCCAGCCCTACTACACCGTGCTTCTGGCGGACGAGAGCGGCATGGAACTCTCCTACAACGCCACGCCGGAGGAGCTTACTTTCAGCGCTTCCATGCGCAGCGAATAAACGCCGGTCGCACGATTTATACCGATAATCCCGCCACCGGACGTCCGGCGGCGGGATTATCTTTAGGTGTATCGTCGTTCCTGCGCATTCTTTTGGTTGTCGGCACAATTATGAACACAACGGTAACGATTCCTTAGCCTCGTGCGCCTATCGTCCCAATTTGATGATGGCGCCAGACAGATGGCGACCGGGCGCGAAGGAGTTGGTGATGCAGCGATTCATGATTACGGACGCGTCGGATGTCGTGCGTAAGGTCGGCAAGCGGATTCTCTCCGAACTCGATTTTCTCGTCAGTGAAGCCGCCGATGCCCGTGAAGCGCTGACGCGGTGCCAGGCTGAACTCCCGGACTACCTGATCGTCGACGCCGGCATGGAAGGCGCTCTCGATCTCATCGCCAGTATCCGCGCCATGCCGAACGGCAAAGAGGTCAAGATCTATTACTGCGTCGTCGAGGCGGATTTGCGCAAGCTGATGGCCGGTAAACGCGCCGGCGCCACCGATTTCCTGCTGAAGCCTTTCGATCGCAAGATACTGACGGCGGTTTTCGGTAATCGAGCCATCGCAGCCTGATCTTTATCCCATAGACTGTTGAATGCGTCTGGGCCGCCTGTTTGGGCGGCCTTTGTTTTTGATGTTTGAAAATGCAACACAAAAAATCCCGCCTGAAGAGGCGGGATTTTATGTATCGGCGGTGATCGGGGAGGGCGTCTTAGGCGCTTTCGGCGAAATCGCTGCTGTCGGGCTCGCGCAGCACATAGCCACGGCCCCAGACGGTTTCGATATAGTTGGCGCCGCCGGCGGCGTTGGCGAGCTTCTTGCGCAGCTTGCAGATGAAGACGTCAATGATCTTCAGTTCCGGCTCGTCCATGCCGCCATAGAGGTGGTTAAGGAACATTTCCTTGGTGAGCGTGGTGCCCTTGCGGAGCGAAAGCAGCTCCAGCATCTGGTATTCCTTGCCGGTCAGGTGCACGCGCTGGCCGCCGACTTCGACGGTCTTGGCGTCGAGATTGACGATCAGTTCGCCAGTCATGATCACCGACTGGGCGTGGCCCTTGGAACGGCGGACGATGGCGTGGATGCGGGCGACCAGCTCGTCCTTGTGGAAAGGCTTGGTCATGTAGTCGTCGGCACCGAAGCCGAGACCGCGAACCTTGTCTTCAATGCCGGCCATGCCGGAGAGGATGAGGATCGGTGTCTTGACCTTGGACAGTCGCAGCGTGCGAAGCACTTCGTAGCCGGACATGTCGGGAAGGTTAAGATCGAGAAGAATGATGTCGTAGTCGTAGAGCTTGCCGAGATCGACGCCTTCTTCACCGAGATCGGTGGTGTAAACGTTGAAACTTTCGGATTTGAGCATCAGTTCGATGCTCTGCGCTGTCGCGCTATCGTCTTCAATAAGTAGAACCCGCATAATTATCCCCTTTACCGCCGCCGAAAGGTCGTCAGCCCCCTTACGCGATACCGATCAAATCACTGCCTGATTTGGAAGCTGCCACGGAATGGTTAACAAATTCTGATTCACTCTGGCAAGACGTATCGAATTTATTAAATAATTTTTCCATTGCACTGTTTTCCAATGACAATCAGCAAATATCTTTCCTAAAGTGTTGCATTAAGAAGACACGCCAAGTGATTCATTCGACTCGCCAATGTCAACATCTCGAATTCTGAGCGCGACATTTACTGACCCTTAAATGATCGTCCCTATCATTAACGATGCCCGTAAACGAAAGGTTACCAGCGGTAGGTTTTTATTAAGATCGCTGGAAATTTTTTTAACCAAGCCGTTTCAAAGCGGTGCGGCGGGTCAAAATATCGAGAGCCGGGGTCTCGCATCACGGGAGTAATGCGTATGAAGTCACGTGAGAGCCTAACGCGCCTGAAGGAGTTTCAGGTGAACGAAAAACGCCGTCAACTGCAGCAACTGCAGATGATGATGGCGGAATTCGACCGTATGACAAAGGATCTGGAGAGCCAGATCGTGCTGGAAGAGAAAAAGTCCGGCATTTCCGATCCGAACCACTTTGCCTACCCGACCTTTGCCAAAGCCGCACGGCAGCGCGCGGACAACTTGCAGGTGTCGATCCGGGAATTGCAGGTGCAGGAAGAGGCGCTGGAAACATCGCTGGAAGAAATGCAGGCCGAATATGCCAAGGCCGCAGCGCTGGAAGAGCGCGACGGTTCGGGGCCGGTGAGGGCACGCGCCTAATTAACTATTCCGTCGCCATTTCTTGATCTTCGCATCGGACCGATGTTCGGGATTATGCGAGAAGCGGCGGAAGCGGCTCGAAAGCCGTGCATGACTGGCCATGGTGGGTGGCCGGCCATGCACGGCTTTTGGTGTTTTCAAATGAAGATGCTCGATTATCTCCAGCGCGGTGGGGCTACATATTCACCACATCGCGCCATTCCTCATGACGCTGGGCTTGCGCTTTGAAAAATGGGCAAAGTGGAATGATCTTCCAGCCGCCATTGCGGGCCTCTTCGACGGCATGAAGGGCGAGCGCCTGGCCGACGCCCTTGCCGCGAAGTGCATCCGGGACGGCGGTATGATCGATGATGATCAGCTTGGGAGAGGCGCGGGAAAAGGTCATCTCGGCCTCATGGCCTTCGATCGTTGCAGCGTAGCGTCCACCCGATGCGTTGTCTTCGTTGCGGATGTCCATGATTGTCCTCGGATTTCAAATATTTTTGGATCGACGTCGGTTAACGTCTCTTGTCTCAGATCGATGCTAACAAACCTGTCGCCGGTGGCAAGCAGCGCTCGCGGACAGCGTCCACCGTTCGAAAAACGGTTTGGATTTCCGATCTTCTGCGCTATGCGGCTGTGATAAGGGTGATGCAGCCATTTGGGAGGTTTCCGGCACCGATGCGCAATCTGCAAGCCGTGCTTCTGGTCACTGTCCCGTTCCTGCTGGCCTTTGGCCTCGTATTGCCGCTGGTTCGTTTCGAAAAGCTTTATTTCTTCAGCGACACGCCGTCCCTGCTCGGCATCATCGCTTCTCTTTGGGGAGCGGAAAACTATCTTCTCGCCACTATCGTGGCGCTCGTCTCGGTGGCGCTGCCAATCTTGAAGACCGTGAGCCTGGCAATTGAAGCGATGGGGACGCGGAGAAAAAGCGAACGCGGGTTTTTCTTCGAGCATATCGTGCCGCAACTGGCGCGCTGGTCGATGGCGGACGTGCTGCTGGTGGCGATCGTCATCGCCGCCGCCAAAACCAGCGGGCTTGCGACTGCATTTACGCAGCCGGGCCTCTGGTTCTATGCGGGTTCTACCATGATTTCGGGCCTTCTTCATATCCTGTTGAGGAAGGAAAAAGGCCCGAACTGAAGATCAAACGAATGTCGCGTCTGTATGGCAGCCGTCAGTGACGATACTGCTGTATGCGGGTCGTCCGGAGGCCGGCGAGGCCATGGGTATTGATGGACGACTGCCAGGAGAGGAATTCTTCCACAGTGAGCGTATAACGCTCGCAAGCTTCTTCCAAGCTCAGCAAACCACCGCGTACCGCGGCGACAACCTCGGCCTTACGACGGATAACCCAGCGGCGCGTGTTCGGCGGCGGCAGGTCGGCAATCGTAAGCGGGCTGCCATCGGGGCCGATGACATACTTCACTCGGGGACGTATCATTTCGGTCATTGGACTCTCTACACATACTCAAGACCACGGGAGCCACTCTAACTTGCCACATTTAAAAATTGCCTAAGCGCTTGGTAACACTTTGATAATAATTTTAGGGAAAGCCGGAGCGAGCTGATTTGCGCGATGATGGCGACGCAGAAAATCCGGCAATCCGCTGTTATCGCAGCGGAAAAGCCGGTTGTTGTATGAGTTTTCGTCAGTGAAAACTTACGCTTTTGATATGATGTTAGGCGTGGGCGAGGCTTTTCCCGCCGCCCCAGCAGATGAAATTGGGGTTGGCGAAATCGCTGTCATCGCTCTGATCGGTCTTGCCGTAAGAAAGCGGGCGGCCATCGAGCGTAAGGGTTGAGCCGCCTGCGGCGCGCAATACTGCATCACCGGCCGCGGTGTCCCATTCCATCGTGCGCGTGAAGCGCGGATAGACGTCGGCCTTGCCTTCGGCGAGGAGGCAGAATTTCAGTGAAGAGCCGATCGACGTGCAGGCGGTGACGGCATTTTCTGCCAGGAAACTATCCGTCTTCGGGCTGCTGTTGCAGCGGCTGGCAAGCGCCAGCAAATGCTCGGGGCGTGCGCGCACCGCGATTGCGGAACGGTCGGCAACGGTGAACTGGTCGGTGATGGCGAGCTTGCGCGCCTTGCCGGCCTCGCCGGTGAAGGCTATGCCGAGCGCCGGCGCAAAGACGATACCGGTGACCGGGACGCCGTTCTGAATATAGGCGATATTGACGGTGAACTCGTCGCGATGCTCGATGAATTCGCGCGTGCCGTCCAGCGGATCGACCAGGAAGAAGGGGCGGCCGCGGACGTCGGGAATATTGCCGGCAGCGACCGATTCCTCGGCAATTGCGGGAATGTCCGGAAAGTCGCGCGTCAGATGTTCGAGAATAATGTGCTCGGCGCGTTCATCGGCAATCGTGACGGGACTCATATCCTGCTTCAAAGCGACGGCATAACCGGCACGGTAGACCTCCAATATGGCCTTACCCGCCTCAAGGGCCGCTTTTTCAAATGTCGCGAGCATTCGCCTGCCGTCTTTCCGCAGCTCGTCCGTGGTTCGAGCTTAGAGATACAATAATTAAGAAGCCTTCACCGTAAAGTTTAGACCCCGCGCCAATCACGTTTTCACCGCCTAGCGCTTGGATCGTTATTCCGCAACGGAACTTCGCATCCATGCGCCGTTGTCAGCAACATCTCCGCTACCCCCGTGTTCTTTGAGATACAGTGCCTCGCTTTGCTGCGCATTCGGGAAAGAACATGTTCTGTTTGCGAAGGTTTTCCGCCCTTTCCGGACTTGTCGTTTTTATTGCTTATGCGAATGTGTGGCCGCGTAGAGACCGGGATTCATACATGCGTTATTCGGCATATCAGGTTCTGAAGCAGGCGCTTTCAGGAAACCGTCATTGGAAGCCTGTCTGGCGAACTCCGGAGCCGAAACCGCATTATGACGTCATCATCGTCGGCGGTGGCGGGCATGGGCTGGCGACGGCCTACTATCTCGCCAAGGAGTTCGGCATCACCAATATCGCGGTGCTGGAAAAGAACTATCTTGGCTCCGGCAATGTGGGCCGCAACACCACGATCATCCGCTCCAATTATCTCCTGCTCGGCAACGAGCCGTTCTACGAATTCTCGATGCGGCTTTGGGAAGGGCTGGAGCAGGATTTCAATTACAATGCCATGGTCTCCCAACGCGGCATCATCAATCTCTTCCACTCCGATGGGCAACGCGACGCTTATGCCCGGCGCGGAAATGCCATGCGCATGCACGGGGTCGATGCGGAACTGCTGAACCGCGATCAGGTCCGCAAGATGATGCCCTATCTCAATTTCGAACATGCGCGCTTTCCGATCCTTGGCGGGCTGCTTCAGGCGCGCGGCGGTACGGCGCGGCACGATGCCGTCGCCTGGGGTTATGCGCGTGGTGCCGACAGTCGTGGTGTCGATCTCATCCAGCAATGCGAGGTGATCGGCATCCGCCGCGAAGGTGGTGCCGTGACCGGTGTCGAGACCACGCGCGGCTTCATCGGCTGCAACAAGCTGGCGCTGGCGGCGGCCGGCCATACCTCGATCCTCGGGCGCATGGCGGATCTGGAACTGCCGATCGAAACCCACGTGCTGCAGGCGTTCGTCACGGAGGGGCTGAAGCCGGTGATCGATCACGTCATCACCTACGGTGCCGGCCATTTCTATATATCGCAGTCGGACAAGGGCGGTTTGGTCTTCGGGGCCGATCTCGATTATTACAGCTCCTATGCCCAGCGCGGCAATCTCGCCACCGTCGAACATACGATGGAGGAGGGGGTGTCGCTGATCCCAGGCCTGTCGCGTGTCCGTGTGCTGCGGAGCTGGGGTGGGGTGATGGATATGAGCATGGACGGCTCACCGATCATCGACCGCACGCCGATCGACAATCTCTATCTGAACTGCGGCTGGAACTATGGCGGCTTCAAAGCGACGCCAGCCTCCGGCTTCTGCTTCGCGCACCTGATCGCCAAGGGCGAAAGCCATGAGGTCAGCCGCCTCCTGCGCCTCGATCGCTTCGAGCGCGGTTTTGCGATCGACGAAGGCGGCAAGGGTCCGCAGCCGAATCTGCATTGAGGGCACGAAACCAATGGCAAGCCTGATCACCTGCCCGCATTGCGGCACGCGCCCGAAAGAAGAGTTCACCATTCGGGGTTCTGCATCCGCCACCCGCCCGGCTCCATCCGCCCCGGATGAAGACTGGCATCGCTATGTCTATATCCGCGACAACGAGCGCGGGCGCATTCTCGAATATTGGCATCATGCGGCTGGTTGCCGCCGCTGGCTGATCGTCGATCGCAGCAATGTCACCCATGAGGTCTTCTCCGTCACCGATGCAGCGGACAAGGCGCGGGAGGCGGCGCAATGACGGCCTATCGTCTTTCCTCTGGCGGCCTCGTCAACCGCAGCCGACCGCTTTCGTTCAAGTTCGATGGCAGGGATATGAAGGGGATGGAGGGTGATACGCTCGCCGCCGCGCTTCTTGCCAACGATCAGTTGCTCGTCGGCCGCAGCTTCAAATATCACCGTCCGCGCGGCATCCTGACGGCTGGCTCCGCCGAGCCAAACGCGCTGGTGACGATCGGCAGGGACGGACGCACGGAGCCGAATACGCGCGCCACCGTCGTCGAGCTCTATCAGGGCATGACCGCTGTCAGCCAGAACCGCTGGCCGTCGCTGAAATATGACATTGCCTCGATCAACGGCCTGTTCTCGCCTTTCCTCAGCGCGGGCTTCTACTACAAGACCTTCATGTGGCCGGCGGCTTTTTGGGAGAAGCTCTATGAGCCGCTGATCCGCCGCGCCGCCGGTCTCGGCAAGGCGGCGATGCGGGCTGATCCCGATCGCTATGAGAAGGCCTGGGCGCATTGTGATCTGCTGGTGATCGGCTCCGGCCCGGCCGGGCTGATGGCGGCGCTAACGGCGGCGCGCGCGGGGCTCCGCATCATTCTTGCAGACGAAGGATTTCGTCTGGGCGGATCGCTGCTGTCGGAGAGATTGTCGATCGGCGGCGCCTCCGCGGATGCCTTCGTGCATACGGCGCTCGACGAACTCCAGAGCTTCGAGAATGTCACTTTGATGCCGCGCACCACGGTGTTCGGCTGGTATGACGACAATGTCTTTGGCGCGGTCGAAAAAGTGCAGAAGCATGTGGCGATGCCTTCGCCCGATCTGCCGGCCGAGCGTCTTTGGCGTATCGCCGCCAAACGCGCCATCCTCGCCACCGGTGCGGAAGAGCGACCGCTGGTATTCGGCGGCAATGACAGGCCAGGCGTCATGATGGCCGGCGCGATGCGCAGCTATCTCAATCGATATGGCGTCGTGGCGGGGCAGAAGGTGGCGGTGTTCACCAATGGCGGGTCCGGCTATCGCACGGCGCTGGATCTCGCGGCCGAAGGCGTCGAGATAGCGGCCATCATCGATACGCGCAGTACTTCTTCCGATCCTGCGCCTCTGGGCGTTCGCATCATTCACGCCGGCACCGTGCAGGCCACGAAGGGCCGGCATCGTATCAGCGGGGTGATTGCCGATCGTGGCGGCCTGGACGAGGTTATTGCGTGTGACGCGCTTGCCATGTCCGGCGGTTGGTCGCCGATCATTCATCTTGCCTGTCAGCGCGGCGCAAAGCCTGTGTGGTCGGAGGAAAAACAGGGCTTCATAGCGCCGACGGTCGGCGGCGAAATGGAGATTGCCGGATCGGCTGCAGGCATCGACAGTGTTTCGGGCTGTCTTGCCGATGGCGCGGAAAAGGCGCGGTTGATTATTGAAAGCCTGGGGCGCACCGCACATGAGGCGGAGATACCGGAGGTCGAAGGCGATTACGATCCGTCCTTTGCAGCCATCTGGCATGTGCCGGGCGCCAAGGACAAGGCCTTCGTCGACTTCCAGAACGACGTCCATGCGAAAGACCTGGGCCTGGCCCTGCGCGAAGGCTATGGTCACGCGGAGCACGCCAAGCGCTATACGACGAGCGGCATGGCGACGGATCAGGGCAAGCTTGGCAATGTCAATGCCGCCGGCCTCATCGCCGGCATGCGCGGCGTCAGCCCCGCTGCTGTCGGCACGACGACCTTCCGGCCTTTCTATACGCCCGTCTCCTTCGGCGCCCTGGCGGGTACGGCGCGCGACAAGCATGCGCAGCCGGTGCGGGAATCGCCACTTCATGGCTGGGCGAAGAAGAATGGCGCGACATTCGTCGAAGCCGGCCTTTGGTTTCGCTCGGCTTGGTTTGCACGCGCAGGCGAGAAAACCTGGCGCGACAGCGTCGACCACGAGGTGCTGAACGTCCGCAACAATGTCGGTCTTTGCGACGTCTCGACGCTCGGCAAGATCGAAGTGTTCGGCAAGGATGCGGCGGAGTTTCTCAACCGGATCTATTCCAACGCCTTCTTGAAACTGCCGATCGGCAAGGCACGCTATGGGCTGATGCTGCGCGAGGACGGCATGGTGTTCGACGACGGGACGACGAGCCGACTGTCACCGAATCATTTCTTCCTCACCACGACGACCGCGATGGCCGGCGAGGTGATGGCGCATATGGAATTCTGCGCCCAGACCCTATGGCCACAGCTCGACGTCCGTTTCGTCTCCTCGTCGGATCAATGGGCGCAGATGGCAATTGCCGGTCCGAGGGCGCGTGAGGTTCTGGAACAGATTGTCGAGGACGATATTTCCGACGCGTTCTTCCCATTCCTCGCCGCCGCAGAGGTGATGTTGAAAGGCGGTCTGAAGGCCAGACTGTTCCGCATCTCCTTTTCCGGCGAACTGGCCTATGAGCTCGCCGTTCCCGCCGGCTATGGCGAGGCGGTGGCGGATGCGATCATGGAGGCGGGCAAGGCGCACGGTATCTGCGCTTACGGGGTCGAGGCGCTGAATGTGCTCCGCATCGAGAAAGGACATGTCACCCATAACGAACTGGATGGCCGCACCACGCCGGATGATGTCGGGCTCGGCCGGATGATGGCGACGCAGAAGCCGGATTTCATCGGCAAGCGGCTTTCGACCCGCTTCGGCCTGACCGCTGCCGATCGTGTTCAGCTTGTCGGGCTGAAGCCGGTCGATGCCACCAAGGAAATCCGGGCAGGTGCGCACCTGCTGAGGGAAGGTGCCAAGCCTTCGACGGCGAATGATCAGGGCCATGTTTCTTCCGCCTGCTTCTCCCCGGTTCTCGGCCATTTTATCGCATTGGCCTTCCTGAAATCCGGGCGCGAGCGGATCGGTGAACATGTGATCGTCTGGGATGGGTTGCGTGGCGAGGAAGTGGTTGCCGAGGTCTGCAATCCGGTCTTCGTCGATCCCGCCAACAAGAAGCTTTTGGGATGAGGGATCGATGAGCGTCGCATATCAAAACCGGCACGTGCTGGAAGATCACATCTCCGGTTTCGAGGCTGAGCCCAATCCAAACCATCTTGCCGTCATCCGCCGCCCCGCCATATTCTCCGTGCTCGCCCATGCCAGCCAGGAGGCCTGGACGTTGGCGGCGTTGAAGGCGATGCCGGATATTTCCGTGCGCCATGCGGGGCCGGGCGAGTGGCTGTTGGTATCGGACGTGCTGGGGGCTGAGAGCCTGGCGCGTGACCTCGCCATGTTGGATGCCGGCCGCATCTCCTTCTTCGAACAGAGCGACGGCCGTGTAGTGCTGCGCCTTTCGGGGCCGAGTGTCCGGCGCATTCTGGCAAAATGCGTCGCCGTCGACTTGCATTCGCAGGTATTTGCCGAGGGGCAATCGGCCAACATGCTCATCTGCCACGTCAGCGCCAACCTCGCCCACACCGGTCCTGACCATTTCGAGATCATCGTTCCCCGCTCCTATGCCGGCAGTGTCTTCGAGGAGTTGATGGAGATGGGACGGGAATTCGCGCTGACGGCGGGATTTGGCGATTGAGCACATGAGCCGGAAAAGCGCAAAGCGATTTCCGGTTTGTGCTAGGAAGAAATGGCGCGATCCGAACAATTGCGATGGCGCAAACAGACAGATCGGTTTCGCAGTTCGGGCTATTTGGCCTTCTGGATAGTCTCTAGGCTGCCCTGCAAATACGGCCGGTCGGCTGGGAAAATTCCCGCCGACTTCGCGCCGAACACAGGGGATTTTTAGATGAAAAGCCATGTCAGGGTCGTCGTCATCGGCGGCGGGGTCGTCGGATGTTCAGTGCTTTATCACCTGACGAAATTCGGCTGGACGGACGTCGTGCTGCTCGAGCGCTCGGAGCTGACATCGGGTTCGACCTGGCATGCGGCCGGCGGCATGCACACGATCAATGGCGACCCTAACGTTGCCAAGCTGCAGAAATACACGGTCGAGCTCTATAAGGAGATCCAGGATTATTCCGGCCAGGATATCGGCCTGCACATGACATCAGGCCTGATGCTGGCGGCAACGCCGCAGCGCTTCGACTGGCTGAAATCGATCCTCGCCAAGGGCCGGTATAACGGCCTGGAGGCGACGTTGCTGACGCCGAAGGAAGCGCATGCAATGATGCCGCTCCTCGATCCCGACCAATTCGTCGGCGCACTCTACGATCCCGTCGAAGGTCACCTCGACCCCTATGGCACCACCCATGCCTATGCCCGCTCGGCAAAGAAGAACGGTGCTGAGATTTACCTGCACACCAAGGTCGAGGAGCTGGTGCAGCGCGAGGACGGCTCGTGGCGGGTGATTACCAATCAGGGCGAGATCGTTGCCGAGCATGTCGTCAATGCCGCCGGTCTCTGGGCACGCGAGGTCGGACGGATGGTCGGGCTGGAGCTGCCGGTGCTCGCCATGGAGCACATGTACTTGATTACCGAGGACATGCCGGAAGTCGCGGACTTCAACAAGGCGACTGGCAAGGAGCTGATGCACTGCGTCGATTTCGACGGCGAGATCTATCTGCGCCAGGAGCGGCAGGGCATGCTGATGGGCACATACGAAAAGGCCTGCCGCCCCTGGTCGCCGGTGACGACGCCCTGGGATTTCGGCCATGAGTTGCTGGCCGAGGATATCGAGCGCATCACGCCGGAGCTGGAAGTCGGCTTCCGCCATTTCCCCGCCTTCAACAATGCCGGCATCAAGAAGATCATCAACGGCCCATTCACCTTCTCGCCCGACGGAAATCCGCTGGTCGGACCGGTGCGGGGGCTGACGAACTACTGGTCGGCTTGCGCGGTCATGGCCGGTTTCAGCCAGGGCGGCGGCGTGGGGCTGGCGCTCGCCAACTGGATGATCCATGGCGACCCCGGCTTCGACGTCTTCGCCATGGACGTCTCACGTTACGGCGACTACGCGACGCTTGCGTATACCAACGCCAAGGTGCGCGAGAACTATGCGCGGCGCTTCTCCATCCGCTATCCCAACGAGGAATTGCCGGCGGCGCGGCCGCTGCTGACGACGCCGATCTACGATAAGCTTAAGGCTGCGGGCGGCGTCTTCGGCGCGTCCTACGGGCTGGAGCAGGCGCTGTGGTTCGCACCCGCGGGCGAAATGGACGAGTTCTCCTGGCGGCGCTCCAACGATTTCGATGTGGTGGCGAAGGAAGCGAAGGCGGTGCGCGACAGCGTCGGCCTGATGGAAACCTCCGGTTTTGCCAAATATTCGGTTAGGGGACCGGGCGCGGAAGCCTTTCTCGACGGGCTGCTCGCCTGCCGTATTCCAGCCGTCGGCCGCATGACGCTGGCGCCGATGCTGAAGCATGACGGCAAGCTGATCGGGGACTTCACACTCGCCAAACTGGGCGAGGGGGATTTCCTCGTCATAGGCTCCGGCGTTGCCGAAGCCTATCATATGCGCTGGTTCGAAAGCCATCTGCCGAAGGATGGATCGGTGGAGCTGAAAGCGCTCGGCCTGTCGCTGCTTGGACTTTCGATCGCCGGACCGAATGCGCGCAAGCTCCTGGAAAAGCTGACGCATCAGGATGTTTCCGCTGCCGCGTTCCCCTTCATGTCCATTCGCCGAATGGATCTCGGCATGGCGCCTGCCATCGTCGGCCGCGTCTCCTACACCGGCGATCTCGGTTATGAGATCTGGATGAAGCCGGAATATCAGCGCTACCTCTTCGATCTCCTGATGGAGGCCGGCGCCGAATTCGGCATTACGCTTTTCGGCCTCAGGGCATTGAACGCCCTGCGCCTCGACAAGTCCTACGGCAGTTGGGCGCGCGAATACCGTCCGCTCTATGGGCCGCTGGAAGCCGGGCTCGGCCGGTTCGTTGCGCTCTTCAAGGAGGCTGATTTCATCGGCAAATCAGCGGCGGCCAAGGAGAAGGTGGAGGGTGGAGCCTTGCGGCTACGCTCCTTTATTCTCGCGGCTGACGATGCCGATGTCATTGGTGATGAGCCGATCTATCACAACGGCGCCGTCTGTGGCTGGGTGACCTCGGGCGGTTATGCGCATGCCTCCGGTGTCTCGGTTGCCGTCGGTTATGTGCCGAAAGAGATTGCCGACGAAACGCAGGGATGGTCGATCGAACTGCTCGGCGACATATTGCCAGCGACATTGCAGCCGCAACCTTTGTTTGATGCCGATGGTGCGCGCATGCGCTCGTAAGCGTCGGGCTCGGAAGGAAGGGAACGGGCTTTTCGGGAGCCCGTTTCTGAAGAGATTTTTTTCAGCGAACCAAGTATGCGGATTGTCTGGCTATTTTTGAGCCAGAGAATGCCGTTTTTCTATTTTTTGTGGCTCGAATTGCGTCATTGCGCGAAGATTTGAAAAGATTTTGTCAATTTCCTGCCTTTTTGGCTTCACATTTCCTTCGAAAACAGTATGGAATCGCCCCTACGGGCCCTCTCAAAGGAAAACCCTAACCAATAAGAGATGCGGTCGACGAACTGCGCATCCAGGGGAAATGACATATGGATTATTTTATCCAGCAGCTCCTTAACGGGCTGACTCTCGGGTCTATCTACGGCCTGATCGCCATTGGCTATACCATGGTTTACGGCATCATCGGCATGATCAACTTTGCCCATGGCGACGTGTTTATGCTTGGTGGCTTCGCCGCTCTTATCACCTACCTGGTTCTCGTATCGCTCGTCGCCGGCCTGCCGGTGGCGATCATGCTCCTGGTGATGCTCATCGTCGCCATGCTGATGACGAGCCTGTGGAATTGGGTGATCGAGCGTATCGCTTACCGGCCTCTGCGCGGTTCGTTCCGTCTGGCGCCGCTGATCACCGCAATCGGCATGTCGATCGTGCTGTCGAACTTCATCCAGGTCGCACAGGGCCCGCGCAACAAGCCGATCCCGACGCTGGTGGGTGATGTCTACAATATCGGTGGCGTATCGCTGTCGCTGAAGCAGATCATCATCTTCATCTGCACGGTCGTTCTCCTCGCGGCATTCTGGTATCTGGTCAACAAGACCGCGCTTGGCCGCGCCCAGCGCGCCACCGAGCAGGATCGCAAGATGGCGGCGCTGCTCGGTATCAATGTCGACCGCACCATTTCCGTCACCTTCATCATGGGCGCGGCGCTCGCCGCTGTCGCCGGCACGATGTACCTGATGTATTATGGCGTCGCCAACTTTACCGATGGCTTCGTCCCCGGTGTCAAGGCGTTCACCGCTGCCGTTCTCGGAGGCATCGGCTCGTTGCCGGGTGCCGTTCTCGGCGGACTGATGATTGGTTTCATCGAGTCGTTCTGGTCGGGCAATTTCGCTATCGCGTACAAGGATGTCGCGACCTACGGCATCTTGGCCTACGTGTTGATCTTCAAGCCGACGGGTATTCTCGGACGGCCGGAAGTCGAGAAGGTATAACGCCATGGCAAGTTCAAATTTCGTTCCAGGCAAGACCGCGCCCGGCCTTGTCCAGAAAGGCATTACCGACGCCCTTTGGACAGCGGTCATCGCATTCGGCATGTTCGTGCTCTATATCGGCCTTAAGACCGATCAGAACATCGACAACCAGCTCATCATCGTTCAACGCTGGGGCCTCTTGGCATCCATCGTCGCGATTGCCGCCGCAGGGCGGTTCGTCATGACGGTGTTCGTGCAGCCCAGGCTGGCGGCCATGAAGGCGGCCAAGGCGAAGGCTCCGCCCGTCGAAGCCGAACCCGGCTTCATTTCGAAGAACTTCAACGCGATAGCGCTGGGTTTCCTGCTGATCTATCCGCTATTGGCGCTGGCGATTTTCGGTGCTCAGGGATCGCTGACCTATGTCGATAATTTCGGCATCCAGATCCTGATCTACGTGATGCTTGCCTGGGGTCTGAACATCGTCGTCGGACTCGCCGGCCTACTCGACCTCGGCTATGTCGCCTTCTATGCCGTCGGAGCTTATTCCTACGCGCTGCTGTCGACGCATTTCGGCCTATCCTTCTGGATCCTGCTGCCCTTGTCCGGCATCTTCGCCGGGTTGTGGGGCATGATCCTTGGCTTCCCGGTGCTGCGTCTGCGCGGCGACTATCTGGCCATCGTGACGCTGGCTTTCGGCGAAATCATCCGCATCGTCATCACCAACTGGACGGATGTCACCCGCGGTAGTTTCGGCATTTCCAACATAACGAAGGCCTCGCTGTTCGGCCTTTATACGTTCGATATGAAGGATCCGCACAATTTCGTTCGGACCTTCGGCCTGTCGATCTCGTCGGCTTGGTACAAGATCTTCCTGTTCTACGTCATCCTGGCGCTCTGCATGCTGACCGCCTATGTGACGATCCGGCTGCGCCGGATGCCGATCGGCCGTGCGTGGGAAGCCTTGCGCGAAGATGAAATCGCCTGCCGCTCGCTCGGCATCAACACGGTGACGACCAAGCTGACTGCATTCGCGACCGGCGCGATGTTCGGCGGCTTCGCCGGCTCGTTCTTTGCAGCCCGTCAGGGTTTCGTCTCGCCGGAATCCTTCGTCTTCCTCGAGTCCGCGGTCATCCTCGCCATCGTCGTTCTCGGCGGCATGGGCTCGTTGAAGGGCATCGCCATCGCCGCAATCGCCATGGTCGGCGGCACGGAATTGCTGCGCGACATGGGCTTCCTGAAGATAATTTTCGGTGCCGATTTCACTCCGGAACTCTACCGCATGCTGATTTTCGGCCTGGCGATGGTCGTCGTCATGATCGTGAAACCGCGCGGCTTCGTCGGCACTCGTGAGCCGACCGCCTTCCTCAAGGAGCGGAAAGCGGTCTCCGGCAGCTTTACAAAGGAGGGCCACGGCTGATGAACGCTGTGACCACAACCCCCGACGACGTCCTGCTGAAAGTCGATCATCTTTCGATGAAGTTCGGCGGCCTGATGGCGATCAACGACTTCTCCTTCGAGGCCAAGCGCGGCGATATCACTGCGCTGATCGGCCCGAACGGCGCCGGCAAGACCACCGTCTTCAATTGCATCACCGGTTTCTACAAGCCGACGATGGGCATGATCACGCTCAACCAGAAAAGCGGCAAGCAATTCCTCCTGGAGCGGCTGCCGGATTTCCGGATCACGCGTGAAGCCAAGGTGGCGCGCACGTTCCAGAACATCCGCCTGTTCTCGGGCCTGACCGTGCTTGAAAACCTGCTGGTTGCTCAACACAATAAGCTCATGCGCGCGTCTGGCTTTACCGTGCTTGGTCTGCTCGGCATCGGCAAATATCGCGCCGAGGCCAAGAATGCCATCGAACTGGCGCGCTTCTGGCTGGAGAAGGCGGATCTCGTCGATCGCGCCGACGACCCGGCCGGCGATCTTCCTTACGGCGCGCAACGCCGTCTCGAAATCGCCCGCGCCATGTGCACCGGGCCTGAGCTTCTGTGCCTGGACGAGCCGGCCGCCGGTCTCAACCCGCGCGAGTCGCTGGTGCTCAACGAATTCCTGCGCAGCATCCGCAAGGATGCCGACACGTCGATCCTTCTGATCGAACACGACATGTCGGTGGTCATGGAAATCTCCGACCACGTCGTCGTGCTCGAATACGGGCAGAAGATTGCCGATGGTACGCCGGACGAGGTCAAGAACGATCCGAGGGTGATCGCGGCCTATCTGGGTGTGGAAGATGAAGAAGTGGAAGAGGTGATTGCCGAAGTCGAGCACCTCCAAGAGGGCGAACAGCGATGACGGGGCAACCGCTTCTGAAAGTTGAAGGCGTCGAAACCTATTACGGCAATATCCGCGCCCTTGCCGGCGTCAATGTCGAAGTCAACAGCGGCGAAATCGTCAGTCTGATCGGCGCCAACGGTGCCGGCAAGTCGACATTAATGATGACGATCTGCGGCAGCCCGCAGGCCCGCAATGGTTCGGTGACCTTCGATGGCCGCGACATTACCCATATGCCGACCCACGAGATCGCCCGGCTGCGTATTGCGCAGTCGCCCGAAGGGCGGCGCATCTTCCCGCGCATGACGGTCTACGAGAACCTACAAATGGGCGCAAGCCTCGACAAACTCAAATATTTCAATGAGGACGTCGAGAAGATCTTCACCCTGTTTCCGCGCCTGAAGGAACGTCAGTCGCAGCGCGGCGGTACGCTGTCGGGCGGCGAACAGCAGATGCTGTCGATCGGCCGCGCGTTGATGGCCCGCCCGAAGCTGCTTCTGCTCGACGAGCCCTCGCTTGGCCTTGCGCCGCTGATCGTCAAGGGGATTTTCGAAGCCATCAAGGTTCTGAACAAGAGCCAGGGGCTCACCGTCTTCCTGGTCGAGCAGAACGCGTTTGCGGCCCTGAAGCTCTCCGACCGCGCCTATGTCATGGTCAACGGCCGGGTGACGATGAGCGGCTCCGGCAAGGAACTGCTTGCCAATCCGGAAGTGCGCTCCGCCTATCTCGAAGGCGGCCACCATTGAGCCTCGTTTTGCGGAGAATTTGATATGCAGGGACTTTTCTTCGAAAGCGATACCGGCGGGCGCCTCGTCATTCGTGTGGTTATCGTTCTTTTGGGTTTCTGGACGGCGTGGCGCGCCGGCCGCGCCGTGGCGAGCAACTGGAACTCCTACCCGCTGGCGGTCATCTATACTTTCCTGATCGGCCTCGGGCTGCAATTCCTGCATCACGCGCTGTTCAACGGCCCGGTATTCGACCTCGGCAACTATATTCTCGACGTGGTCCTTCTCCTCATCTTCTCGACGGCCAGCTATCGCTACCGCCGCACCTACCAGATGGTGAACAACTACTACTGGCTCTACGAAAAGACCTCGGCCTTTTCGTGGAAGAAGAAGAATTGACAGTGCGCCGAAACTAGGCTCAGTCTGAATACAAGGTGGGCTTGATCCTATCCGAAAACCGCTCGACATTTTTCGGGATCCTGTCCTCCCTACTTCGAAATACAAGCTTACCGGCGCGATGATTGGTGGGTATTGCGCAGGGCAACTCAAACGGAACCCGCTCAAAAAATTGGGAGTAACAATATGAAGAAGTATCTTCTGTCGGCCGTGGCTCTGTCGGCGATGATCGCGCTCAGCGGCGTTGCGAAGGCTGACATCATCGTTGGCGTTGCAGGCCCGCTGACGGGTGCAAATGCTGCGTTCGGCTCTCAGCTCCAAAAGGGTGCCGAGCAGGCCGTAGCGGACATCAACGCTGCCGGTGGCATCAACGGTGAAAAGATCAAGCTCGAACTCGGCGACGACGTTTCCGACGCCAAGCAGGGCGTTTCGGTCGCCAACAAGTTCGTCGCTGACGGCGTCAAGTTCGTTGTCGGCCACTTCAACTCGGGCGTTTCCATCCCGGCTTCGGAAGTTTATGCCGAAAACGGCATCCTTCAGATCACCCCGGCTTCCACCAACCCGGTATTCACCGAACGTGGCCTGTGGAACACCTTCCGTACCTGCGGTCGTGATGACCAGCAGGGTGCCGTTGCCGGCAAGTACATCGCCGACAACTTCAAGGGTGCCAAGGTTGCCGTCGTTCACGACAAGACCCCCTATGGCCAGGGCCTTGCCGACGAAACCAAGAAGAACCTCAACGCTGCCGGCGTGAAGGAAGTTCTCTACGAAGGCATCACCCCCGGCGACAAGGACTATTCGGCCCTCATCGCCAAGATGAAGCAAGCTGGTGTCGACTTCGTCTACTACGGCGGTCTGCACACCGAAGCCGGCCTGATCATGCGCCAGATGGCCGACCAGGGCGTCAAGGCTCACTTCATGTCCGGTGACGGTATCGTCTCGAACGAGCTGGCTTCGATCGCCGGCGACGCCGTTGACGGCACGCTGATGACCTTCGCGCCGGATCCGCGCAAGAACCCGGCTTCCAAGGATCTGGTCGCCAAGTTCCGCGCTGCGGGCTATGAGCCGGAAGGCTACACGCTCTATGCGTATGCTGCCATGCAGGTCATCGCCGACGCCGCAAAGGCTGCCGGCTCCAACGACCCGATGGCCGTTGCCGACGCGCTGAAGGCAAAGGGTCCGTACAAGACCGCCATCGGCGAACTCGGCTTCAACGAAAAGGGCGACATCACCCGTCCGGACTACGTGATGTACAAGTGGTCGAAGGGTTCCGACGGCAAGTACAACTACGCCGAAATGGAAAAATAAGCATCTGCATCGCCGGCTTTCCGGTGATGCGTTCGATCTGGAAGCCCGGTCATTGGCCGGGCTTCTTTGCATTCAAGCTGTGATGACAGCATTTCCTTTGCGGCGATCGTGCTCTAAGTCTGAGCCTATCTCGGCAGGAGGAAGATGCAGCATGACCAGACCCCGTATTCTCGTCACCCGGCGCTGGCCGGCCGCGGTGGAGGCCGTACTTTCCGAGCGCTTCGAAGCGACGTTCAATTCGGATGATATAGCGCTCGATGCCCGGCAGTTGCGCGAGGCCCTGCTATCTTATGATGCGGTGCTGCCGACCGTTTCCGATAGACTGCCGGCCGCGCTTTTCGAAGGCGATGCCATCAGGACAAAAATCGTCGGCAATTTCGGCGTGGGCTTCAATCATATCGACGTCGCTTCCGCCAAGGCCAAGGGCATCGTCGTCACCAACACGCCGGGGGTGCTGACCGATTGTACCGCCGATATCGCCATTCTGCTGCTGCTGTCCGTGGCGCGCCGCGCCGGGGAAGGGGAACGCGAGCTGCGTGCCGGCGAATGGAGCGGCTGGCGGCCGACGCACTTGATCGGCACGAAGGTCACCGGCAAAACCGTCGGCATCATCGGTTTCGGCCGCATCGGCAAGGCTTTCGCGCAGCGCTGTCATTTCGGTTTCGGCATGGAGGTCGTCTTCTATAATCGCTCTGCGGTCGATCCGATGGAAGCAACGCGGTACGGCGCGGTGCAATTGCCGACGATCGAGGATGTGCTTGCAGCCTCCGATTTCGTGTCGTTGCATTGCCCTGGCGGCGCCGAGAACCGTCACCTGATGAATGCTGCCCGTTTCGCCGCCATGAAGCCTGGCGCCTTCCTGATCAACACCGCCCGCGGCGATGTCGTCGACGAGGCAGCGCTGATTTCAGCCCTGGAGCAAGGCACCATCCGTGGCGCCGGCCTCGACGTCTATGAAGCGGAGCCGAATGTGCCGGAGAAATTGAAGGCGATGGAGAATGTCGTGCTGCTGCCGCATCTTGGCAGCGCGACCGAAGAGACGCGCACGGCCATGGGAATGAAGGTGGTGGACAATATCACCGCTTTTTTCGAAGGGCGCGAGCCGCCGGATCGGGTGGCTTGATTCCGTCGGCGCTGCCTTTACCGCCGTAGAAGCGCAGCCATTGCCACTCTTTTCATCGTCTGGCGAAAAATGCAGCGGATGCCAGCCGCAGCAGACCGGTGTTCTAGGGCGTTGCATAAGGCACAGAAATTGCTTGCCTTTACTCCTTGACGGGTTTCAAAGACCGGCGATGGCATGATGTGAGGAGCGCAGAGGCAGGATGGCGATGGCAGCGGCGAGCACAAGACCGCAGAGGGCGCGCGGGCGCGGCCATCTGGCGGCCAAGGCGCTTGATGGGCGCACGCGCCTTGCCGAACTTTTCCAAGAAGGTGCGGCGAAGATTCGCCTGCCTGACACGTTCGACAATTCCATGGAAGCCGTCATCATCAACACCGCCGGCGGGTTGACCGGCGGCGACCGGATGGATTGGAGCATCGTCGCGGGACCCGGCACACGCATCGATGTGACCACCCAGGCCTGCGAGAAAATCTATAAAGCATCCGCAGGCACCGCTGAAGTCGTGACTTCGATCAAGGTCGATACTGACGCGCGTGTCGATTGGTTGCCGCAGGAAACCATTCTGTTCGATCGCGCCTCGCTGTCGCGCAGGCTCGATGTCGATCTTGACGAGACCGCCGAATTTCTGGCCGTCGAGGCAATTTTGCTGGGCCGCAAGGCGATGGGCGAGGCGATGGTGCGGGGGCTGTTTCGCGACCGCTGGCGCATCCGCCGCGCCGACCGGTTGATCCATGCCGAGGAGCTGAGGCTCGATGGCGATGTCGCAGCGTTGACGGCCGAACATGCCGTTCTGAGCGGCCAGGTTGCCTTTGCGACTCTGCTCTATGCCGGGCCGCTGGCGGAGACCTATCTCGCCAAGGTGCGGCCGCTCGTTGGGGAGCATATGGGCGGTGCCAGCCAATGGCGCGACAAGCTGGTGGTACGGCTGGCGGCGTCCGACGGCTTCGCACTTAGAAAAATCCTGATCCCGGTCATTTCCGCCTTGCGTAACGGAACGCCAGTGCCGAAAGTCTGGAATCTGTAGTTCGAGCAAATAGCAATTACATAGGTAGGCGATGAACCTCACTCCGAGAGAAAAAGATAAGCTGTTGATTTCCATGGCGGCAATGGTGGCACGGCGGCGGCTGGAGCGCGGCGTCAAGCTCAACCATCCGGAAGCCATCGCGCTGATCACCGACTTCGTCGTCGAAGGTGCCCGCGACGGCCGCCCGGTCGCCGAACTGATGGAAGCGGGCGCCCATGTCATCACCCGCGAGCAGGTGATGGAGGGAATTGCCGAGATGATCCATGACGTACAGGTCGAGGCGACGTTTCCGGATGGAACGAAGCTCGTGACCGTGCACGAGCCGATCCGCTGAACGACGGCAGAGGAAAAACCATGATTCCAGGCGAAATTCTTGCCGCAAGCGGCGATATCGAACTGAACGCCGGCGCGCCGACGATAACGCTGGAGGTCTCCAATACCGGCGACCGGCCGGTGCAGGTGGGCAGCCACTATCATTTTGCCGAAACGAACGGTGGTCTTGCCTTTGACCGCGACAAAGCCAAGGGCATGCGTCTCGATATCCCCGCAGGGACCGCAGTGCGTTTCGAGCCGGGCCAGACGCGCTCGGTGACGCTGATCCCGCTCTCCGGCAAGCGCGAGGTCTACGGCTTCCGCCAGCAGATCATGGGCAAACTCTGAGGCTAACGGGGAGAGGCGGTATGTCTTTGAGAATGCTTGCGTCCGGTGCATGTGTTGCGATGGTTTTGATGTGCGGCTCGGCCCATGCGCAAAACGATACGGACCAGCCGGAGGTCGATTGCAATAATGCAGAGACGCAGATGGACATGAACATCTGCTCGCAGCGCGACTACGACAAGGCCGACAAGGCTTTGAACGAGCAATACAAAAAGACGCGTGCGGCCATGGTTGCCACCGATGCCGATCTCGATGCCGACCAAAAAGGCGCCGAAAAGGCATTGGTCAAGGCGCAACGCGCCTGGGTCGACTATCGCGATGGCCAATGCGAAGCGGAGGGCTTCGAGGCGAGAGGCGGTTCTATGGAGCCCATGCTCGTTTCCGGATGCAAGGCGACCTTGACGAAGCAGCGGACCAAAGAGCTAAAGGCACTGGCCGATGGGCCGGAGGGTGCGCAGTGAGCGCAAAACGCAGGATCATGATCGTCGGCAACGGCGAGATCGCAGAAGCGGCGGCGAAAGAGATCGCCGCCGCCGATCTGGTCGTGCGTTTCAACGATTGCCGTTCCGTTGCGTTGAGCGGCAGCCGCACCGATATCGTCGCGGTCTGCAACACCGGCCGACCGGCGCGAGCGATGCTCGGTTCTGCCGAATGGCGCAACAGTCCGCCGATCGCCGCCGCGTCGGAAATCTGGAGCGTCCGTGACCCTCGCAAGTTTGCTGCGCTACGCGCGCCACTGGCGTTGTCGCATCCGGAACTCAACGATTTCTGCGATGACTACACGGATCAATTCACCGCTTTCTGTAATGCCACACGCAAACGTCATGTGGTTATCGACCAATCGGTTCATGAGAGCGTCGATGAAGCGCTCGCGGCGCACGAACCGGGTGCCTATATCGTGCCGAGCAGCGGCATGGTTGTCATTGCCGATCTGCTTTTGCGCTATCCAGATGATGACATCGCCATCACCGGCTTCAGCCATACCGGATGGGATGGCCATCCGTTTGCGGCGGAGAAACGGCTGGTCGACTTTTATATTTCCCTCGGTCGCCTGAGGCGCATCGCCAACAAGACTCCCATTCTTTCCTCCCAAGGAGCCTGATTTATGCCCTATAAGATTTCCCGCGCGGCCTATGCCAACATGTTCGGGCCGACCACCGGCGATAAGGTGCGGCTTGCCGATACGGAACTTTTCATCGAGGTGGAGAAGGATTTCACCACCTATGGCGAGGAGGTGAAGTTCGGCGGCGGCAAGGTCATTCGTGACGGCATGGGGCAGAGCCAGGTGACGCGGGCGAACGGTGCTGTCGACACCGTCATCACCAACGCGCTGATCGTCGATACCTGGGGGATCGTTAAGGCTGATATCGGCCTCAAGGACGGCAGGATCGTCGCGATCGGCAAGGCCGGCAATCCGGACATGCAGCCGGGCGTCAACATCATCGTGGGTCCGGGCACGGAGGCGATCGCAGGTGAGGGCAAGATCGTCACGGCTGGCGGTATGGACAGCCATATCCACTTCATCTGCCCGCAGCAGATCGAAGAGGCGCTGATGAGCGGGCTGACGACCATGCTGGGCGGCGGCACGGGACCGGCGCACGGAACGCTCGCCACCACCTGCACGCCCGGCCCATGGCATATTGCCCGCATGATCGAGGCTGCCGACGCCTTTCCGATGAACCTCGCCTTTGCCGGCAAGGGCAATGCCTCGCTGCCCGGCGCGCTCGAGGAGATGGTGCTTGCCGGCGCCACCTCGTTGAAGCTGCACGAGGATTGGGGGACGACGCCCGGCGCGATCGACTGCTGCCTCACGGTCGCCGATGCATATGATGTGCAGGTGATGATCCACACGGATACGTTGAACGAAAGTGGCTTCGTCGAAGACACGATCGGCGCCATCAAGGGCCGTACCATCCATGCGTTTCATACCGAAGGGGCAGGCGGCGGCCATGCGCCCGACATCATCAAGATCTGCGGCCAGTCGAATGTCATACCGTCGTCGACCAATCCGACGCGTCCCTATACGGTTAACACGATTGCCGAGCATCTCGACATGTTGATGGTCTGCCATCACCTGTCGCCGTCGATCCCGGAAGACATTGCTTTCGCCGAAAGCCGCATCCGCAAGGAGACGATTGCGGCGGAAGACATTCTTCACGATATCGGTGCCTTCTCGATCATTTCGTCCGACAGCCAGGCCATGGGCCGCGTCGGCGAAGTGGCGATCCGAACCTGGCAGACCGCCGACAAGATGAAGCGCCAGCGCGGCCGCCTTGCCCAGGAAACCGGCGACAACGACAATTTCCGCGTCAAACGCTATATCGCCAAATACACGATCAATCCGGCGATCGCCCATGGCCTCAGCCATGAGATCGGCTCGATCGAAGCCGGCAAGCGCGCCGATCTGGTGATCTGGAACCCGGCCTTCTTCGGAGTGAAGCCGGATATGGTCCTGCTCGGCGGCTCGATCGCAGCCGCTCCCATGGGCGATCCGAACGCCTCCATCCCGACGCCGCAGCCGGTGCATTACCGCCCGATGTTTGCCTCTTTTGGCAAGAGCCTGACAAACTCCTCGGTTACTTTCGTGTCGCAGGCTTCGCTCGACGCCGGACTTGCCGGAAGGCTCGGCGTCGCCAAGAGCCTTGTTGCCGTCAAGAATACCCGCGGGGGGATTTCCAAGGCGTCGATGGTTCACAACAGCCTGACGCCGCATATCGAAGTGGATCCGGAGACCTATGAAGTGCGCGCCGATGGCGAGCTTCTGACCTGCGAGCCGGCGACGGTGCTGCCGATGGCGCAACGTTATTTCCTGTTTTAACGGGAACTGCGACGTTTCATCGCCTGTGGATTACGAGAGCCCCTGGATTTCAGGGGTTTTTCGTGAAGACCCCAAACTATTGCAGCATAATCAGAGACTTGTATCGGCGCTCGTTCGCGTCGCAACCTCACGTAAGGGCACGCGTGAGTTTGATGCCAAATCTCAGCAGTTCATAAGTTGAGAAATGTCCAGCATTTTAACGATCGCGTTAAAGACCTGGAAGAGCGTTCGCCCCTATCTCAAATCATCGAATTGATGGGCTGAGGAAGGTGATTCGCATGAAACGGTGGATTTCGCTGCAGGCCGAACTCGGTAATTTCCAGCAGCGTCGCACGATATATATTTTCGCGCTAAAGATGAGTTTTCTAGCGGTCATCCTGTCCGTCGCCATCATTCTCGTGATGCTGCCAGTCGTCGAATGGCTTGGCCTGTTGCCGTTGCCGATACTGGAGGCGATCCGCCTCTGCCTGCTGCTCGCCTGGCTCATCGGCGGAACGGTCTCCGGCGTATTGGCGCTGCTGGCCGGCTATGCCATTCACAAGCTCGCGGTCTCACGCGCCGAATTCGAACGGCTGAGCCGAACCGACATGTTGTCGGGATTGCTGAACCGTCGCGCTTTTACCGATGCGCTGGAGGAGGCGAAAGACGATGCCTCGCTGGTGATCTTCGATGTCGATCGATTCAAGACGATCAATGACCGCTACGGGCATGCTTCGGGCGATGCCGTCATCATCGCCGTGTCGCAAATCTTTTCTGGCATCTTCAAGGGCAGGGATGTGATTGCCCGCCTCGGCGGCGAGGAGTTTGGCGCCATCGTCCATGGCCGCGACATGGCCGAACGCATCGCCCGCATCGAGGGCGTGAAAACGCGGATTGCCGATCACGCCATCGCCGTCGAAGGCGGCGCAGTGAAGATCACTATTTCCGCAGGGATTGCGGATATGTGGGGCGAGCGCAAGAAGGAACTCGTCTATGCCGCCGCGGACAAGGCGCTGTATCTCGCCAAGGCGCTTGGCCGCAATCGTGTCGTTCATGAAAGCGAATGGCTGAACCATGTCTGGCAACGCCGGTCGGTCGAGGAGGGACAAGAAACGGCGCCCGACCATGTGGAGCCGCATCGATACGGCCATGGAATATAGATCTGCGAAACCGGCACTGGTCCTTGCGCGGAAAGCGGCTATTTTGCATGGTCTGATAAAGTTTTGAACTGGACAGGTCATGCTACGCGTCACTTCCTATCTGCCGGCCGGCACCCCATCCTCCAATCCGATCGATCGTGTCGTGCTGCCGCATGATCTCCGGCATCTGCGCCGCAAACTGCTGCATCTCGAAAATGGCGAGATGGTCATGCTCGATCTGAAGGAGCCGGTTCTGTTTGCCAACGGTGATCTTTTGGTGCGCGAAGACGGCGAATTGATCGAAATCGTCGCCGCGGCGGAAAAGCTGTTCGAGATCAAGCCGCGCGATCGCCGGCATCTGATCGAGCTCGCCTGGCATCTCGGCAATCGGCATCTTTCGGCACAGATCGAGGAAGACCGTATCCTCATCCTGCGCGATCATGTCATTCGCTCCATGCTCGAAGGCCTCGGCGCAACGGTAACCGAGGTCAGCGAAGCCTTCCAGCCGGCGCGTGGCGCCTATCATGCTCATGGCGGCCATTCGCACGGTCACGATCACGGGCATCATGATCATGCCCATAATCATGATCACGGGCATGACCATCACGATCATTCGCGCGACTGAACATGATGGGCGGGATTTCAGCGGCGGAGGATGGCGATCTGCAGGCGCTTTTGCGGCTGATGGCTTGGCTGTCGCCGGCTTTCCCCGTCGGTTCCTTCGCCTATTCGGGCGGGCTGGAACGCGCTGTCCATGATGGTCTGGTGCGGGACACGGCGAGCCTTCGGGATTGGATCGTCGCATTGATCCGCCATGGCTCGGTCTGGAACGATGCTGTCTTGCTTGCTGAGGCGCATGGCGCGGCCGAGGATGCGGCGCGGCTGGCCGCGGCGGCCGAGCTTGCCGAAGCACTGGCCGGCTCGAAGGAGCGCCATCAGGAGACCATGCTGCTCGGCGAAGCTTTTCTTTCCGCCGCCAGCGCCTGGCCGCATCCGGTCTTTTCCATGCTGCCGGCGAAAACGGCTTATCCGGTGGCGGTCGGTGCTGTGGCTGGCGCGCATGACATCGCAAGGGAAAAGGCACTCGCGGCTTTCCTGCATGCGCTGGCGTCGCAGATGCTGTCGGCCGGTATTCGCCTCGGGGTGACTGGACAGAAGGACGGTGTCGCGATCCTGGCGGCGCTGGGAGACGTCATCGCCGAGGTCGCAAAGCGGGCGGCGCAATCGAGCCTAGACGATCTCGGTGCCGCGACCGTGCAGGCTGACATTGCCAGCCTTCGTCATGAGACGCAGGGCACCCGGCTCTTTCGATCCTGAGGGAAGGGCGCAGGCAAATATTACGATCGAAGCAGAGCCTACGTCATTCGCCGCTGTGCGAGACGCGTTTGCCTCGCTATTCTATGTTTTTATCGGAGTTTCGAGCATGAAATCGAGAAATGGACCCTTACGCGTCGGCATCGGCGGGCCTGTCGGCTCGGGCAAGACGGCGTTGACCGAAAAGCTTTGTAAGGCAATGCGCGACGATTATTCCGTCGCGGTGGTGACCAACGATATCTACACGACCGAGGATGCCGAGGCCCTGGTGCGCATGCAGGCGCTGACCTCGGATCGGATCGTCGGCGTCGAAACCGGCGGTTGCCCGCACACCGCCATTCGCGAAGACGCGACGATCAACCTGCAGGCCATCGCCGGCCTCAACGAGCGGCTTCCCGATCTCGACGTCGTCTTCATCGAATCCGGCGGCGATAATCTGGCGGCGACCTTTTCGCCGGATCTCGCCGATATCACCATTTATGTGATCTCGGTCTGCCAGGGCGAGGAAATTCCGCGCAAGGGCGGTCCCGGCATTACCAAATCCGACCTTCTCGTCATCAACAAGAAGGACCTCGCGCCCTTCGTCGACGTCAATCTCGACGTCATGGACCGCGATGCGACTCGCATGCGCCAGGCCCGTCCCTTCGTGTTCTCCGATATGAAACGCGGCGATGGCGTCGGAACGATCGTCGACTTCCTAAAGGAACAGGGCGGCCTGTAAGCCGCCCCGCCATTGTCTTCCGTTTCCCGATTTGCCGCTCTATTCGGCGGCGAACGGTGGCAGCTTCAGGATATTCGTCTTGGCGGACGCACCGCGCTGCGGGACGTCCTTGTTTTCCATGGCGTCGAAACGTTCTTCCAACGCTGTGAGCGACTTGCGGTTTTCGTCGACGGCTGCTGCCAGTTTTTCCTTGGTCAGAACCTCGTCGTTCACATCCTTCTTGCCGACGAGGCGGCCGAAAAGCCAGGCAAGCAGGCGCGACAGGTCGTCCATGATCAGGAAGAAGGACGGCACGACCACCAGGCTGAGGACGGTCGAGACGATGATGCCGCCGATCACCGCGATCGCCATCGGCGCGCGGAACGTGCCGCCTTCGCCGACGCCGAGCGCCGACGGCAACATGCCGGCGGACATGGCGATCGAGGTCATGATGATCGGCCGTGCGCGCTTGCGGCCGGCCTCGACCACGGCCTCCAGTCGCGGCATGCCATGGTGCATCATTTCGATGGCGAAATCGACGAGCAGAATGGCGTTCTTGGTGACGATACCCATCAGCATCAGGATGCCGATCATGACGGGCATGGAGAGAGCATTGCCGGTCACGATCAGCGCCAGCGCCACGCCACCGATCGCCAGAGGCAGCGACAGCAGGATGGTGAAAGGCTGGATCACGTCCTTGAACAGCAGCACCAGCACGGTCAGAACGAGCAGAAGGCCGAGCAGCATGGCGTTGCCGAAGCTCTGCTGCATTTCCTTCTGGACCTTGGTGTCACCGCTTTCCGCCAGATGGACGCTGGCCGGGATCTTGGCGCTGTTGACGGTGGCGAGGAAATGGCTTGAAGCCGTGTCTAGCGCCACGCCCTGCGGCAGGTCGGCGCCGATCGCGACGACGCGATAGCGGTTGTTGCGCTTGATCGAAGAGAGGCCTTCCGAATAGTCGATATCGGCCACGCTCGACATCGGCACAGACGCGCCGGTGGCGGTCTTGATGCGCAATGCCCGGATCGCGGCAAGATCGCGGCGCATGCCGATTGCAGCCTGCACGCGGATGGGGATCTGGCGGTCATCGAGCGAAATCTTGGCAAGCGACGCGTCGATATCGCCGATGGTCGCAACGCGCACCGTGTCGGAAATCATCTGCGGCGTAATGCCAAGACGGGCAGCCTCGTCCTTGCGCGGATAGACTTGCAGCTCCGGCCGGGGCAGGGCGCCGTCGGCGCTGACATTGGCAAGCGCCGGATCGGTGCGCAACTTGGCTTCGAGGATGCCGACTGCTTCGTTCAGATCCTTCTCGTTGCGGGAGAGGAAGTTGTAGGTCAGGTCACGGTCGCCGCGGTCATTAAGCTTGGTGATGCGGACGTCGGGGATCGAGCGCAGCTTGGCGAAGACTTCCTTCTCGACCTCCCACTGCGGCTTCACGCGCCCATGGACGGCAACCTTCGGCAGGTAGGGGCCGATCACGGGCAGCGAACCCGCCACATCGTTGACCAGCTTCTTGACGAGCGATTGGTCGAGCTTGCCGAGCGTCAGCGTTACCGTGGCGCGGCGCAGCTCCAGATCGCCCTTCGGCGAGGCGCCGCCAAGGACGAACACATTCTCGACGCCATCGATATCCTTGACGCGCCTGTAAATCTCGTTGGTTGCCTGCTCTGTGTCGTCGAGCCGGGCATTCGGCGGCAGTTCGGCCGACAGCACGATGCGGGAGGAATCATCCGGCGGGATGAAGCTGCCGGGCACGAACATGATCAGAGCGAAGACGGAGGCAACGGAGAATGCAAAGGCCGCAAGCAATGTCGGATAGCGCGTATACCATCTCTTGGTCGTTATCCGAACCAGCCAGCTATAGCCGCGCATGAACCGGCCGTCATTGTCGTGATGGTCCTCGACGGCATCTTCGGCGCGCATGAAATAGGCGGCCATCATCGGCGTGATGAGGCGCGCGACCAGCAGCGAGAAGAATACCGAGAAGGCGACCGTCAGGCCGAACTGGATGAAATATTGGCCGGGAATGCCCGGCATGAAGGAGACGGGCACGAAGACGGCGATGATGGTAAAGGTCGTCGCAATGACCGCGAGGCCGATTTCATCAGCGGCGTCGATCGCAGCGCGATAGGGCGTCTTGCCCATCTTGATATGGCGGGCAATGTTCTCGATCTCGACGATGGCGTCGTCGACGAGAATACCGGTCGCCAGCGTCAGCGCCAGGAAGCTGACCAGGTTCAGCGAGAAGCCGATCTGGTTCATGACCCAGAAGGTGGGGATCGCCGAAAGCGGCAGGGCAACGGCCGAAATCAACGTCGCTCGCCAATTCTTGAGGAACAGGAAGACGACGATGACCGCCAGCAACGCGCCTTCCAGCAGCGTGTGCATTGCCGCTTCGTAGTTGCCGTAGGTGTAATAGACCGCGTCGTCGATCATCTCGATCGAGACATTCGGATTTTCGGCCCGCACCTTGGTCAGGGTGTCGTCCACGGTCTTGGCGACGGATACTTCGCTGGCACCCTTGGCGCGGAACACGCCGAAGGTCACGACGGGCGCGCTGTTGAAGCGCGAGAAGGACTTCGGCTCCTGATAGGTATCCTTGATGACGCCGAGATCGGAGAGCTTGACGAAACGGCCGTTGGTCAAGGCTATGGTGGTGTCGGCGAGCTGGGCGACATCGCGGGCATCGCCAAGGACGCGGATTGCCTGCTCGCTGCCGGCCACCTGGCCGCGACCGGAGCCGAGATCGATGTTGGTGCCGCGCAACTGCTGGCTCACCGAAAGCGCGGTGATGCCATAGGCATTCAGCTTGTTCGGATCGAGTTCGATGCGCACTTCGCGGTCGGCGCCGCCATAGCGGTCGACGCGGCCGATACCGGTCTGACCTTGCAGCGCGCGCTTGACCGTATCGTCAACAAACCAGGACAGTTCTTCGAGCGACATATTCGGCGAGGAAACGGCAAAGCTCTGGATCGCCTGGCCTTCGACATCCACCTTGGAGACAATCGGCTCGTCGATGGTCGACGGCAGATTACCGCGAATGCGGTCGATCGCGTCCTTGGTATCCTGAACGGCCTGCTGCGTCGGCACTTCCAGGCGGAAGATGACCACGGTCTGCGACTGTCCGTCGGTCACCGTCGATTGGATCTCGTCGATACCGTTAATGCTGGCGACGGCGTCTTCGACTTCCTTCGTCACCTGCATTTCGAGTTCGGCAGGCGAGGCACCGCTCTGCGTCACGGTCACGTTGACGACTGGCACGTCGATATTCGGAAAACGGGTGATCGGCAGATTGAAGAAGGCGTGCGCGCCCACCACCATCAGCAGGAAAAAGGCCAGAAGCGACGCGATCGGATTTCGGATGGACCAGGCGGAAAAGTTCATCTTGCCGTTCTCGTTCAGTTGGACGCTTGCGGAGCTTCTTTGACAGGCGTGATGTGATCACCGTCGCGGACATAGGCGCCGGCTTTGGCGACGACTTCGTCACCATCCTTCAGGCCCTTGACGATCTCGACGTAAGCGCCATCCTGAATGCCGGTCTGGACATTGACGAATTTGACGACGCCACTCTCTACCTTGCGGGCGGAAGAGCCATTTTCGTCGCTGTTGACCGCCGTCAGCGGCAGGGAGACGCCCTGTGTCTCGCGGATGATGATCTCGGCGCTGCCATACATGCCCGCGCGCGCCTTTTCGTCGTCATCGATGGAGATGTGGACGGCGCCGAGGCGGGTAACGGCATCGACGATCGGCGCCACCAGGCGGACGGAGCCGGTGAGTTTTTCGCGGCTGCCGGAAAGCGAAATCAACGCCTTCTGGCCAAGGGTAATTTTGGTGATGTCGCTTTCGGAGACATCGACCACCAGCTCCAGATCGCTGTCGCGGATGATGGTAAACAGCGGGTCCCCACTGCCGTTGGCGATGGCTCCCATGCGGGCGTTACGCGAGGCGACCGTGCCGGCGACCGGGGTTTTGACGCCCGTGCGGGCGAGCTTCAGATCGGTATCGGCGATCTGGCTGTCGATGACCTTGAGATCGGCTTCGGCAACTGCGATCGCCTGTTCGGCGGAGGCCACGCGCGCCTTGTTGGCGGCGGCCGTCGCATTCGCCTGCTCGACCGAGGACGTCGAGACGGTGCCCTTGGCACCCATGGCGACCGCGCGGACGCGCTGTAATTCCGCCTCCTCGGCATTGGCATGGGCCTCGGTGAGCTGCGCGCGAAGCTGGGCGAGCGTTGCTTCGCCCTTGGCCTTCGTTGCTTCCATCTGGCTCTTCTGCAGGACCAGCGCATCGTCGTTCAGCGTGGCGAGCGTGCTGTTCGCCTCGACCTTGTCGCCGACATCGGCATTGAGCGAACGGATCGACAGGCCGTCCACCTGCGGCTGGATATAGACCTCGTCCACGGCTTTCACCGTGCCGGTTGCGACGACCTTGTCGGTCAATTTGCGCGTCACAGCCTGTGTAACGACGATTGCAGGCAGGTTCTGCTTCGGCGTGGTGACGGTGGGCTCTTCGGCAAAGGCCGCCGGCGCCGTCAGGAGAACAAGCAACATCGCAGTCGTGCTCAGAAATCTATGCGGCTTAAAGGCCATGCGTCCAATTCCAGTTCGGTACTTCGTGTAAAAGGGATCTCGCTGTTTTCCGTCGCGAGCACGGGGGATTAATGCGTGCGGGCCGGCTCTTTCCGGCGGATCAATATCCGTCTGTCATGCCTGCAAGTCCCTCATCCTCAATTTGCCCCATTAGGTGGGAACGATTTCCAAATCTTGCAAGATCACGAGAAAATGATTTCTGGCGCGCGCGTAATTCTAATGGGCGTTGCATCGCGAATCAATCACGCGCTCGTGATATTTGCATTCAGATGCTTGATCGACGCATGGCTTTTCAGGCAAATGCGGCGACAAAGCCAGCCTTTTATCATCCCTGTTACAAAATGAAAAAAACGCGCGTGGCATAGGCCCCGCGCGTTTCTCCCGTTTTTTGAAGCCAGCCCTATTTCAGCGCGGCGTCGGTGATCTCATGCGTATAAGCACCGGTCGGCTTCTTGCTGATGATCTTCTGGTCGAGAAGGGCGGCGACCGTGCGGTCGTAGAGTTTCTCGTCGAGCTTGCCGTTGCCGATCAGCTTGGCGACTTCGCCCATCATGCGCTTCTGATGGTTTTCGTCCTGACCGCCATTGTCCATGACGATTTCGGCGGCTTCATCCGGATGTTCGACGGCGTATTTCCAGCCCTTCATCGAAGCACGAACGAACTTGACCATGTTGGCCTTGAACTTAGCGTCCTTCAGCTTGGTCTCGTTGACATAGAGGCCGTCTTCCAGAAGGTCGTTGCCGAGCTTGCTATAGTTGAAGACGATCAGATCTTCCGGCTTGAAGCCGGCATCGACCGCCTGCCAGTATTCGTTATAGGTCATGACCGAGATGCAGTCGGCCTGCTTCTGGACGAGCGGCTGAACGTCGAAGCTCTGCTTCAGGACAGTGACGCCATCCTTGCCGCCGTCGGTTTTCAGGCCGATCTTGTGCATCCAGGCGAAGAAGGGATATTCGTTGCCGAAGAACCAGACGCCGAGCGTATGGCCCTTGAAATCGGCTTCGGTCTTCACCGGACCGTCCTTCGGGCAGATCAGCTCAAGGCCGGACTTGTCGTAGGGCTGGGCGATGTTGATCAGCGGCACGCCCTTTTCGCGGGCAACCAGAGCGCCGCCCATCCAGTCGACGATGACATCGGCGCCGCCGCCGGCGATCACCTGCTCCGGCGCGATATCCGGGCCGCCCGGCTTGATGTCAACGTCGAGGCCTTCCTCCTTGTAGAAGCCCTTGTCCTTGGCGACGAAGTAGCCGCCGAACTGACCCTGCGCCACCCATTTCAACTGGAGCGTCACCTTGTCGGCAGCCATCGCCGCCTGCGCTGCGGCCAACGCCATCGCGCTTGCCATCAATGCGACCATCAGTTTTTTCATATTTTTTGTCCTTTTCCCTCTGAAGTTATGCCCTGATCCCTTGGCAGGATCCTGAACTACGTCTTTCCACCACGGATAGACGGATGCCAGAACGTCGTCATCCGTTCGAGAACGGCGACGATACCGTAGAAGACGGAACCCGCAACCGCGGCAACCGCGATCTCGGCCCAGACCATGTCGAGGTTCAACCGACCGTTTTCGGTCGAGATGCGAAAGCCCATGCCCGACATGGGTGTACCAAAGAACTCTGCCACGATGGCACCGATAAGGGCCAACGTCGAGTTGATCTTTAGCGCATTGAAAATAAAGGGAGCCGCGGCGGGCAGGCGAAGCTTGAACAGCGTCTGCCAATAGTTCGATGCATAGGTGCGCATGAGATCGCGCTCCATATGACCGGCGGCGGCGAGGCCGGCAACCGTGTTCACCAGCATCGGGAAGAAGGTCATGATGACGACGACGGCCGCTTTCGACTGCCAATCGAAGCCGAACCACATGACCATGATCGGCGCGACGCCGATGATTGGCAGAGCGGAGACCAGATTGCCGATCGGCAGCAGGCCGCGACGCAGGAAGGCGAAGCGATCGGCAAGGATGGCGACGATAAAGCCGCTGGAGCAACCGATGATGTAGCCGATCAGAACCGATCGGAAGATCGTCTGTTGAACATCCGTCCAGAGAATCGACATGGAGCCGGCAATCCGCGCGCCGATGGCGCTTGGCGGCGGCAGGAGGATGAAAGGAATACCGGCCCCGCGTGTCACCGCTTCCCAGATGACGATGATCCACACGCCGAAGATCACGGGAATCAGCAACCGTAACGTATAGCCGTCGGCAGTCGAGGGAGACTGGATGATAGAAAGGATGGAAACGCTACGCCAGGCGAGCAGCCAGGCCGCGGCCAGCAGGAAGAAAAACGATGCAAGAGCGTTGCCTTCGTTGCCCGATATTCCAGCCAGCAACAGCCAGGCGGCTGCGTGCGCGGCAAAGAAGAGGATCGCCGCGCAGAGCGTTGCTGACAGGTTCATGAAGGAACTAATGGCCGCGGCACCAATGAGAATGAAAATGACAAAAGTGGTCCCGCTACTGAAGGGCGTGGCGGTATCGGTGGTAAGCAGCGGCAGAGCTGGGAGTGCCGCAAGGCAAAGAAGAAGGGAGAGCGTGCTTTGCCACGACAAATGAAGATTTTTCATGCCGCGCGACCTCCCATGGCGTGATCGACGATACGCGCTGCGATACTGACGACGGCAATCAACACGGCCGCCAGTATCGAGCCGGCGACGAGCGTCGCCCATATATCGATCGTCAGGCTTTGGTAGGAGCCTGCGAGCAGCTTGGCACCGATGCCGGCGACGGCGCCCGTTGGCAGTTCACCAACGATGGTACCGGTGAGGCTGGCAGCGATTGCAACTTTCATCGAGGTGAAGAGAAAAGGGACCGAAGCGGGCACGCGCAGCTTCCAAAATGTCTGCGCGGCACTGGCATTGTAGGTGCGCATCAGATCGAGGTGCATGACCTCCGGCGACCGCAATCCCTTCACCATGCCGACGGCGACGGGGAAGAAGGAGAGGTAGGTCGACACCAGCGCCTTGGGAATGAGACCGGTGATGCCGATCGAACCCAATACGACAACGACCATTGGTGCGATGGCGAGGATCGGCACGGTTTGCGAGGCGATGATCCAGGGCATCAGGCTGCGATCGAGCGCGACGACATGCACGATACCGACGGCGATCAGAATACCGAGAAACGTACCGAAGGCGAAACCGACCGCAGTGGAGGACAATGTCACCCAGGCATTGTAGACGAGACTGCGGTTGCTTGTCGGCGCGCGAAGGAAGGTGTTTTCAAAGACGTTCTGCGCCACCTGATGCGGCGCCGGCAGGATCGGCTTCGGCTGTGACAGCGTTTTGCCGATGAATTCCATCGTCGTCGGGGTGACGTTGGCGCGCCGGTCGAGATCGCGCTGGAAGGGCGTGTTGAGAATAACGGCAAAGGCGTACCACAACAGGATGATTGCCAGTATGATGGTCGTAACCGGCACGAATTTGTGCTTGAAGAATTGCTCCTTCTCCATGGTCACGCCCCTCTTTCCGTCGGAAACAGCATCAGCGCCATCGCGACGATGCCGAGCCCAACGCCGGCAAGTTGCGGCATGCTGAGCCGCTCGCCAAAGACGACGAAGGCAACGATATTGACGACCACGAGCTGGGCGATGGCAGAGGCGGAAATCGCCAGGCCCAGTCCGCCCTCGCGCATTAGCCGGACCATCATCAAATTGCCCACACAATAGAGAATGAGGGCCAGGACGAGGATCAATATGTTGTTGTTGGCGATATAAGCCCGCGAAGCGGTCGCGCCACCGATGAAGATCGCCATGGCGCCGGTAAGCCAGAGGAGGAATTGCGGGTTCATGATGCGATCCTATTCCCCATAGCTGTGTCCTGCCCTCAGCCCTTCGCGGACACGATGGGCGATCTCCAGGAATTCAGGGGTTTCACGAATGTCCAGCGGGCGTTCGAGCGGAAGGGTGGAGTCGATGATATCGGTGACACGGCCGGGACGGGGCGACATGACGACGATCTTCGTGGAGAGATAAACCGCCTCCGGGATCGAGTGCGTCACGAAACAGATGGTCTTGTTCGTTCGCTTCCAGAGCTTCAGCAGCTCCTCGTTGAGGTGGTCACGGACGATTTCGTCGAGGGCGCCGAAGGGCTCGTCCATCAGCAGCAGGTCGGCGTCGAAGGCGAGCGCACGGGCGATCGAGGCGCGCTGCTGCATGCCGCCGGAGAGCTGCCAGGGGTATTTGTGCGCGAAACCGGTGAGATTGACCAGATCCAGCGTCTGCGCGATGCGCTTGGCATGATCACTTCTGGGATAGCCCATAATTTCCAGCGGCAGAGCGATATTCTTTTCGATCGTGCGCCAGGGATAAAGGGCGGGCGCCTGAAAGACATACCCGTAGGCGCGGTTGGTGCGCGCCTCTTCCGGCGTCATGCCATTGACGGTGATGTCGCCGGAGGTCTTGCGCTCGAGATCCGCGATGACCCGCAGAAACGTGGTCTTGCCACAGCCGGACGGGCCGATGAAGGAGACGAAATCGCCCTTGCGCACGTCGAGATCGACATTGCTCAGCGCATGCACCGGCCCGTCATTTGTCTCGTAGGTGAGGCAGAGGTTCCGCGCGGAGACGACGGAGGGAGCGGATGACGTCATTAACACCTACCAGTCATGTTTTCGCCGCGCAGTCGGGGCGGATTGCGTGTTATTCTACGTGGCATCGCGGTGGTTTTAGAACCTAAGGACGCCGAAGATCTATCGAATTTTATGGAGGAATGGCATGAGCGTTTCATCGAAGCCCACCTGCCGCATCGTGCAGCCCGGCAGTACCTATGCCGGGAAACAGGGCTTCAACTACTTCGAAGGGATCGCCGCCGAGACAGTGGGCTCGACCGGCATCTGCATGCATCTCCTGACGATCCCGCCGGGCGGACGCGCCAAGGCGCATCTGCATGCCGCGCATGAGACAGCGATCTACGCGCTGTCCGGCGAGACGCATTGCTGGTTCGGCGATGAGCTGGAAGAGCATGTTGTCGTTCACGCCGGCGAGATGTTCTATATTCCGGCCGGTGTTCCGCATCTGCCCGCCAATCTCAGCGACCGGCCGGCGACAGCCATCATCGCCCGCACCGATCCGAACGAGCAGGAAAGTGTCGTCCTGCTGCCGGATCTGGAGCGGTATGTGCCGTTGTGAGCTGATGGAGCGGAACGCCGTCGCCAAGCGTCACACTCCGCTTGCCGGAATGCCGCTGCGCTGAACCTTGCGCGGCGCCGTGACGTCTTTCCAGGTCGAGAGTGCGCGGTTGACGGCGGTGAAAGGCTCGCGCTTGACGAACTCGCCATGGCCCTGCTGCGTTTTGACCGTGCTTTCCTCGATGGCAACCACGCCGCGGGTCAGCGTATAGCGCGGCAGGCCCGTCACTTGCTTGCCTTCGAAGACATTGTAGTCGATCGCCGATTGCTGCGTGTTGGCGCTGATGGTCTTCGAACGCTTCGGGTCCCAGACGACGATGTCGGCATCGGCACCAACGAGGATTGCGCCCTTCTTCGGATAGATGTTGAGGATTTTGGCGATGTTGGTCGATGTCACCGCCACGAACTCGTTCATGGTCAGGCGGCCGGTGTTGACGCCATTGGTCCAGAGCATCGGCATGCGGTCTTCGAGGCCGCCGGTGCCGTTCGGGATCTTGGTGAAATCGCCGAGGCCAAAACGCTTCTGTTCGGTCGTGAAGGCGCAATGGTCGGTGGCGACCACCTGTAGCGAGCCGGAGGCGAGGCCGGCCCAGAGGCTGTCCTGATGTTGCTTGTTACGGAAGGGCGGCGACATGACGCGGCGAGCGGCATGGTCCCAATCGGCATTCGCATATTCGCTTTCATCAAGCGTCAGGTGCTGGATCAGCGGTTCGCCATAGACGCGCATTCCCTTCTGACGGGCGCGGCGGATGGCTTCGTGCGCCTGTTCGCAGGAGGTATGAACGATGTAGACCGGGCTGCCGGCCATGTCGGCGATCATGATGGCGCGGTTTGTCGCTTCGCCTTCGACTTCGGCGGGACGGGAATAGGCATGCGCTTCCGGACCGTTATTGCCTTCGGCAAGCAGTTTTGCCTGCATCTGCGCGACCACGTCGCCATTCTCGGCGTGAACGAGTGGCAGCGCGCCGAGTTCGGCGCAGCGCTGGAAGGAGGAGAACATCTCGTCGTCATCCACCATCAGGGCGCCCTTATAGGCCATGAAGTGCTTGAAGGTGTTGATACCCTTCTCGCGGACGACGGCTTCCATCTCGTTGAAGACTTGCTCGCTCCACCAGGTAATTGCCATGTGGAAGGAGTAGTCGCAGTTCGCCCGCGTGGACTTGTTGTCCCACATGGTCAGCGCTTCGAGCAGCGACTGGCCTGGCGAGGGCAGGGCAAAATCCACCACCATCGTCGTGCCGCCGGCAAGGGCAGCTCGCGTACCGCTCTCGAAATCGTCGGAGGAATAGGTGCCCATGAATGGCATTTCGAGATGCGTATGCGGATCGATGCCGCCCGGCATGACATAACAGCCCGAAGCATCGAGCACTTCATTGCCGGACAGGTTCTGCCCGATCTCGACGATCTTGCCGCCTTCGACCTTGACGTCGGCCTTATAGGTCAAATCGGCCGTGACGATGGTTCCACCCTTGATGACTGTGCTCATGGTGTCTGCTCCCGATATGTGAAATTCTGGTGCTGCGCGAGTAGGGCTGTCACGCCACAATCTCCGCAGTCTCCAAGACCGCGTGGAACAGCACATCCGCGCCCGCGGTCGCCCATTCCTTGGAAATCTCCTCGGCCTCGTTGTGCGATAGGCCGCCGACGCAGGGGCACATGACCATGGTGGCGGGCGCTACCTTGGCGGCCCAGCAAGCATCGTGGCCGGCGCCGGAGATGAGGTTCATATGGCTGTAGCCCAGCTTCTCCGCGGCATCGCGCACGGCGGTGACGAGCTTCGGATCGAAGGTCACGGGCTCGAAATGACCGATGGCTTCGACCGAGCAGCCGACGCCAAGGGCGTCGCAGATAACCGGCGCCTCAGCCTCGATCCTGGCGCGCATGCGGTCGAGCTTCGCCTTGTCGGGTGAGCGGATGTCGACCGTGAAGACGACCTTGCCCGGCAGCACGTTGCGCGAATTCGGCGAGAAAAAGACCTGGCCGACACCACCGACGGCACCCGGCTGGCTGTCCATCGCGACGCCCTGCACCATTTCGATGATCCGCGACATGGCAAGCCCGGCATTGACGCGCATGTTCATCGGGGTCGAGCCGGTATGCGCTTCCTTGCCGGTGAGCGTGAATTCCAGCCACCACAGGCCCTGACAGTGCGTGACGACGCCGATGGTCTTGTCCTCGGCCTCAAGGATCGGTCCCTGCTCGATGTGGTATTCGAAATAGGCATGCATCTTGCGGCTTCCGACTTCTTCCTCGCCGAGCCAGCCGATGCGCTTCAGCTCCTCGCCGTAGGTTTTGCCCTCCGGGTCCTTGCGGCCATAGGCGTAGTCCAGCGAATGCACGCCGGCGAAGACGCCGGAGGCGAGCATGGCAGGGGCGAAGCGTGCGCCCTCTTCATTGGCCCAGTTGGTGACCACGATCGGATGCTTGGTTTTGATGCCGAGATCGTTCATCGTGCGTACGACTTCCAGCGCGCCGAGCACGCCGAGCACGCCATCATATTTGCCGCCGGTCGGCTGCGTGTCGAGATGCGAGCCGACGTAGACCGGTAGCGCATCCGGATCCGTGCCGGGACGGGTCGCAAACATCGTGCCCATCTTGTCGACGCCCACTTTCAAGCCGGCTTCGTCGCACCACGTCTTGAAAAGGCTGCGGCCTTCGGCGTCGGCGTCGGTCAGCGTCTGGCGATTGTTGCCGCCGGCGATGCCGGGGCCGATCTTCGCCATGTCCATCAGTGCGTCCCAAAGGCGATCGCCATTGATACGCATGTTTTCCCCTGGCGCTGCCACCATGATGCAATCCTCACCTGTTTGTCCCGGGTCATGCAAGGCGCATGCCCAATTGTTCCCGATGGTCGCTTCCGGTGCGCTTGCTTGTTTTTGTCGCCCCGGAAAATCGCCGGTTGCCTTTAAAAGACATCTGGCAGATAATTTGACCGATTGGTAAACATTACAACTTCCGTGGCGGCGCTCAAGACGAAAAGCACGAAAATTCCCGACAAAATTAAAGGCAATTGCCCAAAATCAGGGCATGGGCAGGGGAATGAGGGCTTGGCCGAAGGGCTTGGATTTCAAGGAGAAACAAAGCAGACATGGCCATCCCCAGAGCCGCCAAGACGCAACGCCGCACTCGCATCCAGGAAGAAAAAGAGGAAGTGATACTCGAAGCCGCGCTGGACGTATTTTCAGTCCACGGCTTTCGCGGCTCGACCATCGACCAAATCGCCGAAGTCGCCGGCATGTCGAAACCCAATCTGCTCTATTATTTCCGCACGAAGGAAGCCATGCACCGGGCGCTGATCGACCGCGTGCTGTTTACCTGGCTGGAGCCCCTGCGCGCCTTCAACGCCAATGGCAATCCCGAAAGCGAGATTCGCTCCTATATCCGCCGCAAATTGGAGATGGCCCGCGATTTTCCGCGGGAAAGCCGCCTGTTCGCGAATGAGATGCTGCAGGGGGCGCCACATGTCGAGGACGAACTGCGAGGTCCGCTGAAGAGCCTTGTCGATGAAAAGGCCGAGGTCATCCGCGCCTGGGCGAAGGCCGGAAAGATCGCCAAATGCGATCCCTATCACCTGATCTTCTCCATCTGGTCCACGACGCAGCATTACGCGGATTTCGACGTGCAGGTGCGCGCCGTGCTTGGGCAGGAACATTCGGGCGAGGGGCGTTTTGAGGACGCGGCCCGCTATCTGGAGAAGCTCTTCGTCGATGGTCTCGGTATACGGCGAACATAGCCTTACTAGTCTTATAGTGAGAAGCGCCATTTACCATGCGCACAATTTATGCGATAGCCCAGCAAGGTCAGTGCGGTGAACGGGCGGTGTCGAGGGGTGTCGGAAAAAGACGGTCAGCGGTGGTATTGGATCAGAATCTCTGATCATGAAAGTGCAACTTATGCGGCGAGAATGAGCGGATTGCCGATCTTCCTCGCCGGACTTTCCACGGCCGTTTTAGCCCTTACGAATGGCTCCCGGAATAATGATCCGATAGCGGTGATCCTAACCGTTGCGCTTGGTCTATTTATCAGCGCGGTCGGTTGGCGCATCCGGGCGGGTTCTTTCCGCGTAATACCGATCGTCATGCCTTTGTATCTGATCAATTTGGCCGCTAACGCTCTTCTCTTTCCAATAGTGGGTTCCGTGCTGGCTATTCTATACATATTGCTGGCCATCGCGGGCATTCGCGGCTGGTGGTGGCTGCGACGCAACCCCACATAGGGTCGCGCCGCTTCATCAATATTGGCCGAGCTTCCATGCGATGGCAGGACGCTACGTGCGAATCCTCACTCCGCCGCTTGCCGCGCCATCGGATTGTTCGGATGGGTCGTCCAGTTGGCGTAGTTCGGGTCGACGACCTTACCGGTGCGCTTGTCGAGCGCGCCTGCCGGCAAGGCTTCCATGGTGATGCAGTTTTCGACGGGACAGACGCTGACGCAGAGATTGCAGCCGACGCATTCCTCGTCCATCACTTCGAAATGCCTGACGCCGTCGAGCATGTTGGTGATCGCCTGGTGCGAGGTGTCTTCGCAGGCGATGTAGCAGCGGCCGCATTTGATGCAGGCGTCCTGGTCGATCTTTGCCTTGGCGATGTAGTTGAGGTTGAGATACTGCCAGTCGGAAACATTCGGCACGGCGCGGCCGATGATGTCGTCCAGATTGCGGTGACCCTTTTCGTCCATCCAGTCGGAGAGGCCCGATATCATCTCCTGGACGATCTTGAAGCCGTAGGTCATCGCGGCGGTGCAGACCTGCACGTTGCCGGCGCCGAGCGCCAGGAATTCCGCCGCGTCACGCCAGGTGGTGATGCCGCCGATGCCGGAGATCGGCAGGCCGTAGGTTTCGGGATCGCGGGCGATTTCGGCCACCATGTTGAGCGCGATCGGCTTGACTGCCGGGCCGCAATAGCCGCCGTGGCTGCCCTTGCCGCCGACCGTGGGGTTCGGCGCGAAATTGTCGAGATCGACGGAGACGATCGAGTTGATCGTATTGATCAGTGACACGGCGTCAGTGCCGCCGGCCTTGGCGGCGCGGGCGGGCTTGCGGATGTCGGTGATGTTCGGCGTCAGCTTGGTGATGACGGGCATGCGGGTATATTGCTTGCACCAGCGCACGACCATTTCGATATATTCCGGCACCTGTCCGACCGCGGAGCCCATGCCGCGCTCGGACATGCCGTGCGGACAGCCGAAATTGAGCTCGATGCCATCGGCGCCGGTTTCTTCCACCAGTGGCAGGATGGCCTTCCAGGCCTGTTCTTCGCAGGGAACCATGATCGAGGCGATCAGGGCGCGGTCCGGCCAGTTCATCTTCACCTGCTTCATCTCGCGCAGGTTGGTATAGAGGTCGCGGTCGGTGATCAGCTCGATATTGTTGAGACCGAGCAGGCGGCGATCGGCGCCCCAGATCGCGCCATAGCGCGGGCCGTTGACGTTGACGACCGGCGGGCCTTCCTCGCCGAGCGTCTTCCAGACCACGCCGCCCCAACCGGCCTTGAAGGCGCGTTCGACGTTGTAGGCCTTATCGGTCGGCGGCGCCGAGGCGAGCCAGAACGGGTTCGGGGATTTGATGCCGATGAAATTATTGCGGAGATCAGCCATTTTGGTTCTCCTTTCAGGCGACTGCAGCGGCCGGCTTGGCGGCAGCGAGCGCACGATTGATGGATTCGGCCGCGTCGCGACCCTGTGCAACGGCGGAGACCGTCAGGTCATCGCCGCCGAGCACGCAGTCGCCGCCGGCCCAGACGCCGTCAAGCGAGGTCCGGCCTTCGCCGTCGATGGAAATGCGGCCGGATTCCATGCGCAATGCGCCGAGCCCGGAGGCCTCGAAGGTCTGGCCGATCGCCTTGAAGATCTGATCGGCAGCGATGACGCCGGTATCGCCGGTGCCGGTCAACTTGCCGTCGCGTAGTTCCGTATATTCGACTTCGATGCCGGCGACTTTGCCGTCCTTGTCGAGGATACGCTTCGGCGCCAGCCAGTGGCGGATGATGACCCCCTTTGAAGCGGCAAGGTCCTGCTCGTATTCCGAGGCGTTCATATGCTCCTTGCCGCGGCGATAACAGATCGTCACCTCTTCGGCGCCGAGCAGCTTTGCCTGCACGGCAGCGTCGATCGCGGTCATGCCGCCGCCGAGGACGACGACACGGCGACCGATGGCGATATCGGCCTTGTCCTTGGCCTGGCGCAGATCGGCGATATAGGCGACGGCATCGGCGACGCCGTCGAGATCTTCGCCTTCGGCACGCAGCGCGTTGACGCCGGCGAGGCCGAGGCCGAGGAAGACGGCGTCATATTGCGACGAAAGATCGGCAAGGCTGAAATCCCGGCCGAGCGCCTGGCCGTGCTTCACTTCGATGCCGCCGATCGACAGAACGTAGTCGACTTCCTTCTGGGCGAAATCGTCGACCGTCTTGTAGGTGGCGATGCCGTATTCGTTGAGGCCGCCGGCCTTTTCACGGGCGTCGAAGATGGTGACGTCATGGCCATTCACCGCCAGGCGGTGGGCGCAGGCAAGGCCGGCCGGACCGGCGCCTACGACGGCGATCTTCTTGCCGGTCGAAGCGGCACGGGCATAGAACTGCTTGTTCTCGGCCATTGCCGTGTCCGTAGCATAGCGCTGCAGGCGGCCGATTTCGACGGGGCGCTCTTCGGCAGTATTGCGCACGCAGGCCTGCTCGCAGAGCTGTTCGGTGGGACAGACTCGCGCGCACATACCGCCCAGAATGTTCTGGTCGAAGATCGTCTTGGCCGAGCCGATGGGGTTGCCGGTCGAGATCTGCCGGATGAACAGCGGAATGTCGATGGAGGTCGGACAGGCCGTCATGCACGGCGCGTCATAGCAGAAATAACAGCGGTCGGCAGCGACCAAAGCCTCGTGACGGTCAAGGCGCGGATGCAGATCGGAAAAGTTCTGATCATATTCGGCCGGCGTCAGCCTGCCTTTATGAATCCCAGTTTCCAGTCGTCCCATTGAAGTTCCCTCATTATAGTAAACGGCCAGTGGAATGAACGGTAACTCAGGTTAAAAAATTTATCAAACGGTAAAATTTTGGAGAGTTCCGGCATTGCAAGCACAGGGATAGCTGTCATGGCCGCCTAGCCTAGCGGGCAGCGGAGGGGCCTCCGCTAAACATATGTTTTAGTTTATTTTCGAGGATCGATTGCTGGCTGACTGGAGGGTAAGCCGGACGCTTCCAAGTCCAGCGTGGCTATAAACATTCGTTGGCGCCCATTTTTGAAGTTCGCGATGGACGCTCGAGAAAAAAATCAAAATTTTTTTTAGAAAGATGGAACCAAGGTTGGGCGCCGTCGTTAAGAAGGTGTCTTGGTGATGATCGCATCAACCGATGCACGCCCCCAAAACTCATCACCGGGCATCTACTCACGGTCCCCTCCCGATGAGTGAAAAGCAGCCAGTGCGCCGCCCTCGCGCTGGCTGTTTTCTTTTGCAGTCCTCGTTTCGGATTGTCAGCGGCGCTTCAGGATTTCGTATTCGGTTTCGGGTATCGTCAGGCGATAGCCGATGCTGTCATCGTCGATCGCGAACTGGGCGCGCCCGTTCATCGATGTGGGCACGACCCGCTCCAGCACGGTGCGGCTGAAGCTGTTGTCCTCGAACTCATGGTCGGCGGGGAAATAGAAGCGCTCTGACCAGGCCACTTCGATCGCCTTCTTGCCATCGAGTTCGGACTCCTTGCAGTTCAGCGTGATGCTGGTGGCGCCGGCGGAAATGGCGCCGTGTGAGGCGGAATTGACGATCAGCTCGTGCAGGGCAAGGCCGAGATGGACGGCCGCATTCGGCGTGAGATGCGCATTGATCCCGTAGATCGGCATCGGCACGCCGGCATCGGGCCAATAGGGGGCGAATTGCTTTTCGGCAAGTTCGAACAGATAGGCGCCGCGCCAGCTTGAATCGGTGATCAGGTCCTGCGAATTCGACAGGGATTGCAGGCGGCCGCGGAACTTGATCAGAAAATTGTCGAGCGACAGCGTATGACGCGCCGTCTGCGTCGCTATGCCCTGGATGATCGCCAGGAGGTTCTTGGAGCGATGCGACAGCTCGCGCAGCAGCGATTTCAGCACCTTTTCGCGGTGGCGGGTCTCCGTGACCTCGGTAATGACGGAAAGCAGGCCCTGCGGCTTGCGGCCACCGATGCGCTCGATCTTCAGCTCGTAGATGCGCACGCCGTCGCCGGTCACGAACTCCACTTCCGCGCTGACGGGCTTGCCGCTTTCGAGCACTCCGCGTTTCAATTGAGTGAGGTGCTCACCATCCTTCTCGCCGAAAAGATGGCGGTCCGTGCCGCCGATGATGAGGGACGGTTTCAGGTGGTCGGGCAGGTTTTCAGCATAGCGGATCGCGAGGCTTGTATCCTGAAAGAGGATCGAGACGCCGGCGCTATTGAGCGCCCGCTCCATCATAGCGGCCTTGCCTTCAAAACTCAGAGGCATGCCGGATAATGGTTCAGTCGTATTCACCGGCTTGCCTTTCACTCCAATTTCGAGAACCCCGCCGACAGGGTATTCTCAGCCGGAAGAACTCAATCCGGTTTATACAATCACTCGCTATAACAGTCGGTAAAGCGTCCCTAAGCTCCCGGAACGTCCGGTTGCTTTCTTTGTTCCGCGACAAAGTGTCGATTCGGGTCAGGCGGCCACCTTTGTGGTTTCATTAAAGAAAAGGGCCTGACTGATCAGAGCTTTCACCATATCGGGATTGAATGGTTTGGTTACGAGGAAGGTCGGCTCCGGCCGCTCGCCGGTCAACAAGCGCTCGGGGAAAGCGGTAATGAAAATGACCGGAATGCTCGACGTCTTGAGGATGTCATTGACGGCGTCGATGCCTGAGCTGCCGTCGGCAAGTTGGATGTCGGCGAGCACCATGCTGGGATTGGTGGCATTATGCAGGGCAACCGCTTCCGCATGGGTGCGGGCGATGCCGGTGACGCGATGTCCGAGGCTTTCCACCATCTGCTCGATATCCATCGCAATCAGCGGTTCGTCCTCGATGATCATGATGTCGGTGGCGACTTGGCGTGAAATCTCTTGGGATGCCTTGTCCAGCAGATTCATGGCCTCGGTCTCGGTCACCTCGAGAATGTCGGCGATCTCGCCGAGACGGAAGTTTTCGACGGAGGCGAGGAGGAAGGCCTGGCGGGCGACCGGAGAAACCTTGGCAAGATTGACCGAGGCGCGCTGTTCCCAAGCATAGGGAGAGGTTGGCTCGGGAATCTGGATCGCCGTGGAACCGAAGAGTTGAGTGAAGAGTTTATAGAGTGCAACGCGGTCGTTGGACGTGTCCGGGAATATGGAAAGATCGGCAATGATCGCTTCCAAAACCGCCGCGACATAGGCGTCACCCGATGTCTGTGTCCCGGTCAGAGCACGGGAGTAGCGGCGCAAATAAGGAAGATGCGGCGCAATGCGTGTGGAAAGTGTCATCAATGGCTCCCGCCCTTTATTAATTCCTAATTGAAACACAGCCTCCAAGACTGCAATGACAAACAAACGCAAATTCAGTAAAAAAGTTCCTCGGCACCGGAACTTTTTTTGGAGAAGTACATTACCCCTGCCGACGAACACTAGGTTCAACTTCTCCGATTCGGGCCGAAGCGGACGTGAGGACCTTCCAAACTGGGGTGCATAGAGGTACACCCCGCATCCATGAACGCAAGAAATGCGGAAGCGAGCAGGCTAAATGACCACCCAAAATCAAGAGGACGCGGACCGTAAACGGCCTGACGTGCGTGCCGCCGATATCCTCGATCCTAACAATCAAATCGGCAATCGGCTGCGCTCATTCTATGCCGCGGTGCAGGATGAGGCTATCCCGGATCGCTTGCTCGACCTGCTCGAGAAGCTGGATCAGGCCGAACGTTTGGCTTCCGCAAAAGTCTCCGATTAAGGAGGAAGCGTCATGGAACCGCAACCGAGCTTCAAGCGCGAACTCCTGGCTGCTCTGCCGAGCTTACGCGCCTTCGCCATCTCGTTGACCGGCCGCCACGACCGTGCCGATGATCTCGTGCAGGACACGATCATGAAGGCTTGGGCCAAGCAGGACCATTTCGAGATGGGCACGAATATGAAGGCCTGGCTCTTCACCATCCTGCGCAACGAACTCTATAGCCAGATGCGCAAGAGCGGCCGCGAGGTGCAGGACAGTGATGGCCTGTTCACGGAATCGATGGCAACGCATCCCTCGCAGTACGGTGCGCTCGACCTGCAGGATTTCCGCAAGGCGCTGGATCAACTGCCGCCCGATCAGCGCGAAGCCATCATCTTGGTCGGCGCGTCCGGTTTTTCCTATGAGGAAGCCGCCGAAATCTGCGGCTGCGCCGTGGGCACCATCAAGAGCCGGGTCAACCGCGCCCGGCAGCGCCTGCAGGAATTGCTGCAGATTTCCGGAGAAGCCGACTTTGGCCCGGACGCCACCTCAGCGCCTTTGACCTCCAAGGCATTTGCCTTCTAAATCATGCGATCTGTCCTCGCCTGCTGGCGCGGACGGATTCTGTTGCGCCCATGAGGCTTTAGCGCGCCTGTTTGCCGTGATGTGCGGACTTGTGATGCAGCATGAGCCGATCAAGTCGCCCTAATCATCCCGCCTCTTTGTGCTCATCAAGTTGCCGAACACCAGGGCGGTCGCAATGGCGGCGGTCAGCAGCGGTTGCGACTTTGCAAGGCCGAGTGCTGCGACGGCCATGGTTTCCAAGGCGGCGCGGCGTTCGCGGGCACGGCGTTCTTCCTGCTTGTTGATGATCATCATGATGACGAGAACGATCACGGCGAGCACCAGGGCGCCGGCGGCAATCAGCAGCGCCGAAACGGCTGCGCCGTAAATGGTTGCCAGCCAGATGGCAGCCGCTATGAGGGCAAAGGCATAGGCCGTCAGAAAGAGGATAGCGGCGATGCCAATGAAAACACCGCTGCGTTTCGTGCGCGCAACGGTGCGATGCAATGTGCCCGAGAGAAGCAGGCCGAGTAACGGAGCTAGCATTGCGGCTCCTTAACGGCGCGACAGAAGCAGGGCAAACGCCAATCCGAAAGCTGCAGCAGCCCCGATGGTGGCAATGGGGTGTTGACGCACGGTCCTGCGCATTTCGCGCGTGCCCTTCGCATAGCCGTGCTGCAATTCACGCAGCAGGTCTTCGCCTCGAGCTGTCAAATCCTCAAGCCCGGTTTCGGCGCGCGCGCGCATCGTCTTGCTCTGGATCGCGCTGTTTTCACCGACGATCTTGGCGAAAGCGGCAATTTCGTTGCGCAGATGTTCGATCTGCTCCTCAATGCTGGCTTCGAGGTCATGTAGGCTGCCGCCATTACGCTTAGCTCGCGCCGAATGGAGGATGGTTGCCATGGTCTTGCTCCCTTACGTCGTTAGCGTCTGTGGCCTGGCGCCGCAAAGCTGCGCCGACTTTTGCGATGAGCGAATGCTGCCAGACATGTTGCTGCTGATTGCGCAGAACATTGATCTGGATCACCGATCATCAACGCGGCGATGCAACGAAAAGTTCCGAATTTGACGAAAGGAAGGTCAGTGCGTCAGTGCACTGTGGGCGAGAACGAATGGGACGCCGTCGATGGGTACGCGATTGACCCTGAGCGCACAGCCGAAGACATCCTGCAAATGCTGGTCGGTCAGAACGTCCCCCACGGGGCCTGCTGCTCGCAGCCGTCCGTTCTTGAGCAGGACTATCTGGTCGGCGAAGAGAGCCGTGAGGTTCAGATCATGCATGACGGCGATGACGCCGCCGCCGCGCCGACAGAATTGCCGGGCGAGCGTCATGATGGTCAGTTGATGGCTGATATCGAGGCTGGAGACGGGTTCATCGAGAAGCAGCCAGCAGGGCTTGCCGTCGACGATGGGTTCGGAGATCTGGCATAGCACCCGGGCGAGCTGGACGCGCTGTTGCTCGCCGCCGGAAAGCTCCTGATAAAAGCGCCCTTCGAAGCCGGCGAGATCGACGGAGGAGAGCGCCTCCGCGGCGATGCGATCGGCCTGCTCGGGACGGCTGTTGCGGCCGCTCGTCAGCCCCATGCGGACGATTTCGCGAACGGTGAAGGGAAAAGAGATGGTGCTCGCCTGCGGCAGCACGCCACGCATTTCCGCCAGTTGCCAGGCTTGAAGGCTGCCGATCTCCGATGCGTTGAGGCGCACCGAACCTTGATAGGCGAGCTCCCCCGAAATGGCCTTCATGGTCGTCGTCTTGCCCGAACCGTTCGGCCCGCAGATCGCCGTCAGCGCGCCGGCTTCGGCGGTAAAGCAAACGTCGTGCACGACTGTCTTGCCGGAGAACCGGACGGAAAGGTCAGAGACGTCGATCATCGAAAACTCACAGGCTGAGGCGCGAACGCTGCCGAAGCAGCATCCACAGGAAGAAAGGCCCGCCGACACCAGCGGTGATAATGCCGATCGGCAGTTCGGCAGGCGAGACGACGGTGCGGGCCACCACGTCGGCGATCATGAGCAGCGAGCCGCCGAGCAGGGCGGAGGCCGGCAGCAGAAAGCGATGATCCGGGCCGATCGCCATGCGCAGGATGTGCGGCACGATGATGCCGACGAAGCCAATGCCGCCGCTGACCGCGACGGAGGCGCCGGTTGCGGCCGCAACGCTGACGATAGCAATATTCTTTAGCCGCTGCACGGCGACTCCCATGTGGAAGGCTGCCGCTTCGCCGAGCGTCAGTGCATTGAGACCGCGTGCCATGAAGGGCAGTGGCAGCATGGAGAGGACGATGATCGGTCCGGCGGCGGCGATCTTGGTCCAGGTCGCACCGGCGAGCGACCCCATGCTCCAGAAGGTGAGATCACGCAATTGCCGATCATCTGCCATGTAGATCAGCAGGCCGGTCGCCGCCAGCGCCAGCGCGCCGAGCGCAATACCGGCCAGGAGCATGGTCGCTATGGATGTCTGTCCGTGCCGCGTCGCCACTCTGTAGAGAAGCACGGTCGTGACGAGGCCGCCGATGAAAGCGGCGATCGGCAGGGAAAAGATGCCGAAGAGATGCGCGACGGGGGCAAGGATGCCGCCGCCGAGGACGATCATCCCGACCGCGCCGAGACTGGAACCGGCCGAAATGCCGATCAGGCCGGGATCGGCCAGCGGATTGCGGAACAGGCCCTGCATGACCGCGCCGGAGACTGCGAGACCGCCACCGATCAGGAATCCGAGAATGGCGCGGGGGAGGCGGATGTCGAAGATGATGATACGGTCGCGGCTGCTCAATGCGCTGTCCGCACCGCCGCTTATCATGCTGCCGATGACGTCGACGATCGAGGCATCGGAGGCGCCGGTCGTGATCGAAAACGAGAACGCAAGGAAGGCGGAGATCACGAGGCCAGCCAAAACGAAGAGGGAGAGCGCAGTACGGTCGCCCTCGTGATGACGGCGGTCCCTTCTGTGCGACATGCGCTTCAGCCCCGGCATGACCTCGTTGAGCGCCACCTCAGCCTCCGTAGATCGCGGCGTTCAGCTCGCGCACGGCGCTGGCGGTACGCGGCCCGAAGCCGAGCAGGTGCAGGCCGTCCATGCGGATGATCGCCTTGTGGCTCGCCGCGGGCGTCAGCGAAATCGCCGGCTGCTTCAAGAGGTCGTCCTCTTTTATCGACAGCGGACCTTCGCGATCCATGATCAGGATGACGTCCGGCTTGGCCTCGATGATCGCTTCGTCGGTCAGTGGCTTGTAGCCCGAAAAACTGTCGACGGCATTGATGGCGCCGGCAAGCTTGATGATGCCGTCGGCGGCGGTGGCGCCGCCGGAAGCGAGGATCTTGCCGTTCTGGTTGCTCAGGATGAATAGCACGCGTTTGCGTTCGGCTTCAGGGCGTTTCCCGGAGTCTGTAATCGCAGCGTCGAGATCGGCGGCAACCTTGTCTTCGAGCGCCTTCGCCTTATCCGGCACGCCGAGCAGCGAGCCGACGACGTCGATCTTCTTCAAGATGCCGTCGCGGTCATAAGTTTGCGGTACGGTTTCGAAAGGCACGCTGGCATTGCGCAGCACCGTAAGAGCCTCCGGCGGGCCGGAGCCGTCCACCGCGATGATGGCAGTCGGATTGACGGCTAGGATGCCCTCCGGCGATAGCGCGCGCATATAGCCGACATCAGGCAGCTTGGCTGCCGATTCCGGATACATGCTGGTGGAGTCGCGGGCGATCAGCCTGCCTTCCTCGCCGAGTGCGTAGACGATCTCGGTGACATCGCCGCCAATCGAGACCAGGCGAGACGTGTCGATCTTCGGCGCTTCCGCGGCATGGGCACGCTCGACCAGGCTATAGCCGCCCTTGACCGGGCTTGCGGGGACCAGTGGTAGAGTCATCACCAGCGCCGTCAGCGCGATTTCCCACGGCTTGATGCGCTTGAGGTTCTTCAACATCGTCATGGCCCGATCCTTACGCGGCGACGCTGGCGTCGGCCTTCGGCAGGTTCTCGATGATGGCGCGCCAGTCGGGACGCTCGTCGAAGCCTTCCTTCCGCTTGCCGAAGAACTGGATGATCATCTCGCCTTTGGCGTTGTAGGCTTCGAGCGAGGTGACGTGACCGTCCTTCGTCGGCTTGCGCACGGCCCAGGCCTCGGCAATGTGATCCTGGCGCAGATGCAGATGGAAGGTAGGGTCCATGATGTTGATCCAGGGCCCCATGGCCTGGACGTTGAAAATCGGCCCGGAATGGATCTGCACGATGCCGTCATTGGCGACGAAGCACATGATAGGCAGACCTTCGCGAACGGAAGCATGCATCATCTCAGCGACCGCGTTCGTCTCCAACTTCCAGGCATAATCGTCGCCGACCGTGCGGATCGCCGCCTGGCGGCCGATCTTCAGCTTTTTCAGCATGCCGAAGAATTCATGCGTGTCCGTCATGCGGCTCCAGTGGTCGCGCAGTTCGTCCCGGCTGACATCGCCGTCGATCTCGCCGTTATCGTAGCCCGAGCGATCCTCTAAAAAATCCTGCGACTGATCTTCGAGCCGCAGTTCGGCGACGATGGCGTGATAGGCCTCGACATTCGAGGCGGGGCGCAAATGCACCTTATGAACGGCGTCGCCGGCCTTATCGAAGAATTGCAGGCTGAGCCGCTGCTGGTCGCCATCCGTCTTGGTGACGGCGAAGGCATGCGCCCAGCGCTTCGGGAAGATGCGCAGATCGATGTTTTCGCCGAGCACGATGGCCGCCTGCACGCCTGATTTGATGTTTTCGTAAGCCCCGATCTTTTCATGCACGGCGCTTTCGTTGCGCGACAGCGCCAGGACTTCGCCGAGGGAAGCGACGTGGGCAAGGAACCGGTGGGCATCGGCATCGATACGAATAGCGGAAATGCCGACTTCCGCGGCAACTAGCGCCGCTTCGGAAACGCCCAATCGAGCGGCGATATCGCGCTCGCGCATTTTCGAATTTTCGGCGCGGAAGGCGCGGATATCGGCTGGGGCCAATCGGATCGTTTCTCTAGTCGTCTCAGTCATCTGCAATGCCTATTTGTTGAGAATGAGTTTGCCTTGGCGCGTGATTTTCATCCGGTAGATGATGCCCTCGTGCCTGATCATGATTTCAGTCTGGCCACGAAAAATATCCGTGCTCTCGACAATTCTAATGTGCGGTGCGGCTGTTGGCGGCACCGGCTGTATTGGTGTTTTCTCAGCAATCATCCTGCTTGGTTTGGCCTGAAAATTCATAGGAAGCCGGGTTCTGGTCCGGCCAGATTTATCTTGACTCACATACTCAAGGTTTTCTAAAGACGCAATAGAAGACTGTAAGAGTCAAGTTTAAATTTTGGGCGATGCGCGCAGGAGCATCGATGTTCGATTCGCGTCCGCCAGCAGATATTCAGGAGAGATTGCCGATGCCGACGAAAACGATTTTGGCGCTGGCTGCCGGCGGGCTGTTCACCATTGCCTCCTGCCTCCCGGCCTTCGCGCAAGATGCGACCGCGGCTTCGGCGAATGCGCCGAAGCTCAGTGTCGAACTTAATGCGCTCGTGCCGTCTCAGAAGGGCTGCATGATGACCTTCGTCGCGGAAAACGATCTGGCAACACCGATCGGCAAGATCTCCTTCGAGCTTGCCTTCTTCAACGACAAGAATGCGGTCGACCGCGTGACCGTTCTTGATTTTCGCGACCTGCCGGTCGGCAAGAAGCGGGTGCGGCAATTTGATATGCCCGGTGTGAAGTGCGAGAGTGTCAGCCGCATCATCATCAACGATACGCCGGTGTGCGATGGTCCGGCGGCGGGGCAGTGTAAGGCCGCGCTCACGACGCGTTCACAGCTTTCCGTTCCTTTCGAAGGCTGAGACTATGGCCTCGCGCTCGGTCAAGGTTTCCATCGAGCGTCGCCGCGCCGGCGGTGACATGAATGACAACAATCCGAGTGTGCTTCCCGGCCACGAGCTAGCCGGCCTTGACGGCCTGCCGAGCCCGCCGGCCGCCGAGGCGGTTGTTCATTACAGCCGCTTTGCCCAGATTGGTTCGTTTCCTGCCCATCCGAGTGAGCCCGTGGCGGATGCGTCGGGGCCGCCCAGCATGGATCTGTCGGCGGAGAGACCGGATCGCGTCCTCGCGCTGGGTAAGAGAACAGTCACCTTCGCCTGCGTAGGCTCCTTCCTCTTTCACGCTGCCATTGTCGCCGCTTTGTTGGTGACGATGGTTGCAACGCCCGAAGATGCTGTGGAAGAGGCAGGCGATACCGTCAGCGTCATCATGCTCGGCAGCTCCGATATGGACCAGATGTCGGCAGGCGAGGAAAGCAAGGACCCGCAGCCCGAAGAGATAACGGCAGATGCCGTGCAGCCGGAGACGGTGCAGCCAGCCGATGTAACGCCCGCAGAAACGGAAGCTGTTCAGCCGATGCCTCAAACCATGGAGGCCGCACAGCCGTCGCAACAGGTGTCCCCGGAAACGGTCGTCAGCCCGGAGCCGGAGGTGCTGGCGACGCAGGCGCCGGCCGAGACGACAGTGGTTCAGCCGATGACGGCATCTGTCCAGCCGACAGATGCTGAGTCTACCGAAGTCCGACCCGCGGAACCGGTTGAAGTGCAGCCGACGGAAACTGCACAAGCGGCCATACCGCCCACTGAAGTGGTGACCCCGGTCGAAAAACCGGCTCAACAAGCCAAGCCTGTCGAGAAGCCGAAAGACGTCGTCAAGAAGCCGGTGCCGAAGGCCGTAAAGAAGGCCGGCTCGGGCGGTGAGAGCGAGCAGGATTCGAAGAAGGGTTCTGCAGAAGGCACCGAAACCGCGCAGTCGAATACCAATTCGCTAACCGATGGCCAGCGCAGCGGCTCAGGCAGTGCGGCCGTTGCCAATTATCCAGGCAAAGTGCAGTCCCGCATTCGCCGCGCTGTCCGCCTGTCGTCGAAATACGAAAAGGGCATAACGGTTCGTGTGCGTCTGACGATCGGTTCGGGCGGTGAGCTCAGTTCCCTCTCCGTAGCGCGGAGTTCCGGCATTCCTGAACTGGATGAAGCCGTTACCGATGGTGTTCGCCGCGCCGCGCCGTTTCCGCCGCTGCCACCGGAATGGGGCAAGCCTAGCTGGTCCTTCACGCAAGAGGTTCAGGTGACAGGGCGATAGCCAGCAATAAAATATGACATAAATTATCAACTTTATACTTTACTGCAAAAATCAACTTTAATATGGTCCGCTTGCGCTCGCCGGAATCGAGCGCGCAAGAGCAACCAGCAAACGGGTGATGCATGGCGCGTAAGGGGAAAAAGGATTTTGGCCGCGATAGCAGCGAGGCGCAAACGCCGGCGCAGGTATCGGCAAGATCCAGTCTCGACGGGCGCAGTTTCCTTTATGTCGGCGGCCGGGATTGCCAGGTGGCGCATCTTCGTCAGATCGCCAGCAGTTTTGGCGCTGAGCTGATCCACCACGACGGCGGCTTGCGCGAGGCCGTGTCGCGCATCGACACCGTGCTGCCCTCCGTCGACTGCGTCTTCTGCCCGATCGACTGTATCAGTCACGATGCCTGCCTGCGGGTGAAGACCGGCTGCAAGAAATTCGGCAAGGCTTTCATACCCTTGCGCAACGGCAGCAAGTCGAGCCTCGAGCGGGCGCTACAGACGATGAACGAACGAGACAATTCCCGATGACTGACAAAGGCCCTGACGGGTTCATGATGATCGGCCTGCACAGGCTGGCCTCGCAGAAGGGCGACGGCTTGGTGCCGGAACTCTACGAGCTGCTGATGCGCCGCGCCGAAGAGCGACGGCAGGCTCCGAACGTGACGGCTTTTCCCTTTTGGCAAACGCGGCTTCCAGGCGAAGAACCGGAGACGCCGCTCGGCATTTCTGCGCGCGACGGCACGAATGTCATTGCCTTTACACAGCAGCCGGGCAAAACTGCCGAGCGCCGCAAGAAGGTCTGACTGTCGGGAGATCCAGCCATGTATATTGCGATGAACCGCTTCAAGGTCGTCATCGGTTCCGAGAGCGCTTTTGAAGCCGTCTGGAAAGGTCGCGATTCACGGTTGGAAGAGGTCCCGGGTTTCGTAGAATTCCGCCTGCTGCGCGGCGGCACAAATGTGGAAGAGGGCTTTACGCTGTTTTCCTCGCATACGATCTGGCGCACCGAAGAGGATTTCCTCAACTGGACCAAATCCGAGAATTTCCGCATGGCGCACCGCAACGCCGGAGATAACAAGGCGCTCTATTGGGGACCGCCTCGCTTCGAGGGATTCAATGTGGTCGCCGGGGTTTGACGGCGTCGCTACATATCAGTCAGGCGAGATAATCGGCGGTTCTTCAAGCTTCCGTCACGGCTCTTTTAAAGAACGCTCCCAGAGTCACCACAGCCCAACCCGCTATCATGCCGAGCCCTCCTGTTGGTGCGGCCAATGGGAAAAGCGAGTCACCGCCGAAATGGCGGCTGATGAGATCGCCGGCAAAGATCAGTGTTCCCAACCCAAGCAGCACCGCCGCCACCGGCGCGGTGCGGATGCGATCGTATCCGGCATAGAGGGCAAGCAGGGCAGGGGCATGGGCCAGGCACATGGTTGCGGCAGAGCCGAGAAAATGCGCATCGCCGCCATGGGATGCTGCCGCCGCAAGCGCGACACCGGCGCCGCCGAGAATGCCGGCGACAAACAGGGTGAGCGGACGGATTGTGGCGCTGAAGCTCATGTCTTTTCTCATTCCCGGTTCTGCATATGAAAGGCGAGGCGCTCGATCGGCTCCCAGATGATGGCCCGAAGCTTCTCGTTCTCGATGGTTTCGTCCATGGCGCGGCGGAAGCAGAGGAGCCATTCGTCGCGTTCGCTAGGCCCAATCGCGGCAACGAAATGGCGGCTGCGCAGGCGCGGATGACCGCGCTTTTCGATATAGAGCTGCGGTCCGCCAAGATAGCCGGTCAGATATTCGTAGAGCTTTTCTTCGGAGCCTTCGAGGCTTGGCGGATGCACGGCGCGGCAGTTTGCTGCTTCCGGCAACGTATCCATTAGTTCGTAGAAGCGCGCCGTCAGCGCCCGCACGGTCCGGTCGCCGCCGATTGCCTGGTAAAGTGTGATAGTCTCTTCGCTCAAATGCCAGCCCCCATTCGCTGCGCTCTACATGGCAACTCGTGAGGCTGGCTGCAACTGTCGATAGCCTGCATGCGGCGTTTCGGCGCTGCAGTGGCATGATCTTGTTTAAAAGCTGCTCCGCATCTTCCGAGATCGTGCGCTATTCCGCCGCCGTCAGATGGAAACTGTCGCTTTCCCCAGGGATGAGTTCGAGCGGCCAGATCGTCTGGCGCGTTTTCCTGGGATATTCCTGGCTGTAGGCGGGCATGCCGGAAAGCAGGATTTCGGCCAGTTCGACGCCGAGGTCGTGCAGTGAGGTGCGAAAGCAGGTCAGTGCCGGTTGCAGGAATTTGGCGCGCGGCGCCTCGCGGAAGCTGACGACGGCAATATCGCGTCCCGGAATGATGCCGGCTTCCATCATGCGCCGATAGAGGCCGATAGCCATCAGTTCGTAGATCAGGATCACGGCCGTTGGCCTTTGTTCGAGCCGCAACAGCTCGTCGGCGACTTGATACCCACCCTGTTCGCTCGATTTGGCGCGAATGACCAAGGCCGGGTCGTAGGCGATGCGATGCCGCTCCAGCGCGCGGCGATAGCCTTCCACGAAAACGAAGCCGAGATTGATGTCGCTAGCGGGGGCGCTGATGGCGATGCGGCGATGTCCATGCGCCACGAGCCGGTCGACTGCGCAGTTGACGACGCCGTCGAAATCGAGGTCTGCCCATGGATGCTGCGTGCCCGAAAGGCTGCGCCCGAGTGCTACGAAAGGGATCTTCGCCTTGGCGAGCAAGTCGAAACGCTTGTCGACGCGATGCGTCTCCGAAATGATGAGCGCATCGGCGATGCGTCTCGCCACCATGCGCTTCAGATATTCATAGGGGTCTTCGTCATGCGGACAGGGCAACATGATCAGATCGAGCTTGTGGCGCGACAATACGCTCTGCAGCCCGCCTGTTACGGTCAAAAAGAAATTATCGCTGTTTTCAACAGTCTCCCTGCTGGATTGGATCATCAGCCCAATGACGTTCGTCGTGCCTTGCCGCAGGCTGCGCCCTGATTGGTTCGCCACATAGCCAAGCTGTTCTGCGGCGGCGAGTACGCGCTTGCGGGTCTCCTCGTTGACATCAGGCTTGCCGTTCAACGCGCGTGATACTGTGCCGATCGAGATATCGAGATGCTCGGCAAGCTGACGAATTCCCTTCATCGGCTGCGGTCTTCCTCCATGCGCCATTTTCCATAGTCCTCCTCTATTGACACAGGAAAATCTTTTCGCATAGTATCGTAAACGTTTACGGAGCGCGTGTCATGAGGGGTTACGCACCGCCCGCTGGAGGACATCGTGAAATTTAATGCCATTTTGTGCGGGTGCGGAGCTATGTCCAAGGGCTGGCTCAGGGCCATCACCTTGACGCCGGCGCTTGCCGAATCCATTCAGATCGTCGGCCTGGTCGACCTCAATCGGGCGACGGCGGAAGGTCTTGCGAAGGAATTTGGTCTTGAACATGCCGTCATCGGCTCGGACCTTGCCGAGGTTATCGCCGCGACCAAGGCCGATCTGGTGTTCGACGTCGTCATCCCCGCCGCCCGTTTCGGTGTCGTATCGACGGCCCTGAAGGCCGGTTGCCATGTCCTGAGTGAAAAACCGATGGCAACCTCGCTCGCCGAGGGCGCCGCCCTTATCGATCTCGCCGCCGAGACCGGCAGGGTGCATGCCATCATCCAGAACCGCCGCTTCATCTCCGGCGTGCGCCGCATGCGACGCTTTGTGGAGGAGGGGGCGATCGGCGAACTTACGGGCGTCCATTGCGATTTCTTCCTCGGCCCCCATTTCGGCGGGTTTCGTGAGGAGATGGACAATGTGCTGCTGCTCGACATGGCGATCCATACTTTCGATGCCGCCCGCTTCGTTTCCGGCAAGGTGCCTGTCTCGGTCTACTGCGTAGAAAAGAACCCGGTGGGGTCCTGGTACAAGCATGGCGCATCGGCCCATGCTCTCTTCGATTTTTCCGACGATGTCGTCTTCAGCTATCGCGGCTCCTGGTGTGCCGAAGGTAAGCGTACGAGCTGGGAGAGCCAATGGCGCCTCACCGGCAGCAAGGGCATGCTGACCTGGGACGGCGAGGAGCATTTCGAAGCCAGTGTCGCCGGCAACGAACCGGGGCTGTTGCATGGCTTCACCCCGATCGAGGTTCTCGGCCCGAAGCATGAAGAAGAGACGCATGGCCATGCCAGCGTTATCGCCTCCTTCATCGAAGCGATCAAAACCGGCAAGCCGCCCGAGACCGTAAGCAGTGACAACATTCGCAGCCTCGCCATGGTTCTCGGCGCGATCGAGAGCGCCCAGACGGGCCGGCGCGTCGATATTTCAGCACAAGGACAGTGACATCATGACAAATCCGGCAAAGGCCATCCGCATCGGCACGATGATCAGGGCGACGAACGAGGATGCCGCCAAGGGCATCGCCAAGATCGCCGATCTGGGCTTCGAAAGCTTTGAACCCTTCTTCTGGCAGACGACCAACGGCCAGAACCTTGCGGAACTCGGCAAACGCTGCATCGCCGCCATCGGCGACCGCGACATCACCATTTCGACGATCGGCATGTTCGGCAATCCGCTCGAAAGCACCGAGCTCGACCAGCAGACGCTGCAGGGCTGGAAGGATTGCATCGACAACGCCCATCATTTCGGCGCCACCTGCGTTGCAGGTTTTACCGGCCGCATCCGCAACAAGCCGCTCACCGACAGCCTGCCGCGCTACAAGCAGGTGTGGAGCGAACTTGCCAAGCGCGCCGCTGACAAAGGCATCAAGATCGCCTTTGAAAATTGCGCCATGGATGGCAACTGGGCCACCGGCGACTGGAACATCGCGCATAACCCCGATGCCTGGGAATTGATGTTCAACGAGACGCCCGACGACAATCTCGGCCTGGAGTGGGAGCCGTGCCATCAGATGGTCTATCTGATCGAGCCGCTGCCGCAGATCCGTAAATGGGCAAAGAAGATCTTCCACGTCCATGGCAAGGATGCGACGATCCGCTGGGACGTCATCCGCGAACACGGCATTTTCGGCAAGGAGAAGTTCGTCTTCATGCGCACGCCGGGCTTTGGCGACAGCAATTGGACGGACATCATCTCCGAGCTGCGCCTGGCCGGCTGGTCCGGTTCGATCGACATCGAAGGCTGGCATGATCCGGTTTATCGCGATGCGCTGGAAATGACTGGCCAGATCCACGGTCTGAACTATCTGAAGAAGAGTCGCGGTGGCGAATTCGTCGAATAGGACGCGACCGTTTGGATCGGGATCGATTTAAGAAAAGAGTTGTGCGTTAATCGAGGGGCTGGAGCGGCGCTTTGTAACGCTCCAGACCGGCCCGGACATCGAAACGGAGGAGCGTTGAGAGGTCTGAAGACTGTTTGCCGGGTTAGGTTGGCGGACAGACGTAAAGTCGAGAGGAACGCGCCGACAGGCATCGCGAGCCATGCCGTCGGACGGGTACCGTCAGGTTCGCGAAGTGGAGGAGAATATATGAACATGTTTTCGAAGCTGGCGCTCACCGCCGGCATGTCGCTCCTGTTGGCTGCCGGTGTGGCGCAAGCCCAGAGCAAGACATTTAACGTCTGGTGGTACGAGCTGCCGGATACTGCCCAGGCCAAGGCATGGACGCAGGCGCTGGGCGAACTGAAAGCCAAGCATCCCGACATCACTATCAATTTCGAACAGAAGACCTTCGAGCAGCTACAGAAGGCTGGCAGCCTCATCCTTAATTCGGATCAGGCGCCGGACGTGCTCGAATATAACAAGGGTAACGCCACGGCCGGCCTCGTCGCTTCGCAGGGGCTGCTGACGCCGCTCGACGATGAATTCAAGTCGCGCGGTTGGGACAAGATCCTCAACGAAACCAATACGCAGCTCAGCAAATATGATGAGAACGGCATCTATGGCTCCGGCCCGATGATCGGCATTCCTGCCTACGCCGAATTCGTCTCGGTATTCTATAATATCGACATGTTCCAGGCCAATGGCGTGAAGGTGCCCACCACCCTGGACGAGTTCGAGGCCGCTCTCGATACTTTCAAGAAGAAGGGCATTACGCCGCTCGCCTATGGCACGGTCGATTCCAACGCGCAGCATCTGCTTTACACGCTGGCGCTGACGCAGGCGGATGACACCTGGGTCAAGAACTACCAGGGCCTCAAGGCGCCGCTCGACACCAAGCCCTTCCTGTTTGCTGCTCAGAAGATCGTCGACTGGGTCAGCAAGGGTTACATCTCCAAGGATTCGACCGGTCTCAAGGGCACCGGCGGTGCCGATAACCTGTTCTCGTCCGGTAAATCGCCGATGTTTGTCAGCGGCACCTGGAACAACGGCAATTTCGCGACCAATATCAAGAACTTCAAGTGGAGCCAGTTCATCTTCCCGACGCCGAAATACAGCACCGGCTCCACGGGCAGCATGTTCATGGTGCCGAAGAGCGCCAAGAACAAGGATCTTTCCTATGAGTTCATCGATCTGGTGTTGAGCAAGACAAACCAGAACGCGCAGGCAAATCTTGGCGGTGTCGCCATTGCCGCCGATCCGGCCGCCATCACCGATGAAGTCGGCAAGCGCAACGTGGAGCTTTTCAACCAGATTTCCAGCAAGGGTGGCCTCGGCTTCTATCCGGACTGGCCGGTGCCTGGCTATTACGAGCTTCTCATCCAGGCAACCACCGGTCTGGTGAATGGCTCGGCGACGCCCGATCAGTTCGTCGCGCGCCTGAAGAAGGCCTACGACGACGTGCAGGCGGCTCAATAAAACCATCGGCGGCAATTCATGGCGGCGGGACGGCTTCAATGCCGCCTCGCCGTATCGAACTGGAGGAATTCGATGGAGAAGTCGCAGAACGCCGGGAGAGCAGGGTACTACCTTTACATGATCCCAGGCATGCTGGGATTTATCCTGGTGGTGCTCGTGCCGCTGATTGCCAATTTCGCGATCAGCTTTACCACCTGGAAAGGCGGAAACATTGCACCACGCTATGTCGGAGTCGAGAATTACCAACGGCTGCTCGCCGATGCGGTGTTCTGGGGTTCGATTCAGCACACGCTTCTGTTCATCATTTCGATGACGATCGTGCCCATTCTTCTTGGATTGGTTCTGGCGGCGGTCCTGTTCGACTATATCAGCGCCCAATTCAGCGAGGCTTGGTCGAGTTTCTTCCGCGCCGGCTTCTATCTGCCGCAGATTTTGCCGCTGACGGCCGCGGGCGTCCTCTGGGCGTGGATCCTCAATCCGATCGGCATCATCAATGCGGTACTGAAAGGGATAGGCCTCGATTTCATGGCGCAGAACTGGCTAGGGGATGCAAGCTATGCGCTCTGGGCCGTTTCCGCCGTCATCGTTTGGGTGCAGGTCGGCTATTGCCTGGTGGTGTTCATGTCAGGATTGGCGCGCGTGGACCCTTCGCTTTATGAAGCTGCCGAACTCGACAATGCGAGCTGGTTCGGGCGTTTCCGTTACATCACGATCCCTATGCTCATGCCGGAGATTTTTGTCGTCGCGCTTACGACGCTGATTGCGGCACTGAAGGTCTTCGCGCCGATCTACGTTCTGACGTCCGGCGGCCCGGACAATGCGACGACGGTGCCTTCCTACCTGTCTTACTATCATTTCTTCACGACAAACCGCGTCGGCTATGCAGCGGCGATCGCGACCTTGCAGACTGCAATGACGATCGTCCTCGGCATCGTCTTCCTGCGCATGCAGTCGAAACAAGAGGGAGGACGCTGACATGACGACCACGGCTTCGCTTTCGACCGAGGTTGCATCGGAAATGCATGTGCATCACGGCCAGAAGAAGGGCCTTGCCCGCTGGATCGTCCTCGCTATCCTGCTCGTCTTCCTAGCTGCTACGCTCTTTCCGTTCCTGCTGGCGGCTTTGAACGCGATCAAGACGCCGACGGACTATGCAGCCAATGGTCCGCTTGCCTTGCCGCATAGTTTCGACCTGACGGCGCTCAAGAACTTCTGGACGACGGTCGACTTCACCCGCAAGCTCTTCAATAGCATTCTGATCAGCGGATGCACCGCCATACTGGCTGTCGTCCTCAGCCTGCTCAATGCCTATGCCATCGGCATCGGACGCGTGCGGGGCGGAAAGGCATTGCTGGTGGTCCTGCTGATTTCCATCATGGCCCCGCAGGAAGCACTGGTTTATCCGCTTTACTACATGGCCAAGCAGGTCGGTCTGTTCGACTCGATGCTCTCCGTGATCCTGATCATCGGCGTCTTGCACACCGCATTCGGCACTTATCTTCTGTCATCGGTCCTGACGACGTTCCCACGGGAGATCATCGAGGCGGCGCAGATCGACAATGCCAGCCGCTGGCAGATCCTCTGGATGGTGATCGTGCCGGTTCTGCGGCCGACGCTTGCCGTGCTGGCAACTTTCTTCTTCATCTGGACCTGGAACGAGTTCCTGATTCCCCTGGTTTTCCTGGTCTCCAACAATAACCAAACGGTCTCCGTCGCCATGGGCGTGTTGTCCGGCGCCAATACGCAGGATCCGACCGCGATTGCGGCGGCATCCTTGCTCGGCGTCACACCGACGGTGATCTTCTTCCTGATTTTCCAACGCACGCTGACGCGTGGCGTCGCGGTTGGCGCTGTCAAGTAGGCCGAGGGACAAGGCAGGTCTGACGAAGTTCAATTCTCCTGGAGGAGGAAAAAGTGGCTGGTATCAACATCAAATCCCTCACCAAGCATTTCGGTGCGGTGCAGGTTCTCAACGACATCGACCTGACCATTCAGCGCGGGGAGTTTGTCGTGTTCCTGGGTGGGTCCGGTTGCGGCAAGTCGACTTTGCTGCGGATGATTGCCGGGCTTGAATCGATTACGAGCGGCGAAATCTGGATCGGGGGCAAGCGCGTCGACCAGCTCCCGCCTGGCGAGCGCGGCGTATCGATGGTGTTCCAGTCCTATGCGCTTTATCCACATATGACCGTTCGCGACAACATGTCGTTCGGCCTCCGGAACATCAAGACGCCGAAGGCGGAGATCGCAAAGCGCATCGATGCCGCCGCCAAGATATTGGAGATGCCGCATCTGCTGGATCGCAAGCCGTCCGAACTCTCCGGCGGCCAGCGCCAACGTGTCGCCATCGGTCGTGCCATCGTGCGCGAGCCCGAGGTTTTCCTGTTCGACGAGCCGCTGTCCAACCTCGATGCCGGCCTGCGCACCCGCACCCGTGTCGAGCTCGCTCAATTGCATGAACGACTGGGCGCAACGATGGTCTTCGTTACGCACGACCAAGTGGAGGCGATGACGCTTGCCGACCGGATCGTGCTGCTGAACAACAAGAAGATCGAACAGGTGGCCACGCCGGTGGAGATCTATACGCGGCCCGCGACGCGCTATGTCGCTCAATTCGTCGGCTCTCCGGGCATGAACTTCGTCAATGTAGCCAATGTCGGCGAAGCCGGCGGCTTTGCGACGGCGACCTTGCCCGATGGATCTGTTATCAAGACGTCGGTTCCGCTGAACGGTATAACGCGGTCCGAACTGACGCTCGGCATCCGGCCCGAATATCTGGTGGTCACGACGGAGGAGGAGGGCGACATTGCCGGCACCGTCGAGACGGTGGAGCGATTGGGTGACCGCTCGCTCGTCCATGTCAGGCTGAAGGACGGCTCGAAGATCATCGGGACCGACCCGGGCATGACCACCATTGCCACGGGGGCGCCGATCGCCTTTACGGTCAATAGTGCGAAGCTGACAATCTTCGACCAGAACGATGTTGCCCATCATTCCGCGATCGAGAGTACGCACTAGCAGCCGAGAATAATTGCTGCCGCCGGCGCAGAGTGTCAAACCTGCCATTGACGAAACCGTCTATTTGGTATGTTATGTTGGCATGTCTGACGCGCACCACAGAAAGAAGCAGCCTTTGCTCGTCCGCCAGCAGTTGCTGGAGGTGGCGGCGCGGCTTGCATCGGAGAAGGGGATGACGGCGGTGACGCTGGATGCCGTTTCCGGTGCCTCCGGCGTGAGCAAGGGCGGGCTGCTGCATCATTTTCCCAACAAGAATACCCTTTTGGAGGCGTTGTTCGACAGCCTGCTCGAGCGCCTAGACCGGGCCATCGAAGAGGCGATGCGGGCCGATCCGTTGCCGCATGGGCGTTTTACCCGCGGCTACCTCCGCGCCTGCCTCGCGCTTCGCGACCAGCCACAGGAAACAAAGGACTGGGCGCAGGTGACGATGGTGCTGCTCAGCGAACCGCAGTTGCGGCAGCGCTGGCGGAACTGGGTGCGCGAGCGCAGCGAGGAATATGTCGGCACGGACTCCTCGGCGGATGCCGCGATCGTGCGGCTGGCGACCGATGGGCTCTGGCTTGCCGACCTTCTCGGCAGCCATGAGATGGATGAGAGCGCCCGTGAAAAACTGATCGACCGGCTGATCGAACTCACGCAGCTTTAGAAATCAAGGGAAGACCGTAATGGCGAATGCATCTGTCTATGCGATGCTGCTGGTAGCGATTGTACTGGAAGTGATCGGTACGACGGCTCTGCAGATGTCGCAGCAGTTCACCCGCCTCGGTCCCTCGATTGTGCTTGTACTGTGTTACGTTGCCGCCTTCTATTTCCTATCGCTCACGCTGCGCGTCATCCCGGTTGGCATCGCCTATGCCATCTGGAGCGCGCTCGGCATCGTGCTGATCTCTGTTGTCGGCCTGGTATTTTTCCGCCAGAAACTCGATCTGGCCGCCATTATCGGCCTCGGGCTGATCATCGCCGGCGTGCTCGTGGTCAATCTTTTTTCGAAATCCGTGTCGCATTAGAGCGCGTTACACACCTTACATTCACGGTTTATATCATATGACCGAAAACGTTTTCGGTTGCGGCGATTTTGCCTTTGTCAAATCGCTAATGAGCGGCTATGTCTTTCGCTCAGGAGGCCGAGAGGAGAGTTGAGCGGCTATTTCTCAAAGCGCTTTGGATCGGCCAACCTATTCCATTAAGTGTGTTTTTAGAGGAGCACCGAAATGACCATTCGCACCGTCGTTTGGGGGGAGAATATCCATGAGCAAACCAACAAGGTCGTCGCTGAGATTTATCCGGAAGGCATGCATACGACGATCGCTAAGGCGTTGAATAAGGATGCCGGCATAGAGGCGACGACTGCGACGCTGCAGGAGCCCGAGCATGGTCTGAGCGAGGCACGGCTGAAGGACACGGATGTCCTCGTCTGGTGGGGGCATAAGGACCACGGCGCCGTAAAGGACGAAATCGTCGAGCGTGTCGCCAAGCGCGTCTGGGAAGGCATGGGCCTTCTCGTGCTGCATTCCGGCCATTTCTCGAAAATCTTCAAGCGGCTAATGGGCACGCCCTGCGCATTGAAGTGGCGCGAGGCCGGCGAGCGCGAGCGTCTTTGGGTCATTAATCCGCGCCATCCGATCGCCGCCGGCCTTGGCGAGCATTTCGAGCTGGAAAACGAGGAAATGTATGGCGAACAGTTCTCCGTTCCGGAGCCGCTGGAAACGGTGTTCATTTCCTGGTTCCAGGGCGGCGAAGTTTTCCGCTCCGGCATGACCTGGCGTCGCGGCGCGGGCAATATCTTCTATTTCCGCCCCGGCCACGAGACCTATCCGACCTATCACAATGAGACCGTGCAGAAGGTGCTGATCAACGGCGTCAAGTGGGCGCACAATCCGCTCGGCACGCAGGCGAGCATCCATGATGCGCCGAATGTCCCGGTCGAAAAGGCGCTGGAGCCGATCGTCGAACGTGGCCCGAAACTCCACCAGGCCGGCGAAGCCGGTTATCGCTGAGGTACAATATGCGTCTCATAGTTGTTGGCACGGGCGGCATGGCGAAGAACCATGTGGAGCATTTCGCCCGTATTCCAGGTGTCGAGGTCGTTGGTGCCGTGGATACGGATGCGACGAGGCTCACGGCCTTCACCGATATGTTCGATATCAAGAAGCGCTTTTCGTCGCTGGACGAAGCGCTCGCCTGGGGCGAGTTCGACGCGGCGACCAACGTCACGCCGGATCGGGCGCATAATCCGACCACCTTGCCGCTGCTTGCCGCCGGCAAGCATGTGCTCTGCGAGAAACCGCTTGCGGAGAATTACGACAAGGCGCTGGAAATGACGGAGGCGGCCGAACGCGCCGGCGTCGTCAATATGGTGAACCTTACCTATCGCAATGTCGCGCCGCTGCAGAGGGCACGCGAGATGGTGATATCGGGTGAGATCGGCACGGTGAAGCATGTGGAGGCGTCCTACCTGCAAAGCTGGCTGGTCTCGAGGGCCTGGGGCGATTGGCGCAGCGAATCCAAGTGGCTGTGGCGGTTGTCGACCGGTCATGGTTCGAACGGCGTGCTTGGCGATATCGGCATCCATATCCTCGATTTCGCCGCCTATGGCGCGGCAACGGATATCGACCACGTCTTTGCCCGGCTGAAGACCTTCAACAAGGCGCCGGATGAGCGCATCGGCGAATACACGCTCGACGCGAACGACAGCTTTTCGATGACGGTCGATTTCGCCAATGGCGCGCTCGGTGTCGTGCATGCCAGCCGCTGGGCAACGGGGCATCTCAACGAGCTGAAGCTGCGTATCTATGGCGAGAGAGGCGGGCTGGAAATTTCCCATAGTCCGGCTGGCTCCGAGCTGCGTGCCTGCCTCGGCGATGATACCGAAACGGCGACATGGAAGGTTATCGAGGTTCCGCCGGTGCCGACCAATTATCAGCGCTTCGCCGATGCCGTCATGACCGGCAGCCATCAGGACCCGACCTTCCGCCATGCCGCCAACCTGCAGCGGGTGCTGGATCTTGCGATGGTCACGGAAGTGGAGAGACGCGAACTAAAGGTTTGACAGCACCTCTTTTTTACCTTCGACGTTCACGCGGTCGCCTTCGGGCGGCCGTTTCTTTTGAAGACAGTACAATTCCAAGGTATATTTTGTTTTTATTATTAAAACGATGATATCGTTGATTATTTTCTATATATTAGACATATCGTATATTGAGAATATTCTATAAAATATCGCTAATACCAAAAATGTTTCTTGAATTATTTAGAATTTATATCAATAAACTGATTCGCACATAATACTTATGGGTATGGTGGGTGAAGTGCTTGGATCGGCCGATCAGGCCGAGGTGAGGGGACAATGCGGTTTGATCTCCATGCGCTAGACCGGGCAACGGACGGATTCTTCGGCGCTGCGCTGGATCCGACGCTGTGGCCGGTCGTGCTGGAGAAGGTCTCGGCCGCGACCGGATCCTACGGCGTCAACATCGCGCCGATCGAAGGTCGGTTGCTGAATACCTTCATCGTCACCGAAAGTCTTATTCCCGCGATGGAGAATTATTTCGCGGAAGAGTGGTACAGGCAGGACTTTCGCAGACAGAACGTGCCGATCATGAGACGTGCGGGAGTGATGGTCGAGCAGGATTTCGCGGGGGAGGACGAGTTCAAAACACTCGACTTCTACCATTCCCAAGAACGTTTTGGCCTGCGTTGGTCGGCAATAATAGGTTTTTCGTCAGGTGACGATCTCCTGGCTTTTGCCTTGCAGCGGCGGATCAAGGACGGTCCCTACAGCCGAGAAGAAGCAAGAAATTTATATCGCATTCGTCAGAAACTTATGATCACGGCGAGAATTATGCGCGACATATCCGCAAGTGAAGTGAAGGGCATGGCGGCCGCCTTCGAAATGGCCAACGTCGCCTGCGTCTTTTTCGATCGGATGGGCCTTGTGACCACCGTCAACGAGAAGATGCGCCGATTGCTCGGCCCCGATCTGCAGATCACCCAGGGGCAAATGCGTCCGACCCGCAAGGATGACGCAAACGCATTCGACCGGCAGCTCAAGGTCGTATTGGGCGAAGACAACCTGCTGACAACGGGGGAGCCTGATATCCTGCTGCTCAGCCGCAAAGGCAGGCGGCCGCTTATCGTGCGCATGCAGCGTCTCGATGGCGGCATGCAGGATATTTTCTGTCATTCCTGTGCCTTTGCGACCATCGAGGACCCTGAGGAGAAAGTCCACCAGCGCCCGGCAACCCTGACCAAGCTTTTTGGATTGACCCGCGCCGAGGCGGAAATTGCCCTGCTGCTTGCCCAGGGTATGACGCTGCACGACATCGCCGCCCAGCGTACCGTCAGCTATCAGACTGCCCGCGCCCATTTGAAATCGATCTATCGCAAGACGGACACAAACCGGCAACCGGAACTCTCCCTACTGCTTGCAGGGATCAGGATGGCGTGAGGAGCAGAGCCGGTACAGCCGACGAACGCCCTGAGCCTTAGCGAAGGGCCGGGTGGCGCGGTCAACGTGGTGTCTGAAGGCGATGGGATAGTTCTGCCCATTTACATCGAACTGCGCAAACCCTTGCTCGATCCCGATCTGCCCTATGCACCATTTGCCGGGCCACCAGATACGCCGTGTCGCTGCAACCGCTTGACGCAGCGGGGGCGGGGGCGCAGCATTCTTTCATGATCGTGTGAATGCGGGTCATGGGAGAAGGGGTCATGTCCACCGAAGAACAGGTTGCAAGCCACTATACGCGTGGATCACTGGAGGCGACGATTCTCGGCGGGCTCACGGCCAGTGGCAAGGATATCGAGCATCTCAGCATCGACGATCTCGCCGGTGTCGATGAATTCCATCTCGGGCGGCGCGAGGCTACGGTGGAATTCGCCAAAGATCTCGATTTGCTCGATGGCATGCGGCTTATCGACATCGGATCAGGGATTGGCGGTTCGGCGCGCTATATAGCCAGCGAGTATGGTTGTATCGTCACCGGTGTCGATCTGACCGAGGAATTCGTCAACGTCGCCAATGCCCTGACCGCGCGATGCGGCATGACCATGCAGGTGTCGTTCCATCAGGCGAGCGCGCTGGCGTTGCCTTTTGCCGATGAAAGCTTCGAGCGCGCGACGCTGATCCACGTCGGCATGAACATCGAAGATAAGGCGTCGTTGTTTGCTGAAATACGGCGGGTGCTGAAGCGTGGCGGCCGGTTCGGCCTTTACGAGATCATGCAGGTTCGCGACGGCGCGGTGCCTTATCCTATGCCCTGGGCAATGACGCCGGAAACAAGTTTCGTGTGCAGTCCCATGACCTATCGTCAATTGCTCAAAGGGGCCGGCTTCACGGTGGAGTTCGAACAGGATCGCAGCGCATTGGCGATCCGGATGGCGCAGGAGATGCGCGCCAGCGCCGCAAACGGCGGGCAGGGGCTGAGCCTCGGCGCGCTGATGGGGCCGAGGGCGGCGGAGCGGATGGGCAATGTCAGCACATCGGTCGGAGGCGGCTTGCTCGCTCCTATCGAAATGGTTGCCAAAGCCGATTGATGAAGACCGTGCTTGCGACGCCGGATTGACAGGGGCATTCGCCTATCTGTATGGAAAATCCAACGGTAATGGATTCTGCCGGGCCATGGTGGCCGAACCGCTGCTCTGAATTTTCAGGGTCGCTAATGACTCCTACTCAATACGCCCGATGGGGCGACGGAGTAGAGTCATGTCCGCAATCCTGTTGTCACCTCTTTCTTGTTCAATGATCATTGTCCCCGACAGGCCCACCGCCGGTCTTCCGGGAGAGGCGAGCTGATGTCCGCATTCTCATTTTTTCATTATCGCTTTCAGCAACTGCGCAGCATATTCAAATGGATCATCCTGGTAGTGCCGATGGCTGCCGTGGTCGGGTCGCTCTGTGCATTGTTTCTGTGGAGCCTCGACCGGGCGACGGCTGCGCGTTTCGATCATCCCTGGTTGATCTTTCTGATGTCGGTCGCGGGCTTTCTGATGGTGTTGGTCTACCAGCGTTTCGGCCGGGGCGCGGAGGGCGGCAATAATCTGATCGTCGAGCAGATCCATGAGCCCGGCGGCGGCGTGCCGCTGCGTATGGCGCCGTTTATCCTTGTCTCGACCGTATTGACGCATCTGGTCGGCGGTTCGGCGGGGCGCGAGGGAACGGCAGTACAGCTCGGCGGCAGTATTGCCAGCGCCTTTGCCAAGCTTTTCCGATTAAGCCACGCCGAGGTTCGTATTCTGCTGATGGCCGGCATTGCCGCCGGTTTTGGTGCGGTGTTCGGTACGCCGATTGCCGGCGCGATCTTTGCGTTGGAAGTGCTGACGATCGGGCGCATGCAGTACGAGGCTTTGATCCCTTCTCTTGCTGCAGCGATTGCGGCCGACTGGATATGCCATGCCTGGGGTATCGAACATGTTCAGTATCATATCGTCTATCTTGCCGGCACTCCGGCGAGCGCGTTTCATCTTGACACGCTGCTGCTTGGGAAAGTCGGCATCGCCGGCGTGCTCTTCGGGCTGATGGCCCGCTGCTTCAGTGAACTTTCCCACGGGATGTCGGCGGCCTTTAAGAGCATCTGCGCCTACGCGCCGGTCAGGCCCGTCATCGCCAGCGCAGTCCTGATCGGCCTCGTCTATGTGCTCGGCACACGCGAATATTTGGGTCTCGGTGTCTGGTCGCCCAATGCCAGCGACGCGACGATTCTCGGCTTCTTCGATCCGGCGCGCATCGACTATTGGAGCTGGTTTTGGAAGGCGGTCTTCACGATTGTGACGCTCAGCTCCGGTTTCAAGGGCGGGGAGGTGACGCCGCTGTTCTTCATCGGTGCTGCGCTCGGCAACGCCGTTGCCGCCGTTCTCGGTGCGCCGGTCGATCTCTTCGCGGCTCTCGGCTTTATTGCGGTTTTCGCAGGCGCTACGAATACGCCGCTTGCCTGCATGATCATGGGCATCGAGCTCTTCGGCGCGACGCATACGGTCTATTTCGCCGTAGCCTGCTTTCTTGCCTATATCTGCAGCGGTCACACCAGTATCTACCTGTCGCAGCGTATCGGTATCGCGAAGAGTGCCGCCGCCAATCCCATTCCCCCCGACGTCAGCCTTCGCCATCTTCGCGATCTCGGCGTCAATTCACTCGGCGACATGATCGGCAAAGTTCGCCAGACGTCATTGCAATCCCAAGGGAAAGGTTCGGAGCCATGATCAGCGACAAGCTTGCCGTTCTAATTTTTACCAGGGGAGTTTCATGAACTATCTGATCGTCTTCCTTGGCGCTGGATTGGGCGGCGCCTTTCGTCTCGGTGTCAATCAGGCGACCATCCGTTTGTTTGGCCTCGGCTTTCCCTTCGGGACTCTCGCCGTCAATGTCGTCGGCTCGTTGATCATGGGCCTGCTGACCGAATATTTCGTTCTCCGCAGCGGGCTGCCGCAGGAGTTTCGGCTCTTTCTGACCACAGGTATCCTTGGCGGCTTCACGACATTCTCGACCTTTTCATTGGATGCGGTCGCGCTCTGGGAGCGGGGCCAATGGGCGATTTCGTTGATCTATGTCGCGCTTTCGGTCGCCTTGTCATTGGGCGCATTGGTGGCCGGGCTCATGATCATTCGGCTGCTCGCGCAAAGCCAGACGGTATAAACTATTCGCTTAGGGGTGAACGCTCGATAAGGCGCGGCTATCGAAAATGTGAAGTTGCCTGCGGCAAAAGGCGTCGCTGCCGGCCGTATTTTTGCCGATTCCGCAGCGCAGCATTTCGGAGAATTCGTTGGGATTTCATCGCATGACAAGACGCCGCTCTCACGAACGGTTTCCCTTGCGGAATTCGACTAACGAACTCATATAATCGCCTATTATGATCGTTGCATAACAAAGGAGTCGCGCGCCGATCAAGGATGGGCCAGACAAAGGCTGCAATTGTCGGACCTATCGCCCTCCCAAGATTTCCACGCAACTTCCTCTGAGACAAGATTTCCTCCCTCCCAATATAGCCCCTATTAGACAGACATGACGGAGAGCACTTTGAGCGTACCAGCTCCCACAACCACTGAGCCGCGTGCTCCGGAACAAACCTTCGGCACGGCCGGCATCGCGCCGATGGATCGCCCCAGCGCAATGACGCGCTTTTTCATGAGCATCGTCGCCTGGGCCGAAAGCCTCAATCTGAAATACGCCAAACTCGGCAATCCGCCGGTCTATGACAATGCGACCTTTCCGTGGGCCGCCGAGATCGAGAAAGACTATCCCGCGATCCGCGCCGAGCTGGAAAAGGTGCTGCAGCGACAGAGCGAACTGCCGACCTTTCAGGACATCTCCACCGATGTGAAGACCATTTCGACGGATAGCCGCTGGAAGACTTTCTTCCTTCTTGGTTTCGGCGTGAAATCCGAACAGAACATCAAGGCCTGCCCGAACACCTGGGCGGCCGTGCAGAAAATTCCGGGCCTGAAAACGGCGATGTTCTCGATCTTCGAGCCAGGCAAGCATCTCCCGGCTCATCGCGGCCCCTATAATGGCGTGCTGCGCCTGCATGTCGGCCTCATCGTGCCGGAGCCGAACGACAAGCTCGCCATCCGCGTCGACAAGCAGATTTGCCATTGGCAGGAAGGCAAGGCGCTGATCTTCGACGACGCCTATGAGCACGAGGCTTGGAACCACACCGACAAGACCCGCGTGGTTTTGTTTGTCGATTTCGTCAAGCCGCTGAAATTCCCGGCCCGCATTGTCAACTGGGCGCTGATGAACCTGGCGATCTTCACGCCCTTCATCCGCGAAGGCCTCGACAATCACAAAGAATGGGAAAAGAAGTTCTATGCCGAAGCCGAGGCGCTGAGAAATCGCCCGAAGGCATAGGCTACAGCGCGTATAGATCTTACAGAAAACCCCGGATCCTAGGAGGATTCCGGGGTTTTGTTTTGGTCGGTCTGAAGCCGGTTACAGTTATTTTATCGTGCGCACGATGGCTGCGCCCGACGTCATGCCGCCGCCGAAGGCGACGAGGCCGAGGTTGAGTGGCTCAGAGCGTTCATTGGCCACATGCATCATGGCGAGCGGGATGCTCGACGAGCTGGTGTTGCCGTAGGTCTCGATGACGCTGAGTGCCGGCCGGCCACTGCGCTTGGCAATGGTGTCGATGATGCGTTGGTTCGCCTGATGCGGCACCAGAAGATCGAGATTGGCGAGCTCAAGCCCGGCATCGACGCAAGCGTCCTCGATCGAGCGCGACATGGAATGCACGGCCTCGGTGAAGACCGAGCGGCCGTTCATCGAAATGACGCCTTCGTCCGGCAACGGCACGTAGAGAAGGTCACCCGGCTCCGGACGGCCGCTGATGACCGGACGGCTCGCGGCAAACAGCGGATTGCGGGCCATGTCGCGGCTGGTGACCAGACAAGCCGTGGCGGCGTCGCCGAACAGGATGGCGGTGGAAAAATCGTTCATGTCGAGCAGCGGCGACAGCACTTCCGAGGTGACGATCAGCACCTTGGCATCGTTCTGCTGGGCGATGAAATCGTAGGCCTGCTGCAGGGCGTAGAGATAGCCGGAGCAGGCGGCTCCCATGTCATAGGCGGCAAGCGATGGCCGCACGCCGTCTTCGGCAACGGCGACCGCAACGCGGCTTGCGAGCGACGGCGTGGCGATATCGGGCGTGCCGGTGGCGGCAATGACGAGATCCATATCGTGGATCGTCATATTGGTCTGGCGCAGGAGATCGCGGACAGCCTTGGTCGCGAGGCTCAACGTGCCTTCGTCGGGGCCGACCCAGAAGCGGCTCTTGATGCCGGTCAGGGCAAAGATTTCCTCGGCGCGCCGGTTCGGCCAATTGTGGATGATATCTTCATTGCTGACGCGGCGGGCGCCGGTCGCAAAGCCCATGCCGCTGACGGCAATTTCGGTGAAATTGCCGGAATGGCGGCGTAGCGCCGGGATCGAATGCGACTTCAACCGACGCAGCACGAATTTATTGTGGGTCTCAGAGGCCAGCGCGAAGTTGCGTTCGCTCAGGTCACGGTTGGCATCGACAGTCAAAAGCGCGCTGTCGGTGGCGATCTGATCGCCGATCTTGGCGAAAACCTCCTGAACAACGCCGCCGATATTAGCGCAGATTTCAACCGAAGCCTTGGTCGCCTCGACCACGGCGACGAGCTGGCCAACCTCGATCGTATCGCCGGGCTTGACCAGCATATCGGTCACCAGCACGCTTTCATCGGCCGGGCCGGAGCCGATAGCCTTGATGGCTGCGGTCGGGCCGGACTTGTCCTCTTCATGCCAGGTGACCTCGCATTCGAGAACCTCGGCCATCAGATCGACCAGCTTGCTGTAGGACGGCAGCGTTTCCAACTGATTGCGGAAATTGAAGGGTACATGCGCATCCGAGCGGGCAAGCCGACGGACGATGACGGGCACGTCAGTTTTCTCGGTGACGGTCGCGACGACTTCGGCGCCCATGCCGACCGTGCGATTGTCTTCGTGCACCACGATCAGGCGACGGGTGCGCTTGGCGCTGGCGAGCACTTCCTTCTCGTCCCAGGGTGAGATCGAGCGAAGGTCGATGACTTCCACCGAAAAACCCTGGGCTTCAAAGGCGCTTGCCGCCTTGGCACAGAGCGAAACCGTGTTGCCGTAAGTGACCAGCGTCAGGTCGCGGCCGCGTGCGACATAGCGCGACAGGCCGGGGCGGACGAAATGCGTGTCGAGATCGGTGGATGTGCGGCCGTCGGAGTTGTTGAGCACCGCCTTGGGGTAAAGGAAGACGGTCGGGCGGCGTGACTCGAAGGCGGCGTTGAGCAGGCCAGCGGCATCGCCGGCGCTGGAGGGCATGACGACGTCGATGCCCGGCGTATGCGCCAGCATGCTTTCGAAGCTCTGCGCATGAAACGGGCCGAGGCCCGGCTTATAGCCGCCGCAGCTCACCATCAGGATGACGGGCGATTCCCAGGCGCCTTGGGTGCGCCAGTACATGCTGCCCATCTCCGAGACGATCTGGTTATAGGCGAGCGGCAGGAAATCGGCGAATTGGAGGAAGGCAACCGGCCGCTCGCCGGCAAGCGCACGGCCGACAGCAGTGCCGACAATGGTGGATTCGCTGAGCGCCGCATTGCGCACCCGCTCGGGATATTTCGTGCTGAGGCCGCGGGTGACGCCAAAAACATCGCCCTTGGGATCTTCGATGTCCTGGCCGAAGAGGACGACATCGGGATTGTCGGCAAGCTGCTTGTCGAGCACGCCGTTCAGCGCTTCGCGCATGGTCAGGGTGACCGCGCTCTTGCCGCCGCGGTATTCGGGGGTTTTGTCGAACGAAGCCGGGTAGGGCGCTTTCGCCTCCGGCTCGACATGCGGCGCATCTTCCTTGCGGGCAAGGGCTGCTTCGGCCTGCACCTCGGCAGTCAGGTCCCTCTCGATCTTTTCCAGCGCATCGGCATCGACACCTGCCTTCAGCAGGGCGGCACGCAGATTGACCAGCGGATCGCGGACGGAGCCGGTCTCGATCTCATCCTGGGTGCGATAGGTTTTCTGGTCGTCGGCGTTGGTATGGTCGGATAGGCGCTCGACGTTGAGGATCACCAGGCTCGGCGTGCGGTTGTTGCGGCTGTGGCGGACGGCTTTGCGGAAAGCTTCGCGCGATGCCTGCAGATCGTCGCCATCGGCACGGATGATATCGAGGCCGTAGAAAGAAGAGGCGGGCCCGGTCGGTAGGTCGAAGAAGGTCTGCTTGGTGGTGCGCGTCGAGATGGAGAAACTATTGTCTTCGATGATGAAGACGACGGGATATTGGCTGCGTACGGCTTCGGCCACGGCTTCGACGAATTCGCCCTGCTGCGTGGTGCCGTCACCGACGCAACAAACGGCAATCGGCATGCCGGACTTGTGCTTCAGCGCGGCGCCAACGCCGACGGCATGCAGTGCATTATTGCCGACGGGGCCGACGATGGAGGTGATGTTGAGAGCGCGGGAGGAAAGATGCGCGCTCATCTGCCGGCCGGAGGAATGGGAATTGGCCGTGGCGAGAAGGCTGGAGAAAAACTCACGAATGGGCATGCCGCGCGCCAGCATCAAGGCTTTGTCGCGATAATGCAGATGCAACCAATCGTCATCATGGAGGAATTCATTCAGCAGCGCCGTCGACTCATGTCCGGCACCGGAAACGTGAAAATGTGCTATGCCTTGCTTGATGAATTCTCGTTCAAGCCGGTCTATTTCACGCGATGTGAAAAATATTCTATGAAGTTGCTTGAGATGATCTGGGGTAAATCTCCCTTCCATTTCAATGATTTTCCTAATCTGTCATGACCATCAATTTGCGTCGGATAGGTAACGCCGTGGGGTATCTTTTTCAATACACGTTAGATGACAATATCTTCTCGGTTTGAAATAGGTTTCCGAGCATTGGTTGCATCCAGGCATTTGGCGGCGCCGGTTTCGATGAAAAAAGTCTATACCCTCCGGCCATCTCCTGGGCACTTCGGCACCAACCGGCGGATGCCGTTCATCATCATCCTTCAGCCCGTTTTCGGATCGGTTCGTCGGCTTGCTTACGAAGGGAGGCCTTCCTTGCTGCCAGCTTTTCCTTGGCCACCAGCTCCTTCGGCTTTTTCCCGATGATCTGCCTGCGTCCCTTGGTGGAGAAGGGCTGCACGAGCTGGGCAAGGAAGCCCTTGGCAACCTTGCCGCTGATGCCGATGTCGGTGGAGGAGGGGCGCGGCGGATTGTAGTAGGTGCCGAGAATCTGGTCCCAGATCACGAGGTTTTCGCCGTAATTGGTGTTGCCCTCGGAAAGCAGTTTCGAGTGATGCCAGCGGTGCAGGCGCGGCGTCGAGAGGAACCAGTCGAGCGGGCCGGTGCGCACGTCGATGTTGCAATGGGTGAGGAGGCCGATAAACGCCGTCACCGCGCCAATCCACAGGAAAACCGGCAGCGGCGCACCCAAGAGATAGAGCGGGATCTGGCCGAGCGCGATCTTGAACAGCGAATCAATGATGTGGAAACGCCCGGTATTGATGACCCACAACCGCTCGACGCTGTGATGCAGGGCATGGAACCGCCAAAGGGACAGGTACTCATGCGCAAGGCGATGGGCGGCATAGAGGCCGAATTCGGCGATGATTAGTCCCAGCACGACCTGCAAGGCCAGCGGCCATTGCTCCGGCCATATATGGGCCTGGTGGCTCAGGAGAGGCTGCGCCACGGTCGCCACCGCCATCGGAAATGACGTGCCAATGGCTGCTGCGATCTGCACGCTGCCTTTGCTCAAAAGCGTGTGCGCGATATTGCTGATCGTCTCGCCGTCGCGTTCCAGCCAGGTCTCCTCATAGGGCATAAGCCGCTCGAAAAGCGCAATCGTCGCGACGATGGAGAGGTAGACGACATTGAACCAAAGGAGCCGCATCGGCGACTGAAACGCGAAATAGGAGCCTGTCAGTCCGGCGCAAAAGATCACCGGCCACAACAAGGATGAAACAGCAGCGTAGAGACGCGAACTGTTTTGAAATGTCATGCCATTATCCTCGGATTCTAATCGATCGGGGTGGGGTGGCGCTAAAAATATGCGCGATATGTACCGCGATGATTGTGGGCGAGGAAGCGAAATCTTGAGTTCGTCGGAAGCGTTTGCGTTTCTCTCATGTTGCAGAACGCGTTCCGGGCGGTCTGACAAGGCCGATGTGGCCGGCGGTCATCTCTCGAATCGGAGCGACCGCCGGGTGCGCGATCAGCGGTCGAACGTCAGCCTGCTCTTCTGCTGCCCGGCCTCGTCGAAATTCTCAGGAGACAGCCATCTCTCGTAGCCGGCCTTCAGGCGCGGCCAATCGGCGTCGATCATCGCGAACCAGGCGGTGTCCCGGTTCGTGCCCTTGGCGACCATGTGCTGGCGGAAGATGCCTTCGAAGGTGAAGCCGAAACGCTCCGCAGCGCGCTTCGATGGCTCGTTGAGATTGTTGCATTTCCACTCGAAACGGCGATAGCCGAGCGTATCGAAGACATAGGAAGCGAAGAGATAGAGCGTTTCGGTGGTGACGCGGCTGCGCGCGATCGCCGGCCCCCAGAGGATGCTGCCAATCTCGATGACGCCATGCACGGGATCGATGCGCATCAGCGCCTGGCGGCCTTCGGCCTTGCCGGTCCGCTTGTCGATCGTAGCGAAAAACAGCGGGTCGGTGCCGGAAGCGGCCTTTTCGAGCCATGGCGTGAAGGCGGCGAGATCGGCCGGTGCATTCTCGAACAGATAGCGGAAGCGATCTTCGGCACCGGGCGCTTGCGCCGAGGCGTAGAGATCAGCGCCATGGCGCGCCGGGTCGAGCGGCTCCAGCCGGACATAGCGGCCTTCCAAAGTGATCCGTTCCGGGCGCGGCACGCCATTCCAATTCGCAAGGTCCATATCGAAGTCCTTTGGTATCAAATCAAAAAATAATCTATCTAATCCGGCCCGATTGTATCAGTGCCGCCAGCGGTTCGGGTAGCTCTATCCCATGCGGCAATCCCGGTGCCGCTTCCGCCGGAGCCAGATGGCTTCGCACCGGCAGGACGCCCGCCCAGACGGGGAAATCCGCCTCGTCAATATCGCCTGGCGGGCCGTTACGGACCTTGGCCGTCGCCTCGTCTATTTCCATCCTCAGGACCGATGTCGCTTTCACCTCCTGGCGGGTCATCGGTCGCAGGCCGTCCCAGCGGCCGGGGAACAGATTTTCGATGAAGCGGCGGAGCGCATCGGCCTTCTCCTCGACATCCTCGAGAAGGCGGGCCGTGCCGAAAACCATGGCGGAACGGTAGTTGACCGAGTGGTTGAAGGCGGAACGGGCAAGCACATAACCATCCATGAGGCTGCAGGTGAGGCAGACAGGCATATCCTCAGCCGCGCGCAGAAAGCGGCTTGCCGCCGAACCGTGCCAATAGACATGGTCGCCCTCGCGCCAATGCAGCGTCGGCGTCACATAGGGCGCACCATTGATGACATAGCCGACGTGACAGAGGGGTGATGCATCCAGAATGGCATGGACATTCGTGCGAGCATGGCTGCCGCGATGATGTTCGCGCCGCACGCGCGAGCGTTCGGTGGTCGGATAGTCGTCAGCTTGGGGCGGGTAAAGGTCAGCCATCGTTTCCTCACTGGTATCATTTTGATCTATGCCGCCAAAGAGGTAGGTTATAAATAGCCAGTTTTTGTATTTCTAGCAGACCAGTTGGAGATGTCATGGCAGCGATTGCACAATGGCCGGCGCTCGATCGCGTGGCGGGCGACCTAGAAGGCCAAGTGTATCGCGTGATGCGCGATCGCATACTCCAGGGGCAGATGCCGCCGGGACAGCGGCTGCCGTCGACACGAATGCTCGCGATTTCGCTTGGTGTTGCGCGCTCCACCGTGGTCAACGCCTATGAGCGGCTGAAAGCGGAGGGCTATCTGCAATCGGCGACGGGTGCCGCGACCCGCGTCGCCGCATTCACGACACCGCCTCTGCAAGGGCAAGCTGCGTCGACGCCGCTCAGTCCGATGCCGATGACCGAGAGTGCCGCAGGCGGCCTGTTCGAGCCGGGCGTGCCGGATGTTTCAGCTTTTCCGCACGCCGCCTGGGCGCGATGCCTCGGCGCTCGCGGCCGTTCGCTGCGGGTGCATGATCTCGGCTACGGCGCGCATAGCGGCATTCGCGAGTTGCGCGAGGCTATCCTCGATCATATCTCCGCCACGCGCGGCGTGACTGCCCGCCCCGAACAACTCCTCATCGTTCCCTCCACCGGAGCCGCCATCGATCTGCTGGCGCGCGTCCTGTTGCAGCCTGATCGCCCAGATGGGAGGATCGCCTGGATGGAGGAACCGGGTTATGCCACGGCGCAGGCGTTGCTGCGGATGGCAGGCGCGGACCTCGCGCCGGTGCCATGCGACCAGGCGGGCATCGATGTCGCAAGAGCCGCCGGTCCGCCGCCACGGCTGATCTATGTCACGCCCTCGCATCAATATCCGACCGGCGTGACGATGAGCCTGCCGCGCCGTCTGGCACTGCTGGAATTTGCCCGCGCCAACGGCTCGGTGGTGTTGGAAGACGATTATGACAGCGAATTCCAGTATGCCTCCCGCCCGATCGCCGCGCTGCAGGGCATCGATCGCGGCGAAGTGGTTGCCTATCTCGGAACTTTCTCGAAGACGCTCGCCCCCGGCCTGCGCGTCGCCTACGCAGTCGTGCCGTCCTGGCTCGTGTCCGAGGCCGCGGCCGCGCAGCGGCTGAGAGGGGCTGTCGTGCCGATCCACATCCAGGCGGCGCTTGCCGATTTTATCCGCGAAGGCCGTTTTCGCGCGCATCTGAGGCACATGAACGCGATCTATGCCGCGCGTATGGCAGCGGCTGTTTCCGCGTTGCGCCGTCATTGCGGAGATTGGCTCGATATCGGCGAGGGCACCGGCGGGCTGCAACTGGCGACATGGTTCCGCAACGCCAGCACGGATGACCGGGCGGCCTTACAAAGGATCAACGCTCAGGGCTTTGCGCTTCGCTCCATGTCCGCGCTGCATCTTGGCCCTCCGCGGTCGGGACTGCTGTTCGGCATAGCACGCATGGCGCCCGAGGCTGCGGACGCCGCGGCGGCAAGGATTGCCGCGCTGCTTCGAGTTCCCTGAGTCACCGTCTGACGAACAATCTTCTGTACTCCCGTGGCGTCATGCCTTTCAGGGTTTTGAACTGCCTGTTGAAATTGGCGATTGAATTATAGCCGACGGCATCGCTGATATGATGGACCGCTTGATTGGTGGAGGAGAGGCGAGCACAGGCGTCGCCAATGCGCATACGCATGAGGTAGTCGGAAATGGCGGTGCCGGTGTGGCGGCGAAACATCCGATGCAGACCGGAAACGCTGAGCGCGGCGATATCGGCCAATTCGTCCAGGCTGACGGCGCGCGCATAGTTGAGATGCATGTGTGTCAGAACACGGTCGATGCGTTCCCGGCTCTCCCTCAGTTCCTGCGATTGGCCTGGTGCGCTCGCAAGCGGCATCGCCTGCCTGTCGCCGGCAATGGTGACAAGGATGCTCAACAGCGACAGCAGCCGTTCGACGGGCGGTTTTTCAAAGACTGCTTCGAATTCCAGCCGTACCGCCGCGGCGATCTCTTTCGAAAATTGCAAGCCGTTATCGGCTCGCATCACCATCGCCTCGATCGGCCGAAATTCGACAGCACCGCCTGATATCTGCAACAGCCATTCGCGATGGAACCAAAAGACAAGGGCGACATGCGGCTTATGCTCATCGATCTTTGCGCGTGAGGCCCATGTATGCGGCAGGTTGGGTCCGACGAGCACGAGATCGCCGTCGCCGTAATCGCCGCTATGGTCACCGATGAAACGCTGACCGATCGAGTTCAGCGTGAGCGTGAGTTCGAATTCGGGATGATGATGCCATTGAAAGGGGATGACATCGTCGAGCCGCCGGTTGAGCATGCTCCACGACGTTTCCGGCGACTGCGGCAATATCTCAAGATAGGGTCTCATCGGGCGTCAACTAGAGTACAGAAGCCAGAATAGTATCAGAAAAAGCCAGGACCAAGCAACACGGACTGCCGACATCCCATTATTGCTCGAGCATCGCCTGACGTGACAGGGATAACCAGATGGGAGACTCATATGCAGCAAAGTTTGAAACGGGACGCGCATCCAACCGCTTCTTCGGCCGTGACGCAGTTGAAGGACATAAGGAAGACATTGCCGCTGCGGGTTCTCTCGCAACAAGACTGGCAGCATTGGATCACCAAGGGTTATGTGATCGTGCGGCAGGCTGTCCCCCCGGCAAATGTCGAGCGGCTTGCAGAGGTGCTTTGGACCTTCGACGAGAAGGACCCGAATGATCCATCGACTTGGTATGCGCCACAGCGCCGCGAGCACAAGATGAAGGAGCTCAACAACACCGGCATGCTGGAGATCTACAATCACCAGTACCTTTGGGACAATCGCATGGAGCCGCGCATCTATGGCGCCTTCGTTGATATTTGGGACCGCGAAGACCTGTGGGTGACGATCGATCGCGCCAATCTCAATCCCCCGAAGAAGATCAAGGGCAATCCGAACGGCTTCATTCACTGGGATGTCGACACGTCCCTTCGCCCCCTGCCAATAGGGGTTCAGGGCGTCTTGAGCCTGAAGAAGCAGGACGGTGATGTCGGGGGTTTTCAGTGCGTGCCGGAGCTGTTCGAGCACTTTGAGGAATGGGAAGAAACCCAGCCCGCGGATCGGGACCCGATGCACCCCGACATGGCCGGACTTTCGGTCGTCAACATCGACATGGAGCCGGGTGATCTGATGATCTTCAATTCATTGCTTGCTCATGGCGTCCGCCCAAACCATGCGGAAAACCGCGTCCGCATGGCGCAGTATATTTCGATGCATCCGGCCGAGTTCGACAATGTTGCCGAGCGTGAAGAACGCATCCGCTTGTGGCGCGAGCGCGATCATCCGATGCGTGACGCGTTTCCCGGTGATCCCCGGGAGTGGGAAAAACACAATGCCGAGACGGCGGTGTTGACACCGCTGGGCGAAAAACTGCTGGGGCTGACTGCCTGGTAAGGGTGGTCGCGGAGCTTTGATCGAGCGGCCCTATTGCCGCTCGATGTCTATCGATCGACGTCCCGTTAAACCTGGTTCCAGCGGCGGATGACCGGTTCGCTCAGATCGTGTTCATAGCCGAGGATGCTGATGCTGGTGGTGTCGAGCACGAAATGTGCGCCGCCTTGCGGCTGAAGGCCGAGCCAGCGGGCGGCGAAGACCCTCAGGAAATGCGCGCTGGAGAAGATCAGGACGTTGCCGTTCACCTGCCGTAGCTCGCTGATAATCCTGTCGGCTCTTGCGCCGACATCGGCTGCGGTTTCGCCATCAGGGCATCCGTCGCGAAAGAGTTGCCAGCCGGGGCGCTGAGCAAGGATTTCCTTGGTGGTGACGCCCTCATAGGCGCCATAATTCCACTCCGCCAGATCGTCCTTGACGGCACGGGCATCGCCGAAGCCGGCGAGCGTGCTGGTGCTTTTGGCGCGCTCAGACGGGCTCGACCAAACAGTAGCGAAATCGATGGCGGGCAGGCGGCCAGCCACCTTGCGGGCGGCTTCTTCACCGGCGGGGGTAAGGGGGATATCGGCTCGCCCAGTGTGCCGGCCGGACAGGCTCCATTCCGTCTGTCCATGCCGAACCAGATAGATTTCCGGATACGCGCTGCTCATCTGAACGCCTCTCGATCGCGCTGAAATTCCCGTAATTCTTCGCATCTGCGAGACCCTCTGTCGAGGGAGCATGCCGGTGCCCGCAGAGGAATAGTCATGTCATCGTTTCACGGCGCGGCGAACGCTGTATAGGAGGATGGCGAGGCAGCCCAGTAGCAGAAGCAGGCCGCCGATGAGCGGCGGCAATGCGAGAAGCTTGACCGCGACAGCGACCGCGATCACCAGGATCAGGGAAAAGGCCGCTAGGCTGCCGTCGTCGATGAACATGCCGATAAGTTCGGATAGGGCGATGCGGATAATGTTCATTGGACTGCCTTTGCTGTGGATTTGCCGATAGAGCCGCGCAGGCTGCGGATGATGGCGAAGGACGCCAGGGCAACGATTGCGAAGATGGCGATAAGCGCAAGGTCTTCGCCTGGCCAATCCGCGCCGATGCCTTCGCCGGTCCAGAAAATGCCGAAGCTGGTCAGCATCAGCCCGACGATGAATTTGAGCGTGTTTTCCGGCACTGTCGCGAGCGGGCGATGGACCAGCAGACCGATCAGCATCACCAGGATGAACGCAGCCAGAGCGCCGAGGCCGGCAAAGAGCGTCAGGCCATGGGCACCGCCGACGGCGATGACGATGAAGACCACCTCGACGCCTTCCAACAGCACCGCCTTGAACGAAGCAAGGCCGGCGAGATAATCAGCGCGCAGGTCCTCGGATTGTTGCCGGAGCGCCGCTGTTTCCTTGGAGAAGGCTGCTTCCTCATCATGCAGGGCTATTACGCCGAGCGAGCGCAGAATGGCTTTGCGCAGCCAGCGCATGCCGAACAGGATCAGGAGAACGCCGACAACGAATTGCAGTGTGGTAATCGGCACCAGCGCCAACAGCGGCCCGAAGATGAGGACGAGGGCTGCAAGCACCGCAAGCGCGAGAGCGGCACCGGTCAGCGCCGGACGCCAGCTCCGTGTGACGCCGACGGCAAGGACGATAGTGAAAGCTTCCACGACCTCGACGAAAGAGCCAAGGAAGGACGCCGTTATGGTGGAAAGGATCGGTGTGAGACTGTTCATGCAGTGAATCCTGGGCAACGGATAGCTGTCGATTTTGCATGATCTTATCCGAAAGCCGCTCGAATTTTTCGGGTAAGACCATGCCGAAAGTCACATTCATGATCACGTTTCGGTGCTTCACGCGCAGATATGTAACAAAATCCGCGCCAGCGCCGTATATTTTGCGGGACAGGTGATCGTCCCTTCGATGGGAGTTCCAGACATGTTGAACAGACGACTTCTCCTCATCGCCGCTGGCCTCGGGGCGGTTGCGGCCCGACTTGGTTTGGCTTCAGGCCCGGTCGTTGCGGCCGAGAAATTTCCCGTTACCCACACCGACGAAGAATGGCACAAGCTGCTGACGCCGGACCAATATGCCGTGCTGCGCGAGGAGGGGACGGAATATCCTTTTTCCAGCCCGCTGCTGCATGAGGAGCGCAAGGGCAATTTCGCCTGTGCCGGCTGCCAGCAGGATGTTTTCTCTTCAAGCACGAAGTTTGACAGCGGCACCGGCTGGCCGAGCTTTTGGGCGCCGATCGACGGTGCAGTCGGAACGACTGAGGACCATTCCTTCGGCATGGCGCGTACGGCTGTGCATTGCAGCCGCTGCGGCGGCCATCTCGGCCATGTCTTTCCGGACGGGCCAAAGCCGACAGGCTTGCGCTACTGCATGAACGGCGTTGCCATGACATTCCACGAGATTTCGGCCTGATCGCCGAAGGGCGAGCCTTCCGCTGAAAAAGCTGGATCTCAGCTCTCGTTGCTTATCGCCGCTCGCACCGCGGGGATAACTTTCTGGCCATAAAGTTCGATGCAATGCATCAGTTTGCTGTGGCTGAGCATGCCGGCGCTGTATTTCAACTGGAAGCGGCTGATGCCGAGCGTCTTGATGACCGGTGCGAGCTTGGCGGCGACGGTTTCGGGCGAGCCGACATAGAGCGAACCGCTTTCGATCTCGCTATCGAATTCGTTGCGCGTCATCGGCGGCCAGCCGCGCTCGCGGCCGATGCGATCGCGCATCGCCTTGTAGCTCGGCCACAGTTCTTCGCGGGCCAGATCGTCCGTATCGGCAATATAGCCCGGCGAATGGATGCCGATCGGCTGAACCGTACCGCCCAATTGCGCGAACGCCCTGTGATAGAGATCAATATAGGGCTGGAAGCGGTAAGGGCTGCCACCGATGATCGCCAGCATCAGCGGCAGGTTATATTGTGCGGCGCGGACGACCGAAGCCGGGCTGCCGCCAACGCCAATCCATGTCTTTAGGCTACCCTTCTCGATCGTCGGGAAGACGCGCTGATTGCTGAGCGGCGGGCGTGTCGTTCCCTTCCAGTTGACCGGTTCGTTGGAAAGCAGGGCGGCGAAAAGATCGAGCTTTTCCTCGAACAGTTTTTCATATTGCGACAGCTCGAAACCGAAGAGCGGGAAGGATTCGGTGAACGAACCGCGGCCGAGGATCACCTCGGCGCGCCCGCTCGAGGCCGCATCCAGGCTGGAAAAACGCTGGAAGACGCGGATAGGATCGTCTGAGCTCAAAACCGTGACTGCGGAGCCAAGGCGGATACGCGATGTACGGCCGGCAATCGCGGCAAGCACCGTTTCCGGCGAGGAGACGGCGAAATCCTGACGATGATGCTCGCCGATGCCGAAGAAATCGACCCCGAGCTGGTCCGCGAACACGCCTTCCTCGATCACATTACGGATGACCTGTGCGTGGGATTCCAGTGTTCCACCTTCGTCTTGGGTCACGTCGCCGAAGGTATCGAGCCCGAATTCGACAGTGTTTGCCGTCATGATTTTTCCGTCGCCTATAGCAATTCCATTAGGGGGAGGCCTTTACCCCCGTTCCCCCGCGCGAACCATCCGCAAAGTTTCGGCGATTCCGTTCGAAGAATTCGATATGGTCCCGGTGTGGTAATGTGGTGGCGTTGCGTTTGACGCGGCCGCCATCAATAGCGTCCCGGCATTCGATCGTTGGAGGGAAAAGGAGGAGGCGCATGTCAGAGCTGAAGAAAATCAATCTCACGAAAGCCTTTGCGGCGTTCAACGAGCCTTGGATCCCGCGGATCGGCGGCGACATCAACGACTTTCAGATCAAACTCGTCAAACTCGAAGGCGCCTTTCATTGGCATCATCACGAGGAGGAGGACGAGTTGTTCCTCGTTATCAGAGGCACGCTTCGCATGAAGCTGCGCGAGGAGAATGGCGGCGATATCATCCTCGGCCCTGGCGAATACATCATCGTGCCGCACGGCGTCGAACATTGCCCCACGGCGGAGCCGACATGCGAGGTTCTGCTGCTGGAGCGGAACACGACGCTCAATACCGGCAATGTGGAGAATGAGCGCACGGTGCGTCAGCCGGCGCGGCTTTGAACGGTGCGGGAGGACTTGCGATCGCGGCTTAGCGGGACCGCAAGTCGGGTTCGAGGCTGCTCGCCGTCAATTCAATTGCGCCAGCTTGTTCGGCGAACGGCGGCATTCGGCGAAGACATCCAGGCTGCGGTCGTAGACCTTCGTCGCGACATCCATCAGGCCGAGGACGCTGTGGAAGATATTGTCGTGAGAATAGGTGCCGTCAGCGGCGCGTTTTCCGAGGCAGGCCATGTCATAGCCGCCCGTCTTTGCCAGATCGTCGGCCACCCAGACCAGGAACGGCACATGGGTCTGTTCCGAAGGGGCGATGATATAGGGCGTACCGTGCAGGTAGATCCCGTTTTCGCCAAGCGACTCGCCGTGATCGGAGAAATACACGACTGCGCCGGACAGCGAATTTGAGCGCTGCTTCAATTTATCGATCACCGTCGAAACGATATGGTCCGTATAGAGGATCGTATTGTCGTAGGCGTTGGTGATCTCTTCCGGCGTGCAACTGCCGAAATCATTGGCGCGGCAGTCGGGCTGGAAGCGGCGGAACTCTTCGGGATAGCGCTGGTAGTAGGCAGGGCCGTGGCTGCCGAGTTGATGCAGCACGAGGACGCTGTCTCCTTTGACATGGTCCAGCCAGTTATCGACCTTGTCCACCAGGATAGCATCCAGGCATTCGCCATCCTTGCAGAAGCGGGGATCGGCCGATGTCGGCAGATAGGTGTAGGGAACGCGGTCGGTGACGTGATAGCTGCCCGTATCGTTGTCCAGCCAGCTCACGTCGACCTTCGCATGGGTCAGCACGTCAAGAAGATTCTGCGTCTCTAGGCCCTTCAGGTGGGTATATTGCTCCCGCGTATAAACGGAGAACAGACAAGGGATCGAGGTTGCTGTCGCCGTCCCGCAACTGCTGGTCTTGGGGAAGTAGACCACATTCTGTTTCGCCAGTTCCGGATTGGTCATCTTGCCATAGCCGCCGAGTGAAAAGTTTTTGGCACGCGCGGTTTCGCCGGCGACGATGATCGTCACGCGCGGCTTGCCGTTATCTGTCGTGCCAACCCTGTGGGCATCCGTCCCCAGAGGCTGTGCGACAATGCTTGAATCCTTGCGCGAGTTGATGGCGTAGCGCACGGCGCTGGTGATCGGCATTACTGGATTGAGCATATCCACGAGATCGGGGTGCGCACGGCCGACACCTGCGAACGTCTTGTAGAAGCTGGTGCCTACGATCACGAAGACGGTGAGGCAGGAGAGGATGACAGCGGTATTATAGGCAAGCTTCTTGAGAAGGGGGCGATGCGCGATGCGTACCCATGCAATCACCAGAGATGGCAAAACACCCGTCAGCAGCACATGCATCGCAAAGCGCAGCGTGATCAGATGGCCAGCCTCGGCGCCAGTCGATACCGCGGCATTACGGATCATCTCCTTGTCGATGATGACCCCGAATTGATCGTTGAACCAGGAGGACACCGCCGCCACGAGAACGAAGAAAATCAGGATCGGCTTCGTGAGGTATTTGGCGGAGAAAGACGTGAAGAGCGCCATGATGGCCGCGGAGATGCCAATGGCGAAGGCGGCAAAGGCAACAGGCTCCGCAATAAAATAACCATAAGCCTTGGTCCAAAATGCCTGGTTCGTCACAAGAAGGATATAAATCGTGGTTAAAAGGCAAAGTGTAACGCTGCCGATTGCTGGCCGGATGCTTCGTCGGCCAGGCTGGATGTTTTTATCGTCCAATGTTTTTCTCCAAGGCGTTTCCTGCGAAGCGAGTCGGAAACCGCAGACCGCAGCGCATAGGGCGCAACTTTGACTATTTTAAAGCGCGCGACCGTGCCCGCCGTTCCTGACATTTACCTGAACGGCATTCGTTTGTGCACAACTGATTGACGATCGTTGCCGTTTTCCCGCTCTTTTCGGCGCTTGGGCACGCGAATTTCAGGTCGCCGTCAGCAATCCCGATCATAGCTTCATGTCTCGAACAAGGGAGAAGTCGTGCGGATTTTGCTGGTCGAAGACAATGCCATTATCGGCAATGCGGTGCAGGATCATTTGCTTGCAGAGGGCTGGACAGTCGATTGGTCGACGGACCTTAAGTCCGCGATGACGGCGGCCGCCGCCGGAGCTTATAGCGTCGTTCTCCTCGACCTTCGCCTGCCGGACGGAAGCGGCCTGGAACTGCTGAGATATATGGGGACGAAGGTCGATTCGACGCCGGTGATCATCATGTCCGCTTATGATCAGCTCTCGGACCAAATGACTGGAATGAGCATTGGTGCGGTGGACTATCTTATAAAGCCGTTCGGGCTTGGCGAGCTCACCGCTCGCATCCGCAGAGCTACAGCATCTTCAAGCGCCGGAAAATCGGGACATCACCGGTCGAGCGTTCTTCCGAAAGCCGGCTGAACGCGGCAACATTGCGCTCAAGGCCGCTGCGATCTGGGGCCGAAAATCTCGAAAACGGTCAACATGGCTGCGAAGATGACCAGCGACAAAAGCCAACCGAGGACTGCATCGGAGAGATAGTGGGCACCGGTCAGAACACGCATCGTCGGCATTATGATCGACGCGACGGCGAGCGGCACTCCGAGAGGAAGACGCCAGCGCGGCGGCAGCAGCAGGACGAGACAGAGAAGCCATCCGGCCGATGATGACTCTCCGGAAATGAAAGAACAATTCTTCAGGCATTGGCCGGCAAACGAGCCCGCCTCAACGAAATTGAACACTCCACCGAAGAGATCGGTATCGCGGGGGCGCGGCCGGCCGGAGAACGCTTTCAGGATCAGATTGACGATGACGCCGCAGCCGAGGGCAAGTGACAGGAGTGCCGCTACGCACTGGTTGACTTTTGGTGTGCGCCAATGGGGTCCGAGTTTCCTCCAGGACAAGTAAATGACGGCGAGCAGCACGACCACTGCGATATAGGGTAAAACGAGCGTGATGGAGCGCAGATTGACGAAGAGCCGATCCCTGTCATAGCCAAACATGCCGCAGACATCGCCGACCGGGTCTGCCGAAGCGCAAGGCCCATTCGTAAAGACGCTACCGGCGACGGAAAGATCGATCTGGGGAAATCTGTTGAAGAGAAGAAGCAGCAAACACCAAAGTGCGGATAGTGCTAGGAACGAGGCGAGCGGCCTTCCGAACGACGCCGCACGTTTGGGGTAGGCAACATAATCTTCATACATCAGGAAACGCCGTCTTCCGTCATCGCATACAGGAATGGGACGAGGGTCCGTCGGCCTCGAAACGCACTGATGATCTTCGCCCATCATTCCCTACGGCAGAAGCCTGACAGTAGCCTGAAACATCAAATGCTTACGACCCACGGTTTCTCCTTTTGGTGAATGAACAGTAGATTTCCGCGATTGCGGCGATTACCGAGCGCGATCATTTGCGGAGCGAGCGGAGAGGGCCTCGGTTTCGTCGTTGACGATTCCCAGCCTTGCCTCGATGACAGCAATCTTTTCGGGCGTATCCGCGCCTGTCGCTTCGATGTCTATGAAAAGTTGTTCACATCCGCCGGGCGTAACAGTGACGAACATCTGGCCGGTTTCGTCGCTGATGTTGCGCCAGCTATGGCGCACATGTGGGGGCAGCGCGACGACGGTGCCGGGAGCGGCATCGAACCCCTCTTCGCCGCACTGGAAGCGGTATGTGCCACGAATGATGCGAAATACCTCCATCTCGCGCGTATGGGTGTGCGGCGCGGGTCCTTGGCCGGGCGCGGTGAATGTTTCCCACATGCCCATGGCGCCATTTGTATCCGCGGCGGTTGCGTGAATGACGACGGGGGCGCCGAAGGGCGTGCGGGCGATCCGTTCAGCGCCCGGCCGAGAGATAACTGCCTTGCTGAATATCGTCATGTCTGCCTCCAAGGTGAAGGTTACAATAGGATAGCACTGATATTCTCGGACGAAGGCGAGGAGATTAGCACGGGACAGCTCAGGATTGAAGGCGGGCTTGTTTTGTATCCGGCGGAAAATCCTAGCCGAGGCCCGCCTGACCGGCGCTTCTATTGTATTTCTATCCGCAGATTATTCGCCGGTCTGGAAGTAAGCTTCGAGGCGATAACCGTCGGGATCGATGATGAAGGCTGCGTAATAGAATTGGCTGTAGTCAGGCCGGATGCCAGGCTTGCCGTTGTCCTCGCCGCCGTTGGCAAGCGCGGCGGCGTAGAAGGCGTCGACCGCCGCCTGGCTCGGCGCGACGAAGCAGAAATGCAGCCCGGAGCCGCGATCGGCCGGAACCGGCCGCTCCACTTCCATGACCCAAAATTGCGCCCGCTCCGCGCCATATCCGATCGTGCCTTCGAAATTCGACAGCCGCTCGTAGCCGAGCGGTGCCAGTGCCGCGTCGTAGAATTGCCGCGCTCTGTCCAGGCTTTTGACACCAATCGAGATGTGATCGAACATAAAACAGGCTCCTGTTGTCGGCTTTCGCGGCTTCATGCTTGCCAGGGCTGAAGGTATTATCATCCCTTCAAATCCAATGGCTTCGGCGTTGGCTCCAACCATCTTTCAACGACCGTTCGAAGTCAATGAAGAGTGCGGGGAAGAGCGCGGCGCCTGTTTGGGATCTTGAGCCAGAGGCGCCTTCGATGCATTTTTTCAAATCGTCTGTCGATTTTCGAAGGACTGCTTCGTCGTTGTATTGAGCGAGACAATTCAGCGGCACTGGCGCCAGCGGCTCGCCTCGAAAGGAATGGTCAAATGCGTTTCATGTCTATCATCACCTCCGCTCAAATCGGCATGCCGACGCCGGAGCTCATGGAAGCCATCAGCAAGCTCGCCGATCGCGAGACCAAGGCCGGCCGCATGATCGACACCGCCGGGCTTATGCCGATGGAAACCGGGGCTCGCGTCAGCATCAAGGACGGCAAACTCGTCATCGTCGATGGCCCGTTCGTTGAGGCAAAGGAAGTGGTTGGCGGCTATGCGATCTTCGAATTTCAGAACAAGGAGGAAGCGTTGGCGCTGACGGTCGAATTCATGCAGCTCCACATAGATCACATGCCGGGCTGGGAGGGCACGTGCGAGGTTCGTCCGTTCTTCACGCCGGATATGTACCCATGCAGCGCGCACTCGGTCGCGGCCGAGGTCGCGTGAGGCGAGCGGCCGAAAGAGGGAATAGGCGGCCATGACGGCCGCCAACGCCCATCGCACGATCCTCGCCGTCTGGCGGATCGAGCAGCCCCGGCTGATCACCAGCCTGGCAAGGATGTTGCGCGACGTGCCTTTGGCCGAAGACCTGACGCAGGAAGCGCTGTTGGCGGCTCTGGAACGGTGGCCGGAGACGGGTGTTCCGGAAAGACCCGGTGCATGGCTGATGGCGACCGCCAAGCGCCGCGCGCTGGATCATATGCGCCGCCGCGAGATGCTTGGGCGCAAGCACGACATGATCGCCCGGGATATGGACGAGGAGCAGCAGGCCATGCCCGATTTAGACGCTGCCCTCGACGACGACATAGGCGACGAACTGCTCCGTCTCGTTTTCACCGCCTGCCATCCATTGATATCGCGGGAGGCCCGGGTCGCCTTGGCGTTGCGGATGATCTGCGGCTTGACGACAGAGGAGATCGCGCGGGCTTTTCTGTTGCCGGAGGCGACGATCGCACAGCGTATCGTCCGCGCCAAACGAACCCTTTCGGAATCAGGTCTCGCCTATGAGACGCCCCGCGGCGAGGAGCTCGCGCAGCGGCTCGCCTCCGTGCTGGAGGTCGTCTATCTCATTTTTAACGAAGGCTATACGGCGGCGCGCGGCGAGGACTGGCTGCGGCCTCAGCTCTGCAACGAAGCACTGCGCATGGGCCGCGTGCTCACCTCGGTCTCTCCAAACGAACCCGAGGCACATGGGCTGCTGGCGCTGATGGAGCTGAACGCCTCGCGCGCTGCGGCGCGCACCGACGCAGCGGGCGAGCCGATCCTTCTGCTGGAACAGAACCGTGCCCTTTGGGATCAGCTCCAGATCCGGCGAGGGCTGCGAGCACTTGCGCGGGCACGGGATCTCGGCGGTGCAAGCGGTGCTTACGCTCTGCAGGCGGCCATTGTCGCCTGCCACGCGGAGGCCAGGACAGCCGAGGCGACCGATTGGGCGCGCATAGCCGGGCTCTATGCGAAACTGGCGGCGGTTGTGCCTTCGCCGATCATCGAACTCAATCGCGCCGTCGCGGTTGGCATGGCGGAAGGGCCGGAGGCTGGGCTGGCGATCGTGGATCAGCTTGCAGACGAGCCGGCGCTCAGGGGATATCACCTGTTACCGAGCGTTCGCGGCGATCTGCTGCAGAAGCTTGCTCGCCATGAGGAGGCGAAAGCCGCTTTTGAAGCGGCGGCAGCCCTGGCCGGAAACCAGCGGGAACGCGACCTGCTGATGCGGCGTGCCGCCGAGGCGGCGGCACTGTCGTCATCATAATATTTGCCGGGGCAATGGCCATTTCCTTCGACAATCAGCTTCGGGATAGTCGACGCTGGCTGATTGCAAATACCCGCACTCAAGACGGTGCGGGTATTTGCGACACCAACTATTCCGCCGCCTGATAGACATTCGAACGCGACGTCGATGTCCTCGGGCCGACCGCCGCCAGCAATGTCACCGTAGCGGCCAATATCGCGACGAAGGCGGTGCCGGCGATATAGGGATTCCAGCCGAAGCTTGGTGCCGCGCCGAAGGTGGCGGATGCGGCTGCCAATACGATGCCGCCGCCGATCTGGAAGGAGGCGAACAGCAGCCCGGAGGCCAGGCCCGACTTATCGTCTTCGACATCGGAGAGGGCGGCCACCTGCACCGACGGATAGGTCATGGCATAGCCGACGCCGAGCAATAGCTGAGAGACGGCGACGAGCAGGATCGGATTGATGTTTCCGACCGAGAGGACCCAGAAGACATAGCTGATGGCTTGCAGCCCGACGCCAAGCGTCATCAGGCCGGTCGTGCCGCGATTTTGCCCGATCGCCGCAAATCGTGGTGCTAGGAACATGACACAGACGCCGCCGAAGGCGAAGGAAAAGCCAGTAGCGAAGGCCGACCAGCCGACGACGTCCTGGTAGTAGAGCGTCGCGATGAACTGGAAGCCGACATAGGAGCCCTGGAAAAGAGCGGCAATGGCGTTGGCATGGCTGAGCTTTGCCCGCCGGAAGATGGCAAGCGGCACCATCGGATCCCTATGCCGGGCCTCGACCAGCAGGAAGAGCAGGATGAGGACCACCGCCGCGACCAATGCTCCCCAGGTCGGAAATGCCTGCCAGCCCGCGGCTGCGGCGTTGGTAATGCCGAAGACGAAGAGCAGCAATCCGGGCGTGATCGTCAGCGCACCGGCCCAGTCGAAGTGCGGCCGCGGCCCAGTGCGCCGATGATCGGTAGGCAGGACGAAGGGCGCAAGCATCAGTGCGAGGATGGCAACGGGCGCGCCCATGACCAGCGTCGCCCGCCAGCTAATGATGGTTGCGGCGCCGCCCAGCACCATGCCGAGCACAAATCCGGCAGCGCCGGTGGAGGAGAATACGCCGAGCGCCTTGGCGCGGGCGCTTCCTTCCCCAAATACGGACAGCAGCAGAGCGAGTGCCGCCGGCGCGGTGAAGGCTGCGGCTATGCCCTTGACCAGACGTGCGGCGATCAAGGTCGGCGCGCTGTCGACGAAACCGCCGGCGATGCTGGCGGCGGCGAAGACGCCGAGCGACCAGAGGAAGACGCGGCGATGGCCGAAAAGATCGGCAACGCGGCCGCCGAGCAGCAGAAAGCCGCCATAGCCGAGCACATAGGCACTGACGGCCCATTGCAGCGATGTCGCCGGAATGCCGAGCTCTGTCTGGATTGCGGGCAGGGCTACGCCGATGGTGGAGACATCCATGGCGTCCAGGAAGTTGGCGGCGCAAAGCAGCAGCAATGCCAGCCCGGCTCCGCTTCGTGGTTTGGAATAAATCATCGGGATCGTTCCTTCGTATGCTGCCGCCTCTCGGGAGGTTGGCGGGCGGCAGGGAACGAGAAAATGTACAGCTTCCAACCCTATTGCAAATTGATAGTAACCATGTCAGGTATTACTGGTGATGATGAATGACGCCACGCTTCGAAAGATCGACCTCAATCTGCTGCTCGCCTTTTCCGTGCTCATGCAGGAACGGAATGTGAGCCGTGCCGCCGAGCGCCTGCTGCTTGGCCAGCCCGGCCTGTCCGCTGCTCTGCGCCGGCTGCGCGAGACGCTCGATGACGAATTGTTCGTGCGCGTCGGACGCGGCTTGCAGCCGACGCCTCGCGCTCTTTCCATTGCTCCGGCCATCGAGGATGCGCTTTCGGGCATCGAGCGCGCCATCCGCCCTCCGGCGGCCTTCGATCCCGGAAGCTGGGAGGGTGAGTTCCGCGTCGGGCTATGCGACAATTTGGAATCGGCTTTCTTCGGGCCACTGGCGGCGCGGTTGCGGAAGCTGGCGCCCGGCGTTCGATTGGTCAGCGTGGCGTTCGACAGGCGCGATGCCGCGCGTCTGCTGGACGAGGGAGCCTATGAGTTCAGCATCTCCGTGCATGACGAACCCGCCTCCTGGCATATTCGCGCGCCTTTGTTCGAACAGGCCTCGTTGTGCATCTACGATGCCCGGCATTTGAAATGCACGATGCCGCTGAGCCTGAAGCAGTTCGCGAATGCGCCGCATGTGACGGTGTCACTCGAGGGCGCCATATCGACCAATGTCGATGTCGCTCTTGCACGCCTCGGCCATCGCCGCCAGGTGGTGGCGACAGTGCCGCGTTTTTCCGCTTTGCCGCCGACATTGCGCGCCATTCCGGCCATTGCGACCGTTCCGGAGTCCATTGCCCGCTGCATGGCGCAGCTTCACGATCTGACGATTTCAGCGCCGCCGTTCGAATTGCCGGCGGACCCGGTGACGATGCTCTATCGCCGCGTCGATCAGGCCGACAGCCGGTCGGTCTGGCTGCGTCGCTTGTTCGTGGAAGTCGTGGCGGAAGCGCTGAAGGCGAGTGGCTGCAGCATGGGCGTTTCCACGGCTGCCTGCTGCTTCGACAAGGTTCCTTTGGACGAGGCAGTGTGAATTTCGAGAGAGTGGTCCAATGCCATTACCTTTGGTTCGACGCACGAAGCGCTTGCTGTTGCGCATGCCGGTTGAGGCCGACCTCGACTTCGTGACGGCCCTCTTTGCCCGGCCGGAACTCGTCGCGCACCGGCCCGATCCGAGGCCGGATACGCCGGACGCAAGTGCGCGACGGCTCTCTCGTGACATGGATCACTGGCCTCACCACGGGTTCGGTCGCTGGGCTGTCGAGGCGGACGGCAGGCTGATCGGCTTCGGCGGCGTGACCGTGTCGAAGGAATTCGATGGCCTCAATCTGTCCTATCATCTGCATCCGGATAGCTGGGGACACGGCTATGCGACCGAGCTGGTGAGGGAGGCTTTAGCGTTTTCATTCAATGACTTGCATGCCGAGAGAGTCATCGGCCTGGTCCGCTCGGTCAATGTCGCTTCCAGACATGTTCTGGAAAAATGCGGCTTCGCCTTCGAGCGTGAAGTCATGCTGCACAATGCGCCGACCAATCTCTTCGTGCTCACCGCCTACGGCCAAAAAGTATGACCGCCAAATGGCTGTTATCCTGCCCATATGGGCGTAGACGAATTGCAGGCTCTTCTTTTTGTCCGTCCCATTCCACAATGGGGTTCGACAATCCGCGCCATGCGCGAGAGTGCAAGGGGGAGACCGCGATGACGGAAACTCGTCTGACAGGGGAAGACGCGTCCAACGCGAGCATGAGTCAAAACGTGCTCTCCGGTTCCGGTGCAGGACATCTGGCGCTGGTTCCCACATGGATGCCGTTGGATCTTGCATCGAACCAGAACGTCAATTCCGCAGGAAGCGGCGGCGACGGAATCGCGACCGGCATTATCAGCAGCAATCCCCTCGCTATCTTCACCCCATCCAACATGGCGATAGCCGGCCCTCATTCGACAGCGGACGCCTTTCAGGGCAATGGTGCGCTTATCAATCAACACTCCACCGAAATGGCCGGCCTTGGCGGCGATGGCGGCAGCGGCAATATCGCGCTCGGCGGTATCGGCAGCACCTCCGTCAACCATGCCGGAACCGGCGGCAACGGCCTGTTTTTCGGCGGTATCGTGAGCTCTGATGTTGCCGTCTTCGCGCCGGTGAATACCGCCGTTGCTGGCGGTGAGGGATCCGTGGCGCATTCGGAACAGACGAACAACGCAGCGTTTCTGCAAGGCGCAACCCAGATCGGCGGCGTCGGCGGCTCGGGCGGCGACCATAATCTGGCCGCTGGTGGCGGAGGGACGGAGAGTGCCGCCTCAAGTGCCGCAAACACCCTCATTTTCAATGGTGACAACTATGCTGGCCATGGTGGCGACGGCCACTTCATCGGCAGCATGATCGATGTGAACGTCGCCATCTTTTCGCCAATCAACATCGCGGTCGGCGCTGCTGGCGGCTCGGCGGAAGCTCATCAGACGAACGATGTGATTTTTGACCAGGGCGGTATCCAGATGGCGGGTATCGGCGGCAACGGCGGCGGTTTCAACCTGTCGTCGGACACGATCTTCACCGGAAACAGTATGGGCGGCGGTGGCGGAGCGGGTTCTGCGAACGGAAGTTTCGTCGATGTCAGCATCGGGTACTTCCATCCCATCAACATTGCCGTTCCCGCCGGCGGCACGGCCGACGCCCAGCAGATCGACCATATCCTCACCGATCAGCATACGCTGCAACTGGCGGGCATTGGCGGTCATGGCGGTGAGGGTAACCTGACGGATGCCCATTCGGCTCTCGTCGATGACATCCTCAATTTCATGCATAGCTAGGTCGGCTGAGCCGTTCAGAGACTGCTTTATCTTTTGTTTTTTCGCAGTTGCGGATGGAAAAGCCGCTCAGCACTTTTGTCGAAATTGCGTCAGAAGCGCGTGTTCGCTGGAACACGCGCAGATCATTTCAGTTCCGCGTTCCAACTCTCAACGGAAGTGTTCGTGGAGAGCATCGCCCCCTTTTGCGAGCCCCGTGCCTGCTGTTATTTCGGCATAACCATTTGGGATACATCCTCTTTCCCGGCCATACCCCACCCAAAGGGACATCTCCGAATATCCGGCTGGTTCACCGGTTGAATTGCGAGCACTGTCTGCAAGCGGTTTTCTTGCCTGGTAATGACGTACCGGCATCGGGCCGTGGGAGACTTTCGGACCGAATAGGAGAGGAGTTAAACTATGCCTATTCCACAGATAACTGATACGATCAATCTCACCGATCCCACTGCAGGCAACGCCAATGCCGGCAATGGCGGCGACGGATACGGCAACGGGAATATTCACTACGATCCCACTGCCTATGTCAATAACTACCAGGACGTCTACGGGGCCTCAACTGATCTCCATAATGGCGATCACGTTCACCAGATGGCTGACTGGGATGCCGGCGGCGGCGGAGCTGGCGGATTGGCCCAAGCTTATAACGCCGCGCTTTCCGCACTCACCGCAACCGGTGGAGCTGGCGGGAGCGCCACTTCGAACGGTAGCCAAGGCTCTGTGAGCGGCGGCGACGTAGCAGCGGTTTCTGCAGCCACGACAGCCACGCAAGACACTACATCGTTGATCGACCAGCATGCCACCATCATATCCGGCATGGGTGGCAATGGCGGTAACGGCAACACGGCACTAGGCGGTAGTGTATCGACTGCGTTGGTTCATACGGACACCATCAGCACGGCCGTATCGAATGCCTTCGATCATTTCGACAATTCTTTTGGCGGCAGCATCGACGTGCACCACCTCGGTACGTGATCGATTATGCCAACCGGCCCGTGAATTCGGGTCCTGAGGATCGCAGGTTCCGGCCAGCGATCCTCGTATTTATGACAGTTCGACCAAGCATTCGCCTTGTCATAATCCGGAGCTGCGAGATCTGATGACGCCAACAAATCTTGCACAAGCCCAGCGCCAGCAGACACAACTGGTCATAGCCCTTCGGGCCTGCGCCGGAGCCTTCGGCTTGGTTTTTCTTTATAGCTGCGGCTACAATCTCTTTCTTCTCGCCCCTTCCATCTATCTCTTGCAGATATACGATCGGGTGATGTCGAGCCGCAGCATCGATACGCTGATAATGCTGACGCTCATCATCTCGGTTGCGGTAGTGGTCGGCTCCACTCTTGATATTGTGCGCAGAGCAGCACTTTCGCGCATCGGCAGTTGGCTGGACCATCGATTGCGTCCGGATGTCCTGAACGCTTCATTCGAATATGCGTCCCGTGCAGATAGCAGCGTTGCGGCCGATTGTTACCGCGACCTTGCCTCGCTGCGCCAGTTCCTCGATTCGCCGGCAAGTGCGCTTCTCTTCGATATTCCCTGGGCGCCGATTTTCCTGCTGCTGCTCTTTCTCGTTCATCCCCTGCTGGGTGCGATCGGTCTTCTAAGTGCAGTCGCTCTCCTGTCGCTTGCCCTCCTGACGGAACTGGCGACACAGCAGCCGATCGCGCAGGCCAATCTCGCGCTGTCCCGAAGCTATGGGCGGCTTGCGACCGCTCTCCGATATATTCAGGTGATCCGCGCCATGGGGATGCAGGACGGCGCGGCGCAAATCGTCTATCGCGATGCCGAGGCGGCCAGAAAAGCGCAGGACACCGCCATGCACCGCACCGAGATTATTCTGGGGTTCTCAAAGTCCATCCGGACTCTAACCCAGATTCTCGTCATGGGAGCGGCCACATGGCTGGTGCTCGAGGATAACAGCAGCCCCGGCATCATCTTTGTCGCGAGCCTTTTGCTCGGCCGGGGTCTTGCACCGGTCGAGGGCGCGATCGGTGCATGGCGTTCGTTTGCGTTTGCGCGCAATTCCTTCAATCGTCTCAATAAGATGCTGATCGTAGTTTCTTCGCAGGACGATCTTCGCACGATACCCATCCCCGATCCCAGCGGTCTCATCCTCGACAATGTCGGCTACGCCCTGCCGTTTGCCGACCGACCCATATTGAAAGGCGTCACGCTGCACCTGATGCCAGGTGACTGTGTTGCGCTCATCGGCCCGTCCGGGTCCGGGAAGTCGACGCTCGGCCGGATCATGGCCGGCGTCCTGCATCCGACAAGCGGATGCACGCTCCTGGGCGGCGTCGACATTTCCGCGCTGCGCCTCTGCGCCAACACGCGTCATGTCGGCTATTTGCCGCAGGATATCGAACTTTTCGGCGGAGCCATCAAGGACGTGATCGGGCGCCTGGACGGCGCGGATCCCACCAGGGCCATCGAAGCGGCAAAGCTTGTCGGACTGCACGAAACCATCATGCGGCTGCCGCAGGGCTATGAGACCGACATTGGCGAAGGGGGAAACTTGTTGCTGCGCGCTCAGCGGCAGCAGCTCGGATTGGCGCGCGCCGCCTACGGTAATCCCTCGCTGGTGGTGCTCGACGATCCGAATTCCAGCCTGGACTATGAAGGCGAACGCATCCTGTTCAACGCGATCGAACGCATGAGATCCAGGCGAATGATCGTGGTCATCATTACCCACCGAATGGGAGTTCTTCCCGTCACCAACAAGATCGCGATCATGCGCAATGGCATGGTCAATGCGTTTGGAGAAAGCGAGCACATCTACGACACCTATCTTCGCCCGCCATCGCCGACGCAGACACTGGAAGGAAAGGCCGCGTCATGACCACCATCCTTCCTTCCGGCGCCCCAGCTAAATTCATAAACGCGTCAAACCCAAGCAGCCGGTCTGCCCAGAGAATGGAAGCCGCCAAGAAGTTCCTGAGCTATGCCCCGGTCCTCGATGCGGATTTCATGAGGCTGGCGCCGCCGTCGCCGATGCCGGTACTGCGGTCGGTGAAGCGGACTGGCAACCTGCTGATCTGCATCTTCATCCTGGGGTTCGGGATATGGTCGCTTCTCGCTCCGCTGAAGAGCGCAGCGGTCGCGTCCGGTGTCGTGGAGCCGGAGTTCAGCCGCAAGACCATCCAACATCTGGAGGGCGGAATCATCAGGCAGATTCTCGTCAAGAACGGCGACGCCGTCACCTCGGGGCAAGTGCTCATCCAACTCGACGATACGAAGTCGCGGTCGGAGCGCGACAGTGTTCAGGGACAGCTCTGGGACACCGAGGGCATGCATGCGCGCCTGGTTGCCGAAGAGAGCGGTACCGACCAGATTACCTTTCCTCCAGACCTTGTCGCGTTGATGAACGACACTCCGTCGGTCAGAGCCATCATGGTTGGGCAGCAAAGGATATTCGAGACGCGCCGCCAGGTGATGCTGTCCGAGATAGGGATCACGCAGGAGAAGATGAGGCAGGTCCAGCAGGAGATCATCGGGCTCGGCGCGCAGAAGGCATCGCTCGCCGACAGGGCCGAAATCTCGCGGCAGGAGATGGAGTCGGCTACCAGCCTCGTTTCCAAAGGAGCTGAGAGAAAGAGCAGGATTTTCAACCTCGGACGCGAGAAGGCGGATATCGACGGTCAAACCGGCGAGGTGGACGCCCAGATATCGCGCGCCTATCAGGTGATCAGCGAGGCACAGGCCAATCTGGTGAAACTGCAGAGCGATCGGCTGAATGAAGTCGCCCAGGGCCTGCGCGATACGGAAAGTCAGATCCTGCAGTTGAGCGAACGTTTGCGGGCGATCGACGATCAGCTTGCCAGAACCGAAGTCCGGGCGCCTGAGGACGGGGTAGTCATGGACCTGCGTTTCCATACGGCAGGCGGCGTGGTCGGCGCGGGCGAACCGCTCGTCGATCTGGTGCCGCGCGAAGCCCATCTCGTGATATCGGCACATGTACGGCCGGAGGATATTAATTTGGTGCATCCGGGGTTGGAAGCACAAGTTCATCTTCTACCTTATAATCAGAGGCGTGTTCCGCTGCTGAAAGGTATAGTGGATTATGTCTCGGCAGATCGCCTTGTCGATAAGCAGACCGGTCAGGCCTACTATGCGGCGACGATCCGCGTAACAGACGAACGATTGGCGAAGATGCACGATGTCGCGATGGTTCCGGGCATGCCCGCCCAGACATTGATTGAAACGGGCAAGAGCAGTGTCGCGTTTTATGCAATCAGACCGCTTCTGGATAGCTTCAACAGAGCGTTTCGTGAGGATTGAAGCGAAACCCGGAGCAGGGCTCGGAAATGCGACGCGAATATGGATTGGTACTCCCACCATTCCTTCCTGGCGCCTCTGAATTTCTAGCATGTCGCCGTCGAAGGGACGCAGTGATGGGTAAACGAAAATTCAATGATGACAGGATCATGGACATTCTGAAGGAGCATCAGGGTGGCATGACGGTGACGGACGTGTGCAGCAAATACGGGATCAGCGAACCGACCTTCTATCGGTGGCAATCCCTGCAGCTCAAAAATGTCGGCTTCGACGTCAAGAGGTTGAAGGCTTTGGAGGAGGAAAACCGGAAGCTCAAGAAGCTCTTGGCTGAAACCATGCTCGCAGCGGCAACGTTAAGCGAAATGCTTGAAAAGACATCCAAGGAAAGCGCTTAGTTTACGATGCCGCCGCATCATGTCCGTTGGTTAGCCTGTAACCCAAACGGGCGACGACTTCGGTCCGGTTCTGGACCTGCAGCTTGCGCATGATGTGCTGCACGTGCATTTTTACCGTGTGGCCCGAAAGGTTGAGCTTTCCTGCAATCACCTTATTCGAACAGCCACGTTGCAGTTCGGCGAGCACATCCGCTTCGCGCGGCGTGAAGTCGGCAAGATCGGGACTATGCGCCCGCGCCTCTATCATCCTTTGACTATCATCATGAGAGTCGGCGTGCCTGGCTAAACCGTTCGTCAGCGCATCCAACGGCTGCGGGTAGAATATGCCGCCCGCGAGAACCAGCCGCAGCCCGGCAAGCGCGATCTCTATGGGAATGGAGGTGGTGAAAAAGCCACGAATGCCCATTTTCAGCGCCTGGGACGCGATAGAGGCGTCATCCGTACTCGACAACAGTGCGACCGGCGCTTCGGAAAAGCGTTCTGCGATAGCCGTGAGATCGTCCAGCAGTTCCGCGCTTTCTACGCTCCTGCCCTCCAAGCCCAAAGCAATCAGACGGACATCCATTCCGAGAGCCCTATCAAGACTCTCAGTAGAGACCATATCAACAAACTCCCAGCCGACGAGTTCGTGCTCGAGAAGCTTCACGATGGTCGTACGGGCAAGTGTATGGTGGTCTATGATGATGACCGTCGGCGCATTGCGCCCGATCCGGCGTTTCATTCCTGAACTGATGGACACGTGTTGCCCCCCAAGGATAAATGCGTTCCATCTAGGCCCGCGAATATTATACCGCTTGTTGTGTCATGTCATGATAAAATGGGGATTAATCCGCCTGCAACCCAGCGTGACGCAATATAAGCATCTTCTAATCACAACCTTTAGACGTATTTCTATGACCCTGGGGGACGCTCTCGCAAGGCCGTTTTCAGGTGCTGTTTTTTGAATATCCGCCGCCCGAAAAGCTTGACTACAGTAGCGCGACAATAGTCACCATCATTTGATAGAGAGGCGAGAGCTATTGAAAAATAAGGAACGTTAGGGTCGTTCGGCGCTATCCCAGCGAACGGGCAAGGCGGGATCACCCAATCCCGTATCTGTGTCCGGCCCGAATGTCGATGCTTGCGGAGGCTGCGATTCAACGTTGGATGGAAGGTTATCAGAGTTCGCTATCTTGCTCCTGTTACCGGCCGTCTTCTGCGGACGGTTCGGGGTGTGCAACGCAATGTAAGATTCCGCACATATCCTATCAACAAACTTGCTAGACTTTGATCGGTATCCGATAAATTTGTGGGTCGAGGCTTCGAAGGTCTTTCGAATACGAAACTATCGCCGATCGAGCGTGGTGCTTATGATCTGGATCGCTCGCCCGCAAAAATCGACAGGGCCTCATCGGCAATGATCTGCTCTTCGTCCGTCGGAATGACGAAAGCTGTAATAGAACTTGATGATGTGCTGACGATAGGCGCGTTGGCGGCGTTCGCGTCCTCGTCGATCTCAAGGCCCAGCCATCGCAGGCGGTCGCAGATATCAGTGCGAATTTCCGGCTGGTGCTCGCCGATGCCGGCGGTGAAGACAAGACTGTCCAGGCCGCCGAGCGTCGCCGCCATTCGCGCGACCTCGCCGGCAATGCGCAGACAAAACAGATCGATCGCCTCTCGCGCTTCCAGCTTCGAGCTTTTCAATAGGTCGCGCGTGTCGGCGCTGATGCCGGAGACACCGAGCAGACCGGATTTGTGATAGAGCATGTCTTCCACATCTTTCGGCGTCCTGCCTTCCGGCCCAAGAAGATGCAGCAGCACGCCGGGATCGAGATTGCCGCAGCGCGTCGCCATGGGAATGCCGTCCAGCGTCGAGAACCCCATGCTGCAGTCCCGGCTTTCGCCCTTGTCGAGGGCGCACAGGCTGGCTCCGCTGCCAAGATGGGCGACGATGACCCTGCCGGCCGCGGCCTGGGGTGCCCGCCGCCGCAGTTCGGCGGCGATGAAGGCATAGGAAAGGCCGTGAAAGCCGTAACGTTTGATCCCCTGATCGTGCAGCGTGCGGGGAAGGGCGAAACGGCGAACGAGATCGTTCTGCGTAGCGTGGAAGGCAGTGTCGAAGGAGGCAGTCTGTGCGAGCGCCGGTCGCAAATGCTTGACGGCGCGGATCAGGCGCAGCGCCTGTGGCTGGTGCAGGGGCGCGAGCACGGTCAGATCCTCAATGTCGCGGATGCGGTCTTCATCGAGGCGCACCGGGCCGGTGAACCTATCGCCCCCGTGGACCACGCGATGGCCGATGGCGTTTATCGCGGACATGTCGAAATGCTCGCCGAGGATGCCGAAAGTTTCCTCCACGACTTCGTGTAAGTGCTCGACCGCATCCGTTTGCAGAGAGCGATCGAAGGTGGCCCGGCCTGCCGTCAAATGGAAGGCGAGGGGTTGGAGGCGAAAGTCGATCTGGCCCTTGCCGACGCGGCAGGCTTTGTCTTCCCGGACCTCGAACACGCCGATTTTGACGGTCGAGGAGCCGGCATTGAAAGTCAGAAGCAGGTTTCCGCTCGTCATGGGCCGGTCTCGTCGTGAGAGTGAGAGACTTAAATTTGCCGCCATATGCAAAGCGAAGACTGGAACGCCACCAAACCGCAGGATTCATAGCGGCAAAAGATAATTTCGGCTGCTGTTTGTTCCATTGGAACCGAAATGTCGGGCCAGGCGCGACGAACCCGCGCCTGGCAAATCGGCAAAATCTTCAGGGAGCCTTCTTCGGCCCCCCTTGCGTCTTTGCATTGTCGTCGACGAGTTCATACCACATTGCATTGAGGACGGCGAAGGCAGCGGCTAGGGGGAAGCCGAGGAGCCAGGCGAAATACCACATGTTCTTTCTCCTTCTTTGAGATCAGTAGGCGTGGCCGCCCTTGTCGTTGACCGTCTCGGCGTCGATCTTGCCCCAGAGCACCCGGTAGACCCAGGCCGTATAGAGAAAGATGATTGGCAGGAAGATCAGCGACACGACCAGCATGATGAACAGTGTCATATGGCTGGACGACGCATCCCAGACCGTGAGGCTGGAGCGCGGGTCGAGCGAGGAAGGCAGGATGAAAGGAAACATCGAGACGCCGACCGTCGAAATGATGCCGAAGATGGCGAGTTTGCTGAAGAGCAGCGGTGTCACTTCACGGCGGGCAAGCATCGACAGAAGGGCTGCGATCGCGCCGAGGAAGCCGATGATTGGAGCGACCAGCATCCAGGGATGGCTGGCATAATTGCCGAGCCAGGCACCGGCCGTATGATCGACGGTTTTCAAAAGCGGATTGGACGGCCCGATCGGGCTGATCTCGCTGGTGATGCGGTAGCCATCGACGCCGTACCACAGGGCGAGGCCGCCGAGGGCAAAGAGCACGATCGTTGCGAGCGCCGCCAGGCTGCCATAGCTGCGGGCCCGCTCCGCTACGATGCCATTCGTCTTCAACTGCAGCCATGCCGCGCCATGCATGACGAGCATGGCGACGGAAAGCAGGCCGCAAACCAGTGCGTAAGGATTGAGCAGGCCGAAGAAGGAGCCTTCGTAATAGATCCTCATATCGTCGGCGAAGCGGAACGGCACACCCTGCAGCACATTGCCGACAGCGACACCGAAGATCAGCGAGGGGACGAAACCGCCGATGAACAGCGCCCAGTCCCAACCGGCCTTCCAGCGGGCGCTGTCCCGCTTGGCGCGATATTTGAAAGCCACCGGCCTGAGGATTAGTGCAAAGAGGATCGCGAACATCGCCAGATAAAAGCCGGAGAAGGAGACCGCATAAAGCGGCGGCCAGGCGGCGAAGATGGCGCCGCCGCCGAGGATCAGCCAGACCTGATTGCCTTCCCAGGTCGCGCCGATCGAATTGATGGCGATGCGCCGTTCGGTATCTGTCCTGGCAACGAAGGGCAGGAGCGTGCCGACGCCGAGGTCGAAGCCGTCGGTCACCGCAAAGGCGATCAGCAGAACGCCGAGCAGCAGCCACCAGATGACACGCAGGGTTTCGTAGTCGATCAATTCATGAAGGATCATGGTGGTTACTCCGCAGCGGGAACGAGGGTTTCGGAAATGAGGTCGGCTTCCGGCTCGTCATCCGGTTCCGGGCCCTTGCGAATGGCCTTCACCATCAGCGTCATCTCGATGACGATCAGCACGGTGTAGAGCGCAGCGAAGCCGAGCAGGGTGAGAAGCACGCTACCGGCTCCGAGATTGGAGACGGCGGCGGCGGTTGGCAGCACGCCTTCGATAACCCAGGGCTGGCGGCCGAACTCGGCGACGACCCAGCCGACTTCGATGGCAACCCAAGGCAGCGGAATGGCAAGAACGGCGATCCTCAGCAACAGGGGGTAACGGTCGAGCTGGCGGCGGGCCGAGAGCCAGAAGAAGGTTACCGTCAGCAGGATGAAGAACATGCCGAGGCCGACCATGATGCGGAAGGACCAGAAAAGGGTCGGCACGTTCGGAATGGTATCGCGGGCGGCCTGATCGATCTGGGCGTCGGTCGCCTGGCGGGGATCGTCGACATAGCGCTTCAGAAGCAGGGCGTAGCCGAGCTCATGACCGATATCCTCGAAGGAGGCGCGCGCCTGCTCAGTGGAGGTGTCCTGCGCCGTCGTACCGGCGGCGGCCGGTTGGGCGGCGCGGATCTTCATCAGCGCGTCATAGGCCTTGATGCCGTCGCGGATGCGGATCTTCGCCTGCTCCTCAAGCTGGGTGATGCCGGGGATTTCGGTGGTCAGCGAACGAGTGCCGATCAGGCCCATGACCCACGGAATGTGCACGGCATAATGGGTCTCGCGCGCCTGCTGGTCCGGAAAGCCGAAAGCCGTAAAGGCGGCGGGCGCCGGCTCGGTTTCCCACATGGCTTCGATCGCAGCGAGCTTCATCTTCTGATGCTCGGTGGACAAATAGCCGCTTTCGTCGCCGAGGACGACGACCGAAAGAGCCGAAGCCAGGCCGAAGGAAGCGGCAACCGTCATCGAGCGCTTGGCAATCTCGATGTGGCGTCCCTTCAGCATGTACCAGGCCGAAACGCCGAGCACGAAGATCGAGGCGCAGACATAGCCGGCCGATACGGTGTGAACGAACTTCGCCTGGGCGACGGGATTGAAGACGACATCGAAGAAGCTGGTGATCTCCATACGCATCGTCTGCGGATTGAGTGCCGAACCGACGGGATTCTGCATCCAGCCATTGGCGATGAGGATCCAGAGGGCGGAGAAGTTGGAGCCGAGCGCGACCGCCCAGGTGGCTACGAGATGCCCGACCTTGGAGAGCTTCTCCCAACCGAAGAAGAACAGGCCGACGAAAGTCGCCTCTAGGAAAAAGGCCATCAGCCCTTCGATCGCCAGCGGCGCTCCGAAGATATCGCCCACATAGTAGCTGTAATAACTCCAGTTCATGCCGAACTGGAATTCCATGACGATGCCGGTGGCGACGCCAAGGACGAAGTTGATGCCGAACAGCGTGCCCCAGAATTTGGTCATCTGGCGCCAGATCTGCCGCCCGGTCATGACATAGGTCGTCTCCATGATGGCAAGCAACACGGAGAGGCCGAGCGTCAGCGGCACGAACAGGAAGTGATAGAGCGCCGTCATGGCGAATTGCAGGCGCGATAGCGCCACGATGTCGAGTTCCATAGTCTTTCTCCCACGGTCCCACGGGGTTTAGTCTGTACGCGCTATTCGACGCGCCGTTTTTGTACGTTCAGTTTGCGCCTCAGTCCGGCCGCAGCCGGTTCAGGATGGCGTCGAATTCTGGTTCGCCGCGCCGCGCCGTTGCCGTGACTCGGCCGCGTTCGAGCATGACGATGCGGTCGGCGATCGCGGCTTCGCGGCGTATGTGAGTGGCGATGACGAGGCTGCGGCCAGTGGCATTGCCGGCGATCTCACGCAAAACGGCGCGCGCGGTGTCGCCATCGAGCCCTTCCGTCGGTTCGTCGAACAGCCAGAGCGGCGTGTCGCGTAGGAAAAGCCGGGCAAGTGCCAGCCGGCGCGATTGACCGCCCGAGAGGCCGATACCGCCTTCGCCGAGGCGGGCCGAAAGCCCTTTTGGCAAAGCCTTGATGTCGGCAAGCAGGCCTGCGGCCTCCAGCACCTGAAGAAGCCGTTCGTCGCTTGCATGCGGGTCGGCGAGCAGCAGGTTGCCGCGGATCGTATCATCGAAGAGCTCGGTGCGTTGCGTCAGCGTCGTCGCCTTGACGCCGGTAATCGTGCCGGATGCCGGAGCGATCTCGCCAGCAAGCAGAGCCAATATCGTGGATTTTCCGGCGCCGCTGGCACCGACAAGAGCAATCCGCTCGCCGGTGGCCAGCGACAGGGAAAGGGCCTCGATTGCCCGATGCCGGGCGCTTTCGTACCTGGCGCTAACGGCCTCTAGCTGGAATGCATAACCTTCGTGCGGCCGTGCGATCTGAGAGGCTGCCTTTTCCGGGGCGAGGCGCGGGGCAATACGCTTGACGGCAAGCAGCGTGCGGCCGAGTTCCAACGCGCCACGACGCAATGCCGCGAAAGGTTCCGTGGCGGCAAAGGCAACAAGCAAACCGAAGGCGGCGGCCGGAGCGCCGATGACGCCCTGCTTTGCCAGAATGGCGACAGTCAGAAGCGTGGCTGTCAGCAGAAGTGTCGAGGCGAGCGAGAAGCCGACGCCCACGGCGTTTTCGATCCTGTTCAACGCATGGTCTGCTTCCGCGAGCCGCCGGTCGGCATTGCCGATGGCGATGCGTTGCGCCTGCAGGCGGCCAGTCATGGCGAGATCCGTCTGGCCGGCGATCAGATCGATGATACGCGCGCGGAGCGCTTCCATCGTGTGGGCACGGCGGCGTCCGGGCTTCATTGCCATCCGACCGGCGATCAAGGGGATGCCGAGGCCGGTGGTGACGAGCCAAAGGCCGACCAAGGTCCCGAAGAGCGGCTGCATTAGACCCAGCGCAATGCCAACGGCGAGCGCCGACAGCAGAGCGACGCCTGCCGGCAGCAGCACCCGCAGGTAAAGCGAATCCAGCGCATCGATGTCGGCCGTGAGCCGGAACAGCAGCTTGGCCGGTCGGCGCATCATGGCCGCGGCGCTGCCGGGCGTTGCCCAGCCGCGAAAGAGCCTTTCGCGCAATGCCGCGAGAACGCGCAGGGTCACGTCATGGGTCACCAGCCGCTCGCCATAGCGTGCCGCCGTGCGGCCGATCGCGAGCAGGCGGATGCCGGCCGATGGCGCGAAGACGTCGAAGACGATGGCAGTTGCAGCCGAACCACCCGCAAGCGCGGTCGCCGTGATGAACCAGCCGGAGAGGCCAAGCAAACCGACGCCGGCCAATACGGCTAGTGCCGACAGCGCCGCGCCGAGACAGAGACCGCGTCCGCGTTCGGCATGGAACAGGCGGATAACCGGGAGAAGCATTGAGAGGCTCCGTCTCATGCCGCAATCTCCTTGTGATGGGGTTCAAGCCGAATGGTGCGGTCGAGGCGTGATGCGAGCAGCGGATCGTGTGTCGCGACGATCAGTGTCCGTCCCTTCGCCAGGGCCAACAAAGCTTCGGTCACCTCGGCGGCGGTGGCGGCGTCGAGATGGGCGGTCGGTTCGTCCGCGAGAATGATGCCGGCCGCACGGTTGGCGGCCACGCGGGCCAGTGCCAGCCGGAGCGCTTCGCCGCCGGAAAGGCCAAGGCCGCTTTCGCCGACCGCGGCGATCTCGTTTGCAGCAATCACGGTGTCCAGGCGCACGGCACGCAGCGCATCGTCGATGGCGCCGTCGTCAATATCGGCGCGTCCAAGGCCGATATTTCTCTTCAGGCTGCCGGAGAAAATATGCGGCCGTTGTCCAATCCAGGCCATGCGCTGGCGAAGGGGAGCGGCACTGTTCTTCGTCAGCGGGACGCCGCCGATCCTGATCACACCGGCTTCCTGTGGCGCAAGTCCCGCGATCAAGGAGAGGATAGTGGTCTTGCCGGAGCCACTCGCACCCCAAAGGGCAACATGTTCTCCGGCCGCAACGTTGAGGCAGAGATCGTCGACTACAGCCGGAAGATCCGGTGCGTAGCGGAAGATGAGCCTGTCGATCTGCACGGAGGGAGCCGCAAGCACCATCCTGTCGTCGCTGGCGTCTTGTTCATCGGCATCGAGAATAGCAGTTCCTTGCGAGGACAGAGCGTCGAGTGCTGCGAGCGCCGCTTCGCCATTGGCGCGATCATGCCAAACGGCCGAAAGTTCGCGTAAGGGTTCGAAAAAGGCCGGTGCGAGCAGAAGGATGAAAAGCCCTTGCGCCAGGCTCAGCCGGCCATGCCACGTACCGACATCGACCGAGCCCAGCAGGCTGAAGCCGATGTAAACGGCTGTTGCCGCAACACCCAGGGCAGCGAAAAGCTCGAGAACGGCGGAGGACAGAAAGGCGATCTTCAATACTGCCATCGTGCGCTTTCGCAGAGAGTCCGCATCGGCGCGCAACCGTGTGGCCGTAATATCGACGGCACCGAGCGCCCGGATCGTCGCAAGCCCACGCAGGCGATCGAGCAGAAAGGCGTTGAGGCCACCGGTTTCGGCCAGTTGCTTTTCACTGGCAGCCTTGGCGCGCCAGCCGATCAAAGCCATGAAAATCGGAATGAGCGGTGCTGTGACAAGCAGAATGAGCCCCGCGATCCAGGAAACGGGAAAGACGCAGGCGAGGATGACGAGGGGTACCGCGCTCGCCTTCATGCGCGCCGGCCGGAAACGGGCGAGATAGGGAACGATCGCCTCGGCCTGTTCGCCGACGACGCTCGCGGCGAGACCGGAGGCCGGCTTGCCGATATCAAGGGGCGAGCGGGCAACGAGTGCCGCAACGGCGCGATTACGCCGCGATGTCAGCTCGTCTCTCGCCGTGCGGAAGGCGACACGTGCGCCGGCGGCATCAAGAGCGGCGCGAACAAAGCCAAACGCCAGTACCGCCAGCGCTGCCCACACCACGTCCATCGTGCTGCCGCCGTCGCTTATGACGCCGATGCTGAAGGCGAGGAGGGTTGCCTGCGGAATCCAGATCAGCGCTGCCGCGGTCTGCAGGCCTGCGGCAAGCAAAAGCCCCGCGGGCTTTCGACTCCGGGCGGTTTGACTTCGTCTCGCAGCCGGCGTCGCATCGGGCACCGCCTTCTGGGTTTCTTCCGGAGTGAGATCAGGATCGAAGAAAGCCGCAGTCATCATTCAATCCTCTTTTGTCGTTTTGGAACGGCGGCGGCCGAGCGAGACGACGCGGTCCTTGGCCTCCAGCAGCTTCGTTACCTTCGAGCCGAGCAACAGGAGGGTCGCGAGCCGCTCGGTCTCCAACTGCTTGACGTCCTCGTACCAGTTGGTCAGGCGCTCGATCAGGCCGTACATCTCGCTCATCCGCCCCTGCGCATAGCGTTCGGTGTCGCTTGCCGGCTGCTGCATCAGGATTTCGCGCAGCATCGAGAGCGTCGGATCGACCTCGCGCTTCTTGCGCTCTTCAGCGAGCGTGCGCAGGATCTGCCAGACATCATCCGGCGTCGTGAAGAAGTCGCGGCGGTCGTCGGGCTTGTGCTTGAGGAGCACGAGGTTCCAAGTCTGCAATTCGCGCAAGCTCATGGAGACGTTCGAACGGGAAATGCCGAGGGCTTCGACGATTTCCTCCGCGCAAAGCGGTGCCGGGGAGACGAAGAGCAGGGCATAGATCTGTCCGACCGTGCGGTTGATGCCCCAGCGCGAACCCATTTCCCCAAAATGAAGCACAAAGGATTGTACGAGAGGCGGAAGATTCATGGTGATACCTCGTTGTCAGTGATTTCAGAAATTTCTGAAATCACTGTAACTATAAGCCGGCCTGCTTTTCAATCAGTGTGTCACCCATGCGTCAATCTGCGCGAGCAAACCGATTGCCGGTTTCATTGCTTCCAGACGAATTCTTTGCTCGTCGCTGACCCATGCCGCTGCCCGCTTCCGGAGCCGCGGCTCGCCGGTCTGCAATTGATCTATGTCAAGGGCACACATAAGTCTGCGATACATGTAACCTCCTGGTGCAGAGCCAAGCTCACCGGATTTTTCATGCCTCGGTTATGCAGGTTTGGAACGCGACAGCTTTGACCGAAGTCAAAGCCTTCGCTCGTCAACTACCCCGTCTGCGCAACGTGATCATGCGCAGCAAAATATCGTGCCGTTTAGGCCCGCAACGATGTCGAGCCTTCCATCTGGCCGATCTCCTGTAGATGCGCTGCCACCGCCAGCCGGTCGATCGTTGCAATCGGCAGGTTGACCAGAAGCATGATCCGATTTTTAAGGTAGCGAGCGGCCTGCGCAAAGGCGCGGCCTTTGTCCAATTCGGAGCCTTCCACCTTGGAGGGATCCTCGATGCCCCAATGCGCGGAAGCGGGATGGCCGGGCCATATCGGGCAGACTTCGCCTGCTGCGTCATCGCAGACGGTGATGATGAAATCCATGTGTGGCGCGCCCGGCCCGGCAAAGACATCCCAGCTCTTCGAACTGAAGCCGGAAGAGGGATAGCCCAAGGCTTCGAGTGTTTTTACGGCCCAAGGATTTATCTGGCCTTTGGGAAAGCTGCCGGCCGAAAAGGCTCGAAAGCGACCCTTGCCTTCAGTGTTCAAGATCGATTCAGCAAGGATTGAACGGGCCGAATTGCCCGTGCAAAGAAATAGAACATTATAGACGTGATCATTGCTCATTGCGCTTTCTCCCCCCAGGTCCCGAGTAAAGCAGATGATAGTCACAGCAGCCGATATGCGGATTTCCCGATGGTAGGCGGCGCCCCTCATTCAGGAAGCGCGCCAACCTTCGGAAGCATCGCGGCAACTATACACTATAAGGCGAGAGATGCGTCACTCTTGAAGAAAACGGTTGCGATCAGATGCCGGTCTCAGACCGCAATATGCCGACGCGAACGGCCAATTTTTCTCCGGGACCGTGAACTGCCGCAAAGAGCAGGCCGGCGAGAAAGGTGAAATGATCGATGAAGAAGCCAAATTCCGCTTGAGCGCCGGTCCAGCGGTTTGGCCCGTGGAAGCTGAAGGCAAGGAAGATGACGTAGATGCCGGCAAGCAGCGCGGCTTCGGAGAAGAAGGCTCCCGTCAGCAGGCAGATCGCCAGCGCACTTTCGAAGAAGGCGGCGATCCAGGCGAGGAACAGCGGCAGCGGAAAACCGGCCGATGCGATATAATCCGCCGTCGATTGCATGCCCGCGAATTTGAAGGCGGCCGCCATCACGAAGACGGCTCCGAAGATCAATCTGGCTAGGCAGATTGCGATTGTCTTGCCCATGTCTATATCCTCCGTTGTTCGACTCTTCGGCGATCCATATTACGGTATCGCCGATCTCATCCCAGGACGGAAGACAGGCCGTGTTTCCGACACGCTGCGGGAAATGTTTTTGCGTTGGCGGTTGGATCGCGTGATCCGAACATCTCATGATGCCCGGTTGGCGTTGCGTAACCAAAATTACTTTGACGATGAACGGATGAAGGTTCCGGTATAGGGGTTCGGGTCATATTGCTTTATGTCGCCAAACGTGTAGCCCCTTTGCTTCAATTGCCGGATGAGGGCTCTAAGCTTTTCCTTGCCGTCGAACCGATCCTGAAACATCTCATCATGCATCAAGAGGATCATCTCATTGCGTTTCATGAACCGGCCATAGGCGAAGAGGTGATCGATTTCGCTGAGCAGGAGATCGACGGATTGCACAGGTTTTCCGTCTCCCGAATGCGCCCATTCGAAGTCCCAGCCATAGATCAGGAATTTCATTGCGGCCACATAGTCATAATCGACCACCTCGCGCTCGTAGCGGGCGGGATCCATTGAAAGATCGTCCTTGGAATAGTCGATCAGGCGAAAGACATCGCGTCCGGGCAGGCGGGCATAGACCCAGGGCGTCAGGCCAAGCACGGTATTGGCCTTGAGCATATCCGCGACGACGGCGTCGGTGTTGGAATAATAGTCTCTATAGTGATTGTTGGCGTGGCTGTAGCTGTGGTTTCCAACTGTGACCAAAGGCAGGGTCTTGGCGCGCATCAGCAGCGCCCTTTGTTCGGCGCTGGATTCGACATGAAGCCCGACCATGAACATCGCCGCCGGAACCTGCTCTTCGGCGAGGACATCCAGAACATTCGCCGTCCCCGACAATGGCCCGTCATCGAAGGTCAGATAGACAACCCGCCCGGCCGCATCGGCCGACAAGGGGCTACAAAGCAAGGCGAGCGCGGACAGCATCGTGCGAAGGTAATTCCCAATGGACATGGATAGCGCCCCTCGTTTCCCGGCTCGTTATCGCATGTCTACGGCGGCAGTTCCATTGGGACTGCTTTATCGTCTCCTCATCGGGGGAGGCGCCGGCACGAAGATGTCGAAGTTCGAACCGGCGAAGCTGATGGATGCGGGGTCCAGTTACGACTTCCGATTGGCTGAAGCTGGATGAGGAGCGATCGCCTGCGCGGCGTCCATGCTGTTGAAGAGTTCCTGAACGAGCTGCGTTATCCGCTCCGGGGGTGTCCCCTTGGCGCGTTCTTCTTCGATCCGGCGTCTGACGAGCATTTCCAAATTCGACATATCTATCATCTCCGTTATCCGGCGCGACAGAAGTGTCATCCTCAACGGGCGGAGAGGCAAGTTACGGTTTGTTCATGGATGTTGGGGGATTACGCTTGCCACGCTGGCCGGCCCACCAAGCGGCCTGAACGTGATATCGGAATGCGCCACGTTCAAGAGAAACGTCGCCGCCAGTGCTATTCTCAACTCTGGATATACCACTGTGAAGAAGCCAGCCAACCGCCGGCATTTCGAGGACGAGGACAAGAGATGAAGCTGTATCACTACACGACGTTTCCTGGTGCTCTTGGGATACTCGGGTCGAGGTCGATGTGGGCGTCCTGCATTCATTTTCTGAACGACAAGGAAGAGTTCCGGCACGGAATTATCCTTGCTTCAGGGATTGCGGAAAGCCTGATCGAGACGCAAGGACCAAATGGAAAGCGATTGCTGGAGAAGATTATTCAAATCCTTCCAGCACTTGCGCGAAACTTCGTCTGCGTTGCCTCCTTTGCCGAGGATGGCGACTTGCTTAGCCAATGGAGGGGATATGCCGTGCCGGGTGGCGTTTCCCTGGGCTTTCAAAAGTCCGCACTGGAAGCAGCGGCGGAACTGCACGGCTTCAAGCTCCTGAAATGCATTTACGGCGATCGTGACAAAGTCGATCTCATCACTGACTACCTGAACATGTTCCTGCAGAACATCGAGACCCTCGAAAACGCAGAGAGTAAAGACATTTGGAACCTTGCCGAGGGCTGGGTCGCGGCTTTCCATGTCTATGCCTCAAGCTTCAAAGATCAGAGCTTCGCGGAGGAGAATGAATGGCGGCTGATCTCAGATCCCATCCCGATAGACCATTCTCAGGTCGCCGTCCGGCCGGGACCTGGCCTTCCCATCCCCTATTTCGATCTCCCGCTGCAGCAAGCGACTGTCGATCGGCAAATCGACCTGGGTTTGGACTCAATTGTGATCGGGCCTCATCGCGAACAGGAATTGGCGGAGAATGCCCTTCGTATCGCTGCCGCAACCAAAAATATCCGCGTCGAGAAATTCACGCGTTCGGCTATTCCATATCGGAGTGTTTAGGTGGGGCGTGAGAAACCTATCCACCATTTCGCTGTGCCAAAGTTAGCGCCGATCATCGCAACGCGTCGATCACCTTCGCTTCTGGTTTGGCAGTGCAGGCTTTGTCGAGAGTATCCCCGAACTTGCTTTCTTTGAGCGCGCCAAGCTTTGGGTCGCTTCTCGTGGCATCGTACAAAGCCGAGATTATATCGAGCATGCCCTGGTGGCTGCTCGAATTATACTCTTTGCAGGTCACAGTGGCTGGGTCGACAGTAGCCGCGCGAAGGGCGACAGCGCGAGCGTGACGAAGACGAACGATAATGCAAGGATGCGAACCATCTGCCTCTCCATCGTAAGGTGACCGATCCAGGCGACAAACGCTACCCTACCAGATTTCGCGGCAGATGTCCGTGGGGGCTAACCGACATATCCGCGAGATTATGCAGGCACCCGAGCGTTGCGAGCCACCGCCGTCCGCCTCGCTTTCTGCTGCAGATCGACCTGCCAGGACCCATGTCCATCACACGGAAATCCGAATAGCCTCTAGTTTTCACTCGATACGAAATCGAATAACATCTCCGTCTATTACAGATGGTCAAAGAGCATAAGGGATGTCTATGCAGCCGATCCACAACGGGCTCACGAGGGCAGTTGCCCTGGGCATTCTGATTATTTTTCCCGCTGTTTTCTTTGTTTCCTGCTCGACGGTCGGCGGAACCGGCGGCTCATCTCGTCCGGTAACCGCGAGCAAATCGGCAGATCCCGCCAACGCCAAAGACAAAGCGGCCGAACGTCGGCGATGGGAAGAGAGAGTCCAAAGAGATAATCAGCTAGATCCAAGCGGGTCAACACCCGGTTCCTATGGCTCTTTCGGTCCTCGTCTCAGTTGGTGAGTGATGGATTTTCAAATTGCTCTGTTCATGTCCGAACCCGATTGAACGGATTTTCATTCAACAATGAGCGGCTACTGGTACCGTGGCGGATAGATTTCGAGCAGCACGGGCGAAGAACCGTAAGCTGACTACTACCGAAAATATTGCAGATGAATCAATACGTTAGAAATGGCGCACCCGACAGGATTCGAACCTGTGACCTTTGGAATCGGAATCCAACACTCTATCCAGCTGAGCTACGGGTGCATGCCTTAGGCGGTTTGACTCGCCTGTCCGATGAGGTGGTTCTTAGCCCAGGAAGCGTTTGGCTTCAATGCGGAAAATGCGGGAAACCACATATCGGTTTGTGTGAATGAAACAAGGCCGCGATTGTTAGGGCTCGCGGCCTTGTTGTTTGCTTAGGATATCGGGCTCAGCTCTTCATCGCGCCGGGGCCGGGGATGGCTTTGGGGGGGACCTTGCCGAGGATGATCATGCCGAGGACTTCGTCCTTGGTGACATCCTCTGTGCGGGCGTGGCCGACGACCTGGCCGTTCTTCATCACCGAGACGCGGTCGGCTAGGTCGAAGACATCGTGGATGTCGTGGCTGATGAGGAAGATGCCGATGCCGTCCTTCTTCAGTTGCTTGATCAGGTCGCCCACCTGCGCGGTTTCCTGAGGGCCGAGCGCAGCCGTCGGCTCGTCCATGATCAGGATGCGGGCGTTGAAGAGGATGGCGCGGGCGATCGCCACCGACTGGCGCTGGCCGCCGGAGAGCGCCTTCACCGGCTCCTTGAAGCGCTTGAAGTTGGGATTCAGGCGACCCATCACCTTGCGGGCCGAAGCCTCCATGGCGACGTCGTCGAGCGTGCCCCAGCGCGTCTGCAGCTCGCGGCCAAGATAAAGATTGGCGGCGGCGTCGACATTGTCGGCGACGGCGAGCGTCTGGTAGATCGTCTCGATGCCGTATTTCTTGGCGTCGCGGGGCGTGCGGATATCGGCCGGTTCGCCGTTGATCAGAATATCGCCGCTGTCGCGCTTGTAGGCGCCGGACAGAATCTTGATCAGCGTCGACTTGCCGGCGCCATTATGGCCGAGCAGCGCCACGACTTCGCCGGGGTAGAGATCCACCGAGGCATTGTCGACGGCGTGAATACCGCCGAAGGAGATGGAAATGTTCCTCATTTCCACAAGCGGAGTGGTTTGATCCGTCATGGTTCAGAATTCCTTTTACTTGGCGCGCGAGCGGTAGACGATGTCAAGCCAAACGGCGACCACCAGGACAATGCCCACGACGACGTTCTGAATTGGCGTATCGACATTGGCGAGACCCATGCCCGATTGCAGCGATTGCATGACCAGGGCGCCGATCATGGCGCCGGCGACGGTGCCGCTGCCGCCGGCAAGCGAGGTGCCGCCGATAACGGCCGCGGCGATGGTGAAGAGCTCGTAGGTCGTGCCCTGCGAGTTGACGGCCGAGTTGAGGCGCGCCGTGGAAATCGCGGCCGAGACGGCGGCGAGGAAGCCCATCAGCGCGAAGATCTTCACGATGACCCAGCGGGTCTTGATGCCGGCGAGTTCGGCGGCTTCCGGATTGCCGCCGATCGCGAAGACATAGCGGCCGAAGCGCAGGCGCGTGGCGATGAAGGTCATCACGATGCCGATGGAGACGGCGATGAGGACGGGGACGGCGATGCCGTAGGGAATGTTCAATCCCGTTTCCGGCCAGGCAATATTATGGTCCGTGGCGTAGCGCTTGGCGATGCCGATCGGCCAATAATAGCTGTTGAAGAGATAGACCGTGCCGAGGACGAGCAGGGAGCCGAGGGCAGCAAGGAAATATTCCGCCCAAAGCGGACGGCGCGGAAAGTGAAAGCGCTTTCTTTGCTGGCGCGAGCTGATGATGCCGACGATGATCAGCAGGCAGGAGATCACACCCACCACCCAGCTCCAGGTCGCGCCGATCGAACCGGTGGCGCCGCCGCCGCCCATGACGACGAAGGTGGAGTCCATCGGTGCCACGGTCTGGCCGCTGGTGACATACCAGGCAAGGCCGCGCCAGACGAGAAGCCCGCCGAGCGTGACGATGAAGGAGGGGACATTCATGAAGGCGGTGATCGCGCCCTGGAAGGCGCCGATGGCCGTGCCGATCGCCAGGCCGCAGATCAGCGTGATGATCCAGGTCCAGGAACTGTCGAAGCCGAGATATTGCGGCAGCCACTTGGCCTGGATGACGCCCATGATCATGGCGACGAAGCCAAGCAGCGAGCCGACCGAAAGATCGATGTTGCGCGTGACGATGACCAGCACCATGCCGGTTGCGAGGACCGCGATTTCGCAGGTCTGCACCGAAAGGTTCCAAAGGTTTCTGGCGGTGAGGAATTCCCGGCCGTCGAATATCCGAAGATAAAGATCGAAGCCGATCCAGATGATCAGCAGCGCTCCGATCATGCCGAGCAGGCGGGTATCGATTTCGGTGGCACGCAGGAACCGGGTGATTGCTCCGGCTTCTGCATTGCGGGGACCGCTCGATGTTGTGGACTGTGTCATGTCGGCCATCGCTTTGCCGTTCTCCCACTGTTGGGCGCGGCCAGCGATGCATTCTAGGCTATCGCCGGCAGGACTGCGCCAATCTCAAAAATGCGTCATCGCCTCTGTGGCCGGTCTTCACCCGGTCCCGATGACCGCCATCCGGCAGGTCAATGGGATATGCGATGGCGCAGCACGATGCGGGAAGCCTGGTCTCCGACTGCAAGGGAGAGTTGTCCGCTCCTGATCCGCATTCGACGCCGCAACGGAGTGTGCCGCTGCGGCGTCGCTATTATGATCGGGTCAACCGTTCACGGGCAGCTTATTTGCAGGCTGCAACGGTGCCGGCCTTGACGCCCTGGCAAGCTTCAGCCTTGCTGATCCAGCCGGCGTCGATGACGACGTTCAGATTGTCCTTGGTGATTGGCTGCGGGGTCAGGAATACCGACTTCATGGCAACGTGCTTCGAGCCGCCGCTGAAGGTCTGGACGCCGTTGATCTGGTCCATGGACTTGCCGTTGGCGAGATCGATGGCGATTTCGGCAGCGCGCTTGCCGAGCTCACGGGAGTCCTTCCAGATGGAGACGGTCTGCGTGCCGAGCGCGATGCGGTTCAGAGCTGCCTTGTCGGCGTCCTGGCCGGAAACCGGAACGGAACCTGCGAGGCCCTGTGCGTCGAGAGCAGCAACGGCGCCGCCGGCGGTGCCGTCGTTGGAGGCGACGACTGCATCAACCTTGTTGTTGTTGGCGGTCAGGAACTGCTCCATGTTGCGCTGCGCGTTCTGCGGCAGCCAGCCGTCCGTGTAGGCTTCACCGACGTTCTTGATCTTGCCGGCGTCGATGGCGGGCTTCAGCACTTCCATCTGGCCGGAGAACAGGAAGTCGGCGTTCGGGTCGGACGACGAGCCCTTGATGAAGACGTAGTTGCCTTCCGGCTTGGCCTTGAGGATTTCGCGAGCCTGCATGCGGCCCACTTCCTTGTTGTCGAAGGTGATGTAGAAGGCGGCCGGATTTTCGATCAGGCGGTCGTAGCCGACAACCGGAATGCCTTCGTCGGCGGCCTTTTCAACGGCCGGGCCGATGGCGTCGGAATCTTGAGCGAGAATGATGAGAGCGTTGGCGCCCTGGGAAATCAGGGATTCAACGTCGGTCAACTGCTTGGAAGCGGACGACTGGGCGTCAGCGGAAATGTACTTGGCGCCAACCGCAGCAAGGGCCTTCTTGATGGCCGCTTCGTCGGTCTTCCAACGCTCTTCCTGAAAGTTCGACCAGGAAACGCCGACGACGAGATCCTTCGCGAAGGCCGCCGTCTGCATGGTCAAAACGATGGCCGCACCGGCAGCCAGCTTAATAAAAGCTCTCATATTATCCTCCCGAGTGAATGCGACCGCACGTGCCCTGAGCTCCCGCCGGCCGCCGCGATAACGCTGACGAGAAAGGTTCGGATTTTTTTCTCGACAGTCGAGAAATTTAGTGTCAGAGATTTTTTCACCTGTCAACACCCGCATCCCCAGGTTTAATCGACCGTTGAAAGGGGCCGGGTGGAGATGGGGAGAGGAGGGTGGAATGAGCGGGAGGCTTGATAATGCTGGCCAAATCGAGCACCGAATTGGTCCGCCAGAAAAACAGTGTTCTGGTGCTGACGGCGCTGCGCCGTCACGGTCCGCTCGCCCATACGGAACTTTCTGATTTCACCAAGCTTTCCTCGGCGACGATATCGGTCATCACCACCGATCTGGAGCGGGCGCAGATCATCGAGAAGGCGGAGCAACAGGCCGCCGGAGGACGCGGCCGGCCGCGCGTGCTTTTTTCGCAGCGGCGCGATTGCGGCTATCTGATCGTCGTCATCATTTCATCGGATGCGGTGCAATATTCGCTTGTGGATTATGCCGGCCGGCTGATCGACCGCTTCACGGAGGCGAGACAGCAGAACGTCTCGGGTGCCGGCTCTTTCGTCATCGGTCTGCGCGATGCCTTGAACCGGATCGTCGCCCGCTCGCGATTGCCGCGCGACAAGGTCCTGATGATTTCGATCAGCAGCAAGGGTCTCGTCGAGAGCTCGGAGCCGGTGCTGCGCTGGTCGCCGATCTTCGGGCGCGAGCAGATCGATTTTGCCGCAGTGCTGCGCGACGAATGGTCAGCGAAAATCATCCTCGGCAACGAGACTCAGCTCGTCGCCGCTGCCGTCGGCCGCCAGGAGGAGAATAAAAAAGGGCGCGACTTCCGGGCGCTTGCCGCGCTCTCGCTCGGCCACAGCATCGGTCTCGGCATCGTGCGCCGCGGCGAGGAAGGAAAGCACGAAATATCGGCGCCGAATTTCGGCCATATGCTGCATATGTCGGGCGGCGGTCTCTGTCGCTGCGGCTCGCGCGGCTGCATCGAAGCCTATGCCGGCTTCTATGCCATTCTGCGCGCGGCTTTCGATGTGCCGCTGGATACCATCCCGGCGAAATTCGTGCCGATCGCCGAACTCGACAAGATCGCAGCCAGCGCCCGGCAAGGCAGCCGCCGCAACATCCACGCCTTCCGGCAGGCGGGATTGGCGCTCGGCAACGGCTTGTCGCGCGTGCTCAGCCTGCATGAAAGCATGCCGATCGCGATCACCGGGCCGGGGACGCGCTATTATGACCTATTGTTGGAGGGCATTTCCGAGGGGCTGGCGGAATCGCATGTCGTGCGAATGGAGGGCATGCCGGAGCTGCGGGTGGTGGCGGACGAGCCGACGCTGGTGTTCGAAGGGCATCTCAACCGCGCGCTGGCGATGATGGACGACGACATCGTCAGATCTGGGGTTGCCGTTACGGAATTGCATGGCCAAACTGGTTGAGGAGGGGACTATGAAACGAATGGCACTCGTGTGCCTCTGTCTTGCCGCGACGGGATTGCCGGCGATCGCGTCGCAGCCTTGGGAGGAAAAAACGGAGGCGCTGGGCCAGGCCGGCGCCGAGGTTTCCGGCCACCAGACGGTCGAGCAACTCAAAAATCTCATCAAGATCGGCGAAGCGCTGTTTACGGCACGCTTCACAGTCGAGGACGGGGCAGGGCGTCCCGGCGCTACGCAGGCGATCGTGCCGACCAAGCGCAAGCATCCGGTGATGAACGAATTCAGCCGCACGGCCGGTGTCGACGCCAATGCCTGTTCCTCCTGCCATAACATGCCGTTTCCCGGTGGCGCCGGCGATTTCACCACCAATGTTTTCGTGTCCGAAGGTTTCGAGAGCGCGGATTTCGACACGACCGATCCGCAATTCTCCAATGAGCGCGGCACCAACAGCCTGTTCGGCGATGGTCTGATCGAGCTTCTGGCGCGGGAGATGACCGTTGATCTGCAGCGCCAGCGCGCCAACGCCATTACGCTTGCGGCGAAAACTGGCCAGCCGCAGCGCATCGCACTCGAGACCAAGGGCGTGAAGTTCGGCTGGTTGACCGCGCAACCCAATGGCTTGGTCGATATGCAGGAGCTGGAGGGTATCGACATGGATCTTGTCATCCGCCCCTTCAGCCAGAAAGGCGTGATGACCTCGCTGCGGCAGTTCACCGTCAACGCGTTGAACCAGCATCACGGCATGGAGCCGGTGGAGCGCTTCGGCGGCCGATGGACGGGGACCCGGGATTTCGATGGCGACGGACATGCCGATGAGATCAGCAACGGCGATGTTTCGGCGATGGTTGCCTGGCAGGCGACCTTGCCGGCGCCGGTGCGGAAGGTGCCGGATAATGCCCAATGGCGCGATATGGCGGCGGCGGGCGAAAAGCTGTTCGACGGCATGGGCTGCACGGCCTGCCACAGAACAAGCCTGCCGCTCGACAGTCTCTCCTTCTCCGATCCCGGGCCGAACGATGTTGCCGGCACGCTGAGCGTCTCGCAGGTGAAAGACCCGGCAATCTACGACCTGTCGCAGCTCGACTGGACGAAGAAGCTGAAGCGCAATGACAAGGGGCAGGTGCTGGTGCCGCTGTTTGGCGATCTCAAGCGCCACACCATGACCGACAGCAGCGTCGACCAGCTCGGCAACGAGCTTTTGGCGCAGCGCTTTGTCGATCGCAATATCTTCATGACGGCGGAGCTTTGGGGCGTGGCCTCGACGCCGCCCTATGGCCATCGCAACGACATCACCACGCTCGACGGCGTGATCCGCGCCCATGGCGGCGACGGTCGCACCGCCCGCGACACCTATGTCGGCGCGTCCGACGAGGATCGCGCCCGCATCATCGCTTTCCTCAAGACGCTGGTCATCGAGCAGGCAGGGGTGAACCAATGAAGAAGATTGCAACCTTGCTGGCCATAGCCAGCTTGATTTCCTTCTCGTTCGCGCCCGGCAGCTTTGCCGAGGACACGGCCGCGCCGGCACCCTTCCTGATGGATGTCCCGCATTTCCAGGAGGAAGCGGTCGCCGCCGGCATTGACCATCAATATACCGGCGGCTGGGAGTATTTCGTCGGCGGCGGCGTCGCCAGCTTCGATTGCAACGGCGATCGCAAGCCCGACCTGATGATGGCCGGCGGCACCAGTCCGCTGGCGCTTTATGTCAATGAAAGCGAGACGGGCGGCGCACTGAAATTCAAAGCGAAGCCGATCAATCTTTCCGACAAGGATATCCGGTCCGTTCTCGGCGTCTATCCGATCGATATCGACAATGACGGCTATACGGATGTCGTTCTGTTGCGGCTCGGTGAAAATATCATCCTCAAGGGCGGTCCGGACTGTACCTTCGAAAAGGCCAATCGCACCTTCGCCTTTGACGGCGGCAAGGACTGGACGGTCGCGTTTGCGGCCACGTGGGAAGCCGGCAATAAATATCCTACTCTTGCTTTCGGCAATTATGTCGATCGCTACGCGCCAGGGACGCCCTTCGGCACCTGCAGCGACAATGTTTTCGATCGTCCTACCAGCAACGACAAGGTCGACTATTCCAATCCGTTGCCGCTGAAGCCGAGCTATTGCACGTTGTCGATGCTGTTTACCGATTGGAATCATTCGGGCCAGGATTCGCTGCGCGTTGCCAATGACCGGCAATATTATCGCGGCGGACAGGAGCAGCTCTGGGACATCGCGCCCGGACGGCCGCCGCGGCAATATACGACCGCAGAAGGCTGGGCCTCATTGAAGATCTGGGGCATGGGCCTTGCGGAAGCCGATCCGAAGGCAGACGGCAGGCCGGAATATTTCATCACCTCGATGGGCGATAACAAGCTGCAGGAGCTTGATGACGAGGCGGATAACGACAGCCCGACCTATCGCGACACCGCCTATGAAAAGGGGGTAGCCGCCTATCGGCCCTATACCGGCAAGGACCACAGGCCTTCGACGGCCTGGCACGCGCAGTTTGCCGATATCAACAACGATACCAACATGGATCTATTCCTGACCAAGGGCAATGTCGAGGCCATGCCGGATTTTGCCAGCAGCGATCCGGACAATCTCCTGCTCGGCGGCTTCGATGGCAAGTTCACCGAAAAGGGGGACGAGGCCGGCATTGCGCTTCCCGGCAAGGGGCGCGGGGCGGTGGTCGAGGATTTCAATAATGACGGCATGCTCGACATCCTCGTCGTCAACCGCATGCAGCGGGCCTTCCTGTTCCGCAATCTCGGTGCAAAGACAGAGTGGGGCTATCGCCCGCTCGGCAATTGGACCGAAATCGAATTAGACAACGGCCCGATCAACCATGTGGGCATCGGCGCCACCATCAATGTCCGGGCGGGCACACAAACGCAGGTGCAGCGCGTGCAGATTGGCGGCGGTCATGCGTCGGGCCATGTCGGCTTCACGCATTTCGGTCTTGGCACCAATGAACGCGCCGTGGTGCGTGTGCAGTGGCCGGACGGGGAGTGGAGCCAGCCTTATCGCATCTTCGCCAACCAGCATGTCGTTATCAAGCGGGGCGCCACATCGGCCAAATACTGGTTTGCGCCGCCGGGAAACGGGAATGAGACTGCCGCGGCTGAGCCAGCTATTGCAGCGCCGATACCTGCTGGGCAGCAGGTAGGCGATCAACCGGTGACGAAGTAGATAATCAGAAGAGAAGGCCGGGCAACCGGCCTTCAATCAAATGTGCAACCTCATTCATTAGGGGTCGTAGCGCCGTTTTTAAATCAATCCGCCAAACCCATATGCTGATCCTCTTTGCGAACATGGAGAATGCGGTCGATCAATCCCCATTCCAAAGCTTCTTCCGCCGTCATGAAGTGGTCGCGGTCCATGCCGCGTTCAAATTCGTCATAGGAACGGCCGCAATGCTCGGCGTAGAGCCGCGTCATGCGATGCTTGGTACGTTTGATTTCCTCGGCGTGGATGAGCATGTCGGAGGCCTGACCCTGGAAGCCGCCCAAAGGTTGGTGGATATGGATGCTAGCATTGGGCAGGGCGGTGCGCTGGCCGGGCTCTCCCGCCATCAGCAGGAACGATCCCATCGAACGAGCCGTCCCCATGCAAAGGGTCTGCACTGGCGCGCGGATGTAGCGCATCGTGTCGTACATGGCGAGGCCGCTGGTCACGACGCCACCCGGCGAATTGATGTAGAGGCTGATCGGCTTCTTCGGATTTTCCGCCTCGAGAAACAGTAGTTGCGCGCAGACCAGGGCCGAAACGGCATCGTTCACCTCACCATTCAGGAAGATGATCCTCTCGCGCAGCAGGCGGGAATAGATGTCGAAAGACCGCTCTCCCATGCTGGATTGTTCAACGACCATAGGGACGAGTTGCATCGCTTCGCGCATCGGCAATCTCCAATATCACTGAAATTGTTGGTGGATTTGGCGTGTCAGGCGGCGCGCATAACGGAGAAGCCGTTGTTGTTTGCCGCAGCTTTTGCAGTCCTTCGAAGCCTCACATCATCAAGTTCGTGGATGATCCGCAGACTCGTACCGCCGCTTGCGTTCGGGGTTATCCTGAACGTCACGGTGCTTTCGAGGAATGGTGGCGCGTCATCGCGCAGCCTGTAGCGGACTTCTTCGCCCGGTGTGACGGAAATCGCGTCGGGATTGGCCAAAGCTTCCCTCGGCAGCCAGTTTTCACGAAGTTCAGGGGTGCTGACCGCGCGCCAGACCTTTTGCGGTGGCTCGTTGAGGTCGTATTCGAGTTCGATGCCGTTTTCCCGCACGAGGGGCTTCAGGTCGTTCATTGGTCCATATCCTTCAGCAAGACCTTGAGAGCTTCGATCCGGGCAGGCCAGTAGGCGCGGTATTTCGCCAGCCATTGGGCGATGAGGGCCAGCCCTTCCGGATCGACTTCGTAGTTCACGAAACGCCCCTGGCGCTCTTCTCTGACCAACCCGGCGCTCCGCAGGACCGCAAGGTGCTGGGACATCGCCGGCTGGCTGATTTCCATGCCTTCGCGCAGACCGCTGGCGTTCATGCTGCCGACAGCAAGCTTTTCAAAAATGGCGCGACGGGTCGGATCGGCCAAAGCCCGGAATATCTCGTTCTCTATCATGGCAACAGATAAGCATGGACTTATGATCATGGCAACAGATAAGCATGGACTTATGTGATTCGCAAGGGCTTTCGGTGGCGGCTCATGGCTGATGAGTTTCCGTTGCCGATTGCCGGCGACAGACTGTCGAGCGCTTGCGACAAATCATGATCATGCGCTGCGGCGGGGCGGGCCAAAGAAAAATCCGCCGCGAAGTGCTTCGCGGCGGACTTATTGGAAGAGCCTTAGCCCTTGGGGAATCGGGCGGCTGCTCAGTCGACCTTAACCAACTTCCCGTCCTTCACGGATTGAACCGCGGCGTCAGCAAGCTTCAGCGCCGCAAGGCCGTCAGCGCCGGATGGCGTGATCGCGGCGCCCTTTTCTACGGCGGCGATGAAGCTCGCGATCTCGTTGGCATAGGCTTCGGTATAGCGGGTCATGAAGAAGTCGTGCAGGGGCGGGCGGGTATAGCCGTCGCCGTTGGCGACTTCGATGGAGAAGGGGCGCTGGTTTTCGGCCGCGACCATGCCCTTCGAGCCATGGATCTCGATGCGCTGATCGTAGCCATAGGTGGCGCGGCGGGAATTGGAGATGATCGCCTGCTTGCCCGAAGCCGTCTGCAGGATGACGGAGACGCTGTCGTAATCGCCGGCTTCGCCGATCGCCTTGTCGACGAGGACTGCAGCGGTTGCGGTGACGGCGACCGGCTCTTCGCCGAGCAGGAAGCGGGCCATGTCGAAATCATGGATGGTCATGTCGCGGAAAATGCCGCCGGAGCGCTTGATATAGTCGACCGGCGGGGCGCCGGGATCGCGCGAGGTGATCGTCACCATCTCGACCGCGCCGATGCGGCCGTCATCGATGGCCTTCTTGACCGCCATGAAATGCGGGTCGAAGCGACGATTGAAGCCGACCATCAGCTTGCCCTTCGCCTCTTCAACCACCTTGATACAGGCCTTTACGCGGGCAACATCGAGATCGATAGGCTTTTCGCAGAAAATTGCCTTGCCGGCACGGGCGAAGCGCTCGATAAGATCGGCGTGCGTGTCGGTCGGCGTGCAGATCACGACGGCGTCTATGTCCTTGGCGGCTTCGATCGCTTCGATGGTGCGGACTTCGCAGCCATAGGCGGAGGAAATTGCTTCGGCAGCGGCTGGAAACGCATCCGCCACTGCAACGAGCTTGGCGTTTGCATCGCCACTCACGGCCTTTGCGTGCACTTTACCGATGCGCCCGGCGCCGAGCAGACCAAATCTGACAGTCATCTTCACCTCCCTAATTCGGAACAAATAAACCGAATAATGATCCGTATGGAATTTTCATTCCATTTTCCAATGGCGGCGTCAAGCCGCCGTCATTTCACAATTCCGAAATTCATGTCGCGAAAATGGCTTTTCCTCAAATCGCCGCCTCGTGCCAATTTGATCAACAGGATCTCTCGCAAAACCACTTCGCACTTTTCGGGATCATGCGCTAAAGACAGGATCTCTCCAACAGGCGAACGTGACTCATGAAACTGATCGATCCCAACCATCCCGCCTATAAGCCGCTTTGGGTGCGGGTTCTGATCGTTGCCGTCTGCTTCGGCTGGGCGATCGTCGAGGCTTTGGGGCCGCAGCCCTTTTGGGCCGTCCTCGCGGGCGGCCTTGGTGTCTACGCCGCCTGGATGCTGCTTTTCAGCTTCAATCCGCAGCCGCCCAAGGCCGAGGCTGAAAGCGCTGCTGCGAGTGATGAGGCGGATGATGACGAGCCGACGGACGAGAAGAAGTAGCTAGCGCGCGAGACGCCGGATGGCCTCGTCGATCAATTGATTGGCAATCATCATGCGTGTCGTTGCCTGCTCTCGAAAGGCTGGAGCGACGCTGTCCGGATGATTGGACTTGGCGAAAGCGCGGCGTTTTTCGTGGAGAGACTGAAGGGTGGTCTGCGAAGAGATCGCCAGTTCGGCCGCTACCTCCTCCCGCGAAGTTCGTGCGAGATAGTCCGGCATTGCCGGCGGCTCTGGCTCCTTCGCTTCGGGCTCCGGTGGCATTGGCTCCTGCGAAGGGATGTCGTTGCCGAGATTATCGACATAGGCATCGTCCGGACGGGAGGACGCCGCTGGCTCGCCACCGAAAACGGTTGCGGCAAAGCTCACGTTGAGGCCGCGGATGCGATGCGCCGCCTCATCCTTCTCAGTGTTTTCTTCTTCCGCATCGAGACGATCGAGGACGGATTGAAACAGCGATTGCCCGAACAACATGTCTGCCTCCAACGATGTCCGGGATAGCCGCGCAAGTTGGTGTGGAGCTTATGACAGTGAGCTGATCGCGAGCCGGAGGGCCACCGGACGGAAACCGTTACGCGGTTTTCAGGCCGGATCGAGGGTCCTGCTTTCCTCCAGGATCATGTCGTGCAGCAGCCGGGCGCTCGGCGGCATGGCGCGCTCTCGGGCGGTAATCAGGCTGTAGGGTTTCACGTCGATCTCGAAATCGATCGGCAGGATGCAGGATTCGCCGGCTTGCGATGACTGCCCGCACATGAACTGCGCCATATCGAGCGCGACGGGTGTTATCGCGTCCGTCTTGCAGACGATGGCAAGCGTCAGCAGCAGCGAAGAGGTGTTGATGATGTTTTCCGGCAAGGGCACGCCAGCCCGGATGAAGATGTCTTCCACCTTGCGCCGCAACAATGTACCCGGCGGCTGGAAGACCCAGTCATAGGCCGGCAGGTCCTCGAGGCTGGCAACGCCCTTCTCCAGCAGCGGATGGCCGTTGCGGACCACGAGACAGGCTTTCTCCACGCCGATTTCATGGGCGGCAAACAGGCGCGGATCGAGCTCGTCGGGAATGCGGCTGATGATGAAGTCATGCCGGGCGGCGAGCAGTTCACGCGCCAGCACGTTGCTGGTCTCCACTTCGATATTGATCTCGATGCCGGGATAGGCGCGCGTCACACGCTGGATCGCCGGCACGACGAGGCTGATCGCAGGTGCGGTGACGGCGCCGAGAAAGACCGAGCCGCCTTTGCCGGTTCTAAGCTCGCCGATCTCGCGGTTCACCTCGCGCAGTTCGAGCAGGATCTTGCGTGCCCGCTTCGCCAGCGCCAAGCCGAAGGGGGTCAGCACGACGCCGCGTGCAACACGTTCGTAGAGCGGACTTTTGACGATCGACTCCATTTCTGACAGCATGCGCGAAGCCGCAGGTTGCGAGATGTTCATCGACTCAGCGGCGGCCGAAATCTGCCCATGGTCCTCGATTGTGACGATCATGCGCAGGTGATTGAGCTTCAAACCCGCTTTGAGCAGCGTATCGTCGCGAAAACTGTCGGAATGAATCTCGATGCTTTCGCTCGGATAATCGCTATATATTTTCTCCATCATGGCCAAATTTCCCATTCGTCGGCAAAAAAGTACTATTTTTTAACATTATACCAAATTAGGTATATGTTGTGCCAGTTATTCTATTTGACAGTTATACGAAATCGTACGAGTTTGCCGGTCGTGCGCTGGGTGCAGCTCATGCACGTGAGAGCGTGGAGGAGACCTACTTCGTTTCTCACAATTGGAAGTAACCATTCCTTCTACGGAACCTGCCGCAGTTTCGGGCGGGCGTTTTTTCGTCCGCCGCATTATTAACAAGGGAGAGAGTAATGAAATCCATTATCTCATTGATGGCGGCCGCTGCGTTCAGCGTCGCTACTCTGGTGGCGCCTGCCTTCGCGGCGGACAAGGGCACCGTCGGTATTTCCATGCCGACCAAGGCTTCGGCTCGCTGGATCGATGATGGCAACAACATCGTCAAGCAGCTCCAGGCTGCCGGCTACGGCACCGACCTGCAGTACGGCGACGACGACATTCCGAACCAGCTCTCGCAGATCGAGAACATGGTCACCAAGGGCGTCAAGGTTCTGGTCATCGCCGCAATCGACGGCACGACCCTGTCCGACGTTCTGCAGAAGGCTCATGACGCCGGCATCAAGGTCATCGCCTATGACCGCCTGATCCGCGACAGCGGCAACGTCGACTACTACGCCACCTTCGACAACTTCAAGGTCGGTGTTCTCCAGGCTAACTCGATCGTCGACGGCCTCGGCCTCAAGGACGGCAAGGGCCCGTTCAACATCGAGCTCTTCGGCGGTTCGCCGGACGACAACAACGCCTTCTTCTTCTATGACGGCGCAATGTCCGTCCTGAAGCCGTACATCGACAGCGGCAAGCTGGTCGTTAAGTCCGGTCAGATGGGCATGGACAAGGTTGGCACGCTGCGTTGGGATCCGGCAACGGCTCAGGCTCGCATGGACAACCTGCTGTCGGCCAACTACACCGACGCTCACGTCAACGCCGTTCTGTCTCCGTACGACGGTCTGTCCATCGGCATCATCTCCTCGCTCAAGGGCGTAGGCTATGGCACTGCCGACCTGCCGCTGCCGATCGTTACCGGTCAGGACTCCGAAATTCCGTCGGTTAAGTCCATCATCGCTGGCCAGCAGCACTCCACGATCTTCAAGGACACCCGTGACCTCGCAAAGGTCACCGTCAACATGGTCAACGCTCTGATGGAAGGCAAGACGCCGGAAGTCAACGACACGAAGACCTACGACAACGGTGTCAAGGTCGTTCCGTCCTACCTGCTGACCCCGGTTGCTGTTGACAAGACCAACTACGAGAAGGTTCTCGTCGAGAGCGGCTATTACAAGGCTGATCAGCTGAAGTAATCTTCCGACATACCGGCCAGGGCTCGCCGAAAGGTGGGCCCTGGCTCTGATATTTATGACGATCGCCCGGTCTGCTATGTTCGGGCGTGGCGTTGGATACGGACAATGGACAATACCATCCTCGAAATGCGGAGCATCACCAAGTCGTTCCCCGGTGTGAACGCTTTGGAAAATGTCAATCTGAAAGTCCGGCAGGGCGAAATCCACGCTTTGGTGGGCGAAAACGGGGCCGGCAAGTCCACCCTGATGAAGGTACTCTCGGGTGTTTATCCGGCCGGCAGCTATGACGGCGACATCTTCTATGATGGCGCGGTCCGCCAGTTCAAGACCATCAAGGACTCCGAAGAAGTCGGCATCATCATCATCCATCAGGAGCTGGCGCTTGTGCCGCTTCTGTCGATTGCGGAAAACATCTTCCTGGGCAACGAAGTCGGCGCCAAGGGCGTGATCAACTGGCAGGAAACGTTCAACCGCACCAAGCAGCTCCTCGCCAAGGTTGGCCTGAAGGAATCTCCGAACACGCTCGTGACCGACATCGGTGTCGGCAAGCAGCAGCTCGTCGAGATCGCCAAGGCCCTGTCGAAGAGCGTGAAGCTTCTTATTCTCGACGAGCCGACCGCATCGCTCAACGAAAACGATTCGGATGCGCTCCTCAATCTCCTCATGGAATTCCGCAACCAGGGAATCACCTCGATCATCATCACGCACAAGCTCAACGAAGTGCGCAAGGTGGCCGATCAGATCACGGTATTGCGCGACGGCATGACGGTAAAGGCACTGAACTGTCACGAGGAAGAGATCAGCGAAGACATCATCATTCGCAACATGGTCGGACGCGAGCTCGCCGACCGCTATCCGCCGCGCTCGGTGCCGATCGGCGAGACCATCTTCGAAGTCAAGAACTGGAATGCCTTCCACCAGCAGCATCGCGACCGCCAGGTTCTGCACAATATCAACATCAATGTGCGCAAGGGCGAAGTGGTCGGCATTGCCGGCCTGATGGGCGCCGGCCGCACCGAATTCGCCATGAGCGTCTTCGGCAAGTCCTATGGCCATAAGGTCAGCGGCGAGGTGTTGGTCGAAGGCAAGCCGGTGGATGTCAGCACGGTGCGCAGGGCGATCGACGCGGGTCTTGCCTATGTCACCGAGGACCGCAAGCAGCTCGGCCTCGTCCTCAACGAAAGCATCCTGCACAACACGACGCTCGCCAACCTCTTCGGCATCTCCAAGGCGACCGTAATCGACGACATCCGCGAACTGCAGGTCGCGACAAACTACCGTTCCAAGCTGCGTATCCGCAGCTCCGGTGTGTTCCAGGAAGCGGTCAATCTTTCCGGCGGCAACCAGCAGAAGGTGGTGCTGTCGAAGTGGCTGTTCTCCGATCCCGAGGTGCTCATCCTCGACGAGCCGACGCGAGGCATCGACGTCGGCGCCAAATACGAAATCTATTCCATCATCAACCAGCTTGCCGCCGACGGGAAGGGCGTTCTGATGATCTCATCGGAAATGCCTGAACTTCTCGGCACTTGCGACCGCATCTACGTCATGAACGAAGGACGGATCGTCGCCGAACTGCCGAAGGGAGAGGCGAGCCAGGAAACTATCATGCGCGCTATCATGCGCTCAGGGGAGAAGCACTAATGACTACGGCCAGCCCAGCCACAGAAGATACCAGCCACGTGGTTTCCATTGGCGAATACATCCGCAACAACATCCGGGAATACGGCATGTTGATCGCACTGATCGCGATCATGCTGTTTTTCCAGATTTCGACCGGCGGCGTTCTCTTCAGACCCCTGAACCTGACCAACCTTATCCTGCAGAATTCGTTTATCGTCATCGTGGCGCTCGGCATGCTGCTGGTGATCGTCGCAGGCCATATCGACCTGTCGGTCGGCTCGATAGTCGGCTTCATCGGCGCCGTTGCGGCCATTCTCATTGCCGAGTGGCACATGAATTATGTGCTGGCGACGGTGATCTGCCTTGCGCTCGGCGGCGCGGTTGGTGCTGCCCAGGGCTATTTCATCGCCTATCACCGCATCCCGTCTTTCATCGTGACGCTTGCGGGCATGCTGATCTTCCGCGGCTTGACCCTTTCGGTCATGACGGCTGCAGGCAGCGGTACCAGCATCGGTCCGTTCCCGCCGGACTATCAGTTGATCAGCACCGGCTTCATTCCCGACTTCATCGACATGGGGACGGTTCACTCCACCTCGCTGCTGCTGTCGGTCATTATCCCGGTCGTTCTCTTCGTTCTCGCCTGGCGTCGCCGTCAGGTCAATGAAAGCCACGGCATCGATGTCGAGCCTTTCAGCTTCTTCATCGTGCAGAACCTGCTCGTCAGCGTCGCGATCCTGGTCCTCGGCTACCTCCTTTCGTCTTATAAGGGCCTGCCGAACGTCTTGATCCTCATGCTGGTGCTGATTGCGGGCTACGCCTTCGTCACGCGCCGCACGACCATCGGCCGCCGCATCTACGCCATGGGCGGCAATGAAAAAGCGACCAAGCTGTCGGGTATCAACACCCAGCGCCTGAGCTTCTACACCTTCGTCAACATCGGCGTGCTTGCCGGTCTGGCCGGTATTATCGTTGCCACGCGTCTGAACTCAGCAACCGCCAAGGGCGGCACGGGTCTCGAACTCGACGTCATCGCGGCCTGCTTCATCGGCGGCGCCTCCGCCTCCGGCGGCGTTGGCAAGATCACTGGTGCCGTCATCGGCGCCTTCATCATGGGCGTCATGAACAACGGCATGTCGCTGCACGGTCTGGGTACGGACTACCAGCAGATGGTCAAGGGTGCGGTGCTCCTCGCTGCCGTCTTCCTCGACGTCTACAATAAGAACCGGGGCTGATCGCGGCTCACGCGACCAGCCAACGATCTAAAATCAAATCCACGACAGAGTCCGGCTCTCGCTGAGAGCCGGAGCGGTAGACTGCATCCGGCCTCTGTCTATTAGGAAAGGATGAAAAACATGCTCATTTCCCAGATCAAGGGTTCGAACGGCGGGATCGTCGTCGCCGTGCGCAATGGGCCGGGCACTCCCGCCAAGGCTGTTGTGAATGCCGAAAGCGTCTATGCGCTCGCCATGGAAGCCGCTGATAACGACAAATCTCTCGTCTCCGTCATCGAGGCGCATGGGCTTGGCGAAGCGATCGATCTGGAAAAAGCATATGCCGAAGGCCGTTTCCTGCCGCCGATCACCCATCCCGATGCCGCCCACTTGCATCTGACCGGTACCGGCCTGACGCATCTCGGCTCCGCTGCGACCCGCGATTCCATGCACAAGAAGACCGCGGAAGCTGCTGAGGAGACGCTGACCGACTCCATGAAGATGTTCAAGATGGGCATCGAAGGCGGCAAGCCGAAGGACGGCGAAAAGGGCGTGCAGCCGGAATGGTTTTATAAGGGCAACGGCTATGGCGCGGCGGCACCGGGCTCGGCACTCATCTCTCCGTCTTTCGCGCTCGACGGCGGCGAGGAGCCGGAAATGGCAGGCATTTATGTCATCGCCAAGGACGGTACGCCGTTCCGCATCGGCTTTGCGCTCTCGAACGAATTTTCCGATCACGTCACCGAGCGGATCAACTATCTCTATCTCGCCCATTCCAAGCTGCGCCCGGCAAGCTTCGGTCCGGAAATCCGCATCGGCGCCGCACCAGAAGACATCAGGGGCACCTCGCGCATCAAGCGCGGCGACAAAGTGATCTTCGAAAAGCCCTTCCTCTCGGGCGAGGCGAACATGTCGCATACTTTCGCCAATCTCGAATACCATCATTTCAAGTATGGCCTGTTCCGCATTCCCGGCGACGTTCATGTCCACATGTTCGGCACGGCAACGCTCTCGTTCGCGGAAGGCATCAAAACGGAAGTGGGCGATGTCTTCGAAATCGAAGTGGCCGAATTCGGCCTGCCGCTGCGCAATCGACTTGCCATTGCCGCCGAGGACAAGGTGGCGATCCGCCAGCTCTAACACGTCGAAGCCGGCTGCCTCAGTGTGGCCGGCCGTTTCCGAGAAGATCCAGAGAGGCATGAAGCCATGACCATTCATCAGAATCTGATCGCCGGCGAATGGACCGGTACGACCGGCGCCGAGAATATCAATCCGTCTGATACCAACGAAGTCGTCGGCCTCTATGCCAGCGCCAGCGTGCAGGACGTTGCCGACGCCATTGCTGCGGCCAAAGCCGCTTTTCCGGCCTGGTCGCGTTCGGGCATTCTCGAGCGCCATACCATCCTGAAGAAGGTCGGCGACGAGATACTGGCGCGCAAGGATGAGCTCGGCGCGCTGCTCGCCCGCGAGGAAGGCAAGACGCTTCCAGAGGCGATCGGCGAAACGATCCGTGCCGCGCAGATCTTCGAATTCTTCGCCGGCGAGGCCCTGCGCCTTGCAGGGGAAGTGGTTCCTTCGGTGCGCCCGAACATCGGTGTCGAAATCACCCGCGAGCCGCTCGGCGTTATCGGCATCATCACGCCTTGGAACTTCCCGATCGCCATTCCAGCCTGGAAGATTGCCCCCGCGCTCTGCTACGGCAATACCGTCGTCTTCAAGCCGGCTGATCTCGTGCCTGGCTGTTCCTGGGCGATCGTCGATATTCTCCACCGCGCCGGCCTGCCGAAGGGTGTCTTGAACCTCGTTATGGGCAAGGGCTCGGTCGTCGGTCAGGCGATGCTCGACAGCCCGGTTCTTTCCGGCATCACCTTCACCGGTTCGGTCGGCACGGGCAAGCGCGTGGCGCTTTCCTCCGTCGAGCATGGCCGCAAGTATCAGCTCGAAATGGGCGGCAAGAACCCGATGATCGTGCTTGACGATGCCGATCTGACGGTTGCCGTCGAAGCGGCGGCAAATTCCGCCTTCTTCTCGACCGGCCAGCGCTGCACGGCTTCTTCGCGCCTGATCGTCACCGAAGGCATTCACGACCGGTTCGTGGCGGCGCTGACGGAGAAGCTGAAGACGCTGAATGTCGACAATGCCATCAAGGCCGGCACGCATATCGGTCCTGTGGTCGATGCCAAGCAGTTGAAGACCGACACGGATTATATCGAGATCGGCAAGCAGGAAGGCGCCAAGCTCGCCTTTGGCGGCGAACTCGTCAGCCGCGACACACCCGGCTTCTACCTGCAGCCGACGCTGTTTACCGAAGCGACGAACCAGATGCGCATCAGCCGCGAAGAGATCTTCGGGCCGGTCGCCTCGGTCATCCGGGTGAAGGACTACGACGAGGCGCTGGCAACGGCCAACGATACGCCGTTCGGCCTGTCCTCCGGCATTGCCACGACCAGCCTGAAGTATGCGACGCATTTCAAGCGCAATGCGGAAGCCGGCATGGTGATGGTGAACCTGCCGACCGCTGGCGTCGATTTCCACGTGCCGTTCGGCGGCCGCAAGGGCTCGTCCTTCGGTCCGCGCGAACAGGGCAAATATGCCGCCGAATTCTTCACAACCGTCAAAACCGCTTACACGCTCGCCTGACGATCGAATCCAAAGCCCGGGCGCGAACGAGGCGGCCTGGGCGACGCAAAGGGTACTGAGACAATGAAAAAGAAAGCTGAATGGCCGCGCAAGCTGCGCTCCTATGATTGGTTCGGCGGCACCGGCAAGAACGCGATCATGCATCGCTCCTGGATGAAGAACCAGGGCCTGCCTGCCGATACGTTCGACGGCCGTCCGATCATCGGCATCTGTAATACCTGGTCGGAGCTGACGCCCTGCAACGCGCATCTGCGCGATCTTGCAGAGCGAGTGAAGCGCGGTGTTTACGAGGCGGGTGGTTTCCCCGTCGAATTCCCGGTCTTTTCCGTCGGCGAAAGCACGCTGCGCCCGACGGCGATGATGTTCCGCAACCTAGCGGCCATGGACGTGGAAGAAGCGATCCGCGGCAATCCGGTCGATGGCGTCGTGCTGCTCGGCGGCTGCGACAAGACTACGCCGAGCCTGCTGATGGGGGCTGCATCGGTCGATATTCCGGTTATTCTCGTTTCCGGCGGTCCGATGCTGAACGGCAAGTGGCGTGGCAAGGATGTCGGTTCCGGCACGGCGATCTGGCAGTTCTCGGAAATGGTGAAGTCCGGCGAGATGTCGCTGGACGAATTCATGGATGCCGAGCAGGGCATGGCCCGCTCGGCTGGTAGCTGTATGACCATGGGTACGGCCTCGACCATGGCGTCGATGGCCGAAGCGCTCGGAATGACGCTGCCCGGCAACGCTGCCATCCCGGCTGTCGATGCGCGTCGCCGCGTCATCTCGCAGCTTTCCGGTCGCCGCATCGTCGACATGGTCAAGGAAGATCTGAAGCCTTCCGACATTCTGACCAAGGAAGCCTTCGAAAACGCGATCCGCGTCAATGGCGCCGTCGGCGGTTCGACCAATGCCGTTCTGCATCTGCTGGCGCTTGCCGGCCGCGTCGGCGTCGATCTGTCGCTGGACGATTGGGATCGCCTCGGCCGCGAAGTGCCGACGATCGTCAACCTGCAGCCGTCGGGCAAGCACCTGATGGAAGAGTTCTACTATGCCGGCGGCCTGCCCGTCGTCATCAAGGCGGTTGGCGAGATGGGCCTGCTGCATAAGGACGCCATCACGGTCACCGGCGACACGATCTGGGCTGGCGTCAAGGATGTGGTCAACTACAATGACGACGTCATTGTTCCGCGGGAGAAGGCGCTGACGCAGTCGGGCGGCATCGCCGTTCTGCGCGGCAACCTCGCGCCGAAGGGCGCTGTTCTGAAGCCTTCGGCCGCTTCGCCGCACCTGATGCAGCACAAGGGCCGCGCCGTCGTCTTCGAAAGCATCGAAGACTATCACGCCCGCATCAATCGCGACGATCTCGACATCGACGAGAACTGCGTCATGGTGCTGAAGTACTGCGGCCCGAAGGGTTATCCGGGCATGGCCGAAGTCGGCAACATGGGCTTGCCGCCGAAGGTGCTGAAGAAGGGCATCACCGACATGATCCGCATCTCCGATGCGCGCATGTCCGGCACGGCCTACGGCACCGTCATCCTGCACACTGCTCCGGAAGCTGCCGATGGTGGCCCGCTGGCGCTTGTTCAGAACGGCGACATCATCGCCGTCGATGTTCCGGCCCGCACCATCCAGCTTGAGGTGTCGGACGAGGAACTGGCGAAGCGCCGCGCCGCCTGGGTATCCCCGGTCAAGCCGCTCGCCGGCGGCTACGGCGGTCTCTATGTGAAGTCGGTCATGCAGGCCGATACGGGCGCCGACCTCGACTTCCTCGTCGGTCCGCGCGGCTCGGAAATCCCGAACAACCGCGACAGCCACTAAGAGTGATGCTTGAAATTGGAAAGGGGCGGGATGGAAGTTCCGCCCCTTTCGTGCGTTGCTGTCGTAGGGTAAGTGCGCGCTGCATGTCCCCGACCGCACTGCTTTGATCAGCAGTCCATGATATAGTGCCCTCTTGATTGCTTCTTTGGGGGATCATTATGACAACCCTGCAGACCGATACCTATTATCTCTTTGGCAATCTTCTTCGCTTTCATGCTCACAGCCCCGATACTGGGGGAGCCTATTGCCTTGTCGAGACGCTGACGGCACCAGGGGCGGGTGCGCCGCCAAACAGGCATCCCGATGACGACGAGGCGTTTTATATTCTCGAGGGCCTGTTCGAATTCATGGTCGACGGCGAGACCGTCCAGGCGCAGGTTGGTAGTTTCGTCAAGATACCGACGGGCGCCATTCACGCGTTCCGCAATATCGGTCCGGCGCCGGGACGGCTTCTGATCATCAATTCACCCGGCCGGGTTCACGATGGTTTTTTCACCGAAGCAGGCGAGCCGATGCCGGTGGGCACACGCGACCTGCCGCCGCCGAACGGAGAACCGCTGGATATTCAGCGCGTGATTGAGATCGGACGGCGCAACGGGCTGGAGTTTTTGCCTGCGGATCATCCTCACTAATTCGATATTGGCCTGGCATTGACCTATCGCTAGATATGACCATATTATATGTACATCTGTACAGGAAGAATGGTCATGTCCATAAAATCCGTCGGAGCCGCAGAGTTCAAGGCAAAATGCCTGCACCTCATCGATCAAATGAGCGACGATGGCGAAGCCATTGTGATCACCAAACGGGGTAAACCAGTGGCTTTGCTTTCACCAGTGCCAGAGAAATCCGATCGTAAAAGCATCATCGGCGCGATGAAAGGCAGCGTGCTTCGTTACGATGATCCCTTTTCGCCGGTCGTCGATGCCGAAGAATGGGATGCGATGCGTTGATTGTCATCGATACGCATGTTCTGATTTGGGCGATGCAGGATGATCACCGACTCGGCGCAAAGGCTCGTCATCTTCTCGACGAAATGACGCGCCGGAGCCGGATTTTAGTCTCGGCAATCACGCCCTGGGAAATTGCGATTCTGGTCGAAAAGGGGCACATCGCACTTGGCGAAGATGTCGGGCGCTGGCTTGACACTATGCTCGCCTTGCCTGGGCTTCAACTTGCTCCTATCGAGCCGGCCATTGCGGTCGACAGTACCCGCCTACCGGGGGAGTTTCACTCCGATCCGGCAGATCGCATTATTGTCGCTACTGCACGTTTCCATCGCGTCCCGCTTTTGACGGCAGATCGCGCAATTCTCAGCTATGGCGACAAAGGCCATGTCGAGGTTTTCTCCGCAAGTTAGAGCGAGTCAGCTTTTTGCGGAATCGCTCTAAATTCGCATCGACTAGCTTTGGCTCTGGCTTTGCCCCTGGCTCGCCACCGTCACCTTGACCGTAAGGGTTTCGCCCGGTGTGCCGACCCGCATGCCGGAGACGGGAGCAGCGTCGCGATAGCAGAGGCCAGTCGCGATCCGGACGTAGCGGGCGTCCGGGCAGACGTCGTTGGCAGGATCGAAGCCGACCCAGCCGAGGCCTGGAATATGCACCTCCGCCCAGGCATGTGTGGCCGCCTGCTCGTTCTTGCCTTCCATCATCAGGTAGCCGGAGACGTAGCGCGCGGGGATGCGTAGCGCGCGGGCGCCGGCGATAAAGATATGCGCGTGATCCTGGCAGACGCCGCTCTTTGCCTCAAGCGCTTGCTCGGCCGTTGTCTCGGTGTCGCTAGTGCCGGGCTTGTATTCCACCGTCTGGTGGATTGCGCCCATCAGTGCATGCATCTTGCCGAGTTCGTTGTCGCCGGAAAGGTTGCGCAACAATTCCTTCGTCAGCTTGCCGGGCTTGGTGCGCGGCGTTTCCCGCAGGAAGAGCCAGAGCGGGCTGAAGCCGCTATGCTGGCCGATCACGCCATTCAGGTCCCGGGTTTCGACCTCGCCGGTGGCGACGATCCGGGTTGTGTCCTGTGCGCCGTCGAGCGAGACGAGCGTGACGCGATTGGCGAACTGGTCCTCATATTCCACTTCCGGATGTGCGCCCTCGACCGTCAACTTCCAATCGAGGACGGTCTGGCCGGGACCGGTGAGCGGCGTGAGCCTCAGGCGCTGCAAGGAAAATTGCGCCGGTTCGTCGTAGCGGTATTCGGTGGTATGGCTGATCGTCAGTCTCATAGTGTGATCCGCTTACTGATAGAACCGGTAGCCGTCGGAGATTTCCGCGCTGAGCTTGTTGTTGCGCGAAACGAAATCCTCCAGGAATTCATGCAGTCCCTGATCCATGATGTTCTTGATGCTAAGCGTCTGCAGCATCTTGCGGATGGTATCGGCTGTATCATGTGCCGGCAGCCGCTCTTCGTGCTCAGCACCGAGATAGCTGATATTGCTGACGATCTTTTCGTAGCAATAGGCGAGCGACCGCGGCATCTGGCCATTGAGGATCAGGAAGTCGGCAATATTGGCCGGCTTGTACTCCGGATCGTAGGCCCATTTATAGGCGCGATGGGCGGAGACCGAACGCAGGATCGATTCCCATTGCGCGTTGTCGAGCGACGAGCCGACATGCGAGATCGATGGCAACAGCACGTAATATTTCACGTCGAGAATGCGCGCCGTGTTGTCGGCGCGCTCGATGAAAGTGCCGATGCGGGCGAAATTGTAGAGCTCGTTGCGCAGCATCGAACCGTGGAACGCGCCACGGATCAATCCGGCCCGGCGCTTGATGACCTCGATCATCTCCGGCACTTCGGCGGTCTTCAGGCGCTTGCCGAGCAATGTCTTCAGCTCGATCCAGCATTCATTGGTTGCTTCCCAGGTGTCCCGGGTCAGCGCCGTGCGGACCATGCGGGCATTGTTGCGGCCATAATCGATGCAGGACATTACACTCGACGGATTGGAGCGGTCGCGTATCAGATAGTCGATCGCGTCGGCGCCAGTCAGCTTGCCATGCACCTCGTTATAGGCTTCGCGCACGCCTGCGCTCTGCAGGACGCCATCCCAATCTTCTTCCGCCGCACCGCTGCGGGTCAGCGACATGCGTTGGCCGGCATCGACCAGACGGGCTATGTTTTCGGCACGCTCGATGTAACGGAACATCCAGTAGAGGCCATTCGCGGTTCTTCCAAGCATGTCCGTCTCAGTCCTCCAGAACCCAGGTATCTTTGGTGCCGCCGCCCTGGCTGGAATTGACCACCAGCGAGCCTTCTTTCAGCGCCACGCGGGTGAGCCCGCCGGGGATGATCTGTACCTTGTCGGAAACGAGGACATAGGGGCGCAGGTCGACGTGGCGCGGCGCGATGCCTTTGTTGACCAGGATCGGCACGGTCGACAGCGAGAGGGTCGGCTGGGCGATATAATTGTTCGGCTTGGCCTTCAGCTTCTCGGCAAACTCCGTCCGCTCTTTCTTCGAGGCGGTCGGGCCGACGAGCATGCCGTAGCCGCCCGAACCATGCACTTCCTTGACGACGAGGTCGGCGAGGTTCTCCAGCACGTATTTCAGGCTGTCGGGCTCCGAACAGCGCCAGGTCGGCACGTTTTCGAGGATCGGCTTGCGACCGGTGTAGAATTCGACGATCTCCGGCATGTAGGAATAGATCGCCTTGTCGTCGGAGATGCCGGTGCCGGGCGCATTGGCGATGGTGATATGGCCGGCGCGATAGACATCCATGATGCCGGGAATGCCGAGGGCCGAATCCGCGCGGAAGGTGAGGGGGTCGAGGAAGTCGTCGTCCACGCGGCGATAGAGAACGTCGATCGCCTCATAGCCGCGCGTGGTGCGCATTTTCACCTTGCCGTCGATGACACGCAGATCCGAGCCTTCGACCAGCTCCACGCCCATCATGTCGGCCAGGAAGGAATGCTCGTAATAGGCGGAATTATAGATGCCGGGGGTCAGAACGGCGACGCGCGGCTTGCCGTTGCAGCCGCGAGGGGCGAGTGAGGCGAGGCTCTGGCGCAGCAGCAGCGGATAGTCCTCGACGCGCTGCACCTTGTTCTGGTGAAACAGCTCCGGGAACATCTGCATCATAGTTTCCCGGTTTTCCAGCATGTAGCTGACGCCGGAGGGGGTGCGGGCATTGTCTTCCAGCACGTAGAACTGGTCTTCGGCCGTCCGCACGATGTCGGTGCCGACGATGTGGGTATAAACACCGCCCGGCGGACGGAAGCCGATCATCTCCGGCAGGAAGGCGTCGTTCTTCTCGATCAATTCGCGCGGGATGCGTCCGGCGCGGATGATCTCTTGCTTGTGGTAGATATCGTCGAGGAAAGCGTTGAGCGCGATGACGCGCTGTTCAATGCCCTGGGCGAGCTTGCGCCATTCTCGGCCGGAAATGATGCGGGGGATGATGTCGAAGGGGATGAGTTTTTCGGCGGAGTCCGCGTGCCCGTAGACTGCGAAGGTGATACCCGTTTTTCGGAAGATGTTTTCCGCATCGCGGGATTTGGCAATTAGATGGCCTCTGTCCTGGCCGGAGTACCACTCGAAATATTTTTCGTAAGGCGTGCGCGGACTTTCATCCGCAGTAATCATTTCATCAAATGCCAAAGGCGCGGTCCCCGTGTTTTTTCCCATTTGAATACAACAGTTTTGACAATGCAAGAAGTATGCGCATTTGCATGTACGAATTTCGAAACCGGCGGAAACGCCGGGATTCCGGGCGTTTCGGGTCAACGCGCCCGTAAATGAAAGTTTACGGCCGCGGCGCTGCGATCAAAATCTAAGCACGTGCTTATTTTGTCGTCGGTGCAGAGAGCGGCGTGAAATCCCTCAAGCAAGAGTAGAGAAGCGGATGTGAAGAAAAATTGATGATTGGTTTCAGCGGTTCGATTTTGACGCCTTGACTGTCTTCGGCTATCAGCGGCTACCTTGTATAGCGACGATCCGGTTTCAGTTCGGGCCCGATTCGAGTCTGCAACATCAATTTCAGTCTGAGCCTCCATGTCCCTCGACACATTCGCGCCGGCGATCTTCGTCTTTCTTTGGTCCACAGGCTGGATCGTTGCGAAATATGCGGCGATGCACTCGGGTCCATTCACTTTTCTTATGATCCGGTACAGCCTCTCGGCGCTCGCCTTCGTTTTGTTTTGCGCTTTTACGGGCGCGAAGTGGCCGCGTGATTGGTCGAGCGTCTTCCGCGCCATTTATTCCGGCATCTTTCTACATGGGTTTTATCTCGGCGGTCTTTGGTGGGCGATCGCCAGTGGCGTGCCTGCGGGGATTTCGGGCATTATCGCTGCCCTGCAGCCGCTCATGACGGCGATGGCTGCGCCCTATCTGGTCGGGGAGCGCCTGCAGCCGGCGCAGCGGCTTGGCTTGCTGCTTGGTTTCGCGGGCATCGCGATCGCCATCTCGCCGAAGCTTCTATCATCGGATACCGCCAATCTCTGGAATTCGGCTATCCCGCTCGGCGTCAATCTGCTCGCGATGGTCTCCGTGACGTATGGGACGCTTTATCAAAAGCGGCATCTGCAGACCGGCGACCTTAGGACCATCGCGACGCTGCAATATGTCGGTGCACTCATCGTTGCCGCGCCTTTGGCGCTGACGTTCGAAAATTTGCATTTCGACGGCACGCACGAGGCGTTCCTTGCTCTTGCTTGGTCTGTTTTCGGCCTGTCGATGGGTGCCGTCGGTCTGCTGCTCTACCTCATCCGTCGCGGGCAAGTGTCGCGCGCCGCTTCGCTGATCTATCTGATGCCGCCCGCCGTCGCCATCGAGGCGGCGATCGCCTTCGGCGAACCGCTGACTTTGCCGATCATCATCGGCACGGTGATAGTGGTGATTGGCGTTTATTTGACCAATCGGCGCACCGCTGACGTAGTGCCGGAATAGGGCAGGCGGGATTCCGCCTGCTTTGATGGCATGGTCCCACGAGATGCCTATGGGGTGTCCTTAATATCAAAGCGCACGATCTTACCACTCTCCATGCGAAAGATGTGCATCACTGTCTTGTCCTTCAGCCCATGGGTCTGCCCCGTCAGCGGCCGGCCGTCGAGATCGAACACGGACTGAATCACCTCGACAGCGACCACACCGTCATCGGTTGTCTGAATTGCCATCGGCTCGACATGTGGACTGACGACCGCCCATTGCCGTGTCCAATAATCGCGCACAGCCTCACGTCCATGGACGTGGCCTCCATCCATACCGTTTGCCCAAACAACATCATCGGCAAGCTCGGTGAGTACAGCGTCGATATCTCTCGCGTTGAAGCGGTCGTAGATGCGCTTGATAAGTTGCGTATGAGTGTCCGACATATCGTTTCCTCACAGTGGTTTAAGGGGAGAGTGGGGCGGTTCGAGCCGAACTTGCCAGCTCGCTCGTCGATATATATACGTACATATGTAGTTTGCGGTCAACCATAGACAGGGGATAAGCGAGAGATGGAAAACGACGTGCTTTCTACGCCAGGACATCTCATCAGTCTTGCTGCGCGAGGGTTCGCGCGTCTAAGCGAGGCACGTCTGAAGCCGCTTGGGTTCGGCGTCGGTCATTTGCCAGTGCTGGTCGCGTTGCAGAATGGGAAAGCAAGCACGCAACGCGATCTAGCCCGCTTTGCCAAGATCGAGCAGCCGCCGATGGCCCAGATGCTCGCTCGCATGGAGCGAGATGGTTTGATCCAGCGAACACCCGACCCGGAAGACGGACGAAGTAGCCGCATCGTTCTCACGAAGGCTGCGCAGGCCCGTATGCCGGCCGCGATTGAAACCCTGTTCAAAGGAAATTGCGACGCATTGGATGGGTTTACAGAAGGAGAAGCGGTGCAACTTGTCGCCTTACTTACCCGGTTGATCGCAAATCTGGATCAAATCACGAGCGCGGAGCCAACATCACACACGTCCTGAGCTTCAGGCGGAGCTAGCGATGATTTGGCGACCAAGTTTTAAGACGTCGCAAAACGAGCATTCCGCGGCAACTGACTACGCAGGGTGCTTGATCGATATTTCCGGCGAGAAAAACCGCTTGCAGTGTCTGTGCTGCAAGCGGTCCGATATCAGTATCTACTTTAGTTGGAGATTTCGAGAGGGGGCTTGGCCATTCAGCCCCCTCTGTTCATTCATCAAGCGCGTTCGCGGCGCTGGCCGTTGCCGTTGCGCGGCCCGCGGCGCTTCATGCCGCCGTTGCCGCCTTCGCGGTGTTCGCCGTGAGCGTGGCCTTGGCCGCGCTCCTCATTGTGACGGCCTGAGGGCCGACCATGGGCGTGGCGCTGGTTGCGATGGGCGCCGGCTTCGTGGGCGGCGTTGGCGTTTGCCGGGCCGTTATGATGCGGCTTCTTGGCCGGACGGAAATCGGACGTCGAAACAAGATCATTGTCCGCTTCCGGGCGCGGCGTGCGCTCATCGCGGCGCTGGCCGCGGAAGTCGGCATTGCGATGGTTCTCGCGCTGCGGACGATCGTCGCGCGGCCGGCGCTCCTGGCGTTCGCCTGTGCGGGCGCGGGCCTCGCCGCTCTCACCGTCACGCTGCGGACGTCCGCCCGGGCGACCCGAACGGCCTTCCGGACGTCCCTGGCCTGCGCCGCCGCGGCCCTGGTTGCCACGACCACCACGGTTGTTGTTGCCGCGAGCCGGACGGGCGCGGTCGGCAGGGGCTTCGCCGCTGGCAACGGCGATTTCGATGCCCATCAGGCGCTCGATGTCGCGCAGCAGGCGAATCTCGTCCGGTGAGCAGAAAGCGATGGCGATGCCGTCACGGCCGGCGCGCGCTGTGCGGCCGATGCGGTGAACATAGGCATCCGGCACTTCCGGCAGGTCGTAATTGTAGACATGCGAAACACCAGGGATATCGATGCCGCGAGCGGCAACGTCGGTTGCGACGAGCACGCGAACTTCACCATCTCGGAAGCCCTTGAGCGCGCGCTCGCGCTGACCCTGGCTCTTGTTGCCGTGAATGGAGGCGGCGGCATAGCCGACATGGTCGAGATGCTTCGTCAGCTTTTCGGCACCGTGCTTGGTGCGCAGGAAGACGATCGAGCGGCCATCCGGGTTGGCGTTCAGCGTTTCCTTCAAGATTTCGGTCTTGTGGTTCTGACCGGCGACGAAGTGGACATACTGTTCCACCTTGTCGGCCGCTTTGCCCGGAGGCGAGACTTCGACCTTCAGCGGATTGGTCAGATAGTCGGAAGCGAGATCGGCAATCGCCTTCGGCATGGTCGCCGAGAACAACAGGGTCTGGCGCTTGGCCGGGACGAGCTTGGCGATCTTGCGCAGGTCGTGGATGAAGCCGAGGTCGAGCATCTGGTCGGCCTCGTCGAGGACGAGATAGCTGACATGGCCGAGCGACAGGGCGCGGCGGTTGATGAGGTCGAGCAGGCGGCCAGGGGTGGCGACGAGAATGTCGGTGCCGCGCTCGAGTTGAAGCTGCTGCTTGTTGATGGAGGCGCCACCGACCACGACATTGATCCGCAGCGGCGTCTTGCGGACGAACAGCTTAAGATTGTCGGCGATCTGGTTCACCAGTTCGCGGGTGGGGGCGAGGATCAGCGTGCGGACGGTGCGGTTGTCGGGACGCTTGGCGTCCTTCAGCAGCATTTCGATGATCGGCAGGCCGAAGGCGGCCGTTTTGCCGGTGCCGGTCTGGGCGAGGCCGATGAGATCGCGGCCCTGGAGAACAAGCGGGATAGCCTGTGCCTGAATGGGCGTCGGAGTCGCGAAGTTGTTCTGCGACAGCGTATCGACGATCTGCTTGGAAAGACCAAGCGAGTGAAAATCGGTCAATTCAATACCTTTCGGGGCGCCAAAGCAGAAAAGGCCGGGTCGCACCATGCGGTCCGGTCTGTCTCTGGCGTCAAGAACCCCGCGTGAAGTGGGAACTTGTAAGTTGGAAAAAGCTTTCCAGCGCGTTCGACCGCCTTGGGTGCGGTCTCATTTCAAAAGCGCTTTTGTCCTTCTCTTGCGTACGTCTAGTCCCGCAGGGCACGCTCACGCGGCGGCCGGAAGGTGAAAGCTGACGCGCATTTGGTCTTATTCGCCGCCGAAGTCAAGAGGTGAGGCTAAAAGCTTTTCGGAAGGCAGGCGAAAGTGCCACCGGAAATCCGGCGGCATCCGCGCTCGATCTTCATAGGTCAGCGGCAAACCTCGACGCGGTAGGGCCTGCCCCAACCGTCGTGACGCCATGCCCAGTAGCAGTCGGGATAGGCGCGTACATAGGCCGGAGCATAATAGCTTCGATAGGCAGGATAATAAGCCGGATAGACCGGGTAGGCCGGTCGCACCGCCTCGGCAGCTAGGGCGCCGCCGACGACACCGGCGGCAAGACCGCCGAAAAAGGCGCCGCGTTCGGAGGCGCCGGCGGTCGTTGTGGTTACGGCGGCGGCGCTGCCAAGCGTCAGCGCGATCAAACCGGCCGTCGTTAAAGTGCGAAGCTCAGGCATTGACATCCCTTTCCCAAAAACTAGAGGCCTCCGTGCCGAAGCCGAATTTGAAGGTGCGTAGAAAAGGGGGCGAAGTCGCGGCTAAAAAGAGGGCTGCGATATTAAATTTTGTTCATGATGAATGGGTGAAAACCTTTGATTTTCAACTAGAAATCGGTGGGTACGCCACCTTCCGCCTTACGCTTGGCGACGAAGGCGTCAAGCTCCTCTTCGATGGCCGGATCGAGTGGGGGGCGCTCGTAGTGGGCGAGCGTTTCCTTGAACGCGCGGTTGGCGTGATCGTAGGTCGTCGGCCGGCCAGCCTCCGTCCAGGTCTCGTAATTTCGCCAGTCCGAGAGGATCGGTGAATAGAAAGCGGTTTCGTAGCGCGCCAGTGTATGCGCCGTGCCGAAATAGTGGCCGCCGGGGCCGACATCGCGCACGGCATCAAGCGCCAGCGCTTCGCTACTGACATCCAGCGGTGTCAGGAATTCGGCGACCATCTGCAGCATGTCGACATCGAGGATGAATTTCTCGAAGGAGGCAGTGAGGCCGCCCTCGCTCCAGCCGGCCGCATGCAGCACGAAATTGCCGCCACCTTGGGTCAGCGCCCAGAGCGACAACGCCGATTCATAGGCTGCCTGGGCGTCCAGCGTATTGGAGGCATTGGTGTTGGAGGTGCGGTAGGGGATGCCATAGCGGCGGGCGAGCTGGCCGCCGGCGATCACGGCCTTCATATATTCGGGCGTGCCGAAAGCCGGCGCCCCGGTCTTCATGTCGACATTCGAGGTGAAGCCGCCATACATGACCGGCGCGCCCTTGCGCACCATCTGGCTGAAGGCGATGCCGCAGAGCGCCTCGGCATTCTGCTGCACCAGCGCACCGGCAATGGTCACCGGCGCCATGGCGCCCGCCAGCGTGAAGGGCGTCACGATCACCACCTGACCCCGCGACGACATCTCGATGATGCCCTGCAACATCGGCCCATCGAGGCGCAGCGGAGAGGAGGAATTGATGACGGTAAAGAGCGACGGCTCCCGCTCCATTTGCTCCATGCTGATGCCGCGGCCGATGCGGGCGATCTCGATAGCATCAAGATTGCGCTGCTTGCCGAGCGAGTAGCAATGAAACGCCTTATCGGTGAGCTTGACGATGTCGGAGAGGCAGTCGAGATGGCGGACTGAAGCGTGGATATCGATGGGCTCGACCGGATAGCCGCCAGTCATGTGGATGACGTCGTAGGATTGGGCGAGCTTGATCAGCTTACGGAAATCCTCCTGATTGCCTGCCCGTCTGCCACCCTCGCGGTCCGCGACGAAAGGTGCGGAGGCGACCTGGGCGAAGACGAGATTCTTCCCGCCGATCTGAACGTTTCGCAGCGGATTGCGGGCGTGCAGGGTGAAGGTCGAGGGGACGGAGGCGATCAGCTCCGTGATCATGCCACGGTCGAACCGGACACGCTCTGTGCCGGGCGTGACGTCGGCGCCGGCGGCTTTCATGCGCTCGCGCGCTTCCGGCAAAATGATGTCCATGCCGATCTCTTCGAGAACGGTCAGCGACGCCTCGTGAATGTCGTCGAGCGCTTCGGGCGACAGAAGCTCGGTGCGGGCGAGATTGTTGACGAGATTGAGGTATTTCGCGCCGCTTGGCTTGCGGCTGCGCTCGGCCCCGCGCCCTCCGGCCCGGCGGCGACGCTCGACCGGCATGGTATCAGTCTCGTGCAAGGCCGGGTTTCTATCGTCGCTCATGCTCTCGCTCCACCATTGTGCTGATAGGATTCTTGGCAGAGTTCGGCGTCCGATGCCGCCGTCGTTTGCGACCTGGCGATGACTGTTCTGGGATAGTCAGTGGTCTGAACGCGACGTTCAGTGGATTGGTAAATATGGTTAACGGCTTGTTAAAGCGATTTGTGATAAAGCGTTTGTTGAGTAACTATTGTAAGCGTTGGGAAGAGGGGTCCTGTTGAACTCGGACGGTGAACTGCTGGAGATGGCCTGCCGCCGGATCGCAGATCTGGATCAGCCGGCCTATGTCAAGAACAGCGATCTGCGTTATGTCGCCGTCAATGAAGCCTATGCGCGGTTTTTTCGGCGCGATACCGCCGATTTCATCGGCAATCGCAGCCGTGATCTCTTCGACAGCGGCGAGGAAGTTGATCGCGAAGACAAGGAGCGGCGGGCGCTGGTTTTTGGCTCGGAAGAGATGGCGCTATGCTTCGACCCGACAGGCCGTGAGCGTTCTCGCGTGCAGATCGAAAGTTTTTCGCCGTCCGAAGACCGCCTCTATGTCTTCGGCATGTTCCTCGATGCGCCTGCTGTGCTTTCGCGTTCGTCTTCCGATCGCGAAAGCGGCCATATTGCGAGTGACGTCGATGAGATCGGGCTTTACCGCACGATTCTCGAGGACCTGCCGGTCGCCGTCTTCGCGCGCGATGCGAGCCATCGGCTGATTTATTCCAACGAGGCTTATGGGGCCATCACGGGGCTCAGCCGCGCCGAGGCACTGGGCAAGACCGAACATGAGATGTTCGAAACCGGCGCCGACGAGTACTTTGCGGAAAACGAGCAGGTGCTGAACGAGGGCCACGCATTCGAATTCGAAGGCACGGTGGTTGATCGGGAGCGTGTGACACACCCGCTCATGACGCGCGTCAACCGGGTCGTCACTGCCGACGGCAGGCGCTATGCCGTCGGCTCGATGACCGATATTTCCGTGTTGAAGCTGCGCGAGACTGAGCTGATCGAGGCACAGGCGCGCGCCGAGGCCTTGCATCAGGATCTGGGGAACATCCTGCGCTCGATGCCGATCGGTGTCATGATCCATGACAGCAATTACGTCGTGGAATATACCAATGATGCCTTCTACGACATCTGGGATTTCCCGAAGAACGAACATTTCGAAGGCCTGTCTTATCGCGATCTCGTCGCCAAGCATTTCGAACTCGGCCGCTATGATGCCGATGCTGGCAGTATCGACGATATCTATCAGGCGCGCCTGGAGTCCTTCCGCAATGCCGGGCCGCATTTCCAGACCGAGATGAATTTTGCCGACGGCAAATCCGTCATCATGGATGCTCGCCGCATTTCGAACGGCCGCACGCTGATTGCCTATGCGGATATCTCTTCCGTGCGCCAGCAAGCCCGCGAGATCACCGAGGCGCGCCTTGCCCTAGAGCGTCTCGGCGAACTGATGACCGACGCGACGCATGCCATGTCGCAGGGCCTGCTCATCGTGGAAGACGGCATCATCATGCTGGCAAACGATGCATTGACGGACATGCTGCGCATTCCCGCCGATCATCTGGAGATCGGCAAGCATTGGTCCATCGCGTATAACTATTGCGCCGCGCGGGGCGATTTCGGCGACGATCCGAAGGCGGTTCTGCGTGGATGGGGCAGGAGCATGGCGGCGAACAGGCCGGTTTCCGCGGTGTTCCAGATTGCGGGCGATCGCTGGATGCAGCTCGAAGCCACGATCAGCGAAAGCCGCCGTTGGACCGTGGTGCTGACCGATGTCACCGAGATGAAAGACCGCGAGGCCGAGCTGCAACTGCTGCTTTCGCGCAGCGAAGCCGCCGATCGCGCCAAATCCGAATTCCTCGCCAATATGAGCCATGAAATCCGCACGCCGATGAACGGGGTTCTCGGCATGGCGGAGCTCCTGGCTAAGACCGATCTCGATGCCCGGCAGAAGACCTTCATCGACATCATCGTCAAGTCGGGCAATGCACTGTTGACGATCATCAACGACATCCTGGACTTCTCGAAGATCGATGCCGGGCAGATGCGTCTGCGCAAGGCCGCCTTCGATCCCGCCGAGGCGGTGGAGGATGTCGCGACGCTGCTGTCGTCGCCGGCGGCGGAAAAAGATATCGAGCTGCTGGTGCGCACGGCGCCTGATGTGCCGGCCATGGTGCTCGGAGACGCAGGCCGCTTTCGCCAGATCGTCACCAATCTCGTCGGCAATGCGGTTAAATTCACCGAGCGCGGTCACGTGTTGGTCGAGGTGGAGAGCCGGCCGATCGACAACGGCGAGATCATGTTGACGCTCCGCATCGAGGACACCGGCATCGGTATTTCCGAGGAGAAGCTGGATTCCATTTTCGAGAAGTTCTCGCAGGTGGACGCTTCCTCGACGCGCCGTCATGAAGGCACGGGTCTTGGCCTTGCCATTACCGCGGGGCTCGTCGACCTCTTCGGTGGCTATCTCGAAGTCGAGAGCGAATGGGGCAAGGGTTCGGTCTTCACCGTGCATCTGCCCGTGCCGCCGGCCGCCACGCGCAGCGAACCGCGTCCGGTGCCGGTCAATGTCAAGGGCGCCGGCATCCTGGTCATCGACGACAACGAGATCAACAGGCGGATATTGACCGAGCAGTTGGAGCAATGGAGCTTTGACGGCTACGCTGCCGAAGACGGCAAGACGGGGCTAGCCATCCTCCATGCCGCTTTCGATATGGGCGTGCAGGTCGATGCCGTGATCCTCGACTACCACATGCCGGACATGAACGGCGATGAAGTCGCGCGTGCCATTCGCGCCGGTTCGCGCTTCGACGGCGTTTCGCTGATCTTCCTGACCTCCATGGATGTCGCCGGCAGCGACAAGGAATTCGCGGCGCTGAACGGTCAGGCGCATCTGATGAAGCCCGTGCGCGCCAATGTGCTGCGCAGCACCATCATCGATGTCGTGCGCACGGCGCGCCGGCAGCGGATGAGCAGCGATGAAACGGCTGTCGCTTCGCAGTCGATCGAAGCCGAAGCAGTTGCCGCGATCGATACCGTCGAACGCGAAGTGGCGGCGAAACCGGTTAGCGCCATCGATGTTCTCGTTGCTGAGGACAACGAGGTCAACCAGATTGTCTTCACGCAGATCCTGCAGGTCACCGGCCTGCGCTTCCTCGTGGTCCAGAACGGCCAGGAGGCCGTGGAGGCCTGGCGCAAGCTTCGGCCATCGCTGATCATGATGGATGTCTCCATGCCGATCATGAACGGCCATCAGGCGACACGCATGATCCGGCAACTGGAAACGGAGGCAGGGCAGGGCTGGCATGTGCCGATCGTCGGCGTCACCGCGCATGCGCTCGATGTCGACCGCGATATGTGCCTGGAGGCGGGCATGGACGACTATATGTCGAAGCCGATCAGCCCCGAACTCCTGGAAGCCAAGGCCCGCCGCTGGCTCGGCGATGCTGCGCTCCAGATCGGGCGTTCCAGCAACTAAGCCTGTTTGGTTCCGCAGAGCATTTCGCGTTTTCCCGCAAATCCCTTGCGTCGCTCGACCGAGAAGCCTGCTGCCTGCAGATTGCGACGCACGAAACCGGCGGCGGCGTAGGTGGCGAAGGTGCCGCCGGCGACGGTCTTGTCGTGGAGATGCTGCATCAGTTCCGGCGACCACATATCGGCGTTTCGGGAAGGGGCAAAGCCATCGAGATACCAGGCGTCGAAGCCAGTTGCTGCTCGGCGCACGCCGTCGATCGCCGACCCGCAGACGACGCTGAGGCGCGTCTGGGTGTCGAGGGCGAGCGCAACGATGCCGCGCGGTTCTTTCGGCCACGCAGCCACCAGCGCCTGACGCTCAGCATCGATTTCCGGCCAGTGCGACAACGCGCGATCGATCTCCTCGGCCTTCATCGGATAGAGCTCGAAGGACATGAAATGAAGTTCAGAATCCGGTTTGCGGTGCTGGCGCCATTGCCGCCAGGTCTCGCAGAAATTCAGGCCGGTGCCGAAGCCAAGCTCGCCGATGAGGAAGTTTCGTTGCTCATCCCAGCGCGCAGGCAGGCCGTTGCCGGCGAGGAAGACATGGCCGCATTCCAGTCGGCCGTCGGTCTGGCAATAAAAATGGTCGCCAAAAGCGGTCGAATAGGGCATATCGCCGTCGCGCCATTCGAGCGCCTGGCTTGCCACATTGGTCTTCGCCTCGGGCGTTTGATCGGAAACTGGATCTGTCATGGGAAGAGCCGATAATCCTCCGGGGCTTGCCGGTCAATCATCCGCCGAACTGTTGATCGTCGGCGGCGGCATCATGGGCCTTTGGGCGGCGGTGCATGCGGAGCGGCAAGGCGTCGAGACGCTGCTCGTCGATGCCGGCCGTTTGGGGCAGGGGGCAAGCGGCGGCCTGCTCGGCGCGCTGATGCCGCATATGCCGGACAAGTGGTCTGAGAAGAAGCAGTTCCAGTTCGATGCGCTCGTATCTTTGGAGGACGAGATTGCGGCACTGGAAGCGGCAACCGGGCTTTCCGCCGGATACTGTCGATCCGGCCGGTTGATCCCGTTGCCGAAGCCGCATCTGCGCAAGATCGCGCTGGGCCACTCGCAGGATGCCGAAACGCATTGGCATCACGGCGAACGAAGGTTTCATTGGCATGTGCTCCATGCCGCGCCGGTGGAAGGCTGGATCGATCCGGCGGCCGGCGAAAGCGGATTTGTTTTCGACACGCTTGCCGCCCGCGTTGCGCCCCGAGCCTTCCTGAAGGTTCTGGCCAGCTTTCTTGATAAGGCGAAACATGTTCGGCTTACCGAAGGTCTGGAAATCCAGAGCATCGATCCGGATCGCGGCACCGCAGCGACCCAAGAAGGCACGATCCGTTTCCGCCGTTGCATCCTTTCTGCCGGGCATCGCTCCTTTCCGATGCTGGACGGATTGACGCCCGGACGTCATTCTCCCCTTGGCCAGCCGGTCAAGGGACAGGCTGCTTTGCTGAAAGCGGATGTCGAGGCCGGCCTGCCGGTGATTTTCCGCGACGGGCTCTATATCGTTCCGCATGAGGGCGGATTGGTCGCGGTCGGCAGTACGAGCGAGAACCGCTTCGACAATCCGATGTCGACGGATGGTCAGTTGGACGATCTGCTAACTGCTGCACGGACAATGGCGCCGGCGGTTGCGGGTGCCGAAGTGATCGAACGCTGGGCCGGCTTGCGGCCGAAGGCGATCGATCGGGATCCTATGGTGGGAGCACATCCGGATCATCCGCGGCTCGTCGCGCTGACCGGCGGTTTCAAGGTCAGCTTCGGCCTGGCGCACCGTCTTGCCGAAGCGGCGGTCCGCGAGGCCCTGGAAATTTCCTGTTCTTTCAAGCTGCCCGAAGGTTTTACCCTTTCGAACCACATTACGGTAGCATCCCATAAAACGTGAATATAAAGGCCGTTCAGGTCGTCAATCTGTCACGCAAATCACCTATCTCCTTGCGCATCGGCCGCCGGTTGGGTCAGCCGGCTTTTCGCCTTCTGGAGGAGATTTTATGCGTTACGCCATTTGCTTCACGCCGTCTGCGAGCGATCCGCTGACGCTCGTGGCCGCAAATTGGCTCGGCCGCAATGTCTATTCCGGCGAGATGGTCGATCCGCCCGCCATTCGTGGGCTTGGCATTCATGAAGTCGCCTTCCACACCGCCGTGCCGCGCCGCTACGGTTTCAACGGCATCCTGAAGGCGCCATTTCGCCTGGCCGAGGACATGACGGAGGCGTCGCTGCTGCGCGATCTCATGCGCTTTTCCGGTACGGTGACGCCGTTCGAGATTCCGAAGATGGAAGTCGCGCGCCTCGGCAGCGCGTTCGGCCTGGTGTCGTCCGAGCCCTCCCAGCAAATGCAGTTCCTTGCGGCGTCGCTGGTCCAGGCCTTCGACCACTATCGCGCGCCGCTGACGGAAGCGGAGATCGAGCGTAGCGATCCGGACAGCCTGTCGGCAGCGCAATTCGCCAATCTGCATCGCTGGGGCCATCCGCATGTCATGGACGAATTCCGCTTCCAGATGATGTTGACCGGCACGGTCAGTCCCGCCGATCTGCCGCGGATGGAGCGCGTATTGCGCGATTTCTTCGAGCCGGTGCTTGCCGAGCCAGTGCCGGTGTCGAACATCGCGCTGATGATGGAAGAGGGCGCAGGCGGGCCATTCCGGGTGCACTCCCTGCATCCCATGGGCAAGGTCAGCGCCCGAAAGATCGCCTAACCGCTTACAGGTGAAAGGAAAGTGCGTTTCGCACTTTCCGTCTCGACATTCCGGCCGTGAATGCTACCGTCTTCGCATATTCGAGAAGGTGCTTTGATGTCCGATACATATCCCCGCAATCTCGTCGGCTATGGCCGCCATACGCCCGATCCCAAATGGCCGGGCGATGCCCGCGTCGCGGTGCAGTTTGTGATCAATTACGAAGAGGGTGGGGAAAGCTGCATTCTCGATGGCGATCCTGCATCGGAGAACTTGCTGTCGGAAATCGTTGGTGCGGCGCCATGGCCGAACCAGCGTAGTCTCAACATGGAATCGATCTATGAATATGGCTCACGCGCCGGTTTCTGGCGGCTATGGCGCATGTTCACCGAACTCAAGGTTCAGGCCACCGTCTATGGCGTGACGCTCGCCATGGCGCGCAATCCGGAAGCGGTTGCCGCCATGAAGGAGGCCGGTTGGGAAATTGCGAGTCACGGCTATCGCTGGCTGGAATATAAGGATTTTTCGGAGGATCTGGAGCGCAAGCACATCCTCGAAGCCGTGCGCCTGCATACCGAGCTGACCGGCGAGCGGCCCTACGGCATGTACCAGGGCAAGCCCTCAGACAATACGCTGCGACTGGTGATGGAAGAGGGTGGCTTCCTCTATTCGTCGGATTCCTATGCCGATGATCTGCCTTATTGGGTCGATGGCATCCAGGGCAAGCCGTTCCTGATCATACCCTATACGCTCGAAACCAATGATATGCGCTTCGCCACGCCGCAGGGCTTCAATTCCGGCGACCAGTTCTTTACCTACCTCAAGGATGCCTTCGATACGCTCTATGAAGAGGGCAAGCAGGGCAGCCCGAAGATGATGTCGGTCGGCCTGCATTGCCGCCTGGTTGGCAGGCCAGGTCGCGCGGCGGCGCTCAGGCGCTTCATCGAATATGTGCTGAAGCACGACAAGGTCTGGATACCCAAGCGCATCGAGATCGCCAATCATTGGCAGCAGCATCACCTTCCCGCGGGCGCGCCTTGAGATGATATCGCGTGACGACTTCGTGAGCCGTTTCGGCGGTGTCTTCGAGCACTCTCCCTTCATTGCCGAGCGCGCCTTTGATGCCGGTGCCATCGCGGAGTCGCTGACTTCAGGTGGTGTCCACGCCGCATTGGTGCGATTCTTCCGTGCCGCCGGTGAGGAGGAGCGGCTTGGCGTGTTACGGGCCCATCCGGACCTGGCGGGTCGGCTGGCGATTGCCGGAGAGTTGACCGAGGACAGCCGCAAAGAACAGGCCGGCGCCGGGCTCGATCGGCTGAGCCCTGGGGAGCATGCCCGGTTCACCGAACTCAATGCCGCCTATGTGACGAAATTCGGCTTTCCCTTCATTATCGCGGTCAAGGGACTTCGCAAGGAGGATATCCTGGCCGCCTTCGAAACGCGGATCGACAATGACAGGGATGCGGAGTTCGCGACTGCAACGGCACAGGTGGAGAAGATTGCCTTGCTGCGTCTGCAGTCCTTGCTTCCGGAGAGCTGACAAGCGCTTTTGGTATCTGGCTGAAGGGGCCGCGCGACATGAGCTTGGATCGGCTGATCTCTCACCTTAATCGCATGCAGCGGGCTATGTCTGAAATCGCGCGGTTTCTTCAAGGGACTGATAGAGACGTCTTTTTCGGTGATATCGAGAAGCAGCGGGCCGTCGGCATGAATCTCATGATGATCGGCGAGGCAGCGGCACGTATTGCGGAAGAGTATCCGGAGTTTGTCGTTGACCATCCGGAGCTGCCTTGGCATGAAATGCGCGACTTCAGAGACAGAATTGCTGAGGGCTATTTCGACATCGAGCTGGCGACTCTGTGGGACATCGCGCAAAGATCACTTCCGGAGTCGCTCTCACAACTGGATTCCATTCGCCACTGGCGAGCGGAAGGCGAATGATCATCGATGACACAGCATCTTGAAATTCACCCACTGACGAAGGCTGCATTCGTGCCGTTCGGCGATGTGATCGAGGCCGATCCGGCAACGATGCGATACATCAATGGTGGTACGACGGAGCGCTTCCATGCGCTGTCCAGCGCCGAGGCCATTGGAGACGGGGCGCGGGTTATCCTCAATCTCTTTCGCGGCCAGCCGCGAGACTTTCCCTTTACGATCGAGATGATGGAGCGCCATCCTTTCGGCAGCCAGAGTTTCATGCCGCTCAACGGCCGACCATTCCTTGTCGTCGTCGCGCAGGATGAGGGCGGCAAGCCCGGCAGGCCGCAGGTCTTTCTGGCGCGAGGTGACCAGGGTGTGAACTATCGGATCAATGCCTGGCATTATCCCCTGATGGCGCTCGGCGAGCAGAGCGATTTCCTCATCGTGGATCGTGATGGGCCGGGAAACAATCTGGAAGAATATTTCTTCGACACGCCCTTCATCATCGGAGCACCGACGCTATGACCGGACTGACTACCCATGTGCTCGATACCGCACTCGGCAAGCCGGCCGAAGGCCTGGTGATCGATCTCTTCAGGATCGAGGGCGATGCCCGCACGCATCTGAAGACCGTTACGACCAATGCCGACGGGCGCGTGGATGGCGGTCCCATCCTGATCGGCGAAGGTTTTGTCGCCGGTACCTATGAATTGCTATTCCGGGCCGGAGATTATCTTCGCGCAAGCGGCGCCAAGCTGCCGGAGCCGGCCTTCCTCGATCTCGTGCCCATCCGTTTCGGTATCGCCGATACGACAGCGCATTACCATGTGCCGTTGCTGATTTCGCCCTACGGCTATTCTACCTATCGCGGGAGTTGAGACTTGCGTTTTGCTGCCATCGCGGACATTCACGGCAATCACCTGGCGCTTGAAGCGGTGCTTGAGGATATCCGTGGGCAGGGCATTACCGATATCGTCAACCTGGGCGATTGCTTCAGCGGGCCGCTGACGGCTGGTAAGACGGCCGATATGCTGCTGGAACTGAATGCGATGACGGTGCGTGGCAATCACGACCGGTACCTAATCGACCAGGCGCCGGAGGCTATGCATGTGTCTGACCGGGCCGCGCATTCGGAACTGAGCGAGCATCATCTCAATTGGCTGCGCGGCTTGCCCTTCAGCGCCGTCTATCAAGACGCGGTGTATCTTTGCCACGCGACCCCAGTGGACGATAACGTCTACTGGCTGGAATCCGTCTCGGTGGACGGTCACGTCTATTTGAAGCCGCTCGAAGAAATCGAGGCCCTGGCCGCCGGCATCGATTTTCCGCTGATCCTGTGCGGGCATACCCACATTCCGCGCGTCGTCAGGCTTTCCGACGGTCGCCTGATCGTCAATCCCGGCAGCGTCGGCTGCCCCGCCTATGACGACGATCTGCCCTATTTTCATAAGGTAGAAGCCGGCCACCCCTTCGCCTCCTACGTCATTCTGGAAAGGATAGGCGATCATTGGCTGCCGATCTTCCGGCAGGTCGCCTATGATCACATGGCGATGGCGAAGCTGGCGGCGCGGAACGGCCGCGCGGAATGGGCGAGCGGCCTGGCGACGGGCTGGTTGCGCTAGAGCGTTTCTGATTTTGTTTGAATCGCAGATTCCCTTTTGATGTCGAATGTGATTCAAGATGCTGGCTGAGAGGAGGTCAGCATTGATGGTCGCACCTCTTTCGAATGATCTGCGTGAACGGGTCGTGGGCGCTGTTGCGGCGGGAGAGAGCTGCCGCTCGGTGGCGGCGCGGTTTGGTGTCTCGGTTTCATCTGTTGTGAAGTGGTCGCAGCGGTATCGCCGCAGCGGCTCCGTCGCGCCCGGTCAGATGGGCGGGCATCGCAAACGCCTTTTGGAACCGCATCGCGCTTTCATAGCCGAGCGGATTGCGCAGAGCCCGCAAATCAGCCTGCACGGTCTCAAGGCCGAACTGGCGGTGAGAGGGGTCATCGTCTCGCATGACGCCGTTTGGCGCTTCTTGCGCCGCGAGGGGCTGCGCTTCAAAAAAAACGATGTTTGCCCTTGAACAGGCGCGCGCTGACATCGTCCGTCGGCGCAAGCGCTGGCAGTCATGGCAGAGACGACTTGATCCTCGAAGGCTCGTGTTCATCGACGAAACCTGGATTAAGACCAATATGGCGCCGCTCTACGGCTGGGGTGTTAAGGGTAGGCGCCTGCGTGGCTTTGCTCCGCATGGTCATTGGCGCACTTTGACCTTCGTCGGCGCGCTTCGGGCCGATGGTCTCACCGCCCCTTGCGTCTTCGACGGTCCGATCAATGGCCAATGCTTCAAGGCCTATGTCGAGCAACAACTCGTCCCGACGCTGCGGCCAGGCGACATCGTCATCATGGACAATCTGGGCAGCCACAAATCCGGGCAGATACGCCAGTTGATCAAGGCCGCCGGCGCAAGGCTCTGGTTTCTGCCGCCCTATTCACCTGACCTCAATCCAATCGAGCAGGCCTTCGCCAAGATCAAGCATTGGATGCGAAAAGCGCAAACGCGCACCATCGAAGACACCTGGCGATATCTCGGCTCACTCGTCCAGACAATCGGTCCAGACGAGTGCACCAATTATCTCGTCAACGCTGGCTACGCTTCAAACAAAACATGAAACGCTCTAGAGATCGGCCAGGATCGACCGATCTACCGCTTTAACATCCCGCCTGCCGCAGAGCGCCATGGAAATATCCAGCTCCTTGCGGATGATCTCAAGCGCGAGCGTCACGCCCTCCTTACCCATGGCGCCCAGGCCATATAGGAAGGAACGGCCGATGAAGGTGCCCTTGGCGCCGAGTGCTATGGCCTTGAGCACGTCCTGGCCGGAGCGGATGCCGCCGTCCATATGCACCTCGATCTTGTCGCCGACGGCATCGACGATCCGCGGCAGCATGCTGATGGAGGAGTGGGCGCCGTCGAGCTGCCGGCCGCCATGGTTGGAGACGATGATGGCGTCGGCGCCGGTGTCGATGGCCGCCTTCGCGTCCTCGACGTCGAGAATGCCCTTGATGATCAGCGGGCCGCCCCATTGCTCCTTGATCCAGGCGACATCGCTCCAGGAGAGCTTGGGATCGAACTGCGAATGGGTCCAGTGCGACAGCGTCGTCATGTCGGAAATATCCTTGGCATGACCGATGATATTGCCGAAGAAATGGCGCTTGGTCTTCAGCATGCCCATGCACCAGCCCGGTCGCATCGCCATCTGCCAGATGTTCTTTGCCGTCATTTTCGGCGGTACCGAAAGCCCGTTACGAATGTCGTTATGGCGCTGGCCGAGGATCTGCAGGTCGGCGGTCAGCACCAGCGCCGAGCATTTCGCCACCTTGGCGCGATGGATCAGGTTCAGGACGAAATCGCGGTCCTTCATCACGTAGAGCTGGAACCAGAAGGGCTGCTTCGTCACCGAAGCGATGTCCTCGATCGAGCAGATGCTCATGGTCGAGAGCGTGAAGGGAATGCCGAATTCCTCCGCCGCGCGTGCCGCCAGCATCTCGCCATCGGCGTACTGCATGCCGGTGAGGCCTGTCGGTGCCAGTGCCACCGGCATGGAGGCTTTCTGGCCGACCATGGTTGTTGCGAGCGACCTGTTCGCCATGTCGACAAGAACGCGCTGACGCAGTTTGATTTTGGCGAAGTCTGCCTCGTTCGCCCGATAGGTCGACTCCGTCCATGAACCGGAATCGGCATATTGATAGAACATTTTCGGGACGCGCCGCTGAGCGAGCTTCTTCAGTTCTGCGATGGTAAGCGGCACGGTCATAGCTGTCTGCCCTCTGGAAGGTTATCGTGCGGCGGGGTCGGATTGCCTCATTGCAGGATCGATTTCATCGGCTTTCCGGCGACATAGGTTTCGACGACGGCGCGGTCGTCGCCCATGGTCTGCAGCAGGAATAGCTCTTCGGTAAGCCTCTTCGTCACTTCCATCTTCAGCGCCATGGCCGGCGTAGCGGCGGCATTGAGGACGATGAGGTCGGCTTCGGTGCTGGTGTCGAGCGTGCCGATCTTGTCGACGAGGGAGAGCGCTTCGGCGTTGCCGCGCGTCATGTAGTAATAGCTTTCCAGCGGGTTCAGCCGTTCGCCGAGAAGCTGCTGGATCTTGTAGGCCTCGTCCATGGTGCGCAGCATGGAATAGCTGGAGCCGCCGCCGATATCGGTGGCGACGCCGATGCGGACGGGCTTTTCGCGTCGCGCCAGTGCTTTCAGCGGGAAGAGGCCGGAGCCGAGGAAGAGGTTGGAGGTCGGGCAGTGGACGGCGATAGCGCCGGCTTCGCTCATGGCGTCGGCTTCGCGCTCCGAAAGGTGGATCGCGTGACCGAACAAGCTCTTGGGGCCGAGCAGCCCATAGTGGGCGTAGATGTCCGTGTAGTCGATCGCGTCGGGATAGAGCTCGCAGGTGAACTTGATTTCGTCGTGGTTCTCGGAGAGATGCGTCTGGATATGTAGATCCGGGAACTCGCGTGCGAGTGCAGCCGTCGCTTCCATCTGCTCAGGCGTCGAGGTGATGGCAAAGCGCGGCGTGATGGCGACATGATTGCGGCCTTTGCCATGCCAGTCTGATATCACCTGGCGGGTCTCGTCGTAGCCCATCTGCGGTGTGTCGAGCAGGCCTTGCGGGGCGTTGCGGTCCATCATCACCTTGCCGCCGACCATGCGCATGTTGCGTCGCATGGCTTCGGCAAAATAGGCATCGGCAGAGGTCTTGTGCACGGAGCAATAGGCGACCGCCGTCGTCGTCCCATGGCGGATCAGCTCGTCATAGAAATGCGTGGCGATACGCTCCGCATGCGCGCTTTCGACAAAGCGGCATTCCTCGGGGAAGGTATAGGTGTTCAGCCATTCCAGAAGATTTGCGGCATAGGAGGCGATCACCTGCATCTGCGGGAAATGCAGGTGCATATCGATGAAGCCCGGCAGGATCAGATGCGGGCGGTGGTCGACTTCGGTGACATGTGCCGGCGCTTTCGCCTTGACCTCTGTATAGGGGCCGACGTCGGCAATGATGCCATTTTCGATCAGCAGGCCGCCATCGCTTTCATACGAGTAGCTGTCCGTGTCATCAAGGCTCTGCGGCGCGCGCTTGAAGGAGAGCAGGCGGCCGCGCAAAAGGGTAGTCATTGGTCTTTTTCTCCGACGGAGCTTTCGAACCAGGCAACCAGCAGCTTGCGTTCCTCCGGCGTCACGTCGGTGACGTTGCCGGGCGGCATGGCGTGGCTGCGGCCCGCCTGAATATAGATCTCGCGGGCATGCATAGCGATTTCCGCGTCGTTTTCCAGCATCACTTCCTTCGGTGCGCGGGCAATGCCTTCAAAAGCCGGCTCGGCGGCGTGGCACATCGAACAGCGCGTCGAGATCATCTGCTTCACCGCCGGGAAGTGCGCATCCGATGCGAATTGCTGGAATGCGGGTGCGACGACGTTGGCATCCTTCTCGCCGGTGAGCATCTTCGGCACCGTCGAAAGCCATATGATGACAATGAAGAGGACAACGGTGACGATCCAGGTCCAGGTCGGCCGGCCCTTGCGGGCATGGATCGTGTTGAACCAGTGGCGGATGGTGACGCCCATCAGAAACACCAGAGCGGCGATGATCCAATTATAAGCGGTGCCGAAGGCCAGCGGATAGTGGTTCGACAGCATGAAGAAGATGACGGGCAGCGTCAGGTAGTTGTTGTGCAGCGAGCGCTGCTTGGCGATGCGGCCGTATTTCGGATCCGGCGTGCGTCCGGCGATCAGGTCGGCAACGACGATTTTCTGGTTGGGAATGATGATCATGAAGACATTGGCCGACATGATCGTCGCCGTGAAGGCGCCGAGATGGAGGAAGGCGGCGCGGCCGGTGAACAGATGCGTATAGCCCCAGGCCATGAAGACGAGGACCGCATAGAGCACGACCATCAGCCCCCAGGTATTATTGCCGAGTGGCGACTTGCAGAGCAGGTCGTAAACGATCCAGCCGCCGGCCAGCGAAGCCAGCGAGATCAGGATCGCGACGGGAACGCTGACGTCGAGCACGTGCCTGTCGATGAGGAAGAGATTGGCGCCGCCGTAATAGACGATGCAGAGCATCAGGAAACCGGAGAGCCAGGTGAAATAGCTCTCATATTTGAACCAGGTCAGATGCTCCGGCATCTGCGCGGGAGCCACGAGATACTTCTGGATATGGTAGAAACCGCCGCCATGCACCTGCCATTCCTCGCCATAGGCGCCGGGCGGAAGATGCGGACGCTTCACCAGCCCGAGATCGAGCGCGATGAAGTAGAAAGACGAACCGATCCAGGCAATGGCGGTTATGACGTGGAACCAGCGGGCAGCAAAGGCCAGCCATTCCCACGCTATGGCGTATTCATACATTCAGGTCCCCTTTTCTTCCTCCGACTCGACACCTTGCAAAATGTTGGGCGCAGAGGGAAGGGGAGTTTGGTCGAGGGACCGCTTTTCGTGCTAGGATCACACACTTCCGTGACCGACATGCCGTCGCTCTTGCCGAGCGCCGACTTCGCGATAGATCAAAATTGGACGCTTTTTTCAGCGTCGTCGGCGATCGGTGGGCAGCGGAGCCCCTGGTTCGCCGCATCGTCGGAGATTTGCCCATGCGTGGTATACTGGCGTTTGCACTATTCCTTCTTGCAACTTCCGCCATGGCGCATGATGCGCCCTCCGGCTGGTCCTACGATCCTTATTGTTGCAACGGCGACAGCAAGACCGGTGATTGCGAGATGATCCCCTCGCGCACGGTTACCGTTATCCCGGGCGGCTATCGGATTACGCTCTATCCCGGCGATCATCGCTATGTGACGCATGCGCATATCTTCACGCTGCCACAGCGCAAGACGATGCGTTCGCCGGATGGGGCCTACCACCTCTGTCTTTTCCCAGACGAGAACACGCCGCGCTGCTTCTATGCGCCAGATATGGCCTATTGAGCAGCACTCACTCCAACGGCATGCCGAACTCGCCGAGTATCCAATTCCGGAAAACCCGGATTCTTGGCGTATGCCGTCTGTTTTCGGGATAGGCAAGCCAGTAGTTCGAGCCGTCGTTGCAAAGGATATCGAAGGGCTGGACAAGCCGGCCGGCTGCTAGGTCGTCGGCATAGAATTCAGGGGTCAGCACGGCGACGCCTTGTCCCGCGATGGCGGCGCTTGCCTCGAAGGATTGCGCCCCAAGCCTGCTTCTCGGTCGGCCTTGCAGGCCGGGATCTGGAACTCCAGCCGCTTCGAACCATTGTGCCCACCAGGGATCACCGGCATCGATAATCCGAAGTTTGAGAAGATCGGCCGGCGTGTGGACGCCGCCGATGCTGGCTGCCAGCGCTGGGCTCAGCATCGGCGTGAAGTTCATTTTCATCAACAAATGCGCCCGCAGCCCCGGCCAAGTTCCCCGCCCGTTGCGAATGGCGATGTCGGAAGGCTCACGGGAAAAATCGATGAGCGCGTCCGATGTGGCGAGCCGTACCGCGACATTTGGATGTTGCAGTTGAAATGAGCCGATATGGCGTGCAAGCCATTGCGAGGCGAAGGTCGGTGTCGAATGAATGAGGAGAGTGGTTTCGGCATCGCCGCTGACCGAAGCCATGGCCTCCTGCAGCATGCTGAAGGCTTCGGTCACCTTCGGCGCCAATCGCCCGCCGGCTTCAGTCAACTCGATCTGGCGCGTCCGCCGCAGGAACAGCGGCTCGCCGACATTCTCTTCCAGAAGCTTGATCTGATAACTGACGGCCGTCTGCGTCATGCCGAGTTCAGCGCCGGCGCGCGTGAAACTGCCGTGCCGGGCGGCGGCCTCGAAGACGCGCAGTGCATTCAGCGGAAACCGTTTCGACAGTTTCATGGATAAGTTCTCTTGATGCATACAGACGGTTGTTCGATTGGAATTTCAGCATTTTCGGCGGCAAACTGCAATCCACATCATCGATTGATTTGAGGTATCGTCATGGATTGCTATGCCGTCGAAGAGATGAATGCCCGGCCGTCAGCCTTGGCCCGTATGTTGGAAACATTGGCGCAGGTCTTCACAGGGGGCATGGAGCCTTCGTCCCGGCTGGATCTGGACGAGATGCCCGATCGGCTCAAGCGCGACCTCGGGTTTCTCGACGGGCGCGAGCCGCGTTACGAAGATGATCGGATGGCGTAGGCCGCGAAGGCCGTCAGCAGCTCGGCGGCCGTCATGGCGGCGATAACCTCCGGGCGCTTGTCCTTCACGGCAGCGCCGCCGATCGGCAGCGTCAGCCGATCGAGCAAGGCCTTGTCGCCGCCCTCGCGAGTCAGCCAGTGGGAGAAGGTCGCGCGCTTGGTCGCCGAGCCGATCATGCCGACATAGGCGAGATCGGTGCGGGCGAGCGCTTCCTTGGCGATCAGGAAATCGAGAGCGTGATCATGGGTCAGGATGACGATGGCTGAGCCTGCGGGAATCTCCTGCACCAGCGCTTCCGGCATTGGTGAAAGCACGGTCTTCGTCTCCGCCGGCAGGTTTGTCAGTTCCTCCTTACGGGTCTCGATCACCGTTACGGAAAGGGGCAGGGGGGCGAGCGCGGCGGCCAGAGCGTGCCCGACATGGCCTGCACCAAACAAATAGGTCTCCGGTCGGTGTTCCGCTTCGGTCGCCCGCTTGGCTTCAAGCTCTTCGAGCAATCGCGTCGTCATCTTCTGAAAGCGCAGTTGCGTGCGACCGCCGCAGCATTGGCCGATTTCCGGCCCGAGCGGTATGTCCATCACCTCCGCGCCATTGCCGGCCAGTAAATCCCGGGCGTTCTGGATCGCCAGAAATTCGAACTGCCCGCCACCGATCGTGCCCCAGATGGCGTTTTCGGAAACGAGCATGAAGGTTCCGGCCTCGCGTGGCGTTGAGCCCTGCGTTCCGATGATCTCGATGAGTATGGAGGAGGGGCGTGTCGCGAGAAATGCGCGGAAGTCGCTCCTGGGTATGACACCGGAAAGCACTTCGCGGACAGCCATCGTCACATCCCTTTCAGCCGCTCGACCGCCATCAGCACCCGTTCCGGCGTTGCCGGCGCGTCGAGCCGCGGGCAGACGCGGTAGTCCGCGACGCTTGCGACGGCCATGGACAGGGCCTCGAGTACCGAGATGCTGAGCATGAAGGGCGGCTCGCCGACCGCCTTGGAGCGGCCGATGGTTGCCTCGGCATTTTCGGACCATTCGGCAAGGTGGACGTTGAAGATCTTCGGCCGGTCGGAGGCGAGCGGGATCTTGTAGGTCGAAGGCGCATGCGTGCGCAGCCGTCCCTTATTGTCCCACCAAAGTTCTTCGGTCGTCAGCCAGCCCATGCCCTGCACGAAGGCGCCTTCGACCTGACCGATATCGATCGCCGGGTTTAGCGACCGGCCGACATCATGGAGGATATCGGTGCGGTCGATCAGATATTCGCCGGTCAGCGTGTCGATCGAGACTTCCGAGCAGGCGGCGCCATAGGAGAAGTAATAGAATGGCGTGCCGCGTCCTGCCTTGCGGTCCCAATGGATTTTCGGCGTCTTGTAGAAGCCGGCGGCGGAAAGCTGCACCCGAGCGAAATAGGCTTGTTTGATGAAATCCGGGAAAGGAATTTCCATGTCGCCGACCCGCACCCGGTTCGGCAGGAACTGTATTTCTTCGGCAGCGACGCCCCATTTTTCGGCAGCGAAGGCAACAAGCCGCTCCTTGATCTGGCGAGCGGCGTCGAAGGCTGCCATGCCGTTGAGATCGGAGCCGGAAGAGGCCGCGGTCGCCGACGTATTCGGTACCTTACCCGTGGTGGTGGCCGTGATCTTCACCCGGTCGATATCGACCTGGAAACTGTCGGCCAGCACCTGCGCCACTTTGGTGTAGAGGCCCTGGCCCATCTCGGTGCCGCCATGGTTCAGGTGGATCGAGCCGTCCTGGTAGATGTGCACCAGCGCGCCGGCCTGGTTGAAGGCGGTCATGGTGAAGGAGATGCCGAATTTCACCGGTGTCAGCGCAATGCCTTTGCGGATAAAGCGGCTGGAGCGGTTAAATTCGATGATGCCATTGCGCCGCGCCTGGTAGTCGGAGGATTCTTCCAATTCGTCGACGATGCGGTGGATGATGTTGTCCTCCACCTCCTGGTGATAGGGCGTCAACGTCCGGCCGGAGCCCGGCTGGCCATAGAAATTCTGACGGCGGATTTCCAGCGGGTCCTTGCCCAGCGCATAGGCGATCTCTTCGATGAAGCGCTCGCCGCCGACCATACCCTGCGGGCCGCCGAAGCCGCGGAAGGCGGTATTGGAAACAGTGTGCGTCTTCAGCGGTTTCGATACGAGATGCACATGCGGGTAGAAATAGCTCGAATCCGCATGGAACAACGCGCGGTCGGTGACCGGCCCGGAGAGGTCGGAGGAGAAGCCACAGCGGGCGGCATAGGTCGCGTCGACAGCGTGGATGCGGCCGTCATCGTCGAAGCCGATTTCGTAATCGACCAGGAAGTCATGGCGCTTGCCGGTGGCGGCCATGTCTTCGTCGCGATCGGGGCGGAATTTGATGGCGCGGCCAAGCTTCTTGGCGGCGACGGCGGCGAGCGCGGCAAATTGGTTGCCCTGTGTCTCCTTGCCGCCGAAGCCGCCGCCCATGCGACGCACATTGACGGTGACGGCATTGGACGGAATGTTGAGCACATGGCCGACGATGTGCTGGATCTCGCTCGGATGCTGGGTGGACGACCAGACGGCGACTTCGTCGTCTTCGCCGGGGATCGCCATGGCGATGTGGCTTTCGAGATAGAAATGCTCTTGGCCGCCGATGCGCATCTGCGCCTTGATGCGGTGCTTGGCGTTCGCCATCTCGGTTTCCGGCTCGCCGCGCTTCAGCGTCATCGGTTCGTAGACCAACGGCGCGCCATTGGCGAGCGCGCCGTCGATGTCACTCCAATGGGGCAGATCGCGATAGTCGATCTTGGCAAGGCGCGCGGCGCGGCGGGCCGCATCGCGGGTTTCGGCGATGACAGCGAAGATCGGCTGGCCGTGAAACTCGACCTTGGTGTCGGCGAGCAGCGGCTCGTCATGCATGCCGTTGGAGCTCGTGTCGTTCACGCCGGGAATATCCTTGGCGGTGAATACCCAGACGACGCCCGGATAGGCTTTCACGGCGGAGAGATCAATGCCGGCGATGTCCGCATGGGCGCGGTCGGAAAGGCCGAGTGCGCCATGCAGCAGACCCGCAGGTTCCGGCAGGTCGTCGATATAGTCGGCGGCGCCCGTCACGTGCTTGTGCGCCGAGTCGTGCTTCAGGGAAGCATGCATCGAGCCGTTGATGACCTTGCGTTCTTCAAAGGTGGATTTGTCCATGGTTAAGCCTCCACCGTTACGAAACGCTTCAATTCCTGCGGCGCACCGGCCGTTTCGAGATAGAAGCGGATGAGCAGGTTCTTGGCAGTCAACTGCCGGTATTCGGCGGTGGCGCGCCAATCGGTGAGCGGAGTGTAGTCAGCATCGAAGGCGGCGCGGGCGGATTCGACCGTCGTCTCCGTCCAAGGCTTGCCAATCAGTTCGGCTTCGACCGTGCGGGCGCGCTTCGGTGTGCCGGCCATGCCGCCGAAGGCAATGCGGATATCGGCGACGTTGCCGCCCGCATCCAACGCCAAATGGAAAGCGCCACAGAGGGCAGAAATATCCTCATCGCGGCGTTTGGAGATCTTGTAGACGGCGAAATGAGTGCCTTCGGCTGGGTAAGGCACGAAGACGCTTTCGACGAATTCACCGGGATTGCGGTCCTGCTTACCGTAATCGATGAAAAAGTCTTCCAGCGGCAAGGTGCGGGCGCCGGTAATGGAACGCAGTTTCACGGTCGCGCCGAGCGCGATCAGCGGTGGCGGCGTGTCGCCGATGGGAGAGCCGTTGGCGATGTTACCGCCGATCGTGCCCATGTTGCGTACCTGCTCGCCGCCGATGCGGTCGATCAGGCTCGCGACTGCCGGGATCTTTTCGGCCATGGCTGCAAACGCCTGGCTGTAGGTGACGCCGGCACCGATAGTCAGGCCGGTGTCTTCCACGATAATCTTCTGCAAGTCGGTCAGATGGTTGATGAAGACGACGGGGTCGAGCTTGCGCATCAGCTTGGTGACCCAGAGGCCGACATCGGTAGAGCCGGCAACGACGGTCGCTTTCGGCTCGTCGGCCAACACTTGCGCAAGCGCTGCGACTGAGCCCGGCACGATCAGGCGATCCTCGCCCGAGGTAACGGTGATGGTATCGCCGCCCTGCATGGCCCAGAGACGGGCGATGATGTCGGCTCTGGTCTTTTCAAGAGGATCGAACAGGGCGCTCGGGCGCGTCTGGCTCACCTGTTCGGCGGCCTTGACGATCGGCTCGTAACCGGTGCAGCGACAGAGATTGCCCTGCAGGGCTTTTTCGATCTGTGCCCGGCTCGGATTTTCGGTTGAAAGCCACAGGCCGTAAAGCGACATGACGAAACCCGGCGTGCAGAAACCGCATTGCGAGCCATGACAGTCGACCATGGCCTGTTGCACCGGATGCAGCGTGCCATCCTTGGCGGCCAGATGTTCGACCGTGACCACATGGGTGGCATGCAGCGATCCGACGAAACGGATGCAGGCATTGACCGACTCGTAGCGCAATCCGCCGTCGATCAGCCGACCGACCAGTACGGTGCAGGCGCCGCAATCGCCTTCCGCGCATCCCTCTTTCGTGCCCGTCAAGTGCCGGTTGAGACGCAGGAAGTCGAGGAGCGTCTCAGTCGGGCGCAGGCTGGAAAGTGAAATATCCTCGCCGTTGAGGATAAAGCGGATGCTGTCGTTCATGTCGTTCCCAATTATTTTGGTCTTCTAGAGCCGGACACGCCCCAGCGCATCCGGCCCTAACCTTGTATGGTTATTCCGCAGTCCAGCCACCGTCAATCGAGACGTGCGTGCCGGTGACCTGACGTGCATCGTCGCTGGCAAGATAGATCGACAATGACGCGATCTCTTCGGCCTTGACGAATTCATGCGTGGGCTGCGCCTTGAGGATGACCTCGTTCTTGACCTGCTCTTCAGTCATGCCGCGCGCCTTGGCCGTATCCGGGATCTGCTTTTCGACAAGAGGGGTCAGGACATAGCCGGGGCAGATGGCGTTGACGGTGACGCCGAATTCGGCAAGCTCCAGTGCCGCAGTCTTGGTCAAACCCATAATACCATGTTTTGCCGCGACATAGGCGGACTTGAAGGGTGAGGCGACGAGGGCGTGGGCCGAGGCGATGTTGATGATGCGGCCGTATTTCTTTCCCTTCATCAGCGGAATGGCGGCGCGCATCGTGTGGAACGAGCTCGACAGGTTGATTGCAATGATCTGGTCCCACTTCTCGAGCGGAAAGTCCTCGATCTTTTCCACATGCTGGACGCCGGCATTGTTGACGAGGACGTCGACGCTGCCGAAGGTCGAATTGGCGGTCGCGATCAGGTCGGCGATTTCGGCGGGCTTGGTCATGTCGGCCGGATGATAGATTACCTTGCCGCCGCCCGAGACTTCGAGCCTGTTTCTGATCGCGTCGATCTCTTCGGGCTTTCCGAAGCCGTTGAGGACGATGTTTTCACCTTTCGCAGCGAAAGCGGTCGCGATGGCGAGGCCGATACCGCTTGTAGAACCGGTGACAACGACTGTTCTTGCCATGATTTTCTCCTTGGACGGCGCGGCTGTTGTTGCAGCGCAATAGCGGCTTTGAGGTTAGTCCCAAATCGCCGGACATGGCAATCGCACCGCAGCAAGACTCTTTTGCGACAGTTCGCTTCATATATTCGCGAGCTGGAATAAAGAATTTTCGGCAAAAATTTCGTTTTGCTTTCTTTTCACATTCGTTTTGCTGCCGTATCTGTTGTTTCGAGATGGGAACAATCCGGGAGGAATGCATGAGCGGTTATGTCTTGGCGATCGACCAGGGGACAACGTCGACGCGGGCTATCGTTTTTGACGGTGACATGAAGATTGCCGGTGTCGACCAGAAGGAGTTCACGCAGCACTATCCGCAACCGGGTTGGGTCGAGCATGATCCGGAGGAAATCTGGGCTTCCGTCGTTTCGACTGTCAAGAAGGCGATCGAGGCTGCCGGCATCACCGCGAAGGACATCGCCGCTCTCGGCATCACCAACCAGCGCGAAACCGTCGTGGTGTGGGACCGTGCGACCGGCAAGCCGATCCACAATGCCATCGTCTGGCAGGACCGCCGTACCGCGAGCTATTGCGAGAAGCTGAAGCGGCAGGATCTGGAAAAGCTCTTCACCCGCCATACCGGACTGCTGCTCGATCCCTATTTCTCCGGCACGAAGCTTTCGTGGATGCTTGCCAATGTGAAGGGCGCCCGCGCGCGCGCCGCCAAGGGCGAACTCTGCTTCGGCACCATCGACACCTTCCTGATCTGGCGCCTGACCGGCGGCAAGAGTTTCGTCACCGATGCGACGAATGCCTCGCGGACGTTGATGTACAATATCGGCAAAAATGAATGGGACGAGGACCTGCTTGAGATCCTGCGCGTTCCCGCGGCGATGCTGCCGGAGGTGAAAGACTGCGCGGCCGATTTCGGCGTCACCGATCAAGCGCTCTTCGGAGCGGCAATCCCCATTCTCGGCGTCGCCGGCGATCAGCAGGCGGCGACCATCGGCCAGGCCTGCTTCGAGCGCGGCATGATGAAATCCACTTACGGCACCGGCTGCTTCGCGCTGCTCAATACCGGCACGGACATGGTGCGTTCGAAAAACCGCCTGCTGACCACCATCGCCTATCGCTTGAACGGTGAAACGACCTATGCGCTGGAAGGCTCGATCTTCATCGCGGGAGCGGCCGTGCAATGGCTGCGCGACGGACTGAAGGCGATCAAGCACGCCGCCGATTCCGATGGTTGGGCGGAAAAGGCCGATCCGATGCAGGAGGTCTATCTCGTGCCGGCCTTCACCGGTCTCGGCGCGCCGCATTGGGATCCGGATGCTCGCGGCGCGATCTTTGGGTTGACGCGCAATACCGGCCCGGCGGAAATCGTCCGCGCCGCGCTGGAGGCGGTCTGCTACCAGTCGCGCGACCTGCTGGACGCCATGCACAAGGATTGGCGCAATGGCAGTGGCCGGGAGACGGTGCTGCGAGTCGACGGTGGCATGGTCGCTTCTAACTGGACGATGCAACGGCTCGCCGACCTGCTCGACGCGCCGGTCGACCGTCCCATCATCCTGGAAACCACCGCACTTGGCGCCGCCTGGCTTGCCGGCAGCCGCGCCGGCGTCTGGCCGGACCGTCAGAGCTTTGCCAAGGCCTGGGCCCGCGACCGGCGCTTCGAGCCGGATATGGACGAGAAAACGCGAAGCGCAAAGCTCAAGGGATGGAAAGACGCGGTGGCGCGCACATTGAGTACGAGGTGAGCGCTGTAAAAGCGGCCGATGGATCACCTAAGGTTTGATTATGTAAGATATTTTTATTTTCCTAATGTAAGTCGAAGCAGCGATAGTGCACCGCGCGAATGGGTCGGCAGTCCGCTGCCGAAATGGGGTTGGATTCGACTGTTTTTCGATGAAAGCCCTTTGGGAACATCAAGGCGAGGCATGACTGTTAATCCTACGGAATTGAAGCGACATTTTTATCGAAGCGTCAAATACTGGCTTTGCCGGCCGAAACCTCCGACGCTTATCGAGCCGTTTTCCGGACCCGTTCTCGTGGTCGGATCGGCGCCGGTGTCGCATAAGCCCGCGGATTTCGACGGGACCTTCAAGGTCATCACCATCAATGGCTCGCAGGTCGTCACAAGGGCATGGGGCATCGACGTGCCAGACGTTACCTTCGTTCAATTCAACCAGATCGAGGGAACGAATACGAATGCCGTCGAAGTCCGCCGCGTCCTCAACGGCCAGCGGACAAAGAAGCTTTACATTCTGCTTTGGCGAAAGGGCCTCGAGCGGCTGGAGAAAAGGCTGAAGGCCTTCGACTATCGCTACGACAATCTTGAAATCGTCGATCGCTACAAGCGCATGGCGCTTCTCGACCGCGTCGGCGGGGTCAAATGCAGCGAACTGGGTGCGGACGATAAATGTTCGAACGGCATCAATGCGGTACTTTTCGCCCTCTATAACGGCGCTACCGCGGTGATTATTACCGGCATCAACCCGGATTCCGGCGGGCACATCTACAACCAGGCAAATCTGGCCCGGCTGCACATTCAAAGGGATCGGGAAATTTTGCTGCGGTTGATGGAGCGGGGTTATCCGGTCTTTACTGCCGATCCAACCGTATCGGCGTCCCTCGGATTGCCATTATGGGAAGGCAAGGCGTCGGCCCGGCAGCATGCGCAGGCATCCGCGAATGCCGCGGAGCAGGCCTCCAAAGGGGTTAATCTCTTGACTCCATCGCTGCGTTAATCGCGCAATCATTCGTCTTACTGACGAATGAGGAGATCGGCCATGGTGTCCGTGACCGTTGAATTGCGCAATGTGGAGGATACGCAGGCGGCATTGGGCTGGGCCGGCGGCCATACCGTCGTCGTCGACCGTCCGCCAGGTCGTGCCGGCGGGCAGGGGCTCGGCTTCAACGGCGCCCAATTATTGGGATTGGCGATCGGCGGGTGTTTCTACAACGACCTGCAGTACATCGCCGCCGATATGGGTGTCGAGTTGAGAAAAATCGCGATCTCCGTGCGTGTCGACTTGGAAAGCGATCTGTCATTTACCAAAGCTGCGACACTGACGGTGTCATGCGAGATGCTTGACGGTTCCAATCCGCAGCCGGTTATCGACGAGGCCAAGGCCCGGTGCATGGTCAGCAATTCGCTGAAGAGGGGAATTCCGGTCGCAATCGAGGCGGCTGCGTAAACGCGGGACCGAAGGCTGACGCCGGTCATCGTTCCGTGGCAAAATCCAGGCATGGAATCACCTAATCGCGCCGAAATCGATCACGTTCTGACGCCGCCGCTACTCCGGCCCGGCGATAAAATCCGTTTTGTTTCGCCCGCAAGCCCGCCCGACAGGGATCTCGTTTTGAGGCAGGCCGAGACGCTGAGGGGCTGGGGGCTCGAAGTCGATTTCGGCGAGCATGCATTTTGTAAGCGCGACTATCTTGCCGGAACGGATGAGGAGCGGCTCACGGATTTCAATGCGGCGCTCCGTGATCCCGAGGTCCGGGCGATCTTTACCACGCGCGGCGGCAAGGGCTCTTACCGCATCGCCGACCGCCTGGATTTCGACGCAGCGCGGCGTGATCCGAAGTTTCTCGTCGGTTTCAGCGATATCACCATACTGCATCTCAGCCTGTGGAAGCACTGCCGGCAGGTTGGTGTGCATGGTGCGCTTTTCATTCATGGCGACGAGCAGGATGTCAGCGTCGAAACCAGCGATTCCCTTCGCCTGTTGGTGATGACTTCAGAGGATATCGTCATCCGCTCGCGCCCGCACGAACCCACGTCGGCCTTGACGACCGAGGGAGCGGTCACCGGACGATTGATCGGCGGCAATCTCGATATGGTCGCAACTGCGGCCGGCTGGGCCTTGCCGGATTTGCACGGCGCCATCCTGTTGCTCGAAGCTGTCAACATGCACCGCGGACAGGTGGACCGACAACTGACGATGTTGCGCAAGGCAGGGCATTTGAACGACCTGGCAGGCATCGCGATCGGTCAGTTCACCGGCTTCGAATTCGATCGCCGCTTCTCCGTCATCGATATCCTGCGCGAGCATCTCGATACGCTCGGCGTGCCGGTCCTCGGCGGCCTGCCGCTTGGGCACGGGCATAGCCCGCTGAACGTACCGATCGGCGCAGCGGCCATTCTCGATGCACAAGCGGGGACGCTGACGATCCGGCGCGGCGATGCATAGTTTTTTGCCGCGATAATTTTTGACGCGGCTTGTCGGCGCGGGCGATACTCCCTCGTCTTACATGAGAAGGAGGTCCTCATGCTCTATGCGATCCTATGCTACAACGACGAAGACGCCGTGTTTTCCTGGACCAAGGAAGAAGAACAGGCGACGATGGACCGGTTGCGGGCGGTGCAGGCGCCGCTTGGCGAAGCCGGCAAGCTCGGTCCGGTCGCCCGTCTGATGCCGACGACGGCGGCAACGACACTGCGCAAGGGCAAGAACGAGCCGCTCGTCATCGATGGGCCCTTCGCGGAAACGAAGGAACAATTGCTCGGCTTTTATGTCATCGACTTTGAGACACTCGACGAGGCGATTGAATTTTCAAAGAAACTCGCCGTCGCCAACCCGGGCGCCGGCTCTTATGAAATTCGTCCGCTTTATGTCTTTAAACCGGGGACGATCGCAACATGACGGACCTCGCCTGGATCGATATCGCATTCACCAACGCCCGGCCGCAGGTGCTCGGTGCGCTGCTGCGATACTTCCGCAATCTCGATATTGCCGAAGAGGCGTTTCAGGAAGCTTGCCTCAGAGCATTGAAGACATGGCCGGATAAGGGGCCGCCGCGTGATCCCGTCGCCTGGCTGATCTTCGTCGGCCGCAATAGCGGCATCGACGCGGTGCGCAAACAGTCGAAGACGCAAGGCTTGCCGGACGAGGAGGTGATCTCTGATACCGGTGACGCCGAAAGCGATCTCGCTGAGCGGCTAGACGGCTCCAACTATCGTGACGATATTCTGCGGTTGCTGTTCATCTGCTGTCATCCGGATCTGCCGGCGACGCAACAGATCGCGCTGGCGCTGCGCGTCGTCTCCGGTCTTACGGTGGCCCAGATCGCCCGTGCCTTTCTCGTCAGCGAAAGTGCGATGGAGCAGCGTATTACCCGCGCCAAAGCGCGTGTTGCGGCCGCCGGTGTACCTTTCGAGACGCCGGGTGCGGTCGAGCGGGCCGAGCGCGTGGCGCTCGTCAGCGCCATGATCTATCTCATCTACAACGAGGGTTACTCCGCCGGTGGGCCGGGCCGCGAAGCGTCTGCCTTTGCCGATGAGGCGATCCGGTTGGGGCGGCTGTTGCTGCGCATCTTTCCGGCGGAACCCGAGATCATGGGTCTGCTGGCGCTGATGCTGCTGCAACAATCGCGGAATGCCGCCCGTTTCGATGCAGACGGCCAGATCATCCTGCTGGAGGATCAGGACCGGTCGCTCTGGAGCCGCACATTGATCGACGAGGCGCTTGCCTTGCTCGACAAGGCAATCCGCCATCGCCGACCCGGCCCCTATCAGGTTCAGGCCGCCATTGCCGCGCTGCATTCGCGCGCCAAGCGGGCCGAGGATACGGATTGGGCGGAGATCGATCTGCTCTATCAGACGCTGGAGCGGTTGAATCCGTCGCCGGTTGTCTCGCTGAACCGCGCAGTCGCCATCGCCAAGCTTAAAGGGCCAGAGGAGGCGTTGGCACTGGTCGAGGCACTGGCGGACAAACTCGATTGCTATTTTTACTTTCACGGGCTTCGGGGCGGTCTGCTTGCGCAGTTGGGCCGGTCGCACGAGGCGCATTTGGCCTTCGACCGTGCAATCGCGCTTGCCCGATCGCCCGCAGAAGCCGCCCATATCCGTCATCAGCTCGACCGCCTGGCCGTGCCTGCTCCGGCAACTGCAAAATAATCAGAAAAATCCGCTCTTCCATGTCGGAAGGAGGCTGCTGTCAGCGTCCTTGAGGCACAGGCCGATCAGGCTGTTTCAAACGGGCTAGTGCACCGATCAACAGACGGCGCTGGCGGCGAAGATCTGAATTCCTGATTCAATTCCGGGGGATAGAGTAATGTTCTATGAAATGGAATCACCATCCAGCTCGCGGGTGCAGCGTGTGGCCGGCATGATCCTCAGCGGCTTGGTTATCGCCTTTCTTGTTTTCGACGGCGCGATCAAGCTCATTCCTTTGCCTGTGGTTACGGAGACCATGGCGGCGCTCGGCTATTCCGCCGATCCGGCTTTGGCGCGGCTGCTTGGCGCGATCACGCTCCTCTGCGCTGTGCTCTATGCCATTCCGGCGACATCTGTCCTCGGGGCGATCCTCCTCACCGGCCTGCTTGGTGGGGCGATGGTGACGCATCTGAGAGTGGGCAGCCCCGTGTTCACGCACCTGCTGTTCGGTCTTTATCTCGGCATCATCGCCTGGGGTGGGCTTTATCTTCGTTATGAAGCGGTTCGGAAAATGATTCCGTTTATGCGTTGAAGCTGTTGAATTTAGGATAGATTTGATATGCCTCGCTGCCTTATCCGTTCGGGGAGCGAGCCATGCCGCAAGTCACTATCGCACCAGTCAGGCAGTCCGACGCCGGCGAACTGATCGCGGCGAATGTCGAGAGCCGCGCATACCATGCACCATGGGCCTATCCCTTTGTGGATCGCGATGGCTTCGATGCCTGGTTCGGGCAGACCGTTACGGGATCCAATATCGGCCTCGTCGCGCGCGATGCCGGTTCGGGCGGTATCATCGGCGTGGTCAATATCAGCCAGATGGTATGGGGCGGTTTCCGCAGCGCCTTTCTCGGCTATCACGGCATGGTGGCCTTTGCCGGCCAGGGTTTCATGACCGAGGCATTGCGGCTGGCGGTCGCCCATGGTTTCGACGATATCGGCTTGCATCGGCTGGAGGCCAATATTCAGCCCGCGAACCATGCCTCTATTGCGTTGGTGCAAAGGCTTGGCTTCCGTAAGGAAGGATTCTCACCCAAATATCTGAGGATCGGCGGCGTCTGGTGCGATCATGAACGCTGGGCTTTGCTGGCCGACGATCCGCGCCTTTGATGTTCAATATCAAAGGCTTTCGAGGTCGATTCCGAAGCGACAGGCAAGCTGTTGAATTCAGATTCGAATTAGAGGTTGGTATCAACATTCTCGAACAAACCGTTCGACAATTCATATTTGCGGTATCAGCCTCGTCTTCCTATTTCGTCCGTCAACGACAGATGGGATTTTTATCATGGAACTTGGTCTCTATACCTTCGCGGACGTCGATACCAATCCTGCTCTCAACAAGGGTGCGGAGGCGGCGCGTCGCCTGAAGAATTTGATCGAGGAGATCGAGCTGGCCGATCAGGTCGGTCTCGATGTCTTCGGGCTCGGCGAGCATCATCGGCCGGATTATGCAGCATCGGCTCCGGCCGTCGCCCTTGCGGCGGCTGCGGTAAAGACGAACAATATCCGGTTGACCAGCACCGTGACGGTGCTGAGTTCGGACGATCCGGTGCGCGTATTCCAGCAGTTCTCGACGCTCGACCTCATTTCGAACGGTCGTGCCGAGATCATGGCGGGGCGGGGCTCGTTCATCGAGTCATTTCCGCTCTTTGGTTATAATCTCGAAGATTACGACCAGCTTTTCGAGGAAAAGCTCGATCTGCTGTTGGCGATCCGCGAGAGCGAGCAGGTGAACTGGACGGGCAAACTCCGCGCGCCGATTCATGGGCGAGGGGTCTATCCCCGACCGCTGCAGGATCCGTTGCCAATCTGGGTGGCGGTCGGCGGCACGCCGCAGTCGGTCGCGCGCGCCGGGGCTCTTGGCCTGCCGATGGCGCTCGCCATCATCGGCGGCGAGCCGCGCCGGTTTGCGCCGCTCATCGATCTCTACCACGAGGCTGCCCGCCGCGCTGGGCAGGATGCAGCCAAGCTCAAAACCAGCATCAATGTTCACGGTTTCGTAGCCGATACGACCGAGGCCGCCGCCGATCAGTTCTACGGCCCGCAGGCCGAGGTGATGAACCGGATTGGCCGCGAGCGCGGCTGGGGACCGACAAGCCGGGCGCATTTCGACCAATCGCGCGGGCCGCATGGTGCGCTCTTCGTCGGCGATCCCGAAGTCGTTGCCGAGAAGATCATCGCTCATCACAAGCTGTTCAAGAATGACCGCTTCCTGCTGCAGATGGCGATCGGCACGATGCCGCATGAGCAGATCATGCGCGGCATCGAACTTTACGGCACGAAAGTCGCACCGCTGGTCAGAAAGGCATTGACTGCAGAAAGCGAAGAGGCGAAAGCGACGGCTTGAGTGCTTGTCTCAACGGACGCATGCCAGCCGGAAGCTTTGAATGATCATCTCGAACGACGACGAACTGACCAAGCTGAAAGAGATCGGCCGCATCTGCGCTAACGCCATACAGGCGATGGCGGAGGCGCTGGAGCCGGGCATCACCACGCTGGAACTCGATAATATTGGCCGCAAGGTGCTGGACGATGCCGGCGCCCGCTCGGCGCCGGAACTTGTTTACAAATTTCCCGGCGCCACCTGCATCAGCGTCAATGAGGAAGTGGCGCATGGCATTCCCGGTGCGCGGGTGATTCAGGCAGGCGATCTCGTCAATCTCGATGTTTCCGCGGAGAAGGATGGTTTCTTCTCCGATACCGGCTCGTCCTTTGCTGTGCCGCCTGTCAAGCCGAAGATCGAGCGCCTTTGCCGCGATGGCAAACGGGCGCTTTGGGTCGGGCTGAACCAGGTGCGCAGCGGCGCGCCGTTCTCGAAGATCGGCCACGCCGTCGGCGCTTTCGCCCAGAAGAACCGCTATACGCTGGTCGCCAATCTCGCCAGCCACGGCATCGGCCGTTCGCTGCATGAGGAGCCGGCGGAGGTGTCTACCTGGGCCGATCCCGACGAGACCCGCATCATGCAGGACGGTCTCGTCTTCACCGTCGAGCCATTCCTGTCGCTCGGCGCAAGTTGGGCGGAGGGCGGCGACGATGCCTGGACGCTCTATGCCGATCCGCGCGCGCCCACGGTTCAGTTCGAGCACACCGTCGTCGCCACCCGCAACGGACCGATGATCCTGACCTTGGCGGACAACTGAGGGATTAGACCTCAGTCTTCCGACTTCGTCTCGCCGCGGATGATATCGGCGGCGGCGCGTTCGAGAATGGCCGCGATGCGCGCGCCTTCAGCCTTGCTCCATGGATATTTCGAGCGAAGTGCCGAGCGCAGAAGCTGACGTGCGAGGTGAACATCACCGGCATCCCGACCGAACGGGCCTTCACGACCTTCATCGTCGCCGGGTTCCTCGCCGCCAAAGACGCGCCGGACATGCGCCATCTTCTCGCCGATCGCGCTGAGCTTGGCGAGCGTCGCCTCGACCAGCGCCTGGTTTTCCTCGACGCGCTTCTGACCGCTTTCGGTGATGCGGTAAAGCTTCTTCGTGCCGGTCGCTTCGACTTCGGCAAGGCCCGTCTCTTCCAGATAGGTGAGGGCGGGGTAGATGACGCCGGGGCTCGGCACATAGAAGCCGCCGGAGCGTTCTTCCAGGGTCTTGATCAGTTCATAGCCATGGCGCGGCTGCTCGGAAAGCAGGGCGAGAATGATGAGCTGCAGATCAGCGGCATCGAATTTCCGGCCGGTGCGAAAACCGCCGCCGAACATGCCGCCCTTGAAGCCTCTCATGAAGTCTCTCCTGTGCCTCCCGTGTGAATCACGGCTTTCGCCATGTCGTAGGATATATGCCTCGATGGTGTCAAAGCTATCGCCGCACATGCGATCTCTAAAGCCTCTCATTATGTTTCTCCTTCGATGATGAGGGTTTATATCGTTCGTCATGTCGTAAGATATATATCGTAAGATAGAATTCTGCAAGAGGGCGCGGGATTTTTGCTGTGAAGGGGTTGCCGGATCTCTGAACGGCGACAGGTTGGCCTTCCTAAAATGGGAAACCGCGGCTGAACAATCGCATCACGATCATGGGATAAGCGATTACATCTATGTAAGAATAGCCAAGGCCGGTTGCCGCCTCTAGCGAAGTGCCTTAGGTTCGCCGCGAATAAACGTCATTGCGGTCGCTGACCCAATCAAGAAAGCTTGCCTCCCGTGTTTCACTCTTTCTTCCCCCAGCCAAAGCTGTTCTTCACCTCGATGGTGGTCTGGACGATCCTCTGCATAGCAGTCTGGTATGCGTCTCTTTCCGATTTGGGGACACATCTGGGTTTCGTCATGCCCCCAGAAGGGCAGGAGCCCTATGACCTCAGCTATTTCGTGTTGTGGGGGAATCTCTGGTTCTACGGGTTTTTCTTTTTATGCACCGCGATTTTCTGTGGGGCATGGCACATCAAAGCCTGGGATCATCCCTGGAAGCTCTGGTCGATCTGGGGCTCGGCGCTGATTATTCTGGTCACCTATTTCGGTGTCCAAGTGTCCGTCGTCGTCAATAACTTCCGCCGTCCGTTCGGGGACCTCTTGCAGGCTGCGCTTACGAAGCAGCCTGGGGTGACGGTCGAGAGTTTCTACACGTTGATGATAATCTTCGCGCAGATCGCCTTCCTCAGCATGTTTGTTTCCATCCTGACGGACTTCTACACCAGCCATTATATCTTCCGCTGGCGTACGGCGATGAACAGCTTCTACATGTCGAAATGGGAAAAGCTGCGTCACATCGAAGGCGCTTCGCAGCGTGTGCAGGAAGATACGATGCGCTTTTCCAGCACCCTGGAAGGATTGGGCATCAGCCTGATCAACTCGGTGATGACGCTGATCGTCTTTCTGCCGATTCTGCTTGCGCTTTCGAGCTATGTCACCGAACTGCCGATCATCGGCAAGATTTCCCATTCGCTCTTCTGGTTGGCGCTCTTCTGGTCGGCTTTCGGCACAGTGTTGCTGGCGGTTGCCGGCATCAAGCTGCCCGGCCTGAATTTTAAGAACCAGCGTGTGGAAGCAGCTTACCGCAAGGAGCTCGTCTACGGCGAAGATAACGGCGAGCGTGCGCAGCCGGCGACAGTCGGAGAACTCTTCGCGAACGTCAGGCGGAACTATTACCGCATTTACTTCCACTACGTCTATTTCAACGTCGCCCGCTATTTCTATCTGCAGGCCGACTCGATGTTCGTGTTGTTCATGCTGGTTCCGACTTTTGTCGCCGGGGCGATCACCTACGGCATATACCAACAGATCGCGACCGCCTTCGGTCAGGTCAGCAACTCGTTCCAGTATCTCGTCAATTCCTGGACGACGATCATCGAGCTCCTGTCAATCCACAAGCGCCTCAAGGCCTTCGAAGCGGCGATCGATGACGAGCCGCTGCCGAAGATCGACCAGAGCTATCTGGAGCGCGAGACCGGCATCGTGCATGTTGACGGCTGACGAAAAAAAAGGCTCCGGAAACGGGGCCTTTTCAATGACGACTGTGGTGGGGAAGTGAGGGCGTCAGGCTGAAAGGATAATCGAGGAGCTTCCGTTTGCCGCGCCGCCGGCCCTTCGCTTCGGCTCAGGGCGTTCATCGCTGCAATCGACTCACAGAGTCGATTGCTCGGGCTTCGCACAATCGCTCCTCACCCCTGCTGCAGCTTGCCGCGCGCCGCGATCAATGGGATTGCCTCGGAATAGCTGACGCAAGCGACTCCGTCCTTATGGCAGACGTCGCTGACGAAGCGGTCCAGCGCCCGCCAATAGGCGCCGTCGTTCATTTCCACAAAATGGAAGCCGAACTGCACCGGAATGCGGTCGCCTTCATATTGTTTGGCGAAGGCGGCTTCGAAAGCATCGAAAGTGCGGTCTTCGAAGGCCTTGGAATCCGCCTTGTCTTCGACGCCCTTGGAATGGTGGACATAGAGATTATAGTCCATGCCGATCACCAGATGGTGGTCGGAACCTTCGGGGATCAGCGGCAGGCCGAAGCGGTAGATGCCGTCGACTACCTGCGGCAAAGCCGGGCCCTTGGTCACGAGGCTGGCGTCGTACTGGAACCCCATGGCTTTTTCGGCCGGCACCAGGCCGTCGCTGGTCGAAAGATAGGGCGCGCGGAAGCCCTTGACGTCTTTCGTCGCAAATTCCTGCCAGCCCGGCGGCTCCTTGTCCGCTTCGCCGACGTTCTTCCACGCGTCGCGCAGCGCGATGCGTGCGTTCATGAATTCCTGCTGCCAGTCCGCCGATGTCCACTTCTTGCCGTCGAAGTGGCCGCAGGCGTGGCTGGAAATATCATGGCCTTCGAGATGCGCGCCCCAGATATTGGCGATACGCGTGCGCACGTCGTCGTCGCTCTTGGCGAAGCCGACGTTCGATTTGCCGGCTTTCTGTCCCGGCGCCTGATAAGCCTTGGCCTGATCGTGGTTCATCAGGAAGGTGCAGGAGAGGAAATAGGTGAAATGCGCGCCGTTGCGCGACGCGATCTCGCGGCTCTTCGTCCACAGCGCATTGTCATGCGCGCCGTCGAACGAGATCATCACCAATTGCTTCGGCTTTTCCTGGGCCTCGGCGATCGCGGGCAGGGCAAGGGAAAGGGCGAGGGAGGCGAAAGAGACAAAACGAAACATGGGCACCGCGAAAATTGTTGAAGTGGGCACGAGTTCATCCGCAATCCTTTTCACGCTTTTCACTGCGCAAACCTGCGGTTCGGAGGTCATGCCGGGCTTTCTCGTCTCCGTGCCGATCAAATGCGGCAAAGCTGCGGTCCCGCTGGCAATTTTTCGCCATAGTCGATACTGGTGTCTTCATAAGACACGAACGGGATTTCACTCATGTCACTGCTGATCCTTGGCATCATTCTTTTCCTTGGCATTCATCTGATCCGCGTCGTGATACCCGGTTTCCGTCGCTCGATGATTTCGAGCATCGGCGAGGGCGGCTGGAAGATCGGCTATTCGATCGCCAGCATCGTCACGCTGATTCTGTTGATCTACGGCTTCGGGCAAGCGCGCGACTCGACCCCGATCTGGTCTCCGCCCTTCTGGATGAGCCATATCACTATTTTGCTAATGCTTTTTGCACTGATCTGTCTCGTCGCTTCGCTGCTGCCAGCCGGGTATATCGCCGTCAGGACGAAGCATCCGATGGTGCTGTCGGTGAAGATCTGGGCCTTTGCGCATCTGCTTTCCAATGGCGATGGCGCAGCCATGCTGTTGTTTGCCGCCTTCCTGGCTTGGGGCGTCATCATGCGGATCTCGCTGAAGCGGCGCGAACGTGCGGGCGAGATCTCGCTGCGGCCCTTCGTTTCGGCGAAATACGATCTTTATGCCGTTGTCATCGGTATCGTGGTCTGGGGATTGATCATTTGGAAGCTGCACGAGTGGATTATCGGGGTTTCGCCGCTCGTTATGTGATGATTTCTGCCATTCCCCCTTACAACGGCCGCAAAATGGAGTAGAAGGCCCCACTACCCATAAGCTCTTTGCAATATTTTGGCCTGGGCCGGAGACGAGAATGGCATTCAACGACGATAGCTTCATCCGCGAGGTGAACGAAGAACTGCGTTCGGACCAGTTGCGGTTCGTATGGCGCCGTTTTGGCCGGCTTATCATCGGTGGCGCCGTGCTTATCGTTCTCGGCACGGCCGCCTTTAGCGGCTATCGCTACTGGTCAGGACGCCAGGCCGGCAGCAGCGGTGATCAGTTCATCTCCGCGCTGACGCTGGCGGATCAGAACAAGACGGACGAAGCGCTGGCCGCGTTGGCGACCATCGAGAAGAGCGGCAGCGGTTCCTATCCGCTGCTGGCGCGCATGCGCGCTGCCACACTGCAGGCGCAGAAGGGCGATACGGCCGGTGCGATTGCTGCCTTCTCGGCGATCGGCAAGGAGTCCGGTGTTCCGGCCGTAATCCGGGATGCGGCTCGCCTGCGTGCGGCCTATCTGCTTGTCGATACGGGCACGTATGACCAGGTTGCCGCCGAGGCCCAGGAGTTGGCCGTGCCGGCAAACGCTTTCCGGCATTCCGCACGTGACGTGTTGGGTCTTGCCGCCTACAAGGCCGGCGATTTCGCCAAGGCGCGTCAATGGTTCCAGGCGATCGTCGACGATCCCCAGAGCCCGCGCAATGTCGGCAACCGCGCCCAGATGCTGCTCGATCTCATCACCGCATCCGGCAAGGCATCGGTCGCTAAAGGCTGAAGGGTAAATCACTAAATGAGTTTCACGGTCGCGATCGTCGGTCGCCCGAATGTCGGCAAGTCCACTCTTTTCAACCGTTTGGTTGGCAAGAAGCTGGCGCTCGTCGATGACACGCCGGGTGTAACGCGCGACCGCCGTCCTGGCGATGCGCGCCTCGTCGATCTTCGTTTTCGCATTGTCGATACCGCTGGTCTCGAAGAAGCCGACGAAGAGACGCTGGAAGGCCGCATGCGTGCCCAGACGGAGGCTGCGATCGATGAAGCAGACCTGACGCTGTTCGTCGTCGACGCCAAGATGGGTTTGACCCATGTCGACAAGACGCTCGCAGAAATGCTGCGCAAGCGCGGACGTCCGGTGGTTCTCGTCGCCAACAAATCGGAAGCGCGAGGCTCTGACAGCGGCTTCTATGACGCTTTCACGCTCGGCCTTGGCGAGCCTTGCCCGATCTCTGCCGAACATGGCCAGGGTATGATGGATCTGCGCGACGCTATCGTCGAGGCGCTCGGCCATGAGCGTGCCTTTCCGCCGAGAGAGGATGAGGCGGAGACGAATGTCAGCATTCCGCGCCCTGCCATGGGTGAGGACGGTGAAGAGATCGACGAAGAGCCGGCCTATGACGACACGCGGCCGTTGCGTGTCGCCATCGTCGGCCGCCCGAATGCCGGCAAGTCGACGCTGATCAATCGTTTCCTCGGCGAGGACAGGCTGCTGACCGGTCCGGAAGCCGGAATTACCCGCGACTCGATCTCGGTCGATTGGAGCTGGCGCGGCCGTACCGTGAAAATGTTCGATACCGCCGGCATGCGCCGCAAGGCCAAGGTGATTGAAAAGCTCGAAAAGCTCTCCGTCGCCGATGCACTGCGCGCCATTCGTTTCGCCGAGACCGTAGTCATCGTCTTCGACGCCACCATTCCCTTCGAGAAGCAGGATCTTCAGATCGTCGATCTCGTCGTCCGCGAGGGCCGGGCCGCCGTGCTTGCCTTCAACAAGTGGGACATGATCGAGGATCGCCAGGCAGTGCTTGCCGACCTGCGCGAAAAGACCGACCGGCTGCTGCCGCAGGCGCGCGGTATTCGCGCCGTTCCGATTTCCGGTCAGACGGGCGAGGGATTGGACCGGTTGATGCAAGCGGTCGTCGATACCGACAAGGTCTGGAACAAGCGCGTGTCCACCGCCAAGCTCAATCGCTGGCTGGAGACACAGCAGGTTCAGCATCCGCCACCGGCGGTTTCCGGCCGGCGTATCAAGCTGAAATACATGACCCAGGTGAAGGCGCGCCCGCCGGCCTTCATGATTTCCTGCACCCGCTCGGATGCGCTGCCGGAATCCTATGTGCGCTACCTGATCAACGGCCTGCGGGAAGATTTCGCCATGCCGGGCGTGCCGATCCGCATCCATTTCCGCTCGTCGGACAATCCTTACGAGACCAAAAAGAAGCGATGACGGCCTGAGGGATCAGGCCGCGTTCTTACTGAGCGCTTCGCGCAGCTTGATGATTTCCGCTTTCAACCGTGTCAGCTCGTTCGCCGTGGTATCCGATGCATCCAGGATACAAGCGGGGATGCCGGTGGCCTTCTTCTTCAAACCGACGCCTTCGCTGGTCAGGCTGATCAGCACCTGACGCTCATCTTCCTTGCTGCGGGTGCGCTGAATGAAGCCGGCGGCTTCCAGGCGCTTCAGCAGCGGCGTTAGCGTACTTGATTCCAGGAAAAGCTTTTCGCCGATACCGCCGACGGTCTGGCCATCCTCCTCCCACAACGTCACCATGACGAGATATTGCGGATAGGTGAGGTTCAACTCATCGAGCATGGGCTTGTATAGCCGGTTCATCGCATGGTTCGCCGAATAGAGGGCGAAGCATATGAAGGTGTCCAGTTTCAGTGGGTCGTCTGTCATTTCCAGCACTCCGTAAGCGACCTTACTTAAATCGTGCAATAAATAATCGTATACATAAAAGCGCATGGGAGCCATGCATTTCTTGGTATTGCAATGCAAAGCCCCATCTGAGAACCGCGGCTGGGTATTTAGCGCCAATACGCCAAGCCCGGCCCGTTCGCGGATGGCCAATAGCACCTGCGCCGCTCCCAGGTATGTGGCGGAACATCCAAGGAATTCAATTTTGACGTTTGCTGCTGGTCATATCGACTAGAACATGAAGGCAGAGCGTCGCTGTGCGTGCCAGTGAACGCGGTGGACCGGCCAACTGTTCCCGCATGCCATAGTGCGCAGACAATATCGCCGCTGCGCCGGCGAGAGCCGGTCGTGATGTGACGCTCGTTCTTTGTCGTCTACGGGATGGAAGAGAATATTGAACGCATGCGTGCTTCGCACGAAACGGCGGCCGTCGGCGGCCGGCGAATAGCCCGCACTTTAGTGGTTTTGCGTCAACATCCGGCCGCGATGATTGGCGAGGCGGACGTTGCCGATGAATTGCGTGGTGGCAGCTTCCCAGGAATAGTTGAGCGCCAGAGCACGAGCCGCCTCGCGGGAAGAGGAGAATGCGGCAAAGCAGGCTTTCGCCAGATCTTCGTCGACGACGCCGGCCGCATCATTGCCGCCAAGGATATCGGCAGGGCCGGTGACGGGATAAGCGGCGACGGGAACGCCGCTCGCCAGCGCCTCCAAGATGGTATTGCCGAATGTATCGGTCTTTGACGGGAAGACAAAAACGTCAGCTTGCGAATAGGCATGCGCCAGCGCTTCGCCGAACTTCGAGCCGAGGAAGAGCACTTTTGGATAAAGTTTCTGCAACTCGGCCCGCGCCGGTCCGTCGCCGACGACGACCTTCGAGCCAGGCAGGTCCAGATCGAGGAAGGCCGGCAGGTTCTTTTCGAGCGCCACCCGGCCGACGGTCATGAAGATAGGGCGGGGCAGGCCGAAGGGGTTGTCTTCCAGCGGCTGCGGGCGGAAAAGCGTCGAGTCGATGCCGCGGCTCCAGGGCAGCAGATTGTGAATGCCCTTCTGCTTGAGCTCATTGGCAAGGCTCGGTGTCGCCACCATGCAGCCGGAACCGGCATTGTGAAACCATTTGACGAAGGCGTAGAGCCAGCTTTGCGGGATCGGCAGCCTGGCCGCGACATATTCGGGAAAGCGAGTGTGATAGCTCGTCGAAAACGGCATGCCGTTTTTCAGGCACCAGCGCCGCGCCGTCAGCCCGAGCGGGCCTTCTGTCGCGATATGCACATAGGTCGGCCGGACTGCTTCGATCCTGGCGGCGACCTTGCGGTAACTTGCGATCGACAGGCGGATTTCCGGGTAGGTCGGGCAAGGGACGTTGCGAAAACCTTCCGGCGTGATCATGGCGACATCGACGCCGATGCGCGCCAGTTCGCGGTTGGTATTTTCGATGGAGCGGACGACGCCATTCACCTGCGGATGCCAGGCATCGCTGACGATGAGCAGGCGCTCCGGGTTTGCGACCGGGGTTGCCCCTTCAGCCCATGCTCTGTGATCGATGTCCGACAAGCGCTGCAACATATCCAAAAACGTTCCATCCGCACCGCACCCTCATGGTGTCGGTACAACCCAATCCGGTGCAGCAAAGATGATTCCCGCGCCTGTCCTATTGTGCGGGGTGTCCATGATGGAAATATTACAGCCTTAGCCGGCGGCTTGCAGCTTTTCCGGCGGCACCAAGGCACCGTGTTCCTGAATGACCCTTGCGGCGATTTCTGCGGCAAAATGGGCGGCGGCGACGGGGTCGTCATGTTCCAGATAATGGGCAAGGAACGCGCCATTGAAGCTGTCGCCGGCGCTGGTGGTGTCGATGACCTTCGCGACCTTGACGGCTGGAACGAGCGTTTCGCCGGCATCGGTTCCGACGGTCGCGCCATCGGCACCGTTCTTGACGACGACCATATTGGCGCCGTGCAGCCGGTAACGGCGGATGGTGCCGGCGATCGAATCGTCGCCGAAATGCGAGACCTCGTCGTCGAAGCTCGGCATAACCAGCGTCGAGGCACGGGCGCCTTCACCGATCATGGTGTGCATGGCATCGAAGCTCGACCAGAGGCGCGGGCGCAGGTTGGGGTCGAAGACCACCAGCTTGCCGACCGCCTTGGCGCGGCGGAGCTCGGCGAGCAATGTCTCGGCGTCTTCATGCGAGAGGATCGCCAAGGTAATGCCGGAAAAATAGAGGACGTTGGCCCCCTCGATCGCGGTGCGAAGCTGATCGCCATCGGCGGCAAGCTGGCGGGCGGCCGAACTGTCGCGCCAATAGCTGAAAGAGCGCTCGCCATCCTTCAGGTTAATCATGTAGAGGCCGGGCGTCTTGCCACGGAGGCGGCGAATGCTCGACGTGCCGATGTCATGCGCTTTCATGAAATGCAGCATTTCGTCCGACATCGCATCATCGCCGAGGGCGGTGAAATAATCGACGGACCAATCGGCCGGCAGGCAGGCGCGGGCGTACCAGGCCGTGTTGAAGGTGTCGCCGGCAAAGCCCTTGCGCAGATATCCGTCCTCGGCCTGCGACAGCTCCACCATGCATTCGCCGATCGATAGAAAATGCCCGCCCAAGACGTCCTCCTGCCTTTTCCTTCGCTGCTGCATACGCGGATGCGGCTGCTTGAGCAAGGTGGACGGCGGGCTGCGCCGTCCACCTTTTGAGCCTTATGGCCTGTCCATATGATAGCACGCCGCGGTCTGGCCGGGGCGAACTTGCTCAGTCGGCGGCATCTTGGTCCTGCAAATATCCGTCGCCTTCCAGCAGCGTGGCGAGAAGACGCAGCCGGCTGGTGGATTGAGCGGCGAGGGCGGGTCGCCCTGCAGGCGGATACGCTCGCGCCCGCGCGCCCGCTTCGGGTCGGGGATGGGTGCGGCGGAGAACAAGGCCTGTGTATAGGGATGGGCTGGATGGTCGAAGACGGTGGCGGCGTCGCCCGCTTCCACCACCTTGCCAAGGTAAAGCACCAGCACGTCGTCTGAGATCAGCCGCACGACGGAGAGGTCATGGCTGATGAAGATCAGCGTCAGGCCGAACTCCTTGCGCAGCTTGCGCAACAGCGTGATCACCTGACCCTGGATCGATACGTCGAGGGCCGAGACCGGTTCATCGCAGACGATCAGCTTCGGCCGCGTCACGACTGCGCGGGCAATGCCGATGCGCTGCGCTTGGCCGCCGGAGAACTCATGCGGGTAGCGATTGATCATTTCCGGCACGAGCCCGACCGCCGCCATGATCTCGCGGACGCGCTCCTGCCGCTGCGCCTTTGTCAGCTTCGGCTCGAATACGGTCAGCGGCTCGGCGATGATGTCGCCGACCGTCATGCGCGGGTCGAGGGAGGCGATCGGATCCTGGAAGATGATTTGCATGTCGCGGCGGGCGGCACGCATTTCCTCTTCGGAAAGATCCAGCAGGTTTCCGCCTTGCCACATGATGCGGCCCTTCTGCGCCTTGATCAGCCGCAGGATGGAACGGCCGAGTGTCGACTTGCCGCACCCGGATTCGCCGACGATGCCAAGCGTGCGCCCGGTCTTCAGCTCGAAGCTGACATCATTGACCGCCGTCAGGACCAACGGCGGTTTGAAGAGAGATTTCGATGGCAGCTCGAATTCGGTGGTCAGGTGCTCGACCTTCAGAAGCGTGTGTTCAGCCATGGATGAGGCTCCGTTCCTGCTGGGCAGAGAGGGGATGGAAGCAGGCGGCGCAGCGTTGCGGCGCAAGCCGGTCGAGCGGCGGCGGCGCGTCCAGGCAGTCGTCCTGCACATGGGCGCAGCGCGGCGAGAAAGAACAGCCGCGCGGCAGATGCATCAGGTTCGGCGGCCGGCCGGGTATGACGGCGAGATCGTCGACATCCTGATCCGGCCGCGGGATGGAGGCGTGCAGCGCCGCGGTATAGGGATGGGCTGGATTTTCGAAGAGCTCTTCGACCGGTGCCTCCTCGACGATACGGCCGGCATACATGACGGCGACGCGATCGGCGAGGCCAGCCACGACGCCGAGATCGTGGGTGATCATCACCAGCGCCGTGTTCATTTCCGCGGTCAGCTCGTTGAAGAGATCGAGGATCTGCGCCTGGATGGTGACGTCGAGCGCCGTCGTCGGCTCGTCGGCGATCAGGAGCTTCGGCTTGGTGAGCAGCGCCATGGCGATGACGATGCGCTGGCGCATGCCGCCCGAGAGTTCGTGCGGATAGAGATTGAAGCGTCGCGTCGGGTCAGGGATGCCGACGCGCTTCAGCATGTCCAGTGCTGCGGCAGACGCCGCGCGCGCCGAAAGCCCGCCATGGACTTCGAGCTGCTCGGTCAATTGCCGTGAGATCCGTAGCGAGGGGTTGAGGGCGGTCATCGGGTCCTGGAAGACCATGGCCATGTCCTTGCCGCGCACATGGTCGAGTTCGCGTGGCTTCAGCGTCAGGAGGTCCTTGCCATCCAAAAGCGCTTGGCCGCTGGTGCGGCCGTTCTTGGCGAGTAGGCCCATCAGGCCGAGGAAGGTCTGGCTCTTGCCGGAGCCGGATTCGCCGACGATGGCGATGCGCTCGCCACGGCCGATCGTCAGGTTCATCTTCGAGACGGCGGCCACTTCGCCTTCCGGTGTACGGAAGGTGATGGAGTAGTCTTTGAGTTCGAGAAGCGTATCTGTCATGTCAGCGATCCTTCGGATCGAAAGCGTCGCGTAGGCCATCGCCGATGAAGAGCAGGCTCATCAGCAGGGCGACAAGAAAGCCGGCGGGGAAGAACAATAGCCAGGGCGTGGTCTCCATGCCGGCGGAGCCCTCGGCGATCAGCGTGCCGAGCGAGGTCAGCGGTTCCTGCACGCCGAAGCCCAGATAGGACAGGAAGCTCTCCGTGGCGATGATCTCGGGAATGGTGAGCGTCGCGTAGATGACGACCGGCCCGACGAGGTTCGGAACGATGTGCTTGAGAATGATCTTGAACGATCGCTGGCCGGAGGCCCGCGCCGCTTCGATGAATTCCCGCTGCTTGATGGAGAGCGTCTGACCACGCACGATGCGAGCCATAGTGAGCCATTCGAGCGCCCCGATCGCCGCAAACAGCAGATAGACGTTGCGGCCGAAGATCACCATCAGCAGGATGACGAAGAGGACGTAGGGGAGGGCGTACATGATGTCGACGAAGCGCATCATGATCGCATCGACACGACCGCCGAAATAGCCGGCGACGGCGCCATAAAGCACACCGATAACAACCGAGACGAGGGTTGCCACCAGGGCGACGGTCAGCGAGACGCGCGTGCCGTAGAGCGTGCGGGCAAGCAGGTCGCGGCCGTTGCCGTCGGTGCCGAAATAGTGGCCGGCGGCGAAGTCCGGAGGGCCGCGGAAGGAGGTCCAATCCGGATCTTCATAGTTGAAGGGCAGGAAATACGGGCCGAATATGGCAACCAGAACCAGCACTGCCAGCACGATCAGCGACAGCGCGGCAGCCTTGTTGCGGAGCAGGCGACGCAGCGCATCGCCGGTGAGGGAGCGCCCCTTGGGTGCAAGCCCCTCTGCCGAAAGCAATTCCGCTTCCAGCAATTCTCTCTTGGCGGAATTGAGGATCATCGCATTCTCACTTTCGGGTCGAGCCAGGCATAGGCGATATCGACCAGCAGATTGAGGACCACGATCAGGACCATGTAGAAAATGACCGTGCCAAGAACCATGCCGTAGTCGCGGTTCAGCGCCGCGCCGACGAAGTAGCGGCCGACGCCGGGAAGGCCGAAAATGCTTTCTACCACCAGCGAGCCGGTAAGCAGATAGCTTGCTGCGGGTCCGAGATAGGACACGACGGGCATCAAGGCGGGCTTCAAGGCGTGCCGCATAACGGTGAGCCGTGGGCCTATGCCCTTAGCCTTGGCGGTACGGATAAAGTTCTGGCTCATCACCTCGATCATCGAGCCGCGCATTAGGCGCGAAATGCGTGCCGCATGCGGCAATGTCAGAACGATGACCGGAAGGATCAGGAACCTGATCGAGCCATTGCCCCAACCGCCGACCGGCAGCCAGCCAAGCGTATTGCCGAAGACGAGCTGCAGGATCGGGGCGATGAGGAAGCTTGGCATCACAAGGCCGATGAGCAGTCCTCCGCCCAGCCAGTAGTCGGCGCTCCGGTTCTGATAGAGCGCCCCAAGACAGCCGACAACCACGCCGATGATCGTTGCAAGAACGAAGGCGGCGCCGCCGATTGTCAGCGTATAGGGAAAGCCGGACATGATCTGCTGGGTGACGGTGAAGTCCTGGTTAGCGAAAGAGGGGCCTAGATCGCCCTTCATGACGTCGCCGACATAGATCAGATATTGCTCAACCAGAGGCTTGTCGAGGTTGTAGTGAGCCGCGAGGTTGGCTTTGACTTCCGGCGGCAATGGCCTTTCGCCATCGAAGGGGCCGCCGGGAGCGAGGCGCAGAATGAAAAAACACACTGTCACGGCAATCCACAGGACGGGGATTGTCGACAGCAAACGACGGAGAGCGTAGCCAAACATGGTCTTAGACGGCCCCCTCCCGGTTTATCTGGGAAGGGGCCTGTTCCCAATTATTCTTTGATCGACAGCCAGCGAGTGCGATGGATGTCCTGGATATTATCGACGAAGCCCTGGACCTTCGGGGCGACGATGTTTTGGGAGACGTAGTAGTAGATCGGGATGGCAGCGCTGTCGTCGAGCGCGAGCTGCTCGGCCTTCTTGTAGATTTCGGCGCGCTTCTTCAGGTCGGTCTGTTCGTTGCCCCGCTTGATCAGCGCATCGTAATCCGGATTGCTCCAGCGGCCATAGTTCATTTCGACACCGGTTGAGAGCAGGTTCAGGAAGTTGATGGGATCGTTGTAGTCGGCGAGCCAGCCGGCGCGGCCGATTTCCACCTGACCGCGCTGCATTTCATCATAATGCACCTTGGTTTCGGTGTTGTAGAGCTCGATATCGACGCCGAGCGGCTTCCACATGGCGGCGATCGCAACGGCGATGCGCTTGTGGTTATCATTGGTGTTGTAGCGAAGCTGCGCTTTCAGCGGATGGTCAGGGCCGAAGCCGGCGTCCTTGAGCAGCTTCTTGGCCTCTTCGACCTTCTGCTTGTAAGGCTCATCCTTCCAGCTCACATAGGCCGGCTCGCCGTAATTGGCCGTGCCCGGCGGTACCCAGGAATACATCGGCAGCTCGCCGGTGCCGAGAATCTTCGGGCCGATGACTTCGCGGTTGACGGCCATGGAGAGGGCCTGGCGGACGCGCTTGTCGTTGAAAGGCGGCTTGGTGGCGTTCAGCACGTAATAGTAGGTGCCGAGGAACGGAACCACATGCGCCTGGCCAGGAAGGTTCTTCTGGATCCAATCAAACTGGTCGGCGGGGAAAGAGGTGAGGATATCGAATTCGCCGGCGCGATAGCGCTTCAGGGCAGCGGCCTGATCTTCCAGCGTGTAATAGTTGACGTTGTCGATCTTGATGTCCTTGGCGTCGTAATACTGGTCACTCTTGACCATGCTGACATGCGAACCGGGCACCCATTCGGTGGGCTTGTAGGGGCCGTTGGTGACGATGTTGCCGATCTTGACCCATTCGTCGCCCTTGGATTCCACGACATGCTTCGGCAGCGGATAGGCCGTGTAGTGCATCAACGCGTTGAGGAAGTAAGGCGTCGGATTTTCAAGAGTGATTTCCAGTGTCTTGTCATCGATTGCCTTGACGCCGAGCTGGCTGAGATCCTTGATTTCACCCTTGTTGATCTTTTCCGCATTCAGGATCGTATATTGCAGGTAGGCATATTGGGCGGCGGTTTTCGGGTCCATCAGGCGCTGGAAGGCAAAGACGAAGTCCTGAGCCGTTACCGGCTGGCCATCGGACCATTTGATGCCGTCACGCAGCTTGAAGGTATAGACCTTCTGATCGGGGGAAATGGTCCAGCTTGCTGCCTGGCCGGGGATCGGGTTGTCCTTAGGATCTTCCGTCACCAGGCCTTCGAAAATATCGCCATCGATACGGTTTTCCCAGTCGCCGGAAATTTTTTGCGGGTCGAGCGACGTCGGGTCGCCGCCGTTGTGGATATTTAGGGTCGCCGCATGTGCAGAGACGCTTAACAACGTGCCGACGAACGCCGACACGATGAACTTCTTGCTGAAATGAGTCATATCTTTCCCCACCTTTCTGGAGCTATGGGCCTTGTTTTTAAGGCTATTTTTATCCCGCAGGTGACCTGTACGTGCAGGTCAATGTCGCAAGTTATCCGATGCAACGTCGCTTTCAAGTCCTAAAGCGAGCGGCCGCTTGAGGCTGTGAATATCTACACTGGCAATTTTCCGAAATCACTTCACGAATTTTTGCGCGTTCAATCCCCGGTTCATCCTTCATCTGGTTTGCCGCTTGCCGCCCAAGGCTTAGTGTGCAATCTGAAGGGTGAGAGGAAATCGAGGCGGATTGTTTCATGAAATCAACGGACAAAGCGGCGGGAGCCGATTGGTGGCGTGGTGCGGTGATCTATCAGGTCTATCCGCGGTCGTTTCAGGATACCGACGCCAATGGGCTCGGCGATATCAAGGGTATCACTCGCCGCCTGCCGCATATTGCCTCACTCGGCGTCGATGCCATTTGGCTGGCTCCCTTCTTCACCTCGCCGATGGCCGATATGGGTTATGACGTCGCCGACTATTGCGACGTCGATCCGATCTTCGGCACGCTCGCCGACTTCGACGAGATGATGACATCAGCGCATGCGCTCGGCCTCAAGGTCATCATCGATCAGGTGATTTCGCATACGTCGGATCGCCATCCCTGGTTCGTCGAGAGCCGGGCAAGCCGCAATAATCCCAAAGCCGACTGGTATGTCTGGGCCGATCCGAAGCCGGATGGCACGGCGCCGAACAACTGGCTGTCGATCTTCGGCGGGCCTGGCTGGGAATGGGATGGCGTGCGCCGGCAATATTACCAGCACAATTTTCTGACCTCGCAGCCGGACTTGAATTTCCACAATAGCGAAGTCCAGGATGCCGTGCTTGCGGCGGTCAAGTTCTGGCTCGATCGCGGTGTTGACGGCTTCCGGTTGGATACGGTGAACTACTATTTCTGCGACAAGAAGCTGCGGGACAACCCGCCGGCCGCGGTTGCCATTGGCGGACTGGATGCGCCGGAAAGCAACCCCTATGGCATGCAGAACCACCTCCATGACAAGACGCAGCCGGAAAACATCGGCTTCCTGAAGCGCTTCCGCAAGCTGCTTGATCAGTATGAAGGGCGCACGACCGTCGGTGAAGTCGGCGACGGCGCCCGCTCGCTGCAGACGGTCGCCGCCTATACCAGCGGCGGCGACAAGCTGCACATGTGCTATACCTTCGATCTGCTAGGCCCGGACTTCACACCGGAACATTTCCGCCGCTGCGTCGGCGATTTCCAGGAAAACGTCGCCGACGGCTGGGTTTGCTGGGCTTTTTCCAACCACGACGTAAACCGTCATGTCAGCCGGTTTGCCGAAACGGAGGCCGAGCAACCGCGTGTCGCCAAATTGGCGATTTCCTTGCTGTCTACCTTGCGTGGTTCGATCTGCCTCTATCAGGGTGAGGAATTGGGCCTGCCCGAGGCGGAACTCGCGTTCGAGGATCTTCGGGACCCCTACGGCATTCGCTTCTGGCCGGCCTTCAAGGGCCGCGACGGATGCCGCACGCCGATGCCCTGGGAGGCGGGCCGGGCGCACACAGGCTTTACCACGGCAGACAAATCATGGCTGCCGGTGCCTTATCAGCACGCAGCACTTGCCGTCGACAAGCAGGAGGCGGATGCGCAGTCCGTTCTTCACCACTATCGCGAGACCCTGGCCTTCCGAAAGCGGCATGCAGCGCTGGTCGATGGCGACATGGTCTTCCTCGATACCAAGGAGGACGTCTTCGCCTTTACGCGCAAGAAGGGCGACGAAACACTGCTTTTTGTCTTCAACCTGTCTCGTAAGCCCGTAAAGGTTGCTCTGCCAAAGGGGATCAAGGTGGCGAAAGCTGTGCCGATGCCGGGCTTTGCGACCGCCAACGCCAGCGAGGTGGTGACACTCGCGGCGTTGGATGTGTTCTGCTGCCAGGTGGGGTGATCACCCAATCAGCATAAACTTGTCGACATCGACAAGGCCCCGGTCCGAGATCTTCAGATGCGGGATGACCGGCAGCGGCAGAAAGGCGAGCTGTAGGAAGGGCTCTTCCAGCGTCGCGCCGAGGGCGTAAGCTGCCTGACGCAAGTGATGCAAGGTGTCGCGAACGCTTTCATAGGGTTCAAGGCTCATCAGGCCGGCGACGGGCAGGGCGATTTCGCCGGTGACGACGCCATTTTCGACGACGACGAAGCCGCCGTTGATCTCGCTAAGACGATTAGCGGCGCGGGCCATATCGTCTTCATTGACGCCGACGACACAAATATTGTGGCTGTCGTGACCGACCGTCGAGGCGATGGCACCCTTCTTCAGGCCGAAGCCCTGAACGAAACCATTGGCATGATTGCCGTTCTTGCCGTGCCGCTCGATGACGGCGACCTTGATCACATCATTGCCGAGGTCGAGGTCGGTCTGGTTGCCTTTGACTGGCAGGCGATACCGGCGATGCTGCGTGATGATCTTTCCTGGGGTGACGCCGATCACGGAACTTTCGCCCTCGGTCACCGGCACGCCGAAATCGGCGGCGTTGATCGGGCGCGCCCTGACGCTATCGAGGCCGACCGGGGCGATGGGCTTGCGGTGGGCGAAAAGCTCCGCAGTGACGCGCCGGCCCGCGGAGAAGACGATCTCCGCCTTGCAGTTCTCCAGACTGTCGATGATGACAAGATCGGCGCGCCAACCGGGCGCCACCAGGCCGCGGTCGCGCAGGCCGAAGGCGCGGGCAGCCGAGATGGAGGCTGCGCGATAAATCGCCAGCGGCTCGACGCCGTGGGCAATGGCGGTGCGGATCATATAATCGAGATGGCCCTGTTCGGCGATGTCGAGCGGATTGCGGTCATCGGTGCAAAGCGCAAGGTAAGGCGACAGGCGTTCGGTCAGGATCGGCATCAGGGCATGCAGGTCCTTGGAGACCGAACCCTCGCGCACGAGGATATGCATGCCTTTGCGGATCTTTTCGAGCGCTTCCTCGGCGGTGGTGCATTCATGCTCGGTGCGGATGCCGGCGGCGAGATAGCCATTGAGGTCGTTGCCGCGCAGCAGCGGCGCATGGCCGTCGATATGGCCGCCCTGGAAAGCCTCGAGCTTGGCCATGCAGACGGGGTCCTTGTGCACGACGCCCGGGAAGTTCATGAATTCCGCTAGGCCGATGACCTTCGGATGGTCGCGGAAGGGCAGGAGCTTCTCGATCGGCAGGTCGGCGCCTGACGTTTCCAGATGCGTCGCCGGCACGCAGGAGGAGAGCTGGACGCGGATGTCCATGATGGTCTCCAGCGAGGACTCCAGAAAATACTGGATGCCTTCCGTGCCGAGCACATTGGCGATCTCATGCGGATCGCAGATGGCGGTAGTCACGCCATAGGGCAGGACACAGCGATCGAACTCATGCGGCGTCACCAGCGAGGATTCGATATGCAGATGCGTATCGATGAAGCCCGGAACGACGATCCGGCCGGAGATGTCGATCTCCTCGCGGCCCTGATAGCCGCCGCAGGTGCCGACGATACGATCGCCGCAGATGGCGATGTCCGAGGCAACCAGCTCGCCCGTCACCAAGTCGAAGAACCGGCCGTTTTTTAGCACGATGTCGGCAGGCTGCCGGCCGACGCCCTGGTCGATATAGCGTTCGAGTTTGGTGGTCATGGTCATCCCTCGCATATGGATCGCCCCTCATGCCGGCTCTTCTGCTGAAGCAAAAGGAGGCGTGAGGGGCGCAGTTTTGTTCGAGCTTATGCCTCAGATATTATTCTGCAAGATATCCCTGAGCTTGCCGAAGAGTTCGTCGATATGGTGCTTTTCGATGATCAGCGGCGGGGAGAGTGCGATGATGTCGCCAGTGGTGCGGATCAGCAGGCCTTTTTCGTAGGCTTTCAGGAAGGCGGTAAAAGCGCGCTTGGTGGGTTCGCCGGCGATGGGGTCGAGCTCGATGGCGCCGATGAGGCCGGTGTTTCTGATGTCGATGACGTTTGGGCAGTCCTTCAGGGAGTGCAGCGCGTCGGCCCAGTAGTCCGAAAGCTCGGCGGCGCGTGTCAGCAGGCCTTCTTCCTTGTAGGTATCGAGCGTCGCCAGAGCTGCGGCAGAGGCGATCGGGTTGCCGGAATAGGTATAGCCATGGAAGAACTCGATCATGTGCTCGGGTCCCTGCATGAAGGCGTCGTGGATTTCCGAGGTCACGAAGACTGCGCCCATCGGGATGACGCCATTCGTCAGGCCCTTTGCGGTCGTGATCATGTCCGGCTTCACGTCGTAATATTGCGCGGCGAAGGGGGTGCCGAGGCGGCCAAAACCGGTGATGACTTCGTCGAAGATCAGCAGGATGCCGTGCTTGGTGCAGATTTCACGCAGCTTCTGCAGATAACCCTTCGGCGGGATCAGCACGCCTGTGGAGCCGGCGACCGGCTCAACGATGACGGCGGCGATCGTGGAGGCGTCGTGCAGGGTGACGATGCGCTCCAGCTCGCTGGCGATATCGCCGCCATGCTCGGGCTCACCGCGCGTGAAGGCATTCTTGCCGGGAAGATGCGTGTGGGGCATGTGGTCGACGCCGGTTAGCAGCGTGCCAAACATCTTGCGGTTGGAGACGATGCCGCCCACGGAGATGCCACCGAAATTGACGCCATGATAGCCGCGCTCGCGGCCGATGAGGCGGAAACGCGAGCCGTTGCCCTTCACGCGATGATAGGCAAGCGCCACCTTGAGCGCGGTTTCGACGGATTCAGAACCTGAGTTGGTATAGAGAACATGGTTCATGCCCTCCGGCGCGATGTCCACCAGCCGGTTTGCCAGCTCGAACGCCTTGGGATGGCCGAGCTGGAAGGCCGGCGCATAGTCGAGTTCGCCCGCCTGCTGGCGAATGGCTTCGGTGATCTTCGGCCGGCAGTGGCCGGCATTCACGCACCACAGACCCGCAGTTCCGTCCAGCACCTGCCGACCGTCATGGGTCGTATAGTACATATCCCTGGCGCTGACGAAGAGGCGCGGCTCCTTCTTGAACTGACGATTGGCCGTAAACGGCATCCAGAAGGCGCGCAAATCGTTGGGGGTGGCATTCAAACGGTCGGACATGCTGTTCTCCAATGGCCATTCGGGGGCCATTTCCCGATCGCGGTGCGGAACCGCGTGATTATTTACTGCCCGGTCAAATTATCAGTCGGCCCCCTGACGTCAAGACAAAGGTAGGGGACAGGGGATGACGAGGGGCGGTTTCGCTTTGGCCGGTCTCCTCCACTGCGTCGCGAACCGCCGAGGACAAGCCGCTAAACGCGAAAAGGCTGGCAAATTGGGAAATTTGCCAGCCAAATCAGTTATATACGTGGTGATGAAAGGGGCTTGATCTTAAGGGTCGGAAATTATCTTTTCCTTAGAGATCTTGCCTCGACATACCTAGAGCCAGTTTTGGCTATTAAGCAGCCGATCTACTTTTTTCCGGTTCACAATAAATGTCTTCCAGCGTTTCCAGAACCCGGATGACCGAGTCTGAAGTACTGGAGTAGTAAATCGTTTGAGCATCGCGGCGGGTCTTCACCAGCTTCTGGGCGCGCAGCTTCGAAAGATGCTGGGAGAGTGCAGATTGGCTGAGCCCCACCTGATTGGCCAATACGCCAACCGGAACTTCCCCTTTGACCAGGCTGCAAAGAATCATAAGGCGCTTCGGGTTCGCCATAGCAGATAATAATGCTGCCGCCACGTTGGAGTGTTCGGCCAAATTTCTTGTCTTCATCTTTTAATCTTCCTAATGCGGAGCGTACATCAGAAATTGCGGGGGTATTTTTCTAATCGGGGAATTAATCCGATAAGTAACAATACCAATATAGGCCAAAGATTGTATATACCTAAATTTAAGGTATCGAGTATGCTATTTTAGATATGTATGTATGAGTGCCCTGCAACTCCGACAATGGTGGGTCAAATTCCCATCTTAGCGTCTCATCTCCCCGAATTAGGTCGATTCCTGCCATATCTAAGCCACAAATACGCCAATTTTTACCGCCCGATCCTCTCAACCTCTCCACTATAGTTGTAATGATACAAGGGTAGTGGGCTAGTAATTCTCGCACTATCGCATCTGCCTGTTCAGCAATCATCTCGCTAGCCGTCGAGAGAATCATCAGATCGTTCCCGGGCAGGACATATGCTTTTCCAAAACCGCCATTAAGACTGGCGGTAAGCGGTATGAGGCGGAAAAAGCAGAAATCGGCAAAATCGGCATAAAGCTTTGCCTTGGGGTGCCGGGCGAGAAAGCGCGAACGAATGCGTCCGTACAGACGGTTTTCGCGATCGACGCGTTCGGCGTTGCATTGAACGCTGAGGCGCGGATGGGCGAGCGGGTCGCCTTTGCCTGGTTCCCCGAAGAGAAGCGAGGCGCGGGGATCTCTCGCCAGCGCCTTGGTATGGGCTGAAAGGCCGGAGACGAGAATGACGGGCACGCCGTCGATATCCGTGCCGGTCAGTACGCGGCTGACGGAAGGGAAGCCTGTTTCCGGATCGATGACGGCCATGGCCGCATAACGAGCGGCGCGCAGCAGGATACGTGCCTGCTTGCGCGCCTCGTCATCGGTTTCCCGCAATACGGACGGTTTATCGTTCATAGTCGCTCTCTCGCAGGGCAGGAGAGAGCATGAGGATAGACTACTCTCTCCGCCGGTGGCTGGTGAGGCCAGCCACGACATCCTGGGCGGAAATCGTCCCGATAATCACGCCGTTGTCAACGACGCCGATATTGCCGGGCTGATGCGTCAGCGCGTCGAGAATATCGACGAGCGGCGTTGTGGCCGTTGCTGTGGCAGTGACCGAGCCGCCTGCTGCGGAGTGGCCGAGACCCTGTTGCATGACGTCGCGGGCGGTCAACATGCTGATCGGGTTCATGTGCTGCACGAAGTCAGCGACATATTGATCGGCGGGGTTTTTGACGATTTCCTGCGGCGTGCCGCACTGGATGATCCGTCCGCTCTCCATGATGGCGATGCGGTTGCCGATGCGGAAGGCCTCGTCGAGATCGTGACTGACGAAGAGGATCGTCCGCTTCAGACGGCGCTGGAATTCCAGAAGTTCGTCCTGCAGGCGGGTGCGGATCAGCGGATCGAGCGCAGAGAACGGCTCATCCATGAGCAGGATCGGCGCGCCGGTCGCAAAAGCGCGGGCGAGGCCGACGCGCTGCTGCATGCCGCCAGAGAGCTCGTTGACCTTGCGGTTTGCCCATTGCGTCAGGTTGACGAGCTGCAACTGCTCGTCGACGCGCTTCTTGCGCTCAGCCTCGGGCACGCCGGCCAGCTCCAGTCCGAAGCCGACATTGTCGGCGACGGTACGCCAGGGCAGCAACGCGAACTGCTGGAACACCATCGAAACGGTATGCATGCGCAGGTCGCGCAGCGCCTTGGGGTTACAGCTATACGGATTGACCGGTCCGGCCTTGCTATTGACAATGACATCGCCGCGCACGACCGGCGCCAGGCCGTTGACCGCGCGCAGCAGCGTCGACTTGCCTGAGCCGGAGAGGCCCATGAGCACGAGGATTTCGCCTTCCTCGATCTCGAGCGAGGCGTTGGCGACGCCGAGCACAAGGCCGGTCGCCTTGCCGATCTCGTCGCGCGACTTGCCGGCATCGGCAAGTTTCAGCGCTGTCTCGGGACGATCGCCAAAGATGATGCTGACATTTTTGAAGCCGACGGCGGTGGTCATGATTTTTCTCCTTCGCCGGGGGCACGGAACATGCGGTCGAGAATGATCGCCAGGATGACGATGCAGGAGCCGGAATCAAAGCTCTTGGCGACGTTGACGCTGTTCAATGCGCGCAGTACCGGCACGCCGAGGCCAGGCGCGCCGACGAGGGCGGCGATGGAGACCATCGAGAGCGAGAGCATGATCGTCTGCGTCAAACCGGCCATGATCTGTGGCGTGGCAAAGGGCACCTCGACCTTGCGCAGCACCTGTCGCGGTGTCGCGCCGAAGGCTTCGGCTGCTTCGACGAGAGAGGGCGGCGTCGAGATGATGCCGAGGCGGGTCATACGGATCGATGCGGGAATGGCGAAGACGACGGTGGCGATCAGGCCCGGTACCATGCCGAGGCCGAGCAGAATCATCGCCGGCACCAGATAGACGAAGGTCGGGATAGTCTGCATCAGGTCGAGGACCGGTCGCATGAAGGCATAGAGCCATGGACGGCGAGCGGCGGCGATGCCGAGGGGGACGCCCACGAGCATACAGACGAAAGTGGAGGCCAGCACCAGCGCAAGCGTCTCGGTCGTCTCCTTCCAGTAACCCTGGTTGATGGTGATCAACAGGCCGACCAGGGTCAGGATCGTGACCGGAATGCTCCGGCGCAGCCAGTAGGCAACGGCCGCGAAAATGATCACAACGACCAGCGGATGCGGTGCCTGCAAGAGGAACAAAAGTCCTTTGATCCCATGCGAGGCAACGAAGGAAAGGCCGTCGAAGAACCATATGAAATTGCTCGTCAGCCAATCCACGAAGGCCTTGGCCCATGGACCGATAGGGATGCGGTAATCGTTTAACCAGTTCACGTCTTTGCCCACCATTGGGGCGGCGATTCCGGGCGTCTCAAATAATTCCGGATAGGGCCGCCGGAGAATAACGGCCTATGGCGCCATGCGGGTCGCTGCCCGATGTGTGACGCAATAGGAGGGAAGCAGTCTCGTTCACGGAAGAGAAAGGGGCGGTTGAGCCGCCCCTTGTCCCCGGATGTCAAAGGCCGAGCTTGGACTTGATTGCCGCCTGCCCATCACTGCCGTCCTTGGCGGTGACGCCAGCGAGCCAGGGAGTAACCGCGGTCGGATTAGCCTTCAGCCATTCCGTGGCAGCCGCCTCCGGCTCCTTGCCGTCATTCAGGATCTTGCCCATGATCTCGTTTTCCATCGGCAGCGAGAAGACGAGGTTTTTAACGAAGGTGCCGACATTCGGGCATTCCTGCAGATAGCCTGCGCGGACGTTGGTATAGACGGTTGCGCCGCCGAAGTTCGGTCCGAAGATGTCGTCACCGCCCGTGAGGTAGGTCATTTTGTAGGTCGTGTTCATCGGGTGGGGAGCCCAGCCGAGGAAGACGATCGGCTTGCCTTCCTTGTCGGCCCGCGAAACCTGGGCAAGCATGCCCTGTTCGGAGGACTCGACCACTTCGAAGCCCTTGAGGCCGAAGGTGTTCTTGTCGACCATGTCGATAACCAGGCGATTGCCGTCATTGCCCGGCTCGATGCCGTAGATCTTGCCGTCGAGATCATCCTTGTGCGTGGCGATATCCTTGAAATCCTTGATACCGAGCTCCGCGCCCTTTGCGTTCGTCGCAAGCGTGTATTTCGCACCTTCGAGATTGGGGCGAACGGTTTCGACCGACTTGTCGGCGGCAAACGGTTTGATGTTCTCGGCCATGGAGGGCATCCAGTTGCCGAGGAACACGTCGATGTCCTTGTTCTTCAACGACTGATAGGTCACCGGCACGGCGAGCACTTTGACGTCGGTGTCGTAGCCGAGCGCCTTCAGGAGGACGGAGGCCGTCGCCGTGGTGGAGGTGATGTCGGTCCAGCCCACATCGGCGAAATGTACGGTGCCACAGCTTGCCGGCTCAGCGGCGGATGCGGTGGTTGCACCCAGCGTCAGCGCGGAAAGAGCTGAGGCGAAGGCAAATGCGGTTAAAGTCATTTTTATCATTGTGTGACTCCCAGTCTAACGTTCCCAAGCAACCACCAATAACTGACATTTTCAAGCGACCTCATTGTATTTGCGCCGGTTTGCGGGGGCTGATTGCGACTCCCTTACGTTTTTTTCAGCCGTGTGTTGCCGAGGCGATCTTGTTCCACCTAAGCCCGCAATTCCTGTGGTTTTCGCCAAAGGCGTCTTTCCTTCCGGCGATGGAAAACCCATGAGACGCTCAAGGAGAATATCATGGCCAAGCTTTACTTCCACTATTCAACGATGAACGCCGGCAAGTCGACCATGCTGCTGCAGGCGGCCTATAATTATCAAGAACGCGGCATGCGGACCGTTGCCTTTATCGCCGCCCTGGATGACCGCGCCGGTCGCGGCAAGATCGCCTCGCGCATCGGCCTGGAGATGGCCGCCACACCTTTCGATCAAACGGACGATCTCTTTGCGATGGCGGACAATCTGCACGCCGAGGAAGCGCTTGCCTGCGTCTTCGTCGACGAGGCGCAGTTCCTCTCGCGCGAGCAGGTTTGGCAGCTTGCCCACATCGTCGATCGCCTCGGCGTGCCCGTCATGGCTTACGGGCTGCGCACGGATTTCCAAGGCAAGCTGTTTCCGGGCTCGCAGGAACTTTTGACGATTGCCGACGAGATGCGCGAGGTGCGGACGATCTGCCACTGCAGCCGCAAGGCGACGATGCTGGTGCGCCTCGACGGACAGGGCAGGGTGGTGCATGAGGGGGCGCAGATCGAGATCGGCGGCAGCGACAAATATGTTTCTCTCTGCCGCCGTCACTGGGAAGAGGCCATGGCCGGGGAGTGAAGTGCCCGCGGCATTGCGTCATCCGGCAGGCGGCGGCGAATTTCTCTATGGTCGCGGCTGTCGGGAATACGTCCAGACATCCGATGGTGGAGGAATCATGAAGTTGCGCTGTCTGACGGCCGTGGCCGCCGTTCTTTTTTCCGCTTCGGCCGCGCTTGCCGATGGGGATGCAGTTGCCGGTGCGGCAGTCTTCAAGAAGTGCGCCGTCTGCCACACGGCAACCGAACATGAGAACCATGTCGGGCCGTCGCTGATGGGCGTCGTCGGTCGTCCCGTCGCCACCATCCCCGATTACAGCTATTCGCCGGCGATGAAGGCGTTCGGTGCCGACGGCAAGGTCTGGGACGAGGCGCTGCTCAGAAAATATCTGCCCAGTCCGCAATTCCTGGTGAAGGGCACGAAGATGACTTTCCCCGGTTTGAAGAGTGACAAGGATCTGGACAATCTGATCGCCTATTTGAAGAGCCCGGCTGTCGCACACTGAGGCTGGCTTGCACGCTCGGGGCATTTTCTTTGCGCATATAAGCGGTTAGTCTCGCTGGCAACGGCAATTGAGAGACGCTTTCATGGTCAAGGCCCACTCCTTCGACGGCGAAATCGACAAGGCCCGCGCGATGCTTGAGGACGCGATCAAGGGCATGGATGCGGCCAATGCCGGGCTCGGCCGCAATGCCAAGGGCAATGGACGTTTCGATGCCATCAATTTCCCGGTGGAAGAGGCGCTGGTACGCGAGACGATCGAGTTGCTCGATCGCTGGAAAACCCTGGCGCTGTCGCTGGTGAAGCAACTCGATTTATTGACCGCGGCCGCGGATTTGCAACACCGGCGGCTGTTCGATGAGAAGGCCGGGATCGATACGTCGGGGCTGCTCGGGCGCCGGATGGGCCAGGGCCGTGCCGAGCCGGCGTCGATCGCGGCCGATCTCGATGCGGCCCTTGCAGCGTCAGCGTCGCTCGATACGCAGTTCAAGACCGCCCGACCGGCGCTGGTTCGGTCCTTCCGCGATTGCGAGGCGCATCTCGTGCGGATCATCGAGCGGCGGCAGCATATTGATTTCGAGATAGAAGAAGTGCAGCGCCAAGCGGATGCTTTTATTCCAAGAATTTTCGACCGGCGCAGCAGCATTTCCAGCGCTCGCGATGTCGCTTCACGATCGGAATTGGAGGCGGAGTATAGCAGGTTGGTCGCCGAGCAGGATGCTCTTCATGAGCAGGAGCGGGCATTGCAGCCGGGGCGGACAGCGCTACAGCGGCTGATCGATATCTACGAGGAACTGGCGAATGTCCTCAACGTAAAAATCGCCGCCGTCAATGCGATGGCGGGCAAGCTTGCCATCGACATCGAGCAGCGGATTGCCTTGCTGAACGCGGTGATATCGGAAGCTGTGCCGCCGTTGCCGGCCACCGAAAGGCCAGCCAGGGTTGCCGCTCTGATCGCGGCCTTCGAGGCGAACGTGCTTGCGGGGCATGATCTCGCTGCGCGCAAGGCTCGCGCCGATGACGTCTTTACGCGGCGGCTGGAGCCGCATCTGCTGGCCGCCCCTGCGGCTGTCGTCGAGTCGTCGGCTGAGACCGAGCCGGAGACCTGATCATTGATTGAAAAATGACAACAGCCGGTTGCTGTCTCCCTTGGGAACACATATCTGCTTGAGCGAGAATAGCGACATGCCTCCACATGCATGAAAATCCAGAGCGATTTTCATGCACGTGCAGGCTCAAGGTGTCCTGCGTCCCATGCTTGTCCAAGGGACGCGCGGCGCAGCAAAGGAGAGGTTCATGCTTGATTCGATCGCCGCGTTCTTCAAGCGGATCGGCCGCGCCATTGCACGCGGCCTGGGGCTTCTCGTCGTTTGGATACTCTGGCCTTTCCTCGCCGCTCACGGCTGGTACCGGCAGCGCAATTGGCTGATCAAGCTGCCGATTGCCGTCTTCCTGGCGCTGATCGGGACGCTCTACATCTATTTTATCTGGCAGACGCAGGCCTGGAGCGGCTTCGATGCCAATTATCCTGACGTCTACAAGTTTTCAGACCGCAAGGTCGGGGCAGGGCAGGAACTGCCGGCCGTGAATGGACAGCAGGCCGTCGCGAATACGCCGAAGACCTGCCAGACCTCCGCGATCGTCGACGTTACCGCTGACCTCACCGATTTCAACGTCAACCAGAATGCCTGGATCTCCTCGATGCTGCTCTACAAGCTGGGGTTCTTCGGCATGAGCTGGGATGACACGCCTTTCCTCGACAACAAGGCGGCGTTTCAGCGCGGCGTGAACCAGGCGGTGCGGCGCACTTCGGTAGAACTGGTCGATACGCTCGGCCGCGTGCGCGGCACATCCGGCATCAACAGCGATCTGCAGAGCGCGCGTGGCAATCTGCAATTCGACGAAACGAGCTGGTATTTCGGCATGCGTCCCTTTGGTCCGAAGACGCCCACACCGAGCTATTATCGCGCGGCAATCGGCAGCCTGCGCAAGTTCAACAACGATCTCGGTACCTGTAATGCCGTGTTCGACAGCCGCGCCGACAACCTCCTGCAATTCATCGATCGCGTCGCCAACGATCTCGGCAGTACCTCGGACATTCTGGCGGAGCGATCGGAGAACCACAATTACGGCTGGTTTGACATGCGCGCCGATGACCGTTTCTGGTTCGCCTACGGTCAGCTCTATGGCTATTACGGCATCCTGAGCGCCGTTGGCGCCGATTTCCAGCAGGTCATCGCCGAGCGCAATCTTGGTACGCTCTGGACCGGCACCATGAAGCAGTTGCAAGCCGCCTTGCGGATCCAGCCGGCGATCATTTCGAACGGGCGCGAAGACGGCTGGATCATGCCGAGCCATCTCGCGACCATGGGATTCTACATCCTGCGTGTGCGCTCGAATCTGGTGGAGATGCGCACCGTTCTCGGTGGCCGTTAAAGGGCAAGGCGGTCGTTAGTGGAATTTGGTAAAACGACTAGCTAATGAGCTTTAATCGGATGGCCTTGGCGACCAGCTGCGTGCGATTAACGCAATCGAGCTTCCGGATCGCATTGGTCATATAGGCGTTGACCGTGTGATCGGAGAGGGAAAGAATTTGGCCGATCTCGACTGAAGTTTTGCCCTGCGCCGTCCAGCGAACCACTTCCAGCTCCCTGGCGGAAAGCATATGCGGCACGGAACCGTCGTTGCGCTTGATGCAATTGTAGGTGTCGAGCCCTTGCAGCATGATCATGGTGAGCTCGTTGAGCTCGCTCTGCCCAAGACTGCTGCGATTGCCCATGAACCAGAAGACGAGGCGCTGTCCGTCAGAGGAATTGATGGGAATAACGATGCCCATCGTACAATTGTGGTTGGTGAAGAGTGTGCGCAGCTCGCGCGGCAGGTCCATGTCCTGGACGGCGCCCTTTTCCAGCAGGTGCCACGGGCGCGGCATGACAGAGTCCCGCGCACGCATCAACATGGAGCAGCGGCGGAGCAACTGGTAACGATCGAAATCACGCAGAAACTGCGGCGGCAGCGAGCCTTCGACGACAAGCGGCGCCAGCATGGAATCTTCCGAAGCCGGAGCGTTCATGAGGGCTACGTGGCTGAAACCGAAAGCGGAACTCGCACGCTCCAAAGCCTGTGCAAAAGCCGTCTGTGTGCGGGCCGTTGCCAACTCGGCGGAAAGCAATAATTGTCTCTCGGCGGTGATGATATAGGACATTTGGATATAGGCGCCCATAGCGTGTTATCGGTATCAAATACCGGATTTCCGGGCGAATGCTAGAGACAAATTTGCGACACCATTCAGAAATAATTCCATTTTCATATGTCTTAATATGGTAAAGTTCTGATTTGTATTACTTTTCCGAAAAGTGACATTTTCGAGCAAAAATCTTGCTGCCTTGACTTCTCCACTGCTGCACAGGTGTGAGCGTCGCTCACGTCCGGAAATGACAGGCGGCAATGTCGGCCGATCGGCCATGGGCGAGGGCCGACGGACGGCCATCAAGGCTTGCCTTGCGAAGGTCAAAAGCGATTGCTATCGGTCTTTCATAGCAATCGCTTCCAGGCTTCTAGTTTATGATCTTCCGTTTGTTCCCGCAGCATGTCGCTCGGCGTTGCCAAAGGGCCTTGTGGCTCCTGGCAACCGTTTTGCTTCTGTTGCCTTCCTTCACGCCTGCTGAGGCTGCCGGCGCTGGCGCCGGGCAATCCATGGACTTCATTCTGGTGCATGGTGACATGGCCTGGTGCCGCGCCAATAATAACTGCCCGGACTGGATCTCCGCCGAAGGGCAGATCATGGCGGATTCGCCGAAGAAATTGCAAAGGCTGCTGAAACGCCTCGGCGGCAGGAAATTGCCGATCATCGTCAGCTCGCCGGGCGGTGATGTTCGGGCGGCCATGGAGATGGCCTACGTCATTCGTAAGCAGAAACTTGCGATTGCTGTCGGCAGGACGCGTTCGCGCGATTGCTCCTATGCCGAGCCGATCTGTTCGGCTGCCCGCGCAAAGGATGGCTCCATCAGGGGCGAGACTTTTTCCCTCGGCGCCATCTGCTTTTCGGCGTGCCCGCTGTTTTTTGCCGGCGGCACCGAGCGTGTCTCCAGCCCCTTCGCGCTCCTTGGCGTTCATCAGATCACCACCACCTACAGCGAGGTGCGCGTCCAATACCGCACGGAATATGAATTGGTGAATGGCAAGCGAAAGGTCCTGTCCACACGGGAGGTGGGGCGCAAATTCGTCGGCAAGCACGATACGACCAAGCTCGATCGGAAACAGACGGCGAGGCTCGTCGGTTTTCTGAATGAGATGGGCGTTGATAAATCGCTTGTCGGCCTGATGCTCGGCACTCGGCCGAGTTCGATCCATCTCATCGCGCAGATGGATGCACTGAAGCTGCGATTGACGACGGAGCTTGCCGCTGCCGACCAACTCGTTGCCGCAAGGGACTGTAAGAGCAACCAATCGATTGCGGAGTGTGCTGTCCCGCCGGCCGCCTCGAGTGCCCCGGCAGCAGTCGGCGAATAACCGCGCTTTTAGGCCTCAGGCGTCCTTGCCTTTGGCCTTTGCCATGATCTTTTCGAGATAGCCGAGCAGAAGCGCCGAGACGACGAAGGCGAGGTGCATGATCGTCAGCCACATCAGCTTGCCGTTTTCATATTGGGTGGCGTTGAGAAATATCTGCAAGAGGTGGATCGACGAAATGGCGACGATGGAAGAAGCGACCTTGATCTTCAGGCTGCCGGAATCGAGCTTGCCGAGGAAAGAGACTTCGTCGTCGGCCTCGTCGAAGCGGCTGACGAAATTTTCGTAGCCGGAAATCATCACCATGACGATGAGGCTGGCCACCAGTGCGGCATCGATCAGGCCGAGAATGGCGAGAATCATATCCGCCTCGTCATACTCAAAGACGCCGGCGGCGACCTTCAGGAATTTGTAGCCGAACGAGACGCCATAGATGGCGAGCGCAGCCGCAAGGCCGAGATAGAAGACCACCAGAATCCAACGGCTGGAGAGAATGATGCGCTCGACCAGTAGTTCCAGGGACTTCATGCCTTATCCTTTTCCATTCGCTTTACAGCTCGCCCGCGAAAATAGGTCTGTCAGTGCTTTGCTGCAAGGCAGCATGGTTTCGGAAAGGACTGCAATCTGCGGCTATTCACAGTCGATATTTATTGGGCTATCCCGGCAGGGTGAATGCCTCCATGTTCAGGGCGGGAACGGGTGTTATGAAAGCGGTGAAATCCGATATAGAAATCGCGCGCGCCGCGAAGAAATTGCCGATCGTCGAGATCGGCGCCAAGCTCGGCATTCCCGCTGAAGATCTCGCGCCTTACGGGCATGACAAGGCGAAGATCGGAGCGAAGTTCATCGCTTCGAAGGCGGGCAACAAGGACGGCAAGCTGATCCTCGTCACCGCCATCAATCCGACGCCGGCCGGCGAGGGGAAGACGACGACGACCGTTGGCCTCGGCGACGGCCTCAACCGTATCGGCAAGAAGGCGATCGTCTGCGTGCGTGAGGCCTCGCTCGGACCTTGCTTCGGCGTGAAGGGCGGCGCGGCGGGCGGCGGTTATGCGCAGGTCATCCCGATGGAAGACATCAACCTGCATTTCACCGGCGATTTCCACGCCGTCACTGCGGCGCACAATCTTTTGGCGGCGCTGATCGACAATCATATCTATTGGGGCAACGAACAGAATATCGATGTCCGCCGCATCACCTGGCGCCGCGCCATGGACATGAACGACCGGGCTCTGCGCGATGTCGTCACCTCGCTCGGTGGCGTGGCCAATGGTTTCCCGCGCGAGAGCGGTTTCGATATCACCGTCGCCTCAGAAGTCATGGCGATCCTCTGCCTGGCTTCCGATCTGACGGATCTCGAAAAGCGGCTCGGCAACATCATCATCGGTTACCGCCGCGACCGTACGCCGGTCTATGCCCGCGACCTCAAGGCGGATGGGGCAATGGCGGTACTGCTCAAGGACGCGATGCAGCCGAACCTGGTGCAGACGCTGGAGAACAATCCGGCCTTGGTGCATGGCGGCCCCTTCGCCAACATCGCCCATGGCTGCAATTCGGTAATCGCCACGCGCACGGCGCTGAAGCTCGGCGACTATGTCGTGACCGAAGCGGGCTTCGGCGCCGATCTCGGCGCGGAAAAATTCTTCGATATCAAGTGCCGCAAGGCCGGCCTTTCTCCGGATGCGGCCGTTATCGTCGCAACGGTGCGGGCACTGAAAATGAATGGCGGTGTCAAGAGGGATGATCTCGGGCAGGAGAATGTCGCAGCCCTGGTGAAGGGCTGCGCCAATCTCGGCCGGCACGTCGCCAATGTCCGCAAATTCGGCGTGCCGGTTGTCGTTGCCATCAATCATTTCATCTCGGATACGGATGCGGAGATCGAGGCGCTGAAGAATTATGTGGCGCGCCTCGGTGCCGAAGCTATCCTTTGCCGTCACTGGGCCGAGGGATCGGCGGGGATCGAAGAACTTGCCTATAAGGTGGTCGAGCTTGCCGAATCCGGCCAGGCGAAATTCCTGCCGCTTTATCCCGACAATCTCTCCCTGCTTGAAAAGATCGAGATCGTCGCCTCGAAGATCTATCACGCCGGCGAGGTGACTGCCGACAAGGCCGTGCGCGACCAACTGCGTTCTTGGGAGGATCAGGGCTACGGTCATCTGCCCGTCTGTATGGCGAAGACGCAATATTCCTTCTCAACGGACCCGAACGTCCGCGGCGCGCCGGAGGGTCATATCGTGCCCGTCCGCGAAGTGCGTCTCTCCGCCGGCGCCGGCTTCGTCGTCGTTATCACCGGCGAGATCATGACCATGCCGGGCCTGCCGAAATCACCGGCAGCAGAACGGATTTTCCTCAATGATCAGGGGTATATCGAGGGATTGTTTTAAGTTCTGATTCCAGTGCAACTGCGTCCGCGCATCCGCGGCCGTCTCAAGCCTGAGGTTTAGTGGCAGTATCTGAACTCGCCGTTCCTTTTCAGCACGTCCAGATGGAAATGGGTCTCGTGCGCGGCGTCGCTGTCCGGGTCCAGGACGGTTCTGAAGTAGAGGCAGGCGGAGGCGCTGGCGCTGCGCTGGAACGCACCTGTCAGCGTCGGGTCTTCGTGGCGGGGCTCGATGCCGACGGTCTTCCCGTTTTCGAAAGTGAAGCTGGCGATGTCGATGGCATTGCCGCGTGCATGTTCCGAAATCTTGCCGGTGGTAGCGTTGTTGCGCAGGCGGCAGATATAGGTCGAGGCCTGGTTGATCTCGGTAATCCGGCCATTGTCCTTCAGCGCGGTTGCGGCAGCGGGGATCACGCTTTCCTTCATCCAGTGGGCTAGCGCCAGGGCGGCCTCGCAGCGCAGTGTGCCTTCCGGTTTCATCTTGATGCCCGGCAATGGTTCGGAGAGGGCAATCGGCTTGTCGATGCCGCAGCCGTTGCCATCATCGATGCGGGGAATGTCCTTGAATACCGCACCCATGGCGCTCAATTCTCTAAGACAGGCCTGATGCTCTTCGTCCGATTCCGCTGCGATGGTCAGCGGTGGCTTTGGCGGCCCCTGCATTTCCTTCGCGGGTGGTTCGGTCTCGGAAGCCTCTGGTTTTGGTGCCGGTACCGGAAGATCGCTGGGCGCCTGGGTTTGTTCGTTATCCGGCTTGGGCTGCGGCATCGGGCCGGTCTCGGGGAGGGAGGCGGCCGTCAACATGGCGACGGCGGTGGTGACGGAGATGATCCGGAACAGCATCAAGTATTTCACCCATTTCTAATGGCAACGCCGGGAGAAACGCTCGATGCAGCGATTTCGTTGCAATTCAGCAACTTTATTGGTTTGCATTAAAACATGATAATTTTATTCATGATTATTCTGGCTAAATATATTGACAATTATAGTCATGTTTTTTATGCGGCAGAAAGAAGGCGGAAATTGCTCCGCTTCGTTAACTAAAATGAACCCAGCCAGCCCCTTGCGTGCGTCAGAAGCACCAACCAGCCAGCCCGGTGAAGCAATTCGAAAGGAATGGTTATGGTTGTCCGGCGATCCCGCTCGGTTCTCTTGGCATGCACGGCGTTTCTGGCCTTTGGGCTCGGCACAGCCTCTTATGCGCAGACGGCAAATCAAAATGATACGACCACGGGCGAAGCGGCGGCGAAGAGCGATCGCGGAACGGAGCTGAAGCCGATCGTAGTCAAGGGGAAAGCGTCGAAAGACGTGCTCGCCGACTCGCCGACGACCACCGAGACGACAGCTCAGGAGATCGACGACAATCAGATCACCCGTATCGAGGACCTCGGCCGCAGTACTGAGGTCGGCGTCGGCTTCGATCGCACCAGCGGCAGCATCAATATTCGCGGCCTGGAAGACGACCGCGTGTTGACGACGATCGACGGTATCGAGGTCCCGTTCCTGCTCGACGGCGCGCGTGATGCGGATGGCGGCGTCAACAGTTTCGACTTCAACACGCTTTCGACAGTCGACATCGTACGGGGCTCCGATTCCAGCCGCGCTGGTTCCGGTGCCCTTGGCGGCGCTTTCGTGCTGCGCACGCTGGAGCCGGAAGACCTGATCGGCGCCAACGCCACCTGGGGCGGCGTCTTCAAACTCGGCTATAATGGCGACGACCGCAGCCTCGGCGGGTCAGCCGCCGTTGCCAAGCGCATCGACAATACCGCTGTCCTTTTCGAGGCCGGATATACGCACGGACATGAGCTGGAAAACAACGGCGACGTTGGCGGCTATTCCACCAAGCGCACTGAAGCCGATCCGGCCGACTACAACCAGCGCAACGGCCTCTTCAAGATCCGCCAATACACCGATGTCGGCACCTTCGGCATCACGGCGGAGCATTTCAATAAGGACACAGACACCGATTGGCGCAGCAAGCAGAGCCCGACCGGCAACTTCCGCCCCGGCAACTATGATGAGACCGACAATATCGAACGCAACCGCGTTTCGCTCGACTACAAATACGAAGCTGACAGCAAGGATTCTCTGATCGATACCGCCAATGCGGTTTTCTACTGGCAGAATTTGCTGCGCGAAAACGGCGCCGAAGGGTATCGCTATACCTCCGTCATCGGCGATTATTGGCGCCGCAACGAGGTCGAAGATCGCAGCATCGGCTTCAACGGCAATGCCTCGAAGTCCTTCGACACCGGTAGCCTGCATCACAACGTCACCTTCGGCCTCGACGTCGCCTTCACCAAGACGCATCAGTATTCAGCCGGTGGCGATAGCTGCAATCTTCCCCGTTGGCGCGCTACTTGCGCATTCCTGCACACCAACCAGTCTGATATGCCGGATGTTGATGGCAAGCGCGTCGGCGCCTTCGTCGACGACAAGATCGAGATCGGTTCCAGCGGCTTCTCTTTGACGCCGGGCCTGCGCTTCGACTGGTATGACTATTCGCTAAAGAATACCGACGCCTATCGCGACAGCGCCAACTATACCAGCCTGCCATCCGGACAGTCCGATACCCGCTTCTCGCCGAAGCTGCGCGCGGCGTACCAGCCGCAGGACAATGTCGAGCTTTATGCGCAATGGGCCATGGGTTTCCGTGCGCCGAATGTTAGCGAACTCTACCTGAACTATGGCGTCCCCGGCGGCTATGTCAGCTACGGTAATCCCGATCTGAAGCCGGAGACCAGCAATGGCGTCGAAATCGGCGCGAACCTCGGCGACGACGATTTCGGCGGCCATATCGGCGGGTTCTACAACAAATACAAGAACTTCATCGACAGCGAGAACTCCGTCGATCCGACAGGCACTTATCCGCTGGGGATCACCGAGTACTTCAACCGCGCCAATGTCCGTATCTTCGGCATCGAGGTCAATGCGCACAAGAAGTTCGACAACGGCATCCATATCAAGGGTGCGCTCGCCTATGCCAATGGCAAGGACTCCGACACTGGCGAATGGCTCGACTCCGTCGCTCCGGCCAAGGCTGCCTTCACCGTCGGCTATGCCACCGAGATCTGGGGAACCGACCTGACCTTCATCACGGCGACGAGCGAACCGAAGAAGGATGGCGACAGCTTCCGCACGCCGGGCTACGGCATCTTCGATCTGACGGGATGGTGGGAGCCGGAGCAGGTGAAGGGCCTGACACTGCGCGCCGGCGTCTACAACATCTTCAACAAGACTTATTACGACGCACTCAATGTCGCTTCGACCAGCCTGACCCAGCCGCACGAATTCTATTCGGAACCGGGCCGGACCTTCAAGCTGACGCTGACGCAGAAGTTCTAAGCGACCTCATCGTGATGGCAGAAAGGGCGGTGCTTCGGCATCGCCCTTTTCCTATTTTCTGGCCTTCGTGCTGTCCGTATTGCCGGTCGACTGGTCAGGCCTGATCGGCGAGCAGCGCTCTTACCTTGTCTACATCCGACGATGTCGCGGGATTGTAGACCACCATGCCGAGATCGGGCCTGCCGTCGACCGTAAAACTTGAATATTCGAGGGCGATCGGACCGGCGGTCGGATGATGCAGATGTTTGGTGCCTTCGCCATAGCTGCGCACGTCGTTGTCGCGCCACATCGCCTCGAATTCCGGGCTTCGGCGGCTAAGATCCTCGACCAGGCCTTTGACGTTTTCGGCGGCTCCGGCCCGGGCCACCTCAGTGCGGAACGCTGCCACGATGAAGCGGGCATCGGCCTCCCATTCCGGCATGGCGTTGCGCACACGGGAGCTGGAGAAAACGAGACGCAGAATGTTGCGTTCTTCCGGCGGGATATCGCCATAGTTGGCGAGCACGACCGAAGCGGCACGGTTCCAGGCAATGATATCCCAGGTGGAATTCTTCACAAGCGCCGGGCTGAGCTCCAGCGAGTCCAGCACGCGTTGAAGCCGTGGTCTCACCCCCTCGGCCGGCTGGTAATGGACCTCGGGCGGCCGGCCGAGGGCAAGGAGGAAGAGGTGCTCGCGCTCGACATTCGTCAGCATCAGGGCGCGGGTGATCCGGTCCAGTACATCGGCTGAGGGCGCGCCGCCACGGCCTTGTTCGAGCCATGTGTACCATGTCGCGCTGATATTGGCGCGCTGTGCCACTTCCTCGCGCCTCAGCCCGGCCGTTCGCCTGCGTCCCGGCGGAAGGCCAAAAGCGGTCGGATCGAGCTTGGTGCGGCGATCCCGGAGGTAGGTTCCAAGCGGGTTGTGGTCTGCGGCCGGCATGTTCGTCCTATTAGTCATTATACCCGTATAAGGTCACTACTTTACCCTGATAATTGATCCGTGGATAGTGTTCTCAGTTTGAACCTGGAGAATTTCCCATGCGTGTTTTTGTTACCGGCGCGACCGGTTTCGTAGGGTCCGCTGTTGTTGCTGAATTGATCGATGCCGGCCATCGGGTACTCGGTCTCACCCGCTCTGAGGCCGGTGCCAAATCTCTTGTCGCCGCAGGTGCCGAGGTGCATCGAGGCGATCTTGAAGATCTGGAAAGCCTGCGTAGTGGCGCGGCCGCTTCGGATGGCGTGATCCATACTGGTTTCAATCACGACTTCTCGAAAATTGCGGAAAATTGCGAGATGGACAGGCGCGTCATCGAGGCACTCGGCTTGACGCTGGCGGGTTCCGACCGCCGCCTGATTGTTACCTCCGGGACCGGGCTGCTTTCGCCGGGTCGTCTCGCGATCGAAGACCAGATTCCGGAATTCGGTCCCGCTTCGTTTCCTCGCGTCGCTTCCGAACAGGCGGTTTTGTCGATTGCCGCGAAAGGGGTGCGCGCATCGGCGATGCGGCTTCCTCCCTCGGTCCACGGCGTCGGCGATCATGGTTTCGTTCCGATCCTCATCCGCATTGCCCGCGAGAAAGGTGTTTCCGCCTATATCGGCGAAGGGCAGAACCTCTGGCCGGCAGTGCATCGGCTCGACGCCGCCCGTCTCTACCGGCTTGCGCTTGAGACGGAGGCCGGGGCCGCCCGATACCACGGCGTCGCCGAAGAGGGCGTACCGTTCCGGGAGATCGCCGGCGTGATCGGCCGCCGCCTGAACCTGCCGGTCGTCGGCAAGACGCAGGAGGAGGCCGCAGAGCACTTCGGCTGGTTCGCACATTTTGCCGGGCTCGATTGCCCGGCCTCCAGCCAACGGACACGGGAATTGCTGGGATGGCTGCCGGAGCAGCCCGGCCTCCTTCAGGACATCGATCGAGACGAATATTTCGCAGCCTGAGCAATTGGACGAAGCCGGGCGCATGCTCAGCTTCGTCGTCCCGAACATCGGATTGCCCGTAAACGCCGCGCGATTGTCTATCACAGCGTTCAATGCTATCAAGGCAGCGCAACCTATTGAGAGAGGAGGACCGCATGATGACGTTTGTCTGGCGTAATCGCCAGTTCGGTCCGACTCATGCCCTGCAAATGCGTTTGCAGGGCTGATCAGAGGCTGTCTCTCACTCATTTCCTCCTGGTCTGCCCCTGTTGGGTAATGCGGCGCTGAATTTTTGCGTTCAAGCAGCCGTATCACGACATCTACCGAGCAACTTCAGCATCATATGGCGATAAGGCGCCTGTTGCTGGCTTGCTTGGTCGGACCGGAAGAAAACCATGACTCTGATCAATCTCCGCAATTTCGGCATCACCCTGGGTGTGCCGCTTATCTCCAATCTGAATTTCACCGTCAGCGCCGGCGACCGCATCGGCCTCGTTGCCGCAAATGGCCGGGGGAAATCCACGCTGCTCAATTGCATCGCCGGCAGGCTGGAGCCAACGGTGGGCGACATTACCCGTTCGCGCGGCCTTCGGGTTGGATATGTCGAACAGAATGTGCCCGCCGCTCTGGCTGACATGTCTTTCCACGATGCGGTACTTCGCGCTCTGCCGGCCGAACAAGCCGAGAGCGAGGGCTGGCGCGTCGACGTCGTTCTGGATTCGCTCGACGTCCCGCAGGCGCTGCGGGAGAGGGCGCTTGCCAATCTCAGCGGTGGTTGGCAGCGGCTTGCCATGCTCGCCCGTGTCTGGGTAACCGAGCCGGACGTCCTGCTGCTGGATGAGCCGACCAACCATCTCGATCTCGCCAAGATCGCGCTGCTCGAAGATTGGTTGAACGCTCTGCCACGCGATGTGCCGGTTCTGATATCGAGCCACGACCGCGCCTTTCTCGATGCCGTCACCAACCGCACACTGTTCCTGCGTCAGGAACAATCGGCGGCCTACGCCTTGCCCTATGGCCCGGCACGGGCAGTGTTGGACGAGGCCGACGCCTCGGATGAGCGGCGTTACCAGAAGGACATGAAGACGGCGCAGCAACTGCGCAAGCAGGCGGCCAAGCTTAACAATCTCGGCATCAATTCCGGCAGCGACCTGCTGACGGTGAAGACGAAGCAGCTCAAGGCACGCGCCGAGCGGCTGGAGGATGCGGCACGGCCGGGCCACCAAGAGCGTTCGTCCGGCGCAATCAAGCTCGCCAATCGCGGCATTCAGGCCAAGATATTGGTGACGCTGGACGATGCGTCCGTCGAGACGCCGGATGGCACATTGTTGTTCAAGACCGGCAAACGCTGGATCTGCCAGGGCGATCGCATCGTCCTGCTTGGCCATAATGGGGCGGGCAAGACCCGGCTTATCGAGATGATCCGCAAGGCTATTGCCGATCAGAGCGCACCGGGGGCGATCAAGGCAACACCTTCGCTGGCGCTAGGCTATAGCGATCAGGCGCTCTCCAATCTCGATCCGGACGATATGCCGCTCGGGGTCATTACGCGGCTGTTCGAACTCGGCGAACAGCGGGCGCGCACGCTGCTCGCTGGTGCGGGCATGGGTGTCGACATGCAAGGCCGTGCCATCGGCAGGCTTTCGGGCGGCCAGAAGGCGCGCTTGTCCATACTGGTGCTCCGGCTAACCAATCCGAACTTCTACCTGCTCGATGAGCCGACCAACCATCTCGATATCGATGGGCAGGAAGCGCTGGAAGGTGAGCTGATGGCGCAGGAGGCAAGTTGCCTGCTTGTTTCTCACGATCGCAGCTTCGTGCGCGCCGTCGGCAATCGCTTTTGGCTTATAGACCGAAAACGGTTGATCGAAGTCGATGGACCGGAGGAGTTTTTCGCAGCGGCTGGGCGGCAGATTTAAAAGGCGAGGGCAGAGGCGAACATCGTTTCTGCCCGTTCCCTGAGATTGCGGCTTGCGCATCACCTCATCTCACGCTAACAATTCCCGCCATGAACATGTCCTTGAACAACATTGCAGTTTGGTGGTGGGCACGCTGAAGCGGCCTCGACCAATCGTGTTCAAAGACGACGAGTGAGCCGCCCGAAAATTCGAGGCGGCTTTTTTGTTATAAAGGCCGCCTGTCATCCGGGCCCGACAACGGAGTGAGGAACAATGGTAACGATCCTTCGGGATGATGGTGCGGAAATCTACGAGACGAAGGGCGGGATCACCGTCACCCGGCAGCGCCGGCCGACGCCTTATGCGGATGCGGTTTCGTCCTATATCGACAAGCTCGACGAGCGCCGCGGCGCGGTGTTTTCGTCGAACTACGAATATCCCGGCCGCTACACCCGTTGGGATACCGCCATCGTCGATCCGCCGCTTGGTCTTTCCTGCAATGGACGCAATGTCTGGATCGAAGCTTATAACGAGCGTGGCGAGGTCATTCTCGGCTTCATCGCGGAGAAGCTGAAGACCGTTTCCGAGGTCGTGCTTGGTGCCTCAACGCCGCGCCGGCTCGATCTGGCGGTAAAGATGCCGGATCGTGTCTTCACTGAGGAAGAGCGCTCGAAGATGCCGACCGTCTTCACGGTGCTGCGCGCCGTGACCGATCTCTTCTACTCGCAGGCCGACGCCAGCATCGGCTTCTACGGTGCCTTCGGCTACGATCTCGCTTTCCAGTTTGATGCGATCGATCTGAAGCTCAAGCGTCCCGACGATCAGCGCGACATGGTGCTTTATCTGCCGGACGAAATCCTGGTGGTCGACAACTACTCCGCTAAGGCCTGGATCGATCGTTACGATTTCGCCAAGGGCGGCGTCTCCACCGAAGGCAAGTCCGGCGACATCGCTGCCGAGCCGTTCCGTCAGACGAGCACCATTCCCCCGAAGAGCGATCATCGCCCCGGCGAATATGCCGAGCTGGTGGTCAAGGCGAAGGAAAGTTTCCGCAAGGGCGATCTCTTCGAAGTCGTTCCGGGCCAGAAGTTCATGGAACGCTGCGAGAGCAAGCCCTCCGATATCTCCAAGCGGCTGAAAGCGATCAATCCGTCTCCCTATTCCTTCTTCATCAATCTCGGCAATCAGGAATATCTCGTCGGCGCTTCGCCGGAAATGTTCGTTCGCGTCTCGGGCCGCCGCATCGAAACCTGCCCGATCTCCGGCACGATCAAGCGCGGCGACGATCCGATCGCCGACAGCGAGCAGATCCTGAAGCTTTTGAATTCCAAGAAGGACGAGTCCGAGCTGACCATGTGCTCGGACGTCGACCGTAACGACAAGAGCCGCGTCTGCGAGCCAGGCTCGGTGAAGGTCATCGGCCGCCGGCAGATCGAGATGTATTCGCGGTTGATCCACACGGTCGACCATATCGAGGGCCGCCTGCGCGACGATATGGATGCTTTTGACGGGTTCCTCAGCCACGCTTGGGCCGTCACCGTCACCGGCGCACCGAAGCTATGGGCAATGCGCTTTATCGAGAACCATGAAAAGAGCCCGCGCGCATGGTATGGCGGCGCGATCGGCATGGTCGGCTTCAACGGCGACATGAATACCGGCCTGACACTGCGCACCGTGCGCATCAAGGACGGCATTGCCGAGGTTCGTGCTGGCGCTACATTGCTGAACGACTCCATCCCAGAAGAAGAAGAAGCAGAAACCGAATTGAAGGCATCCGCCATGTTGTCCGCTATCCGTGATGCCAAGGCTGCGAATTCCGGCAAGCAGCAGCGCGACGTCGCCTCGGTCGGCAAGGGCGTGAAGATCCTGCTCGTAGACCATGAAGACAGTTTCGTGCACACGCTGGCGAATTACTTCCGCCAGACCGGTGCGACGGTTTCGACCGTGCGTACGCCCGTGCCGGAAGAGGTTTTCGACCGGCTGGATCCGGATTTGGTCGTGCTGTCGCCAGGTCCCGGCAACCCGAAAGATTTCGATTGCAAGGCGACCATCAAAAAGACGAGGGCGCGCAATCTGCCGATCTTCGGCGTCTGCCTGGGCTTGCAGGCGCTTGCCGAAGCCTATGGCGGCGAGCTACGCCATCTGGCGATCCCGATGCATGGCAAGCCCTCACGCATCCGCGTGTTGGAGCCCGGTCTGGTTTTCTCTGGCCTCGGCCGTGAGGTGACCGTCGGGCGCTATCATTCGATCTTTGCCGATCCGTCCAGCTTGCCGCGTGACTTCATGATCACGGCCGAAAGCGAGGACGGCACGATCATGGGCATCGAGCATGTGAAGGAGCCGATCGCGGCCGTGCAGTTCCATCCGGAATCGATCATGACGCTCGGCGGCGATGCCGGCATGCGGATGATCGAGAACGTCGTCGCTCATCTGGCGCGGCGGGCAAAAACCAAGGCTGCGTGACGCAAAATCGCAGCCACTGATGCTTGAACAAACCCGTGCACACGAAAAAAGTGCATGGGGATGTTTTTTGCCTTGAAAGAGGCCAACAAGCCCTGAAGACATTCAATGTCGGTAGGGGCTTACGGTCGGTGATTTCAAAGATATTCAAACGCGTTCTGATCGCGATACTTGCGCTTGTCGTGATCGTCGTCCTCGGCATCGTGGTGCCGCGTCCGCTCTGGCATGATGGGCCGGCGGTGCCGGAGCGCTCGCGTCGCATCCTCGTGCTCAGCAATCCCATCCACACGGATATCGCCATTCCCGTCGATGCCGATCTCTTGAGCCGCTTTGCGTTCCTGCGGACAGCCGGGCTCGATCTCGACAACCCGAACCTGCACTACCTCATTTTCGGCTGGGGCGGCAGGCGTTTCTATACCGAGACGCGGACCTGGGCGGATCTGAAGACAGGGCCGGTGCTGAAGAGCTTTACCTTGGATCGGTCTGTCATTCATGCGGAACTGGCCGGTGAGATACCCGAAAGTGCGCCCGGTGTGACCGTGCTCAACATCGATGACGGCGGGCTTAAGCGATTGCAGCAATTCATCCTGGGCAGTCTCGTGCAGGCGGATAGCGGGCCGGTGTCCTTGCCGGGTAGCAACTACAGCGAGAATGATGCATTCTTCGAGGCGCGGGGATATTTCAATGCGCTGATGGGGTGCAATACGTGGACGGCGGCGGGGTTGAGGCAAGCGGGATTGACTTCGGGCCTATGGACGGCGCTGCCCTGGATGTTGCGGCTGTCGCTCAGCCTGCATAATGATCGCGATCGTTTCGCGTCCACTAAGATGGATTAGCGCTGATCAAGGCTGCTCGGAAGTGTCCTGATCGTTCCGCCAGCACTCCTCGAAAATCAACTTGTCGAGCGGCAGGCGGTCGCGCCATCCCTTCACTGCCAGCTCGGGCATGTCGTAGAGTTCGTCGACGTAACCGATGCACAGCCATGCGACGATTTTGACGTGCTCCGGTATGTTCAGGATGCCCTTGATAGCGTCCTCATGAAAAATGCTCACCCAGCCGACCCCGACACCTTCGGCGCGGGCGGCAAGCCAGAGATTTTGAACGGCGCAGACCGTCGAATAGACGTCCGTTGCGGGATTGTGCGTTCGCCCGAGCACAACAGGTCCGCCGCGCCGGGTATCGCAGGTGATGCAGATACTGAGCGGCGCCTTGCGGATGCCTTCGAGTTTCAGCCGCTGATATTGCGCGCGGCGATCGCCTTCGAACATCCGGCAGGCTTCTTCGTTCGCCTGGTTGAAAGCCTGCCACACGCGGTCCCGCGTCTCCGGTTGCCGGATCAGAATGAAGTTCCACGGCTGCATGAAACCGACGGACGGCGCGCGATGGGCTGCCTCGAGCAGCCGTCTCACGAGATCTTCGGGCAGGGGATCAGACCGGAACTGATCGCGGACGTCGCGGCGGGTTTCGATGGCGCGGTAGACGGCGGCGCGTTCCTCCTCCGAAAACGCACAGGCTGCTATCAGATGATCCGCTTCCTTTGGCGACACATCGGCGAGCGAAGCGGTGTCGTACGAATGAGAGGGTTCATCAAGAGCGGGCATGTTCCACCGTGGATTTGGAGGGAGCGGCGACGTTTCGTGGCGGAATGCCGTTCGCTGGGGCTTAATGGGTTGCTGTATAGCTCAGTGCGCGCTCGCACGGGAAGGTGCCATCATGATTTTCACAGGCAAGCATAGGATCGGCCGGCAATCGCCCTTGCCGCTCGACTTTGTTTAAGCGGGCCATTTGGGATAAATTGTGATGCGCTAGGCCCGAGCCGTCCTTTGACAAATGGTGTATTCTGCATCATATGAGCCTCAATAAGCCGCCTGCGCGATTTTCGCGCGGGCGGTTTTGCATTTGAATGGCGCGGTTCTTGCAATTCGTTCGCATATGCAGGCGCGCATCCGCATTGGAGAAACGCATGAACGGACAGGGCAACCAGACGATACGGCGGCTGGCCCTCTGGGGCATTCCGCTATCGCTAGGCGTCATGGCGCTGAAGATGGTCGCTTGGTGGGTCACGGGCTCCGTCGCGCTGTTGTCGGACGGTCTGGAGTCCTTCGTCAATGTCGTGGCCGCTTTCATCGCTTTCTTCGTCATCCGCTATGCGCAGAAGCCGGCGGATCATGACCATCCCTTCGGCCACCATAAGGCGGAATATCTCTCGGCCGTCACCGAGGGTGCGATGATCGTCGTCGCTGCGCTGATGATCGTACAGGAGGCGGTGGGGCATTTGAGCAATCCGCAACCGCTGCAGGCGCCTGCCCTCGGTCTTGCCATCAACTTTGCCGCCGGTATCATCAATGCCCTGTGGGCACTGACTTTGATCCGCGCCGGGCACGAACACCGCTCGCCGGCGCTGACGGCGGATGGGCAGCACATCATGTCCGATGTCTATACGTCGGTTGGTGTGCTCATCGGCCTGCTGCTGGCGCTTGGCACCGGCTACCCGATCTTCGACCCGGTGCTTGCAATTCTCGTCGCCGTCAACATTCTCTATCAAGGCTGGAAAGTCATCTCCAATTCCATCGACGGGCTGATGGACAAGGCCGTCCTGCCCGAAGAGGAAGCGGTGATCAAGGAGGCGATCGCGACGCATGCCAACGGCTCTCTCGGCGTGCATGATCTGAAGACGCGCCGGGCGGGTGCCGTCACTTTCGTCGACTTCCACCTAGTCGTGCCAGCGGCGATGCCGGTCCGCGAGGCCCATCGCATTTGCGACCGCCTTGAAGACGCCATACGGGCGATCCATGCGGGCGCAGAAATAACCATTCACGTGGAGCCCGAGGGCGAGAAGGCCCATGGCATCCGCGTTAAAGTGATCAAGGAGACCTAAGATGCCTACAACGGATGTTTCCGGCCTGTCGATGCTCGGCAGCCAGACCGAAACGGCCGCGAACCCCGAAGCTGCCGTTCTCGAAAAAGTGCCGTCCGGCCATGCCGGCACGGACTATGTCGTGCGTTTCACCGCACCGGAATTCACCTCGCTCTGCCCGATGACCGGACAGCCGGATTTTGCTCATATCGTCATCGACTATGTGCCCAACGAATGGCTGGTGGAATCGAAGTCGCTGAAGCTCTTCCTGCATTCCTTCCGCAACCACGGCGCCTTCCATGAGGATTGCTCGATCTACATCGCCAAGCGGCTGGTCGAATTGCTGGAGCCGAAGTGGCTGCGCATCGGTGCCTACTGGTATCCCCGAGGCGGTATCCCGATCGATGTATTCTGGCAGACGGGCAAGCCGCCCGAGGGCGTGTGGCTACCGGATCAGGGCGTGCAACCCTATCGCGGGCGTGGCTGAAATTGAAAAAGCCCCCCTCCGAAGGGAGGGCGGCTTTTGTCATTAGAGGCGATCGGTATTACGCGAACGAGCTGTCGTCGCCGCCATTGTCCGACGAATCATCGTAGTCGTCGTCCTGATCGTTCGAGGCGTAGTCGACATTGGTCTGATCATTGTCGTTCTGATCGTTCTTGTCGTCGTTGCCGAAATAGTTGTTGTTGATGATCGTTTCCTGAACCGGCTGTTCGGCTGCGTTGGCGGAAGTCCCGCCGAAAAGGCCGCCAAGGCCCGAGCCTGCCGCGGTGCCGCCGAGATGCGGGCTGAACAGGCTGGAGAGCGATTCCGCCAGCATCACGCCGCCGGCAACGCCTGCCGCCGTGCCAAGGGCGCCGCGCAGGAAGCTGCCGCCCGCGGAGGGAGCGCCGGCCTGCGGGTTCCAGGGACCGGTCGGCTGTTGCTGGCCGCCCCATGGGCCCGGTTGCGGAGCGTTGCGGGCATAATCGTCATAGAGACGGCCCTGCTGCTGCGGGGCTTGTGGAGCAGGGACGCGCTGCTGCTGGTTGCCGCCGAACAGCGAGCCGAGGCCGCCGAGGAAGCTGCCGCTCTGGGCCTGCGGGTGAGTGTCGGCGCCCTGCTGTTCCAGCTCGTGCACGCGTGCTTCGAGCTGCTGGATACGGTCGGCCGCAGCCTTCATGCCCTGTTCCTGTATGAGCACGGCTTGCGCAAGGAAATAGGGCGCATAGGGCTGCTCGCGAACCGATTGATTGATGAAGGCTTCCGCATCGGCATCGCGCTGGGTGCTCGCCGTAGTGCGGACGCGATCGAAGAGGGAAGCGAGCATTTGACGTTCTTCAGGCGACATGATGGCCTCCTTGGCGATCTGTTGCTGCAAATTCCGGGCGCGATTCTCGTCGCGCCCACCTGACGTAGGATGGAATTCCGGCTTTTCAAAGCCTCTTCAAGTTACAATTCGGTAATCCGCAACCATAACGCCATGCTTTCCCTGGCTATTCACGCCTTGCCTTTTTCCGGCATTGTTTTACGCATGGAGTCGCATTATGTGCGGTAGGATACATCTGCTGGAGACTTGCGAATGAACGACGAAGACGAACAGGAAGAAAAGACGAAAGAGCTGCCCTTGGGCAAGGACGCGGAGGCGAATCTTTTCAAATCGCGCTCGATCTTCATCTATGGCGGCATTACGCAGGAACTGGCGCAGAAGGTCTGCTCGCAGCTCGTGGCACTCGCGGCCGCCAGCGATGAGGATATCCGGATCTACGTGAATTCGCCCGGCGGCCACGTCGAATCCGGCGATTCCATTCACGATATGATCAAGTTCATCAAGCCGAAGGTCTGGATGATCGGTTCCGGCTGGGTCGCTTCCGCGGGTGCACTGATTTACGTCGCCGCCCCCAAGGAGCGCCGCATCTGCCTGCCGAACACCCGCTTCCTGCTGCACCAACCGTCCGGCGGTACCCGCGGCATGGCCTCCGATATCGAAATTCAGGCTCGCGAGATCATCAAGATGAACGAACGCCTGAACAAGATCTTCTCGGAAGCCACCGGCCAGCCGGTCGAGCGCATCGCCAAGGACACGGACCGCGACTACTGGCTGTCTGCGGAAGAGGCTAAGGCTTACGGCCTGGTTTCGCGGATCGTGACGTCGCAGGCCGAGATTTGATCTGACGGCTCTTTGCTCAGTCAAAGCGCCCTCGTTTGCCCAAAGGCAGGCGAGGGCGCTTTTGTGTTGGCGCTATTCCTCATCCCGCGATACCAGCGGCGCGCCGGGCAGATAAAGCGAAATCGGCCTGATCTCATAGACTGCCGTCGGATTGACGCGTCGGAGGTCGCGCGCGGCTGCGACCGCTGCCTCTAGCGTTGGAAAATCCACGACATAGAAGCCCAGCAATTGCTCCTTGGTTTCAGCAAAGGGGCCGTCCGTGACGATGCCGGCACCCTTGCCCCGCAGCGTCACCGCGCGTTCGGTCGGGCCAAGCCGCGCGGCCGGTCCCAGAGACTTTTCCTGAACGAGGCGATCATTCACCTGGAGGAGTTCGGTCATCAACGCCGCATCCTCCTCCTTGGTCCAGGATTCGACCACTCCCTCTTCGTGATAGGCCAGGATAGCGTAATACATGAATCGTTCCCCCTTTACGCATCTATCGATTTCAGCCGACTGAAATTCAGAAACCTAGATGCGTTTGACTACACAAGTTTGATGTTTGGTGCGCAATCCCTTTTCAAGCTCTTCTGCCAATCGAGGGGCGCTCTCTGGCCCGGATTGCCCTGGCGAAAATCGCCGCAGTCCGTCCGCTCGAAATGCGGCTGCCCCCGTGCGTTGCCTGACACGGCTGCATTCTTTCGTCAAACTGCACTTGCACGACCGCCGCTTGTGATGCTCCATGCGCTTTTCACCGCATCCACGAGTCTCCAGCCGCCGCCATGCTCAAAGATTTTTCCGTCCAAAGCCTGTTCATGGGCTGCCTTACCGCCTTTGTAGGTTTTGCCAGCTCCTTCGCGGTCGTTCTGCATGGGTTGCAGGCGGTCGGCGCCACGGACGCGCAGGCCGCGTCCGGATTGACGGCCCTGTCGATCGCGATGGGGCTTTGCGCGATCGTGCTCAGCCTGGCGACGAAGCTGCCGGTCAGCATTGCCTGGTCGACGCCGGGAGCAGCACTTCTGGCAAGCGCGGGCGCCGTAGAGGGCGGCTTTCCGGTAGCGGTCGGCGCCTTTTTGATCTGTGCGGTGCTGATCGTGATTGCTGGCCTGTTCCGGCCGCTCGGACGCGCCGTCGCAGCTATTCCGGCGGCGCTGGCGAACGCCATGCTGGCCGGCGTGCTGCTCGGACTTTGCTTTGCGCCTGTGAAGGCCATCGCCTTCGATCCATTGCTTGGCCTGCCCATTATCATCGCCTGGATCGTGGTTGGGGCCTTCAAACGGCTTTGGGCCGTTCCGGCGGCGCTTGCCGCTTTTGCGCTGGTGCTGGCTTTCGGCGTGAAGGTGCCCGATGGAGCGCTGGCATCGCTTGAGCATTCGCTGATGCCGAGCCTCGAACTGGTGAAGCCGACCTTCACGGTCGCCGGCCTCGTCTCCATCGCGCTGCCGCTTTTCATCGTCACCATGGCGTCGCAGAATATTCCGGGCATCGCGGTGCTGAAGGTCCACCACTATGATCCGAAGCCCGGCCCGCTCTTTGCCGTGACCGGCCTGTTTTCGCTGTTGAGCGCACCCTTCGGCGGCCATGCCGTCAATCTTGCCGCGATCACCGCCGCCATGTGCGCCGGGCAGGACGCCCATGCCGATCCAAAGCGGCGCTATTGGGCGGCAATCACCGCGGGGGTCGTCTACATCATCCTCGGATTGCTGGCAGGCGCCGTTACCGCCTTCGTGGCACTGGCGCCGCCGATCCTGATCGAAGCTGTCGCCGGCCTGGCGCTGGTCGGCGCTTTGTCCAACTCTGCCATGAATGCTTTTCAAAAGGCGGAATCGCGCGAGGCGGCCGCGATCACCTTCCTCGTCACGGCATCAGGCGTTTCCTTCGGTGGCATCTCGGGCGCCTTCTGGGGGCTGATCGCCGGCGGATTGATGATGGCGCTGTCGCATGGGGTGCAAGTGCTCAAACGGTGAGCAAGGGGTTGCTTCTTTTTTATGGCGCGGCTATAAGCGCGACCATGAAGACGACTGGCGCAAAGATTTCCGAACAGATTGCACGTGGGCGCGTTGCCCTGCGTGACAATACGCGCGCCCTTACTTCGCTTCTTCTTCTCGGCCTTACGCGCGGTTGCCGGGTCCTTTGAGGAGCGCTCGGCGGCCGTAGAGCCCGCCCGGCCATTGCTCCTCGCGACATATCCCCAAAATCGACAGGATACCCCGTAGCGGGTCCGTATTTGTCATCGCCAAGCCGCGTACGATCGGCTAAGACGCGGGGCAAATGACGGGAAAGGAAGAGACGAAACATGGACGCGAACAGCCATTCCCCCAAAGGCATGCCCGAGGCAGCGGTGAAATACCGCGCTTACCCGCAGATCAATATTCCCGATCGAACCTGGCCTTCGAAAACCATCACCAAGGCGCCGATCTGGTGCTCCGTCGATTTGCGCGACGGCAACCAGGCGCTGGTCGATCCGATGGGCCACGACCGCAAGGCGCGCATGTTCCATCTGTTGCTGGAGATGGGCTTCAAGGAAATCGAGATCGGTTTCCCGTCGGCATCGCAGACCGATTTTGATTTCGCCCGCTGGTGCATCGAGCACGGCAATGTGCCGGCCGACGTGTCGCTGCAGGTTCTCGTGCAGTGCCGCCCGGAGCTGATCACCCGCACCTTCGAGGCGCTGGAAGGCGCCAATAAGCCGATCGTGCATTTCTACAATTCTACCAGCGAATTGCAGCGCCGCGTGGTGTTCGCCAAGGATGTGAAGGGCATCAAGGAGATCGCCGTCGACGCGGCCAAGATGATCACCGACATGGCGGCCAAAGCGGGCGGGGGCTATCGCTTCGAATATTCACCGGAAAGCTTTACCGGCACCGAACTGGAGGTGGCGCTGGAAATCTGCAACGCCGTCATCGAAGTGGTGAAGCCGACGCCGGACAACAAGCTGATTATCAACCTGCCGTCGACCGTCGAAATGGCAACACCGAACATCTATGCCGACCAGATCGAGTGGATGTGCCGCAATCTCGACAATCGCGAAAACCTGATCATTTCGCTGCATCCGCACAATGACCGCGGCACCGGTATTGCCGCTGCCGAACTGGCCTTGATGGCCGGCGCCGACCGTGTTGAAGGTACGCTGTTCGGCAATGGCGAGCGCACCGGCAATGTCGATGTCGTCACCATGGCGCTGAACATGTTCACGCAGGGCGTCGATCCCGAGCTCGATTGCTCGAACATCGAGCGCATGAAGGAAGTCTTCGAATATTCCAATCAGATGGCGATCAGCGAGCGTCACCCTTATGTCGGCGAGCTGGTCTACACCGCCTTTTCCGGCTCGCACCAGGATGCGATCAACAAGGGCATGAAGGCGGCGAAGGTCGCCAACCATCCGGTTTGGGAAGTGCCGTATCTGCCGATTGATCCGCAGGATGTCGGCCGTACCTACGAGGCGATTATCCGCATCAACTCGCAGTCGGGCAAGGGCGGCATCGCTTATATCCTGCAACAGGATTACGGGCTCAACCTGCCGCGCAATCTGCAGGTGGAATATCGCGAGGAGATCCAGCGCATCACCGATGAAGAGGGTAAGGAGCTGCCGTCGAGGCGCATCTACGACCACTTCATCGAACGTTACGTGACGCAGTCCGACGCTCGCATCCGCTTCGTCGACCACCACACCTTCGCCGATCCCGCGCATAAGGGTGAGCGCATCGTCGCGGCGGAGATCACCGACAATGGCGAGGTGAAGCGTATCGAAGGCCGCGGCAACGGCCCGATCGACGGCTTCATCAATGCCCTCTCGATCTATCTCGGCATTCCGATGTCGGTCGAGGATTATTCCGAGCATTCGCTGCAGCACGGCTCCAATGCCGCGGCAATCTCCTATGTCGAGACCTCCTATCCCGGCGGCAAGCTCTTCGGTGCAGGGATCAATACCAACATCGTCGCCGCTTCTCTCGAGGCGATCGTCTCGGCGGCGAACCGCGTGCTCGATATTCAGGCGAAAAAGGGCTGACTTTCAGCCGTTAGTAAGCGCCGTGAAGACAAAATCCCCTCGATATGGTCGAGGGGATTTTTTGTTTTGTCGTTCAGCGGGCTGGCCGCTGCAAACGCCGAGCTGGCCGCTATCCAGGCGCGCGCCCGAACCTAACCACTGAGTACGAAATAGTCAGAGCGTCGATAGGACTTAGCCTAGCCATTGGTATGGCTTCGTCTAACCAAATGCAGTGCGCGGACAAACACTGCGCAGAATTGGCCGGCTCATCTCGAATTGGTACCTCTTGGTTATTGGGAACCTGACAACTAGAAGGTGAACGATCATGGACGTATATGAGGCGGTCAAGAGTCGACGGGCGGTGCGCAAGTTCACCGACCGGGATATCCCGAAGGCGGTGCTGGAGCGTGTGCTGCTTGCCGCGGCTTGGGCTCCTTCCGGATCGAACATCCAGCCATGGAACACCTACGTAATGACCGGAGAGCCGCTTGCCGAGCTCAAGAAGCGCGCGGGGAAACGCGTGGCGGCAGGCGACCCCTGGGACGAGCGGGAATACGAAATGTACCCGCACACACTGAAGTCTCCGTACCGCGAGCGTCGCTCTGCCTTCGGCCATGAACGCTACCATGCGCTCGGCATTGCGGACGGCGACTGGGAGGCAAGTCAGAGAGCTGCTTCCGCAAATTGGAATTGTTTCGGCGCGCCCGCCGCCCTGTTCTGCTATATCGACCGCGACTTGGGTGTACCCCAATGGGCCGATGTCGGCATGTACCTTCAGACCGTCATGCTGCTGCTGCGCGGCGAGGGGTTGCACAGTTGCACCCAAATGGCGTGGTCGGTGTACCGCAAGACCGTCGCGGAGATCCTGTCACCGCGCGAAGGGCTCATCCTGTTCTGCGGCATGTCGATTGGGTACGAGGACGTCACTGAGCCTTACGCCCGCACCGGCCGGGCGCCGCTCGATGAAACCGTCACGTTCGTCGATTCGACTTCGCAACGATGGGCGCAAACAGTGCGAGACGATGCATTGCTGGGTGTATGAAACGATGCCCGCACTCTGCGAAGGCTTTTGCCCGAAGCATTCGAAGTCGAAACGAAATCATGCCAACGCGCATCTACGCTTCAACAACCAAGGGGATTACGACGATGAAGTCAATTTTTCTAGGACTATTTGTGTCGGCTACGGTTTGCCTCCTCGGCACGATGTCGGCTGCCGCTGACAACACTGCACACGTCACATCGCTCATGAAAAAGGACCTTCCAAATTATCCTGGCAAGGAGGGGCTGATGATATCGGTCGAGTATGGGCCAGGAGGTTCCGATCCTATTCACAAACATGACGCAAATGCATTCGTCTATGTTCTGGAGGGCTCGATCGTGATGCAGGTCAAGGGGGAAAAAGAAGTCACCTTGTCACCCGGAGAGACCTTCTATGAAGGTCCGTCCGACATTCACGTGGTCAGCCGCAATGCAAGCAAGACCAAACCCGCAAAATTCATCGTTGTGCTTTTGAAGAACAAGGATGCTCCGACTGTCATACCCGTGAAATGATATCGGGTACCGTAGCGAAGATCCAACGCCGCCTCAAAGGGTGGGCATGAGGCGACCATTGTTGATGGTCGCCTCCGCATTTTGGGTGTCGGACGGAGGCTACGGTGCGTCGACCTGCTGCCCGGCACGATCGTCAATTAGACATCGTCGCCGATGAAGCCGCCGGATTGGTGTGCCCACAATGCGGCATAGATGCCGTTTTGCGCGAGCAGATCGGCGTGGCTACCGTCTTCGACGATCCGCCCTTCATCGAGGACGACGATGCGATCCATGCGGGCGATGGTCGACAGGCGATGGGCGATCGCGATGACAGTTTTGCCCTCCATGACGCCATAGAGCGTATCCTGGATGGCGGCCTCCACCTCCGAGTCGAGAGCCGACGTCGCCTCGTCGAGCACCAGGATCGGCGCGTCCTTCAGGATGGCGCGGGCAAGCGCGATGCGTTGCCTCTGTCCGCCCGATAGCTGGACGCCACGCTCGCCGACATGGGCGTCGTAGCCGGTGTGGCCTTCATGATCCCGGAGAGCTGCGATGAAGCCGCTTGCGGCTGCCTTGTCCGCCGCCGCTGCGATCGCGCTGTCGGAGAAGCGGGGGTCGCCATGGGCGATGTTGTCGCGAACCGAGCGGTGGAGCAGGGCAGCGTCCTGGGTCACCATGCCGATCTGTCTGCGCAGGCTCTCCTGGGAGATTCCGCGGATATTCTGTCCGTCGATCTCGATGGAGCCTGCTTCCGGATCGAAGAACCGCAGCAGCAGATTGACAAGTGTCGACTTGCCGGTGCCGGAGCGGCCAACAAGGCCGACCTTTTCGCCGGGTGCGATCTGCAGCGAAACGCCGTCCAGACCGCCATTGCCCTTGCCGTAATGATGCGTCACGGACTTGAAGGTGATGGCGCCGCCGTTGACTATGAGCTGGCGGGCATCGGGTTCATCCGTAATGGCGAGCGGCTGTGCCACAGTCAGCAGCGATTGCCGCATAGCGCCGAGATGGCCGAACAGCGACGAGACGGCGTCGAGCATCCATTCCGCCATGCCGGTGATGCGGAAGCTCAAGGCGAGCGAAGCAGCAATCAGGCCGAGCGGCGCGCTGCCGGCCTGCCAAAGGATGACGGCATAGCCGACCAGGCCGACGATAAGAAAGCTGCCCAGGAACAGCATGCTCGAATTCACCATGACTTCGAGCTTTTGCACGCGCACAAACTTCCTGCGGGCAGCGGCGAAGCGCTCCCGCCCTTCACGGTCTTCTTCGGCCGCATTGGCAAAGAGCTTTATGACATCGATATTGGCGTAGGTATCGACCAGCATGCCCGTCAGGGAGGCATAGGCGCCTTGAAACTCCTCGGACGCCCGGCGGAGCCGCGGTATGACAAATGCCATCAGACCCAGGTAGCAGCAGATCCAGACGAGCAACGGCCAGATGAGACGCAGATCGATCGAAGCCATGAGCCATAGCGAGCCGGCGACATAGATCGTGACGAACGACAGCGTATGCAGCACCGCATAAGCCGCTCCGGTCGCAGAGTTGCCGATGTCGCGCACCTGGCTGGCGATGCGTCCGGAAAAGTCCTGGCGGAACCAGCCGACGGATTGCCGCAGGACATGGCGATGTGCCCGCCAGCGGAACAGGGTCTCAGCATTCGGCCGAAACGCGATGTCGTCGAGGCTTTCCCTGACATAGCCGGCGAACGGCCGCCCGATCAGCACAAGGGCGGCGGCGGCCAGCAATTCGGTGCCGTGGGACGCCCAAAGTTGATCCGGGCGAGCGGCCGCGAGAATGTCCACCAGCTGGCTGGTATAGCCGATGAGCCAGATCTCGATCGCCGCACCGATGACGGTCAGGGCAAGGCTCATTGCCATGACGAACCGGAACGGGCGCAGGTTGCTTTTAAGATACCGCCATGAATCCGACGGCGGGTTCAGATCATCATAATACTGGAATGGATCGACGAGCTTTTCAAAGCGACGAAACATGAGTGCCCTCCAGGGGCGGGAGACAACAATTTGATGGATGGGCCGAATAAGCAGCCCTTCACGGCACTGCTTTTCAGCGGTGGTTTCCTGTGCCGTGAGTTCTCATCAAACGCTCTCCTTTGAAGTCGCTTGGCGGTTCTATAACGCATGATGGTGCTGATGTCAGCAGAAATGGCGGAGAAATCCATACGGGCGCTTCTCCGTGAAACTCGCGAAGCAGTTGACCCGCTATTGTCCATTAAGCTGAATTTCGGGGAGGCTGAGTGACGTGATATTTTAGACGACCGGCAATCCTATCGGGGGGAAGTCATGCCACGTCTTGCCAATCTCTATTTCAAGACAGCCATCATCTTTCTGATCATCGGAATTGGAATAGGCCTGAAAATGGCAATCACCGAGGATCACAGCGTCATCGGCGCTCATGCGCATGCCAACCTTCTCGGCTGGGTGACCATGGCGCTCTTCGGCGGCTACCACGCACTGAACCCGCAAAAGGCGGAAAGACGGCTGGCGATGATCCAATATTACATCTACACGGCCGGCGTCGCAGTCCTTGTGCCGGCACTGTATCTCTTGCTTCTTGGCAATATGGCGATGGAGCCGATCGTTGCAGCAGCGTCGATCGTGATCTTCATTGGCGTTCTGTTGTTCGCCTTCATCATCTTTTCAAGCGAGCAAGCCACCAGGACGATTTCGCCGGCGCCGTCTCGCTGATCTTGCGAACGAGAGACGGCAAGGGAATCAGCGCCGCCGTCTCTTCGCCGTCAGGATTTTTGCCCGGAAAGTTCCTCGCGCCGCTTCAAAAGGCGTTCGAGCTCCTCTTCCTGTTCGGCAATGCGCTCCGATGCTAGCTCCTCGTCCGCTGCGCCGGAATATGCGGCGGCCTGTTCGATCAACTCGCGCAGATTTTCTCTTATTGCCGCGATGCGTTCGTCAATCTCAGGGATGGTCAGCAGAATGTCGGACATGATCGATCTCCAGAATGCGCCCCATCGGACGAAGCCTCCGGGTGCGATTGGCAGATGAATAGTATCACTGGCTGAACCGAAAGTCGCAAGCAGGGCCAGAGGGCCAGCTCAAATTTCCGACGAAACCCGGTCAGCGATCTGGTCGAGCATCGCGTCGGAGGAGGGGCCCACGACGGCATAAGCGGTACCGCTGCGATGCCAGGATACGATGCTCACGTCATCCTTGATGGTCTCGTCAAAATTGCCGTCGCCGGCGGCGCCTTCATCCTTCATGAAACAGATGGCGACGACATCGCCGTCGAGGTCTTTATAGATCAACTGGCCGACCGGTTTGCCGTTGGCAATGAACATGCGTGCGCCTTGGAAGACCAACCCGTCGGCGGCAAGATCCGGTATATTGAATTTCACGCCCACAGTGCCCGTCAGCCATTTGCTGATCTCGTCGACCTCGGTTGCCTGTACTTCGACGATATGGCGGGGTTGATGCGCATAGATGCGGTGATAGGCGGCGATATCGTCGAGCCATGTGCGGTTCGGCGCCGGTGAGGCCGGGGCCGCAGCGGGTGCGCCGGACGGCTGCATGCCGACGAGATAGCCGATGCCGCCGCCGACCACGAAGAGGATAAGGGCTGCGGCGAGCGCCTGGCGACCGGTCGGAGCAAGCTTCAGGGATGGCCGGGAAAGGCGAGGGGCGGGCTCACGCGCCTTCGGTGCCTGCGCGCTTTTGATGGAGCGTACCAGCGCCAGCGGCACCGGTTCCTTCAGCACCTCGTCAAAAGCCTTGCGGCCGACATCGGAACCGTGCTTCAGCTCATCGAAAATCCGCCGCGCTTCCGGATCGGAGGCTATGAGCCGTTCCAGCTCCTCCTTCTCCTCGCGACTCGTCTCGCCGTCCATAAAGGCGGACAGGCGAGTTTCGAGCGGCATTTTTTTCATATCCTGCAATGCTAAAACCTTCGCGGCGAGCGGCTGTGACCTTGAGTAGCGAGGCGAAGGCGGGCACCGGAAAGCCGGGACGCTACCGTCGACACGGAAATGCCAAGAATGTCGGCCGTCTGCTTGTAGCTATGCCCTTCGACATCGACGAGCAGGAAGACACTGGCAAGTCCTTCGGGCAAAGATGTGACCATCTGATGCGCTTCGCTTGCTTCGACCGGATTGGCGCGCATGCCCGGCGCTGCCAGTTCGCCTTGTTCCAGCGCGCCACCCTTGGTGGCAGACCGCAGCCGATGGCGTCGGGCCTCATCCACCCATTGATGGCGGGCCATGGTGTAGAGCCAGCTTTCGAGCCGGCCGTCATTGTTCCACAGATGGAATTTCGCAATGCCGCGTTGGCAAACGCTCTGCACGAGTTCGTCGGCGTCGGTCAGATCGCCGGCCAGTGTCAAGGCGAAGCGCCGGAGCTTCGGCAGAAGGCCGACCAGATCTCGTCTGATGTCGATGGCGGCTACCGGCGTAGGCATTGTCTTTCCACGGAGACGTTGGGGGTTGGAGAGCTGCAGGCGTCATCCGGCAAAAGACGGCTTTTCTTTCGAAAAAAGCTAACTGAGCCGAAGGATCGTTCTGTGTTGGTATGAACCATTTTCGTGCCGTTTCGCAAGTCTTCAAAAAGTGGTTGTGCGCTTCATCTCCACTTCTCACGCGATCTTGAGGAATGGAGTGCGCGCACCTCTCAATAGCTGATTTGACCATTCAGCGATTGCAGCAGCGAGCGATAGGCCCAGGTGTTCTCACCGCCGCGATCGCGGATTTCAACAAGTTGCACGCGCGCCGCCTGAACATCGCCCTGCTCGAGCAGCGCCTGGCCCATGTAGGAGCGCGCGAGGATGTAATTCTCATCGCGCTGCAGGGCCTTGCGATAATACGTCATGCCGAGCTCCATGCGGCCGGCCTTGCGGTTGGAATAACCGAGATAGTTGAGAATGCGGGGATCGTCCTGGTTCTTGGCAAGCTTCAGGACGGTGATGGCGTTGTCATACTGGCCGGCATAGGCGAACTCGCGTGCTGCCTGGAAAAGCTGATCGTCGTTAAAACCGCTTTTCTGCGGTTTCACGCATTCCTTTTTATCCTTGTCCCAGACTTTGCCATCCGTGCATTTGGTCGTGGTTTTGGTCTTCGGCGGCGGTGCTGTCTCGTCGCTCTCTGAGCCGGCGGCGAGGGCCTGCAGGCTGGCGCCAAACAGAAATCCCACGGCAAGCGCGGTCACGGCGGAACTCTTCATCGCTACACCAAAGCCCATCATATCCCTCCCGAAATTCGATGAGAGAATTGTAGCTCCGGATATTCGAAAACGCCACCGAAACGACAAAGTGGCATTCACAAAATGCCACAGATTATCACGCCAGGATATTGACGCCTTGGTCCTCTACATCGTCACCCCGGCCATTGAGACTGAAGCGCTCGGCCTTGAGCTCCCAGGCGCCAGGATGGCCATCAATGGTGAAGAGATTGTAGGCAGCGGCCGGCTTCAGCCCGCCGGGACCTTGCGAGGCCGATGCAATACCGACGACCGGCACCGGGCCGGTTTGCCCCCTCAGCCAATGCAGCGTGTTGAGATGCGTGTGGCCATGCAGGACCAGTTCGGCGCCGCCTGTCGAGACGACGGCGGCAAAACGGCGTATGCCGATCATGCGCTTATAGAAGCTGGTGGCGCCGCGGATCGGCGGGTGGTGGATCATCACCACGCGAAAAAGGCCGGCCTCGCCGGCGGCGCGCAGCATATTCACCGTTTCGCGCGCCTGCCGGGCCGAATAGAAGCCGCTGGCCGCAAAGGGAGGCGTTGCCACTGCCGTCGAGCAGCCGATCAACGCGACACGGTCGCGAATACGCAAATAGGGGAAAATGCGCCGGTCTTCCTGCCATTCGGCAGGCGCATGGTCGCCCTGGACATAAGGATACCAGGCGCGCATGGCCTTTTCGTAGGAGCCGGGCACATAGGCATCGTGGTTGCCGGGCACGACGGAGGTGAAGGCAGGATCACCAAGCGTCTTCAGCCATTCCGCGGCGGTGCGGATCTCGATGCCGCTGGCGAGATTGACGAGATCGCCGGTCACGGCAAGATGATCGGCCTGCTTCGACTTGATGTCCTCGAGCAGAAGATCGAGCGTCCCGCCAAAAAGATGCTTGCGCCGGTTCCGGTGCCAGTTCACAAATCCGGTAATGCGTTTGGAGGCCAGTTCTCTGATCGAAAGCCGTGGCAAGGGGCCCAGGTGAACGTCGGAAATATGCGCGAGCTTGAACATGAGATGAGACATAGCTCAGTCTATTGTCAAAACAAATACATCGGTTTTTCGGTGGTGGATCGCAACGCCGGAGCCGGGGCATGAAGGACAGCACTGCTCCCGACGAAGCTCGCAATTGGCGGGCCAAGCTGTTCGGCAGAATGCTGCACAGCTATTTCGTGCTCACCCGCAGCATGACCATGGGTGTGCGTGCGGCCTGTTTCGACAGGGAGGGACGGATTTTCCTGGTGCGGCATTCCTATGTCGCCGGCTGGCACATGCCGGGCGGCGGTGTCGAGCGCCACGAGACAGTGGAGCAGGCGCTGGCGAAGGAATTGCGGGAAGAGGGCAATCTGGTGATATCGGGCCGGCCCCAGCTCTTCCACGTCTATTTCAACAACCACATCAGCAAGCGCGATCACGTCGTCTTCTACCGTGTAGAGGTCGAGCAGACCGTGCCGCGCAAGCCGAATCTCGAGATCGTCGAAAGCGGCTTCTTCTCGCTCGACGCCTTGCCGCCGGGGACGACCAAGGCAACCTATCGGCGGCTGAAGGAGCTGGAGGGCGACGCGCCGCCCTCGAACTATTGGTAGCCTTGCCTCAAGCTGCCTTTGCCAGCCGTTCGCGAGCATGCGGGCGGTCGAGATCGAGGTCGGGACCTACGGGGACGATTCCGGTGGGGTTGATCGCCCTGTGGCTGCGATAATAGTGGGTCTTGATGTGCGCAAGATTGGTCGTCTCGGCGACGCCGGGGACCTGGTAGAGGTCACGCAGATAGCCCGAGAGATTGCGATAATCCTCGATGCGGCGGATATTGCATTTGAAGTGGCCGACATAGACGGCGTCGAAGCGGGCGAGCGTGGTGAATAGCCGCCAGTCGGCCTCGGTCGGCCGGTCGCCGAAGAGGTAGCGGCTTCCTTCTAAGCGCTTGTCGAGCATGTCGAGGGTTTCGAACAGGCGTCGGACATTTTCCTCATAGGCTTCCTGCGTAGTGGCGAAACCAGATTTGTAGACGCCGTTGTTGACCGTGTCGTAGACGATATCGTTCAAAGCATCGATGTCGCTGCGAAGATCCATCGGATAGAAATCACTCTTCGAGCCCGTCAATCCATCGAAGGCGCTGTTGAACATGCGGATGATTTCGGCTGATTCGTTGTTGACGATCGTGCCGGTCTGCTTGTCCCAAAGGACGGGAACGGTAACACGGCCGGAATAATGCGGATCGGCCTTGACGTAGACTTCCCAGAGCGTCTTTGCGCCGAAGAGGTGATCGACAGTACCACCATCCGGGCCTTTGAACTCCCAGCCATTTTCCAGCATCAGCGGATCGACGATGGAAACAGAGATCAGGTTTTCGAGCTTCTTCAGCTTGCGGAAGATCAAGGTGCGGTGCGCCCATGGGCAGGCGAGCGACACATAGAGATGATAGCGGCCGGCCTCGGCCTTGAAGCCGCCCGTGCCGCTCGGACCGGGCGCGCCATCTGCGGTAACCCAGTTGCGAAACTGCGAAGCTGCGCGCTTGAAATGACCCTTCGTTTCCTTCGTGTCGTACCAGATGTCATGCCAGACGCCGTCAACCAACATGCCCATTTACTCTATCCTTTCGGAGATCCTGTCGAAGAACTTGATCCGGAAGATACGGTATGGCCGCGGAATTTCGAGACGGCAAACGATGAACAGTGCGTTACAGACATGATGCGGAGAGTGCGAAGCGGCTTTCGGATAAGATCATGCGTCAATATCCAGGCGCTCGCATTTTGCATTGGACGAGGCGGGCATTTCCTGCTATCGGGCTTGTCACACTTTGAGGACCACTTGCCATGGAAGCAATCAGAAGCCTGCGACGACGCCGATGATCCCGAACGCTCGACAAGCGTTTTCGAGAACCATCCCGTATGTCCATCTGGTTTCTTTGGTCTAATGCACAAGCACGAACTGGTCTACCTCACTGAGGACGCGTCGCATGACGCTGTCATCGAACACATCAACGAAGAAGCATTCGGCCCCGGCCGGTTCACCCGCGCCGCAGCGCGGATTCGCGAGCAGGGGCCGCATGACCGCTCGCTCTCCTTCATCTGCGCCGATGACGGCGAGACGATCGCTTCTGTCCGGATGACGCCGGTGCTGGCCGGTTCGGTCAAGGGGCATCTGCTCGGACCGCTCGCCGTCCGGCCCTCGCACAAGAACCAGGGTATCGGCCGCGAACTCGTGCGGATCGCCGTCGAAGCCGCCAAACGCAAGGGGTCGGAAGCCGTGATCCTGGTGGGCGATCCGCCCTATTACGGTCCGCTCGGCTTCGAGAAGGTCGCTTACAATGCGCTCGCCTTTCCGGGGCCGGTCGATCCCAACCGGGTTCTCGTCGTGCCGATCGCCGCCGATACGCATGCGCGACTGGCGGGCACGATCGCCTGGCGTGAGGCGGATATCCCGGTTGCTGTCTCCGATGAGATGGATGACGACGAAGATTTGCCGCTGACGGCAATCGCGGTTTAAGCTTCTACAAAAACAAAGCCTACCGCCTCGTTTCCATCAGCGGGGCGATAGCTTTTTCTGCAAAAAGTAACGGCTGCGGCCGATAGGAAATTCCGGCAGTTCGCCGAAGATGGTGTAGCCCTGCCGCTGATAAGCCCGTAGCGCTTGCGGATTGAAGGTGTCGATCCAGGCGCCTTGGCACCCGCGGGCGATCGCCTCCGTCTCCGCTGCTTCCAGCAGCTTTCCCGCCATGCCTTGACCGCGCAGCGTTTCCGGCACGAACAGCCAGGCCGTGAACAGCCAGCCCCAGGCCGTATAGCCCGAGATGCCGCCTATGGTCTTGCCGCTTTCGTCGCGGATCAGGACGGCGAGCGCGCGGCGCCTGGAAGGGCCGACATCGGCGGCGTTGAAGGCCGTCAATCCTTCGCCGATTGCCGCAAGTTCGCTTTCTGACGGAGTATCGGTCACATCGAGTTGCGGCATCTATATTCACCGTCCTTCGCGCCACCACATGGCGGAGAAGGCGAAGAGGAGGGCGGAAAGACCAGCGAAGCCCGCAAAGAGCGGCAGGTTATTGACGCCCTTCAAGACGGTTTCATCGGTCATGCGGATGGTCAGGCGTTGGTTATCGGCGATGCGAACGGCGCCTCGCACCGGCAGAATCGGCGGCACCGTGACGCCGCCTCCGGTGCTCGCAACCCGAGCGACAAGCCCCTTGGTCTTTTCCGCCAAGGGCTTCAACGTTTCCGTGGTCGAGATCATCGCCTTGAATTCCGGCGCATCGACAGCGCCGACATGCACCAGCGTCGAGAGATTGCCGCTGGTGATTTGGTAAAGGCCGATTTCGTCCATGTGCTTCTGGGCCTGGTAAAGACCCGGCTGTGCCTGTTTCAACTGCAGGGTCTGCGTCTTGCCGGAGGGTGCTTTGACGGTGACGGGGCCGGGATCGTCGCCGATCGTCTGGCGGGTAACTTCCAGCACGCGGCCGGCGGCGCTTGCCGTCAGGGCCTCTTCCTCCAGGGCCGGTTCCTTCAGCAGCCAATGGGCGATGCGGCGATAGAGCGACACATGCGGTCCGCCACCTTCGTAGCCGCGGGCCCAGAGCCAGCCTTCATCGGAGAGCAGCATGGCGACGCGGCCCTGGCCGACGCGGTTCAGAACCAGCAGCGGGTGGTTGTCGGCGCCGACCATCACGGTCTGGCCCTGTGGCTTCTCGACATCGACGCTGCGGAACCAGCGTCCCCAATGCGGCGGCTCGGTGTCCGATCCATCCAGACCGCGCGTGACCGGATGCTTGCGGCCCTGTTCCGACAGGCGCGGATAGAAGGGCTTCTCGATCATCTGACCGGTCGGCTCGGCTGGGAGCACGGAGGACAGCGGTGTGAGCGCGATCGAATTGCCGGCTGCGTGCTCGGGGCCAGCAGCAACCAGCAACGCGCCGCCGTTTTCGACATATTGGGCCATGTAGTCGTAATAGATCGTCGGCAGGACATTGGGGCGGTCCTGGTAACGGTCGAAGATGATCAGGTCGAAAGAGGTGATCTTGTCGACGAAGAGTTCGCGCGTCGGGAAAGCAATCAGCGACAACTCGTTGATCGGCGTGCCATCCTGCTTATCCGGCGGACGCAGGATGGTGAAATGGACGAGGTCGACGGAGGCATCCGACTTCAGAAGATTGCGCCAGGCGCGCTCGCCGGCATGCGGTTCGCCGGAGACGAGCAGCACGCGCATGTTCTGGCGGATGCCCTCGATCAGTTGAACGGTGCGGTTGTTGATGGGCGTCACTTCGCCCGGCACTTCGGCGACGGCGAATTCCAGCACATTGTTACCGGCGCGCGGCACCTTGAAGCTGAAGGGTGTGTCCTGGCCGGGCGTCGCCTGCAGCGTGGCGATCTCGTCGCCGTTCATTCTCACGGTGACGGCCGCGGTGCCGCCGGGGCTCTTGCCATCATCGACGACACGCAGCACGAGCTGCTGCTCGTCGTTGACGATGCCGAAGCGAGGCGCGCGCACCACCTCTATGCGCCGATCGAACTCATCCGGCTTGCCGGTGATCAGCCCGTGGATCGGCGCGTCGAAGCCGAGTGCCTGATTGACGCCGGGGATATCGTGGATCTGACCGTCGGTCAGGAAAATAGCGCCGCCCACGCGTGCGGGTGGCACATCGGCGATCGCCGAGGACAGCGCCGCGAAGAGCCGTGTTGAAGGTGACTCGGATTCGGCCGGTTCACGCACCTCGACAATACGAGGCTCGATGCGCGGGAATTGCGCCAGCCGGTCTTTCAGTGCCTCCAGAGCATCGTCGGTCATCTTGATGCGTTCCGGCGTTTCCTGGCTCGGACTGCGGTCCACGATGACGGGGACGATGGTGGAGAGCTGGTCGCGATCCTCCTGCATCAGCACGGGATTGGCAAGGGCGGCCAGCAAGGCGAATGCCGCCAGCGCACGGATCCAACTGCCGCGCATGCGCCGGTAGATCGCGAGTGCGGCGATGCCAAGCGTCAGCACCGCAAGGGCGGCGAGAACGGGCCAGGGCAGGAAAGGGGCGAAACCAATATTCATCTTACTGCCCCAACCGTTCCAAAATGTCCGGGATGTGCACCTGATCAGACTTATAGTTGCCGGTCAGCATGTACATCATGATGTTGACGCCGGTGCGGTAGGCATATTCGCGCTGTGTCTCGTCCGGCGGCACGGTCGGCAGCAATGGAATGCCGTTGTCGTCGGTCGCCCAGGCGCCGGCAAAGTCGTTGCCGGTGATCATGATCGGGGTCACTCCGTCCGAGGAGGAGACCGCATTGCCGTCGCCGCGCGTATCCTGCCGCGCCTCGATCCAGAGCGGGCTGTCGGCATAGCGGCCGGGAAAGCTGGACAGCAGATAGAAGGATTTGGTGAGCACGTGACCTGCGGGCACCGGCTCCAGCGCCGGAATGTCGAGATTGGCGAGGATCGCCTGCAGCCGCTGGCCATTCGGGCTCGGCGTCGTGTTGTCGCCCATCGTGTCGATGGCGTCGCGCGTGTCGAAAAGCACGGTGCCGCCATTGCGCATATAGGCGTCGATACGGTTGATGGCATCGTTGGACGGCATCGGCGCGGTGGCGGAAATCGGCCAATAGATGATGGGATAGAAGGCGAGCTCGTCCTTGGCGAGATCCAGGCCGACAGGCGGTCCCGGCTCCAGAGTCGTGCGGTAGGTGAGGAAATCGGAGAGGCCGGCAAGTCCGCGCTCGGATGTATGATCGACGTCGGATTCGCCGGTGACGACATAGGCAAGATGGGTCTTGTCGAGCCGCGAATAGATGGTCTCGTCGCCGGGTTTGGAATCGTCGGCCCAGGAATTCGTTGGATGCAGGAAGGCGGCGGCCGAGATTGCCAGCAACAGCACGGCGGCACCGCCGGCGATCGTCTTCGGTGATTTCCGAAGGCGCGGGAAGGCACCGTTCATGAAGAGCACGATGAGGCTGTCAGCCAGAAGCACCAGGAAAGCGATGGTGAAGAGGATCGGCTTGGCCGACCAAGCCTCGCCGCCGATCAGCCCCTCGCGCGCCACGGATACGCTCGCGCCGGAGGCATTCAGCGGCCGGAGTTCTGCGCCGTCGGGTAGGACGTTGAGCGCGGTAAAGCCTTCCTCCGAACCGTAGAGGCCGGGCGGGTTGTCGAAGTTGGCAGCGATTGCGCCTTTGTTGTTCGGATCGAGCGGGCGGGCGTTGCCGGTCTCGCTGGTCAGAACGCCCTTGGCGGTCAGCAGCCGGAATGGCGGCAGGGCTTCGCTGGTCTTCGGCGCGCTTTCGGTCGAGGTGACGCCGCCGGAGCGCGAAAGCTGCACGATACGACGCAGCATCTCGACAAAATCACCTGAGATCGGCAGATCGGACCATTGCGGTTCAGCGCTGACATGGAAGAGGACGACGCGACCGGCCTGCATCTGCTTTTCGGTCACCAGCGGTGTTCCGTCGGCGAGGCTTGCCCAGGTGCGTTCGGCAAGATCGGGTGTCGGCTCGGCCAGCACCTGCCGCTTGATGAGGACGTTGGTCGGCTTCGGCATGCCGGCGAAGGGGCCGAAGGAGGGAAAGTCGGCAAGGGGCTGCGGTTCGGCCCAGGAGAGTGCGCCGCCGAAGGTGCGTTCGCCCTGGCGCAACGTCACCGGCACCAGCGGGTCCTCGGCGGGAGCGGCGGCAAGGCGCGGTCCGGCGAAGCGCACCAGCGTGCCGCCATTCTGGATCCATCGCTGCAATGGCGCGTAGCTTTCCTGAGGCAGGCGGCCGACATCGGCCATGATCATGACGGAGGGATTGCCGGCAAGCAGCTCGGGGATCGATTTTGCCACATCCGCGCTGTTCGGCTGGATCAGATCAGCATAGGGCTGCAGGGCGCGCTGGATGTAATAAAGCGGCGACAGGATCGGCTGGAATTCGTCGGCGGCCTGCCCGGATAGAAGCGCCACGCGACGGCGCTTGAAACCATCGTCGAGCAGATGCACGGCGCCGGCGCTTGCGTGGCGGTCGATACTAATACGGGCAAAATCATTGCGCATTTCGAATGGGGCGGCGATGGTGCCTGTTGCGACCGTCTGGCCGCCGGCGAAATTCAGCGAACCGGCCGCGATCGGCCGTCCCTGATTGTCGAGTGCGCTGAGCCCCAGCCGGAGCGGGCTGCTGCCGTTCAGCCGCGTTGCGGTGACGGTCATGTTGTCGGCGGCGTTGGTGGCGCCGGTGATGGCCAGCACTTCGCTGCCATCGCCTTCGATGAGGCGCAATTCGCTGGGCTCCAGGGCGGCGAGCTGGTTGACAATATCGTCCTTGTTCCTGCTTTCGGCGCCGTCGGAAAGGAAGGCGATCGTGCCCGGCTTGGTGCCGTTCAAAGCGGCTTTGATCGCCTGGGCGACGCGTTGGCGATCCGGCACCAGCGGCCTTGCATTGGCCGCGTGCAGCTTGTCACGGGCGGCGGTGGCAGCGCCAGGCGTCGTGTCGTTGCTCTTGTCTGCGGTGAAGGCGATGGAGACGGGGATGCCCTTGGCGTCGGCGTCGTCGATCAACGCGTCGGCCGTCTGCACACGGCGCTCCCAGTCGGCAGCGCTCGCCCAGCTATTGTCGATGACCAATACCAACGGTCCGTCGCTCGACAGCGTATTGGTGCGCGGATTGAACATCGGATTGGCGATGGCGAGGATGACCAGAGTGGCAAGCACCATACGCAGCAGGGTCAACCACCAGGGGCTGCGCGCCGGCGTTTCCTCGCGCTTCAGGATCGTTGCCAGAATACGCAGCGGCGGAAAGACTTCCGCTCTTGGATGCGGCGGTGTCAGGCGCAGCAGCCACCAGATCGCCGGAAGCAGGATCAATGCGCCAAGGATAGCCGGGGAGGCGAAAGCGAAGGAGAGCGCGCTCATGGCTGCCCCCCAAGCGTCGCCTTGGCGGGCATGCCGGAGAGATACATATGCACGGCGACCAGCGCTTCCGATGTCAGCCGGTCGGTGCGGTGGCTGACAAAAGTCCAACCGAGATGGCGCAGCGATTGGCCGAGATTTTCGCGGCGAGCGAGATAGGCGCGCTGGTAATCTTCCCGCAGGTTTTCCGCGCGGCCCGCCACTAGCTTCGTGCCGTTTTCCGGGTCGGTGAATTCGGTGCGGCCGCTATAGGGGAAGACCTCTTCGGCCGGGTCGGCGACCTCGACCACATGGCCGCGCAATCCGCGGCGAGCCAGAGGCCCGATCCGGCCCATGACGGTGTCGGCATCGTCCAGAAAATCGCCGATCAGTACGATATCGCTCCAGCCACGGATCATGCTGGTCTGCGGCAGGCCGCCTTCGAGCGGCGTGTGCATCAGGGCCGCTGCCAGACGCTCGGCGGCGTTGCGGGTCGCAACCGGCTCCATGATGCCGGGGCAGCCGATGCGTTCGCCGGAACGGGAAAGAATTTCCGCCAGCGCCAGCATGAGGACGAGCGCGCGGCCTTCCTTCGAGACATGGCCGTAGGTCGATTTATACATCATGGAAGGCGAGAGATCGGCCCAGAGCCAGATCGTGTGAGCGGCCTCCCATTCATGATCGCGGATATAGGTATGATCGTCGCGGGCCGAGCGGCGCCAGTCGATACGAGACAGGCTCTCGCCTTCGGTATAGGGGCGGAACTGCCAGAAATTTTCGCCGATGCCGCGCTTGCGCCGGCCATGCCAGCCGGCAATCACGGTATTGGCGATGCGCTTGGCTTCGACAAGGCAATCCGGCACGAGGGCAGCACGGCTGCGGGCTCGGGAGAGGGCATCATTGCCTGGGGTCGGGCTGACGATCTGTCCGATGGATGCCACGCGCTATACTCTCCTCGACACCCTGGTTACGATCTCGACCGCTTGACCAGCCCTGCAATCACATCCCGCACCGACATGCCTTCCGCACGGGCGGCGAAGGTCAGAGCCATGCGATGTTCCAGCACAGGCTCGGCCAGGGCATGCACGTCGTCGAGCGACGGCGCAAGCCGGCCTTCATACAGCGCGCGGGCGCGGGCGCAGAGCATCATTGCCTGGCCGGCGCGCGGGCCAGGGCCCCAGGCGACGTGCTTGTCAGTCGTTTCATTGCCTTGGCCGGGGCGCGCGGAACGCACTAGCGACAGGATGGCATCGACGACGCCGTCGCTGACCGGCATCTGGCGGATCAATTTCTGGATTTCCATCAAGCGCGTGGCATCGATCACGGCACGCGGCGTCGCTTCGCTGAGGCCGGTGGTTTCCAGCAGGATCTTGCGTTCGTCGGCAAGCTCCGGATAATCGACATCGACCTGCAGCAGGAAGCGGTCGAGCTGTGCTTCCGGCAGCGGATAGGTGCCTTCCTGCTCCAGCGGGTTCTGGGTTGCGAGAACGTGGAACGGCGCAGGCAAGTCATAACGCTGCCCGGCGATGGTGACATGATACTCTTGCATGGACTGCAGCAGCGCCGATTGTGTGCGCGGCGAAGCGCGGTTGATCTCGTCGGCCATCAGCAATTGCGCGAAAACCGGGCCCTTGACGAAGCGGAAGGAGCGGCGGCCGGTCTCATCCTGGTCCATGACTTCCGAACCGAGAATATCCGATGGCATCAGGTCCGGCGTAAACTGGACGCGATTGGCGGCAAGGCCGAGAACGGCACCGAGCGTGGTCACCAGCTTGGTCTTGGCAAGGCCCGGCACGCCTACGAGCAGCGCATGGCCGCCGGCCAGCACGGCAAGCAGCGTATTCTCCACAACGCTCTCCTGGCCGAAGATGACCTTGGAGACTTCGGCACGGATGGAGGCGATATCTTTCAGCGCCTGTTCGGCGGATGCGATGATGGCCTGGTCGTCGAGGCTCGTTTCGGTCGATTTGATCATGCCCATTTGCATCTCCAACGGCAGAAAAACGGTACGCGCGATTCGCAGACCTTACACATTTGCCCCATAATCAATAGAACCTATCGTTATGAAGACGGCTGACAAGCGCGTTTCGAATGACTATCTCGTGAGAGAGGGCCGTATTCGTAACTAAGCACAAACCGGGACGGAAGAATGGCAACCGAGGAAATCAGAGGGGCGAGCGATGCTGCAAGTTTGGCTGCGCTGATTTCGCGCGCGGCCGGCGATGCCGGCGCGCGCAAGAAGAGCCTGCCGCCCGTCGATCGCTGGGAGCCCCCGTTTTGCGGCGATATCGACATGGAAATCCGTAGCGACGGCACCTGGTTCTATATGGGAACGCCGATCGGCCGTGCACCGCTGGTCCGGCTGTTTTCAACGGTGCTGCGCAAGGACGCGGATGAAAAGACCTATCTCGTCACGCCTGTGGAAAAGGTCGGTATCCGCGTCGTCGATGCGCCGTTTATCGCTGTCGAAATGAGCGTGACCGAGCGTGAGGGCAAGCGGGTACTGACATTTCGAACCAATGTCGGCGACGTTGTCGAGGCGGGCAGGGAACATCCAATCCGTTTCGTCATCCGTGGCGAGAATGACGAGTTGAAACCCTATCTTCACGTCCGCGGGCGGCTGGAGGCGCTGGTGACGCGCGCGGTGATGTATGATCTCGTCGAACTCGGCGAGACCGTTGTGATCGCCGGGCGCGAGATGTTCTGCGTGCGCTCGGGCGGTACGATCTTCCCGGTCATGCCGGTTGCCGAACTGGATGCCTTAACGCGATGAGCGAATTTCCGCTTTATTCCGCCGCCGAATTCCGGCGCCGCGCGCTCAATCAGAGCGGCGGTCCGGTCGAGCTTGCCTGGCGCGACCATGGCGACCACGCGCTCAATCCGGATACTACCTTGCAAGTCGAAGGCCTGAAGCTGCGCGATGCCGCTGTGCTGGTGCCCGTGGTGGACGATGGCGACGACGCCAGCGTCATCTTCACACTGCGCACCTCGACATTGCGCAAGCATTCCGGCCAGATCGCCTTTCCCGGTGGCGCCATCGATCCGGAGGATGCGTCGCCGGAGATGGCAGCGGTTCGTGAGGCGGGTGAAGAGATCGGATTGGCGGACGTCTTCATCGAGCCCGTCGCCCGATTGCCGCATTATCTGGCAGCGACCGGTTTCCGCATCACGCCAATACTCGCCGTGGTCAAGCCTGGCTTCGAACTGGCGCTCAATCCCACGGAGGTGGAGGATGCTTTCGAAGTCCCGCTCTCCTTCCTTATGAATCCCGGCCATCACGTGACCGACAGCATGGTTTGGCAGGGGATGGAGCGGCATTTCTATCGCATGCCCTATGGTCCGCGCATGATCTGGGGCATTACCGCCGGCATTGTCCGCACGCTTTACGAAAGGCTTTATTCATGACCTCCATTGCCGGCGAGGCTTGGTTCCAGGACGGAGCGCTGCAGCGGGTGCTTGCGTTGTTGAACGGCGATGGCGGCGAGGGGCGTGTCGTCGGTGGAGCAGTGCGCAACAGCCTGCTCGGGCTGCCCGTCGCCGATATCGATATAGCCACGACGCTGCTGCCCGAGGCTGTCGTCGACAGGGCCGTTGCCGCTGGCATCAAGGCAGTGCCGACGGGCATCGCGCATGGGACTGTGACGCTGGTCGTCGATGGAAAGCCTTTCGAAATTACGACCTTGCGACGCGATGTTGAAACCGATGGCCGGCGTGCCCGGGTGGCATTCAGCGATGATTGGCAGGCCGATGCCGAGCGGCGCGATCTCACGATCAACGCGCTCTATGCTTCGGCAGATGGCGCGGTTGTCGATATGGTTGGCGGGCTCATCGATCTGGAGCGCCGTAATATCCGTTTCATCGGGGATGCGGCGACGCGGATTGCCGAGGATCATTTGCGGATCCTGCGTTTCTTCCGCTTTTTCGCGCATTACGGCAGTGGAAGACCGGATGCGGACGGACTGCGCGCCTGTGCGGCCGCGCGGTCGAAGATCGCGACGCTTTCGGCCGAGCGTGTCTGGTCAGAGATGAAAAAGCTGCTTGCGGCCAAGGATCCGGGCCGGGCGCTGCTCTGGATGCGGCAGGTCGGGGTGTTGACCGAGGTGCTGCCGGAGACCGAGAAGTGGGGGATCGACGCCATTCCCGCGCTTGTCGCCACGGAACAAGCACTCGGCTGGGCGCCTGATCCGCTGCTGCGGTTGGCAGCCATCGTGCCGCCGGATGCCGCGAGGTTGGCAAAGCTTGGCGAACGACTGCGGCTGTCGAAGGCGGAAGCGGCCTATTTGCAGGACTGGGCGAATGCGCCCGGCATCAAGGACGATGTGTCCGAAGCGGCCTTCGATCGCCTGCTCTACCGCCACGATGCATCCGGCATTGCCACCCGGCTGAAGCTGGCGCTTGCAGTTGCACGGGGCAAGGCGGAAGGCGATTTCGAGGAGATGGCGCGCGCCGCGCGGCTCGGCAAGTTGCTGGAGCGGACGGCCCGGTGGAAGAAGCCGGTCTTTCCGGTCAATGGCGGGGATGCGCTGGCCGCAGGCGTAAGCGCAGGGCCTCGGGTCGGCGAGATCCTGGGTAAACTTGAGCAACAATGGCTCGACGGCAATTTCGCCATGAACCGGGCGGCTCTTCTCGCCCGGCTCAAGGAATTGACCGAGTCCTGATGTCAGTTGATCAGGCGGCGCTCGCCTCGTCGCGAATGCGGGCCTTGATGTTGTCGACCATATTTTCGCGGATGATCGTCTCGCCATGGGCGTTGCGCATGTGCTCGACAGCGCGGCGAACCACTTCGGCATCGTCATTGGCGCGCGTGTGCCAGTCGCAGCCAGGTACAAGTGTACCACATTCGAACAGTCGCATATCTGCCTCCTGATATTTTGACGCCATGAAAGACTTCCAGCCGAACGGCGGCTTGAAGGTCAAAACGCAAAAGGTGGGGAAAGGTTTCGGACGTCCGGCAGGGCCTCCACCCTGCCGGACGATTACTTCCCGGATATCAATCCGGCATGGCCCAGGATTTGAAGCAATCCGAAGATTGATACTTCGGAACGGGCGCTTGCTTTGCCGGGCGGTCGGATACGATGCGTGCCACATCGCTTGGCGACTTGCCAGCCAACTGCATTCTGACCTGCTCGATGAAGCAGGAGAGTGGCAGATCCGACCCGCTTCTAACCCTCATGTCCTCAGCCAGCCGGACGACGAAATCCGGCGTATCGACTGTGCGCGAAAGCTTTTGTTCCTTCGCGGCTTCTGCCACTTGATTCTGTACTGCCATTACAACCTCCTCCGATTGAAACGAGCATTACCTAACCTCGGTACTCCTCCGAACTAATTCAAGATTTTTCTGATTTAGCATTTGCCATTCTATGGCCAGCGCACGACGGGTGGCAAGGACGATAAGATCGACTCTACGTTGCCTCCTGTCTTTAGCCCGAATATTGTACCCCTATCGTAAAGTAAATTGAACTCCACATAGCGCCCGCGACGAATTAATTGTTCGTCACGATCTTCTTCGGACCACACGTCATTGAAATTCGAGCGCACGATCCGTGGGTAGACCATGGAAAATGCGCGCCCGACATCCCGCGTGAAGGCGAAATCCGCGTCCCAACCGCCTGCCTCCTCCCCAGAGTGCAGCCAGTCGAAGAAAATGCCGCCGATGCCGCGCGGTTCATTGCGATGCTTCAAATAGAAGTAGTCGTCGCACCAAGTCTTGTATCGCGGGTAGTCTGCAACCGTATGACGGTCGCAAACAATCTGCATGGCGCGATGGAAGAGGACGCTGTCGGGGTCTTCCTGCGTGCGCCGCCGGTCGAGCATGGGCGTCAGGTCGGCGCCGCCGCCAAACCAATGGCTGGTCGTCACCACCATGCGCGTATTCATATGCACGGTCGGTACGTTCGGGTTGACGGGGTGGGCGATCAGCGACAGGCCGGAGGCCCAGAAGCGCGGATCTTCCTCGGCGCCTGGAATCTGGCTGCGGAAATCGGGCGAGAATTCGCCGTAAACGGTGGAGGTATGAACGCCGACCTTTTCGAAGACACGGCCTTCCATGACCGACATGCGTCCGCCGCCGCCTTCGCCGTTCTCTCTCAGCCAGTCCTTGGCGACGAAACGCCCCGGCTCCTGGTCCGAGAGGGGACCGGCAAGCTCGTCCTCCAACTGTTCGAATTGCGCGCAGATCGCGTCCCGCAGGCTTTCAAACCAGCCCTTGGCCGCTTCTTTCTTGTCTTCGATGTCTTCGGGTAGTCCTTTGGGAAGTTCCGGTCGTTCCATGTATGCTCTCCGGCGGGCGGGCCGCTAGGGCCCGCGATTCACGTAATGTCGATTCCCGGTCTGAATATCAGCATCATCGCATCGTCACCAGCGCGTCGGGCTCGCCGGAGAATCGACTCGCAAATTGCCAAATGCGGTATTATCTTCCCTCTCAAAGGCGAGGTTTCACGATGAAAATACCCGGACCGCCGCCCCTTGACGGGTTGAGACGCAGGATTTCACGTTACCGGCAGGAAAAGCCTACCGGCGGAAAAGGTGATTTTGTCCGCGAGACTTTTTGTCTCAGTCGCCCGGAAGCGCGGGCCAAGGCCCGCGAGTGGTTCGATGAATTTCCGAAAGCCGCCTATTGGACCGAAGTCGAAAGCTGGCGGCAGGTGGAAGGCGATCGCATCGAATTCACCATGCGGCGCCTCCCGTCAGCCGATTGATATCAGGCAGTCGAACGCTGGCAATTGATCATCCACGGCACGCCGTACTTGTCGACCAGCATGCCGAAACGCTCCGCCCAGAAGGTTTCATCGATCGGCATGGTAACCGTGCCACCCTCCTGCAAAGCCGCAAACAGCGTCTCCGCTTCTTCCGCCCTGTCGATTTGAACGGAGACCGAGAAACCGTATTTCTTGCCGGTATCACCCGGCCTGCCGTCAGAAGCCATCAAGACAGCGTCGCCGACAGTCAGCCGCGCATGCATGACTTTATCGCGCCAGTGCTCCGGCGTTTGGCTCGCCACATTCGGATGGCTGTAGTCCATGACGGTGAGCTCGCCGCCAAGGCATCGATGGTAGAATTCGAGAGCTTGCCGGCAATCGCCGTCAAAGATCAGATAGGCATCCAGACGCATGACGTTTCCTCCATGTGTCATTTGCGAATGTTTTACAGCATAGGCTTCTAAAGTGGCGATAATGCAATGACGAGAAATTTTCTGTATTGTTGAACGAAATCAAAGCATAAGGGACGGATTTTTCTTCCGTTTTCGATCTTCGCGTTCGCCGCAACCGGCTACTGCGTATTTCGCAACCGGCTCTCGATCAGCAGCCCGCTCTCATCCAGGATCGGATGCGCTACCGAGACGATGTGGGCATTGATGCGCTTCAGGTCGCGCAGCATGTCGAGATGCAGCGAGCTGGTCTGCAGGCTGTCAACGCGGCCGTCGCGCAGGCGTTCGAGATGCCGCTCGGAGGATTGTTTCTCCAGCCGGCGGACGTCGACCTTCACCTCCATGAGCTGGCGGGCGAGGTTGAAATCGCGGGTGACGAAGATCGTCTGGGCGATACGCAGGTTATCGATCGTCAGGTTGAGGAGGCTCTGCAGCTCCTGATAGCCATCGCCAGAGAAGGTCAGGCCCTTGCCAATCTTCTTGGCAACCTGTTCGGCGAGACCCTTCTCGATGATGTCGCCGATATGTTCGAGGTTGATGGCATAGTCGATAATGACGATCGAGCGGCGGCCGTTTTCGTCGTCCAATCCCTCGCGCCCGAGCTTGGAGAGGTAGATCTTTACCTCTTGCTGGATCCGGTCGACGCGCTTCTCCAGAACCGCGATTTCCTTCAGCGGAGCAAGATCGTTGTTGTTGAGCGCGTTTTCCGTCCGGATCAGCATGCGCTCGATGAGGTCGCCGACACCCAGAACCTCGCGCGTTGCGCTGGCGAGCGCGATGACCGGCGTGTTCAGGGCGTGCTGATCGAGAAATTTCGGGCCGTCGTCGGCTCGCGGATCGTCGGCCACAATCCGCCGCATCATCTTCGACAAGAAGGACGAGAAAGGCCAGGCGCAGATCGCGAGGGCGATGTTGAAGAGCAGGTGAATGTCGACCGGTAGCTTGGCCGGCGAAAAATGCAGGGCCTGCATCCACGCGCCGATATAGCCAGCAAAGGGCAGGACGAGGAGGCAGCCGACGGTGCGCACGATCAGATTGCCGAGCGTCACCCGCCGCGCAGTGGCGGGACCGGAGAGGGTGGCCATGACCGGAGGGACCGCGCCGCCGAGATTGGCGCCGAGTACGAGCGCGACGGTCAGGGCCGGGGAGAGAATGCCGGTCGAAGCGAGAGACAGGATCAGCACGACCACGGCAAGACTAGACGACGAGAGGAAGGCGAGCACGGCCGAAAAGATCAATGCCACGGGCAGAGCGCCGTCCAGCAGGCCGATAAAGGCGCCAAGCGCCGGCGATTGCCGCATCGGTGCCGTGGCGAGGCTCAGCAATTGCAGCGACAGAAGCATCAAGCCGATGCCGATCAGTGCCGCACCCGCGCCCTGCTTGGTGGTGGACGAGCGGCGATAAAGCACGATGCCGATGAGAATGATCAGCGGCGACAGCCATTCGATGCCGGTCGCGACGATCCAGGCAGTCACCGCGGTACCGACATTGGCGCCGAGCAGCACGATCTGCGCCATGCTCGGCAAGACGAGTTCGCGCTCAACGAAAGAGGCAATCATCAGCGCCGTTGCGGTCGAGCTCTGCAGCGCGACCGTTGCCACGAAGCCGGCGGTGAAGGAACGAAGCCCGCCGCGCGTGCTGCTGGCAAGGCCGGTTCTGAGCTTGGCGCCAAAGGCGCGTGAAACACCATCCTTCACCTGTGCGAGGCCGAACAGCAGCAAAGCAACGGCCCCGAACAAATTGATCATCACGACGGTGGATTCCATTTCGCCTTTTTATGTCTTTCTCATGCCGTCATGTTTTCAATGATTGTCGGAAGTCGGACGGAAGCTACTGAAAAGGCATGAATTTCAGTGCTTGGAAACGACTGGTGAGCAGCAGCAATTTTGCTCGCCGGCTAATGATTATATGTCTCCGGTGGCTCGCGGTTCAACACTGCGAACGACATATCTGACAATATTTGCGGGGCGCCTGATTTTAATGCGGCTTCGGCGGCTGCATTTCACCGGATCGGTCGGCTTGCCTCGGCGGGATGTCGGGCAACGTTCTTTCAGAGAAGGCTTCCTTCACCTTCTTGATCGTTGCTGGCTTCCGTGCCGGGCGCTCCGACGGCCGTGGGACGGCGGTTTCGGTTGTCGAGGCATTCGATGCCTCCCGCTCGGCCACGACATGCAGCGCCGGCGCCGCTTGAGTCTCTTCCGAAATTGAGGCCGTGGCCAAAATCTCTTTGAGCACTGCGGTGACAGGCAAATGGCCGGCCAAATCCGTGTTGGTGTGGTGCCAGGCATGCGGAATGCGCTGATCGGCCGGAATGAATGGCCTGGAGTTCATCTCGCCGAACCAGTCCCATTCGCCGATGACATCGACGACATCGGAAAAAATCGGCGGCATGGCGATGCGGGCGCCGATGGTGACGATCTTCAATATCTTCGCCAATGTCGCGGCCCTGGCCTCATCCTGCTTGCAGAGATCGTGAAGGGCGGCCGAAATGACCAGATTGCCTTTCGAGTGGCCGGCCAGGAGGCGGAAGGAGAAGCGAGGATCGGCAAGAAGCGCCCGCACGGTCCTGGTGTCGAGGCTGGTGCGCGAGGCTGTTTCGTCGTCATTCTTGTCGGCGACTCCGAATTTGGGTCGTCCGGCAAAATCGTCCAGCATTTGGAAGACGGGCCGCAGACCTTTCATATGGCCAAAGAAGAAGTGGCCGCCAAAGGCCTCTGTGACGATGTCAGCCAGACCATATCCTGAAACGACGATGGCGACCGGCGCGCCGATGGCGTCGGCGACATTGCGGGCGAAGGCAGCAGCACCAAGGGCGGAGCCGCCGATGCCCGCGACGGCCAGCGCCTGGGCATCGCCACCGCCGCGAAGTGCGAACTCCTCAAGCGTTTCGCAGAGAGTTATCGCAGCACCGCCGCTCGGCGGCACGATCATGATCGAGCCTTCGGCTGCAAGCGAACCGCTGATGTAGAAGGCCTCTTCCGGGGTGATGACCTTGACGTCATAAAACAGGGCATCGAGCGCAGTGTTGCGCTGGCGCAAAGCTTCCAGAGTGAGATTGCGTAGCGGCGAGCGCTGCAGCCGTTCAGGGAGACTGAGAGTGCGCGCGAATTGAGTAAGGGTGAGGGTGAATGCCGTCTGGAACATGGGTCACCTCGCCAGAGCTGCCGTTAGGTAAAGCACTTCCAGGAGAAAGCTTCTCACACTTTACCCGACGTGCCAACGGCAATTGGCCACTGCAGCGTTCAGATTTGCCGCGACATTTATGACCAGTTTGTCTGCCGCAGTGCCTCGCCCGAAATCATCGCTGCAGACATGGCGACATTGATGGAGCGCTGTCCAGCGACCATCGGGATCAGGATGCGACCATCGGCCTTTTCGTGCACATGATCGGGCACACCGGCGCTCTCGCGGCCGAAGAGCAGGATGTCGTCTGCCCGAAAGGTGAAATCCGTATAGCGTTCGGCCGCCTTGGTGGAGGCGAGCACCAGACGCCGCCCGCTTTCCGCCCGCCAATCCTCGAAACGTTCCCAATTGACATGTCGCGTCAGCGTGACGGTGGCGAGGTAATCCATGCCGGCGCGCTTGAGATTGCGATCCGATATGTCGAAACCGGCTGGCTCGATGATATCGACGCCAAGGCCGAGGCAAGCGGCGAGTCGAAGGATCGTGCCGGTGTTGCCGGGAATGTCGGGCTGGTAGAGGGCGATGCGCAGCGAAGTCATAATCTGCAACTAACGAAATTGCCGGGCGTTGTCTTCGCCTTTTGTCGAATCCCTTGTTTCTGTGATGTCTTCATCAGCAGAATTGAAGATTTCAGGCGCGTTTTTGGGCACATTTCGCTTTCCAAAGCGATTAATGCACGGTAAAAGAGAACCGCTCTACAACTTGCGACATAGGAGGCTCAGATGAATATTTTGTTTGTGATGATGCGCCTCCGAGCCGTGGCCGCGCGGCCATGATGCGGGCGCTTTAAAGCGCGTTTTTGCAAGTTTCCCCTTTTTTGATTCATTGCGCGGCCGATATGGCCTCGTTCTTTCATCACCCGGCCACCATATCAGTCCGCGATCCCTTTTAGACGCGGAAGCGGTGGCCGAAGGGCCTGAGTCTTTGGAGCATTTCATGTTTGGCTGGTTCGAACAGCGACTAAACCCTTTTCCAAGCGAAGTGCCGCACGTTCCGCCGCGGGGTCTTTTTGCCTTCTGCTGGCATTATACCAAGCCGGCCGCGCCCTGGCTGATCGCCATGGCCGTTCTCACCATGCTGATCGCGGTCGGCGAAGTGGCTTTGTTCCAATTCCTGGGCGATATCGTCGACTGGCTGTCGCATGCGGACAAGGCGACATTCCTGCAGACGGAGTGGCATAAGCTCTTCTGGATGGGCGCGATGGTGCTGGTCGGTCTGCCGCTCGCGGCGGTGCTCGACTCCATCATCATGCATCAGGTGCTGCTCGGAAACTATCCGATGATCGCCCGCTGGCAGATGCATCGCTTCCTGCTGCGCCACAGCATGACCTTCTTCGCCAACGAGTTCGCCGGCCGCGTCGCCACCAAAGTGATGCAGACCTCGCTTGCCGTGCGCGAAGCGGTGATGAAGATCCTCGATGTCTTCGTCTATGTCGTCACCTATTTCCTGTCGATGATCTTGGTCATCGCTGCGGCGGACTGGCGGCTGATGCTGCCGATCCTCGCATGGCTCCTGATCTATATCGGCATCGTCAGCTATTTCGTGCCGCGACTGCGCAAGATCGCAGCCGCTCAGGCGGATGCACGCTCGACGATGACGGGACGGGTGGTCGACAGCTATACGAACATCGCGACGGTGAAGCTGTTTTCGCATGCAGGCCGCGAAGAGGGCTACGCCAAAGCAGGCATGAGCGAATTCCTGCAGACCGTCTACGGGCAGATGCGCAAGGTGACGCTGTTCTACATCGCGGTCTACGTCAACAACTGCGTGGCCTTGTTCGTCATTTCGGCGCTGTCGATCTGGTTCTGGCTGAGCGGCTCGATCTCGATCGGCGCGATCGCCATCGCCATCGGGCTTGCCATGCGCGTCAACGGCATGTCGCAATGGATCATGTGGGAAGTCTCGGCACTGTTCGAGAACATCGGCACGATCTATGACGGCATCGAGATGCTGACGAAGCCGCATGACATCGTCGACGTGCCGGCCGCACCCGCGATCACGGCCAAGCAGGGCGCGATCCATTTCGATCATGTCCGCTTCCACTACGGCAAGGCCAATGGTGTCATCGAAAACCTGACCTTCGATATCCATGCGGGTGAGAAGGTGGGTCTCGTCGGCCGCTCCGGCGCCGGCAAGACGACGCTGATGAACCTGCTGCTTCGTTTCTACGATCTCGAAAGCGGGCGCATCACCATCGATGGCCAGGATATCGCCAAGGTGAGCCAGGACAGCCTGCGTTCGCTGATCGGTGTGGTGACGCAGGATACGTCGCTGCTGCACCGCTCGATCCGCGACAACATCGCCTATGGTCAACCGGAGGCGACCGATGCGGAGGTGATCGAGGCGGCCAAGCGCGCCAATGCCTGGGAGTTCATCGAAGGGCTGACGGATATGCAGGGTCGCAAGGGGCTCGACGCTCAGGTCGGTGAGCGCGGCGTCAAGCTCTCCGGCGGCCAGCGGCAGCGCATCGCGATTGCCCGCGTCTTCCTGAAGGACGCGCCGATCCTGGTGTTGGACGAAGCGACCTCGGCGCTCGATTCCGAAGTGGAAGCGGCGATCCAGGAAAACCTCTTCGCGCTGATGCAGGGCAAGACGGTGATCGCCATCGCGCACCGTCTGTCGACATTGACCGAGATGGACCGCCTCATCGTCCTCGACAAGGGCCGCATCATCGAGACGGGCACGCATCACGATCTGGTCCAGCACGGCGGCATCTACGCTGACCTCTGGAGCCGGCAGTCCGGTGGGTTCCTGGCGGACCACGAAGAGGCCGAGGCGGCGGCGGAATGAAAAGAGGGCGGGCTTCGGGCTCGCCCTTTTTGTTTCGGCTAGCTCATGTCGCTGCGTGGAACTGCCTTATTCGATCTTTGTTGTTTCTTATCTATTGAGAACAATTAGGAGGTTATGATGGCCTTATCCAGCGGTCCGCGAATGCTTATCAGTTGCTGCACAATCGCCATTGACTGGATCGCCTCGCCATTTCGACAACCCGGATATCGATGGTCTGAGATCGCGTACAGTATTGGGTTTCGAGACAATTCGCGTTTATTACCTTGTCCGAGGTGAAACCCTCGTCGTCGTACGCGTCTTGAATGGGCGGCGTGACTTGCAAAGCATTCTGGATGTCGACGACAGGGCGTCGTGAATCGTAGCGCTTTCCCTACGTCAAACATGACAAAAATATAAGATTCCATCACGCCTACTTTCCTTTGCACCCCAGGCGAAACCACCTATATCGCTGGGATGCTGATCCGTTCCGTCTATCGCCTGTTCGAAACCTGGATTGATCCCTATTACCGCACTGGCGACCTGCGTCCGCCGCGGTCGCTTTGGGCTTTCATCTGGTACTATGTCGGTCAGGCGAAGGGGCCGTTTCTGGCGATGGCGGCGCTCGGTGGTGCAGTGGCGGTGCTGGAGGCGGCGCTGTTCTGGTTCGTTGGCCATCTGGTCGATATCCTAGACAAGGTGCAGCCGGGAGCGGGCTGGGCAGGGTTGCTTTCCGGCCATGGCGGCGCGCTGCTTGGCATGGTTTTCGTCGTGCTGGTCGTCCGCTTCGTGGTGGTCAGCCTCGGGGCGCTGGTCGAGGAGCAGGTCGTCGTACCCGGCTTCCTCAATCTCGTGCGCTGGCAGGCCTATGTGCATGTCGCGCGCCAGTCGGTGAGTTTCTTCCAGAATGATTTTTCCGGCCGCATCGTCACCAAGGTCTGGTCGGCGGGGCAATCGACCGGCGATCTCGTCGTCTCGCTGCTGCAGGTGGTCTGGTTCATCATCATCTATGCCGCCTCGACCATAGCGCTGGTCGGCGGGCTTGATTGGCGCCTGGCGCTGGTGATCGCGATCTGGATCTGCATATTTTCGCTGCTTGCCCGCTATTTCGTGCCGCGCATCCGGCGACACGCGCGCAACGCTGCCGAGGCATCTTCGATGCTGAACGGCCGCATGGTCGATGCCTATGCCAATATCCAGACGTTGAAGCTCTTCGGCCGCGAAGAGCAGAACGATGATTATATTCGCAACGGCTTCGATCGCTTCCAGGCCGCCGTCATGCCTTTCACGCGGCTTCTGACCGGCGTGCGCTCGTCGCTGGCCCTCCTGTCAGGCGTGATGATCACGACGATCGCGGCGCTTGCCATCCATCTTTGGCTTGCGGGCGAGATTTCCACCGGCGGCGTCGCCTTCACGCTCAGCATGGTATTGCGGCTCAACATGCTCTTCGGCCGCATGATGGCGCAGTTCAATGCGATCATGCGCAATCTCGGCACGATCCAGAATTCCGCCGAGATGGTCTCGGAGCCGATCGGCCTGGTCGATCGGCCGGGCGCCAGGGATCTGCAGATCGTCCATCCGGAAATTCGCTTCGAGCACGTGACCTTCCACTACGGTCGCGGCAGTGGCGTCATAGACAATTTTTCATTGACCGTTCGTGCCGGCGAGAAAGTCGGCATCGTTGGTCGCTCCGGTGCCGGCAAGACGACACTCGTCAATCTGCTGCTGCGCTTCTACGATCTCGAAGGCGGACGCATCCTGATCGATGGACAGGACATCGCCGCGGTCCGGCAGGAATCGCTGCGCGGCGAGATTGGCATGGTGACGCAGGATACCGCGCTGCTCAATCGTTCCATCCGCGACAATATCCTCTTTGGTCGTCCGGAGGCGAGCGAGGAGCAGATGGCGCAGGCGACACGGCGGGCGGAGGCGGATACGTTCATCGCGACGCTGGAGGACCAGAAGGGCCGCACGGGCTATGCCGCCCATGTCGGTGAGCGCGGCGTCAAATTGTCAGGCGGCCAGCGCCAGCGTATCGCGATTGCCCGCGTCATGCTGAAGGACGCGCCGATCCTGGTGTTGGATGAGGCGACCTCGGCGCTGGATTCCGAGGTCGAGGCCGCGCTGCAGTCCAATCTGGAAGCATTGATGGAAGGCAAGACGGTGCTTGCGATCGCGCATCGCCTGTCCACCATTGCCAAGCTCGACCGGCTGATCGTCGTCGACAAAGGCAGGATCATCGAAGAGGGTACCCATGACGAGCTGATTGCCCGCGGCGGCCTCTATTCCGAACTCTGGGCGCGCCAGTCGGGCGGCTTCATAGCAGCCGAGGCCGAGTAGGCTGTCACCAAAATGTCAGACAGCTTTCCGGATAAGCTTGAGCAAAATCAAAGAGCTATTTTGAAACGCTGAACTCCGTCATCAAACCGAAATGGTTCGATCCCATGGCGTCTGTTATCTGTTGCACGGATTTCAGCCGCAGCGGCGGGCGCGCGAAGACATGGTCGATGGAAATGCCATAGGCGCCGGCCATGATCGGCCAGGTGGCGGGTTCTGGAAAGGTGTGACGCAGACCGGTGTCGTTCAGGAAGCCTCGCATATCGGGCGCAATGACCGAAGCGTTGAAATCGCCGGCGACGATCAACGGCCCTTGAATATCTTTCAGGATCGGGCCGAGTATATCCAACTCTATTCCATGAAACTCGTCGAAATAGGGTTTGCTGAGGTGGGCTGAGACAAAGTTAACCGGCTGACCATCCATGTCGATGGTCGCGAGAACGAAGCGATTGTCCCAAAGGCTGCCGAGGCTGTGCATGACCTGCGTCTGGAATGGGCGCTTCGATAGCAGCAGGGAATCGCAATCGCTCGTCATGATGCCGCAGCCGATGCGGTTGGGATAGACGGCGGTTATTCGCTTCATCTCCGATTGGATCGGGCCTGCTTCGAAAATCTCCACGACATCAGCCTTCGAATTGACAATGAGGTCAGCGATCCGTGTGCCGTTTTCGAAATTGCTGTCTTCGATGTTGAAGGAGAGCAGGGTGAAGCTCTTGCTCGCATCGGCCGCTGCCGGCGGGTTGAGCGGAGGGGAGGCAGCATATTCGCGCAGCATCACCACTGAATGAACCGCAAGCCCGGCACCGACAGCCACCAGGAAAACCGCATACCAATGCCGCTTGAAGAGGAGGGCGAGGAGGGCGAGCCCGATGCCGAAAAGGCTGATATGGGTCTGAAGGCTTTCGAAAAAGGCGAGCAGCCATACATCGGTAACATAACGCGCCGCAAGGATGGCCAGTGCCAGTGTAGCAAGGACGCATAGAACGCAGTAGATCGTGTGTCTCATGGTCATGTCCTCAGCCATATCTCCAATGGCTCATAGAGCGGCGGCGCAGCATAAAGGCGCATAAGTCGCTCCTTAAATCCATTCGGATTTAAGGAGTAGGAAGTAGAGCTTAGTATAGATCGGCGGTCAGCCTCATGCTGACCGGGGTGCATTGCAGCATTAAAATCACTGTTTATTTTGCGCTGCGATACGAAAATCTATAGGGCGAATCTCGCGATTTTTCATGCGCTTACGTCTATTTGACCGGCGGTGGGGATTTTAAGCTCGGCACTCACGGCCAAATAGCGCAGTTTTCCCGCGACATTGTGCCCGCACCCCTTGCCAAGACTGGACATAATTTGCGATCAAGCTTAGAACGCGGCGGGTTACGGAGGAATCTATGGCGGAATTATGGTCGCGTTGATTCGCCGGCAGTGAGGGGGTACCGCAGCGTCAAGCTGCGGGTTTTGCGGATGAGGATGGTCCAGCCTTGAGCGAGCACATTACGACGAATGAAACTACGGGCGAGCCTACTCGCCGAGATTTCCTTTATCTGACGACGGGCATGGCCGGCGCAGTGGGCGCAGTCGCCGTTGCCTGGCCGTTTATCGATCAGATGCGGCCGGATGCCTCGGCGCTCGCTCTTGCTTCTATCGAAGTCGATGTCTCGAGCCTGGAGCCCGGCATGTCGATGACGGTGAAATGGCGTGGTAAGCCGGTTTTCATCCGCAACCGCACGCAGAAGGAAATCGATGACGCGAAGGGTGCGCAGATCTCCGATCTGAAGGATCCGAACGCCCGCAATGCCAATTTGCCGGCGGATGCGCAAGCGACCGATGTCGCGCGTTCGGCCGGTGATGGGAAGGAAAACTGGCTTGTCATGATCGGCGTCTGCACGCATCTCGGCTGCATACCGCTTGGTCAGGCGGGAGAATACGGCGGTTGGTTCTGTCCCTGCCATGGTTCGGTCTATGATACCGCTGGTCGCATCCGCCATGGGCCCGCGCCGCAGAACCTCGCTATTCCGGTATATGCGTTTACCGCAGAAAAAAAGATCAAGGTCGGTTGAGGGGGAGCTGAATCATGAGTGGTCATTCGTCTTACGAGCCATCAACGGGGCTCGAAAAATGGGTCGACGCGCGGCTGCCGCTGCCGCGTATGGTCTATGACAGTTTCATCGCCTATCCGGTCCCGCGCAATCTGAACTATGCCTACACGTTCGGCGCCATGCTGGCCGTCATGCTCGTTCTGCAAATCCTGACCGGCGTCGTTCTTGCCATGCACTATGCGGCGGATACGACAATCGCCTTCAATTCGGTCGAAAAGATCGTTCGCGACGTCAATCATGGCTGGCTGCTGCGCTACATGCATGCCAACGGCGCGTCCTTCTTCTTCGTGGCGGTCTATCTCCACATTGCCCGCGGCCTTTACTACGGTTCCTATAAGGCGCCTCGCGAAATCCTCTGGATCCTCGGCGTGATCATCTATCTCCTGATGATGGCGACGGCTTTCATGGGCTACGTTCTGCCCTGGGGTCAGATGTCCTTCTGGGGCGCGACCGTTATCACCGGCTTCTTCTCGGCCTTTCCCTGGGTCGGCGACTGGATCCAGACCTTCCTGCTCGGCGGCTTCGCCGTTGACGATCCGACGCTCAACCGCTTCTTCTCGCTGCACTACCTGCTGCCGTTCATGATCGCGGGCGTGGTTGTCCTGCACATCTGGGCGCTGCATGTGACCGGCCAGACGAACCCGACCGGCGTCGAAGTCAAGTCGAAGACCGACACCGTGGCCTTCACACCCTATGCGACGCTGAAGGATGCGCTCGGCGTGTCTATCTTCCTGCTGGTGTTCGCCTATTTCGTCTTCTACCTGCCGAACTTCCTCGGCCATGCCGACAACTACATTCCGGCCAATCCGCTGAAGACGCCGGCCCACATCGTTCCGGAGTGGTACTTCCTGCCGTTCTACGCGATGCTGCGTTCGATCACCTTCAACATCGGCCCGATCGACTCCAAGCTGGGCGGCGTTCTGACGATGTTCGGCGCGATCATCGTGCTGTTCTTTCTGCCTTGGCTCGATACCTCCAAGATTCGCTCGGCGGTCTATCGTCCTTGGTACAAGCTGTTCTTCTGGCTGTTCATCGCTGATGCCATCCTGCTCGGCTGGCTCGGCTCGCAGCCGGCGGAAGGCATCTACACGACGGCTGCGCAGTTCGCGACGCTGTTCTACTTCCTGTTCTTCCTCGTCGCCATGCCGGTCCTCGGCCTGGTGGAAACACCGAGACGCATTCCGAATTCGATTACGGAAGCGGTTCTTGAAAAGCAGAACGGCAAAACAGCCGCTCCGGTTGAAGCATAACCGGCGACGATAGAGGAAGAGAACAATGAAAAAGCTTGTTGCCGGCCTTCTGTCGATCGCCCTCATCGGTGGCTTCGCGACCGTTGCCGCCGTTGCCGCGGAGACCAAGCCCGCCGCCGAAGCTGCGACGCCGCACTATCCGCTCAAGGAGCCGAGGGAGCAGCACTGGACCTTCTCCGGTCCCTTCGGCTACTACGACAAGGGGCAGCTTCAGCGCGGCCTGAAGGTCTATACGGAAGTCTGCTCCGCCTGTCATTCGATGAAGCTGGTTCCTTTCCGCACGCTGGAAGAACTCGGCTATTCGGAAGCGCAGGTCAAAACCTTCGCGGCCAATTATGAAGTACAGGACGGTCCGAACGCCCAGGGTGAGATGTTTACCCGCAAGGCGGTTCCATCTGACCACTTCCCGCCGCCGTTCCCGAACGATGAAGCGGCTGCGGCCTCGAACAATGGCGCGGTGCCGCCGGACATGTCGCTGCTTGCCAAGGCGCGTGAAGTCGAACGCGGTTTCCCGCAGTTCATCTTCGATATCTTCACGCAGTATCAGGAAGGCGGGCCGGATTATATCTACTCGCTGCTGACGGGTTATGAAGAGCCTCCGGCTGGCTTCACGGTTCCGCAGAACTCGCACTACAACCCGTATTTCGATGCTGCCGCGACCTTCGCCATGCCGAAGCCGCTCTCCGACGGCCAGGTCACCTATGACGATGGCTCGCCGCAGACGGTCGATCAATATGCAAGGGACGTCTCATCGTTCCTGATGTGGGCTTCGGAACCGCATCTCGAAGCCCGCAAGCAAACCGGCTTCATGGTCATCGTATTCCTGCTGATCTTCTCGGTGCTGATCTATCTCACCAAGCGGTCGGTCTACGCCAAGGCCGGCGCCCACTAAGCGGCTCGGCCGTATAATCAGAGAAGGGCGGTCGTCAGAGGCCGCCTTTTTTGTTGGTATCGTGCACGGGTCTTGATAGGGTGCGGCCGGCCCCATCATAGCCTGAGAGTACATATTTCATGAACACTATCGCTTCGGAGCTTGCCGCCAGCATCCGCTCCATTCCGGATTATCCAAAACCCGGCATCATCTTCCGTGACATCACCACGATGCTCGGCGATGCCAGGGCGTTTCGCCGTGCCGTGGATGCTCTCGTGCATCCCTATGCCGGCACCAAGATCGACAAGGTCGCCGGCATGGAAGCACGCGGTTTCATTCTGGGCGGCGCGGTGGCGCATCAGTTGTCGGCCGGCTTCGTGCCGATCCGCAAGAAGGGCAAGCTGCCGCACGATATCGTGCGCATCGCCTATAGCCTCGAATATGGGGTCGACGAGATGGAGATGCACCGCGATGCGGTCAATCCCGGCGAGAAGGTGATCCTGGTCGACGACCTCATCGCCACTGGCGGCACCGCCGTCGGCGCCACCCAATTGTTGCGCCAGATCGGCGCCCAGGTCGTTGCCGCCTGCTTCGTCATCGACCTCCCGGATCTCGGTGGCCGCAAGAAGCTGGAAGCGCTCGATGTGCCAGTTCACACCCTGGTGGAATTCGCCGGACATTGAGGAACAGCATGCCTTCGCCTCTAAAAGAGGGCGAGGGCATTTATTCGAACTCCAGCACGGTGCTCTCGAACCGTAACACCGCCGTGCCGTGCTGGTTGGTTCCGTCGCAAAGGATGGTGTTGAGCGTCCAGCCGGGGCGTGAGCTCAGTGGGCGGCTGGCGAGCAAGGTCACTCCGTAGGTGACAGTGTCGCCGGCAAAGACCGGGCGAAGCCATTGCAGCTTCTGGAAACCGGGCGAAGGGCCGAGATTCGGCGGTTTTCTGCCTTCGGCGTGGAGGCGGGCGGTTTCGCTTTTCCAATAGTCGACGAAGGTGCGCATCCAGACCGAGCAGGTGTGCCAACCGGATGCGCAAAGCCCGCCGAACAGCGTGTGTCTGGCCGCTTCTGCATCCATGTGGAAAATCTGCGGATCGAAGCGCGAGGCGAAACGGACGATATTTTCGACCGTGAACGTATGGCTGCCGATCTCGGCGCGCGCACCGATCGGATAAAGCTCCGTCATCTTCATGCTGAAGCCTCCGCGGGCAAGCGCATGCGGATCATCGTCGCATTTTCGCCGAGGCAAACCAGCTCACCGCGCTGGTTTTCTACCTCATGGCGGAACTTGACGATGCCGATGCCGGGGCGAGAACGCATGGCGCGGGATTCGAGCACGATCGACCGGCCCGACAGCGTATCGCCCGCCAGCACCGGCTTCTTCCAGTCCATGAAGTCGATACCCGGCGCGCCTTCGGCCTCGGTGTTGAGCAGATAGCTGTCGGTCATCATGCGCATGAACATTGCCGAGGTGTGCCAGCCGGAGGCGGCGAGCCCGCCCAGGATGCTGGCGCGGCCGGCAGCTTCGTCGAGATGCATCGGTTGCGGATCGAATTCGCGCGCAAACTCGACGATCTCTTCGGCCGTCACTTGTTTCGGGCCGAGCGGAAACATTTGTCCGGCCTGAAAATCCTCATATGTCAGTTTTGCCATATCCGTCACCGGCTTCCTCATCCCGTCCGTGCGCAATCGCATGGGAAACGGCAATGGCGCAAGCGTTTTCATGGTCGCGACAGGAAAAGGGGTGCGGCGAAAGGTGTGCTTCGCAGCCCTTGATTGTGCAGCGACGATGTGATGAGGCTTGGCAACAGCAACACCACGCAGGAACAGACATGAGCGATCTCAAGACCGCGCTGGAAGGCGCCGCCGGCGAGGGGATCATCTCCTCGGATCAGGCCAGCAGGCTTTTGCCTTATCTGGCCGAGCGAAATATCGGCGTCAAAGCGGCTGCCGTCAGGAATGATCTTTCGCAGCCTCGCGAAGACGATGTTGCCAATCCGCTGGAGGACAGCGAAGCGCCGCGTTTCATCCGCGGCTTTCATGACGTGCTGATCACCATCGGCATCATCGTCCTGCTTTCCGGCTTGTGGGGGCTCGCCGGCTACTACGCGACGCTTCCGGCCATCATCATCCTGGCCGAAATCCTGGTCCGTCGCCAACGTCTGGCACTGCCCGCCGTCGTGCTGACGATCGCGCTGGTTTGCTTGACCTTCTGGGCAGCCGTGACGTATTTCGGCATGCAAAATGCCGGCAGCCCGAGCCTCATGACCTCTTGGATCATGATGGCCTTGCCATTGCCGCCGCTGCTTGCGCTGTATTATTGGCGCTATCGCGTGCCGCTGTCGCTGGCGATGCTGCTCTTCTCGCTGTTCGCGCTATTGCTCGCCGGCGTCTTCTATCTGATCGGTCTTGCTGCCGGCGCATCGAATGTCGTCTTGAATTATCCGCTGCCGTCGTTCGGCATCATGTTTGCGGCCGCGCTCGGGGCGTTTGCCGTGGCAATGCGCTTCGATCTTAGCGATCCCGGCCGCAGGACGCGTCGCTCGGATGTGGCTTTCTGGCTGCATCTCGCGACGGCCCCAGCTCTGCTTTACACGGCGATCTTGCTGGTATTTCAGCTTGAGGCAGGCAATAGCGGCACGTTCTTCTTTGCCGGCATGGAGCATGGCGGCTACGTGCAGGCGCTGACCATCGTCGCCATTGTGGTGGTCATGATGCTGATCGGCCTGATCATCGATAGACGTGCTTTCGTGACCGCAGGGTTGATGTCACTCGGCGTCGCGATCGGCGCCATTCTGCGGCAGAATAATGCCGGGCTCGACAAGGTCAGCTTCATCGTGCTGATGATCGTCGGCTTGATCGTGCTGGTGATCGGCGTCGGCTGGCCGCATCTGCGCCGCGCTGTCGTCCGGCTGCTGCCGGCATCGGTCCAGGGAAGGCTGCCGGCGCTCAGGTGAGGCCGGCAATCCCGTCATGCCTTACGTGTTGAAGCGGAAATGGATGACGTCGCCGTCCTGGACGATATATTCCTTGCCTTCGTCGCGCGCCTTGCCGGCTTCCTTGGCGCCTGTTTCGCCGTTGTAGGCGATGTAGTCGTCAAAGGCGATGGTATTGGCACGGATGAAGCCGCGTTCGAAATCAGAATGGATGACGCCGGCGGCCTGTGGAGCCTTGGTGCCCACTTCGATCGTCCAGGCACGCGTTTCCTTGGGGCCGACGGTGAAATAGGTGATGAGGTGCAGCAGCTTGTAGCCGGCGCGGATCAGCCGGTCGAGGCCGGCTTCGTCGAGGCCGAGGGCGGAGAGGAATTCCTTGGATTCGTCTTCCGGCAACTGCGCGACTTCCGCTTCGATGGCGGCGGAAATGATCACCACTTCGGAATTCTGTTCCTTCGCCATGGCGGCGACGGCGGCTGTATGCTCATTGCCGGTCGCGGCGTCGGCCTCTGCGACATTGCAGACATAGAGGACGGGGTGAGAGGTCAGAAGGTTCAAGCCCTTCAGGATGCGGGTTTCCTCAGCGTCGAGCTTCGACAGCAGGGTGCGCACCGGCTTGCCTTCGTTCAGCAGTTGGAGCGAGGCTTCCATGATCGGCAGCATCGCCATGGATTCCTTGTCCTTGCCGGTGGCGCGCTTGCGCGTCTGCTCGGTGCGGCGCTCCAGACTCTCGAGATCGGCAAGCATCAGCTCTGTCTCGATCGTCTCGGCGTCGGCGACCGGATTGATGCGGCCTTCGACGTGGGTGATGTCGCTGTCTTCGAAGCAGCGCAGCACGTGCACGATGGCGTCAACTTCGCGGATATTGGCGAGGAACTGGTTGCCCAGGCCTTCGCCCTTCGATGCGCCGCGCACCAGGCCGGCGATGTCGACGAAAGAGATGCGCGTCGGGATCAGCTCTTTCGACTTGGCAATGTCGGCAAGCTTGCGCATGCGCGGATCGGGGACCGCCACTTCACCCGTGTTCGGTTCGATCGTGCAGAAGGGATAATTCGCTGCCTGCGCCGCCGCGGTCTTGGTCAGCGCATTGAACAGAGTGGACTTGCCGACATTTGGCAATCCGACGATACCGCATTTGAAACCCATGGCACCTTGTCCATATCTTGAAAAACTTTGCTGTGCGTATGGGCGAAGGGCCGTTGCGGGTCAAGCCTTGCACGGCGGATGCGCTGTTTTTCTGTAGAGAAGGATGGTCAGAGGAATCCAGCGATTGTGATGGAGTCATGATGTTGCGGGCGGTGAGCGAAGCTGCTGTTCACGGTCGATTGATCTGACCGCCCTCCCGAAAACGTTGTTTTCCTTGAATGCTTGGTTGCGGTGCAGTATAAATTGCCCATCAGCCACAAATTTCTTTTCCCTGTCATCAACGGTGAGCCCGATGAGTGACAATGATGTCATCCTAAAACCCAAGACTAAGACGAAGCCGAAGCTCGATCGGCCGAAGCTTTATAAGATCATTCTCGTCAATGACGACTACACCCCGCGTGAATTCGTCATCATGGTGCTGAAGGCCGTGTTCCGTATGAGCGAGGAGACCGGCTATCGCGTCATGATGACCGCGCATAAGCTTGGCACCTGCGTCGTCATGGTCTGCGCCAGGGATATTGCTGAGACCAAGGCGCAGGAAGCGATCGATCTGGCGAAAAGCGCCGGCTTCCCATTGATGTTCACCACCGAACCGGAAGAATAGGCGCGGGCGGCGATATATCAGCCGGCGGCAGAACGCCGGATCTGGAAGCCTGTCTTGTCCTGTGAAAAGCCGCAATTGGCGTAGAAGCGCAGCGTCGCCGGATCCTTGGAGCCCGTGAGCAACATTACCTTGTAGCAATTCTTCTCCCAGGCCGTCGCGACGGCCGTTTCGATCAGCGCCCGAGCATGGCCGCGTTGGCGACGATCGGCATGGGTGACGACGTTTTCGATCAACGCATAGGACGCGCCGCAACGCGTCAGGTTGGGGATGACGACCAGCGTGACCGAGGAAACGGCAAGGTCGCCTTCGAAGCCGACGAAAATTGTCATGCCCGGATGGGCAGAGATCGCGGCGAACCGATCCTCCGCAAATCCGGAATCCATATCGGGATCGTCGTGGTTGAGATGGCGGTAGAGAGCTAGCAGCGGCGGCAGGTCGCCGGCTGTGGCCGGGCGGATGACAATACCCGCGGCCCCGTCTCCCGCTGCCTCAGCCATTTCAATCGTCCTTCTTGCCGAACATTCTCTTCAGCATCTCGGCCATCGGGCCGCTCTCAGGCATTCGTGGCTGGTTGTGACTGCGGGCCTGATGGATGTGCGATTTGGCCACGGCCTTCTTTTCCGGCTTCGGCGTCTCTTCTTCCGCCTTACCGCCGAGGGCAAGGGTGATCTTGTTCATGAGCTGCGAATCTTCGCCGCGCACCAACATGTCGGCATTGTCGGCGAGCGCGTCGAATAGAGGCTCGAGCCAGCTCCGGTCTGCCTTGGCGAAATCGCCGAGCACATGATTGTGCACCAGCTCCTTGACGCCGGGATGACCGATGCCGAGACGCAGCCGCCGGTATTCTCGGCCGCAATGGGCGTCAATCGATTTGATGCCGTTATGGCCGCCATGGCCGCCGCCGGTCTTCAGCCGCGCCTTGCCGGCCGGCAGATCGAGTTCGTCGTAGATCGCCACTAGGTCGGAAGGCTCCAGCTTGTAGAAGCGCATGGCCTCGCCGACGGATTCGCCGGAAAGGTTCATGAAGGTCTGCGGCTTGATCAGCAGAACTTTCTGGCCGCCGAGTTCGCCTTCGGCAATTTCCGCCCTGAATTTTTTCGACCAGGGCGAAAAGCTGTGGCGGCGGTGGATCGCGTCCACGGCCATGAAGCCGATATTGTGACGGTTGCCTTGATATTTGGCGCCGGGATTGCCGAGACCCGCGATAAGAAGCATTGCGCTTCACCCCTTGGAAAATGCTGATGCCCTTCACCACAGGGAATTGGCGGCAAAGTCAAGGCGGCAACCTCGTCAGTTGCCGAGGTTCAGGCCGTACTTCAGGAATATCTGCTTCTGCGTTCCGTCGGCGATCAGCTTGTCGAGCGCAGCCTGCATCTTCGTCAGAAGATCGTCCGGGAAATCCTTCTGGCAGGCGATCCCCATCGGCTGTTCGGAGAGGACGGTGACCTGTTCGACCGCGTCGCCTTCCTTTTTCAGCTTGTCAAAATAGAGGACGGAGATCGGCATCAGGTCGATACGGTCACTCATAAGCTTTTTCAGCGTCGCGCGGAAATCGGCGCCGACATCGATCCGCGGAAAGTTGGCTTGCCGCAACACAGTCTCGGTATAATCGCCCCGCCATGTGCCGACGAGATAGTTCCGAGCTTCGTCGAGCGTGTCGGCGGTTACGGGGGACCCGGTATGCTTGATCAGAACATTGCGATCGATCAGCAATGGCTGAACCCATTTGAACAGCTTGTCGCGCGCGTCATTGTGAGCGGTGACAAATACGCAGGTCATCGGTACCGTCAGTGCCTGATTGTAGGCGCGCGCCCAGGGCAACACATCGATCGAATAGTCGATGCCGATGTCGGTCATTATCTTCTCCACCTGCTCGACGGCCGCGCCCATTGGAGTCTTGCCTTCGCGATAGTTGAAAGGCGGATATTCCTCGGTGGTGAAATTGACGGTTTCGGCTTGGGCCGCGTGGAGGCCGCTGAGGGAGGACAGGCTGAAAAATACCAGGAGCAGCAGTTTTCGCATGTAGTTCCTCGTTTCTCTATGATGCTTGCGCTACGGGGGTGAGGTAGTCAGCCTGCGGTCCCGCAAGCGCCTTCATGAGATCGTTCGGATGCTGCGGCCGGTGGAACAGGTAGCCCTGGCCATAGTCGAGGCCCATGGCGCGCAGGGTTGCGCACTCTTCCTCGGTCTCGATGCCTTCCGCAATAACGGTGCAGTTCATCTTGTGCGACAACGTCGTGATGCTTTCGACCAGCATGCGGCTCTTAAGGCTGACATCGGAGGCAGTATCGTTGATCGCGCGGACGAAGGATTGGTCGATCTTGATGATGTCGACAGGGAAGCGGTTGATATAGCTCAGCGATGAGTAGCCAGTGCCGAAGTCGTCGAGAGCGATGCGGCAGCCATAACGGCAGATCTCGTTGATGACCGTGCGTGTCTCCGGATTGTCGTCCATCAGCACGGCTTCGGTGATTTCGACGACGATACGTTCCGGGCGGATATCGTGGCGGGAGAGCAGGGCCGCGATGCGCATCGGCAGGCCAGACTCGAATTGCAGCGGCGAGAAATTGATGGCGAGGTAGGTATTCTGCATGCCGTCGAGGCGTGAGAGACGGGCGAAGTGGGAAATTGCCTTTTCCATGATGCGGTTGCCGATGCGTATGATCGAGCCGGTCTCCTCGGCAACGTCGATGATCCGGGCCGGCGGCAGGATACCCTTCTGCGGATGATGCAGCCGCATCAGCGCCTCGAAGCCAGCGATGGAGCGGTCATCGATATTGACGATCGGCTGCAGGTGCGCTTCGAACCAGTCGTCGCTCAGGCCGCTTTCGATATGGCTCTCCAGCTCGGCCCGGCGGCGGGAATCGTCCAGCATGCTGTTGTCGAAGATCTGCGCGCCGTTCTTGCCGTCGCGCTTTTTGGCATACATCGCTATATCGGATTTCAGCAACAGTTCTGCGGCGTTGGCGGCCTGGCGTGGGTAGATGGCAATCCCGATGCTGGCGCTGAGGCGGGCATCGCCGCCGAAAGGCGTCTCGAAGACTTCGGCGATGCGGGCCGCCATATCGAATGCTCTTTTCTCGGCATCTTCCGCTAGCAGCAGGATGGCGAATTCATCGCCGCCGAGACGGGCGGCGATGTCGCCTGGGGTCAATCGTGCCTGCATGCGCGAAACCAGTTCGCGTAGCGCCGCGTCACCGGCGGCATGGCCCATGTTGTCGTTGATCCATTTGAAGCGGTCGAGATCGACGAAGAGGCAGGCGAGCTCGCGCTTGCGCAGATCCGCCTCGTTGATCTTCGCATCGAGTGCCGTCTCGAAACCTTGACGGTTCAAAAGGCCGGTCAGATGGTCGGTGATTGCCTGGCGCAGGTTGCGGTCTTCGGACTGCTTGAGGTCGGTGACGTCGGTCATGACCGAAAGCGTAAGGCCATCCTGGATGGCCGTCGTTTCGAGGATCAGCACGTCCATGACCCGGTCATCCCGGCACTGGAACTTCACCGTGACGTCGAGACGGGCAGCGCTGTCGAGACGGCTGCTCTTGCGTTCGGTGTATTCCTCGCGCGATTCCGGCAGGACCAGGCTTGCGAATTTACGTCCCAGCACATCGGCCCGACCATAGCCTGTAGCGGCGAGCCAATAGTCGCTGACGGCGGCGATGCAATCGTCATCGTCGAGCGAAAACAGCATGGCCGGCGTCAGATTGTAGGTGTCGGTGGCGCGGCGGTGGGCAAGCTTCAGTTCGGTTTCTTCGCGCTCCAGCTTGCTCTGCATGTCGTTGAAGCTGCGGGCGAGGCGTCCCATCTCGTCGTTCGACTGCCAATCTACGTGATGGCGCGAGCCGAGTCGCCGGGTCGCCTCGACCGCGTGGGTCAGCCGCATCAGCGGCTGGATGATGAAGATGCGGTTGCCGATGAGGGCGGCGCCGAAGACGGTCAGGACGGCGAAGATGAAGATCGAGATGAAAACGATCTCCTCGTTCTTCAAGCCGTCGAAGAGACCGAGAGCTGGGTAGTAGACGGTGATGGTGCCGAGATTTTTCGCGCCGTCCACGCCGTTGTAGATGATCGGGCGGGCGATGGATTCCAAGAGGCCCTTGTAGGACCTCGGGATGGTGGATTGGGTAACGTCGAGCTGGCCGGAGACATCGCGGACATTGACCTTGACGACCGCGCCCTCGGCGACCGTCGTCGCGCTGATCTGGGTGACGCTGTCCTCATCGAGGTCCCATAGTGGCTTGGCCAGCGCCTGGGCATTGGCGACGAGCAGGACGGAGATATGGTCTTTGATTTCCTTTTCGGCGCGTTCGGACGAAAGGAAAAGGAACAACACGAAGAGCGGCGCGACGAAAACCAGCAGCGCGCCGCAGACGATCGCGAAAAACCTGTTCTCGACGGAATGGCTCATAGTTCCGCTTGCTCCCCAGTCGTAGACCGGCTGATCTTAGGGCTGGGCCTTTCTCTACAACTCTTTCGCGTAAACTTTCACGAATTTGTTAAATGTTGCTGAAACCGCGGGGTTAATGGATTTAAATAGAGTATTGATTTCAAAAATTATTAGATTTCTTATTTCTTTTATTAGAATCTATACATGAAAAACCCGCCGTCCCCAAGGGGAGGCGGGTCTGAATGTGTCGCGATAAAGAGGCCGATTAAGCGTTGGCTTCTTCTTCGCCGCCTTCTTCTTCGTCGGCAAGACCGGCAGCCGGAGCGGCGATCGTTGCGATCGTGAAGTCGCGGTCGGTGATGACCGGGGATACATTCTTCGGCAAGGTGATATCCGAGATGTGGATGCTGGCACCAGCCTTGTGACCGGACAGATCAACAGTGAAGAATTCCGGGATCGCATCGGCCGGGCAGTGGACTTCGACTTCGTGGCGAACGATGTTCAGCACGCCGCCAGCCTTGAGGCCCGGGGACTTTTCGTGGTTTTCGAAGTGAACCGGGATTTCGACGGTCACCTGGGTGTTGCCGGAGACGCGCAGGAAATCGACGTGGACCGTGAAGTCGCGGACCGGATCGAGCTGGTAGTCCTTCGGCAGAACCTTGATCTTCTTGCCGTCGACGTCGATCGTCGCGATCGTGGTGAGGAAACCACCGGCATGAATGCGCTTCGTCACCTCATTGGTGTTGAGAGCGATCGAAATGGGGGCCTGCTTGTCACCATAGATGACAGCGGGAATGAAACCGTTGCGGCGAAGTTCACGGGCGGACCCCTTACCAACCCGTTCGCGCGCCTCGGCCTTGAGCTCGTAGCTTTCCTGGCTCATGGCTATTCCTTTCGAGGTTATTTGGAGAGTTCATCCGTTCATCGGAATCGGGTGAACTGGAGGAGGGCGAGCCCTGCCTCATCCGCGTTGCCTCCAAGGGTGTCTACGCGGACGCGTGGCGTATAATACAAAGAGGCCGGCGGTGCAAGCATCTCTGGAGAAAGCGCATCTGTGATGACATTGCAACTCATGATAAAGAGCCGACGATGCTATTTCTATCAATGGCTTGACATATACCCTCGGCCTCTTCAACAGTCGAATCCAATCGATCAGCGTCAAAGGGAAAGGTCGGGTTATGCGCCCCAAGGCTATCGCCGCCGCCGCAGTTTTTTCCATCGGTCTCGCGGCCGTTTCGCAGGCGGCCGACGTCAATGAGCAGGGCGCGAAGGAGCTGCGCAATATCCTGACGCATTCGCTCTCGCGCGATCTCGCCCGTAGCGGTTTTGTCGCGGTCAAACCGGCCGGCGATCAATACGAGATTACCTACGATCTCGCGAAATTCTTCGACAAGGTCAATTCCAGCGCGTTTTCCGTCACCGGCTTGAAGCCGCTCTCGCTGTTCGCGCAGTCGCTCGATCAGGGCAGATGGCATCTGAAGGGCGACAACAGCGTTGATATCTCGGTTCATTCGCCTGCGTCCGACCTCACCTATTCGGTCGCATCCAGCTCCGTCGAAGGCATTTTCGATCCGGCGATCGAGATGATGCGCTCGATGCAGGTGAAGAGCAGCGGCGCCAAGTTCTCCAGTATCGGCAGCGGCAAAGATGCCGGACGTAAGGTGGATGCCACCATCGAGAGCGCATCCTTCACCCATGCGGTGACCGACAGTACCGAGGCCGGCAAAGTGGACCTGCAATCGCAGGGTATGCTGCAGCATTTCAGCGAACAAACTGCTGCACCCGGCGCGCCATCCGTTAACCTCAGCGCTGACAGCATCGACGTCAAAGTGACCGCGACGAGCTTGCCGGTGAAGGAGTTGCGTGAGCTCATTCGCTTCTTCGTACAGCACATCAAGGCGAAACAGTTATCGGAGAGCGGCAGCAAGAAGTTCGAGGAACTGGTGCGCCGCGCCTTGCCGGTATTCGGCTCGCTGAATGAGACGGTGACGCTGAACAATGCGCTGTTTGCGACCGATAAAGGGAAGGTCGGCGTTAAGAGCTTAGACTATAGTTTCAAGATGGATGGTCTGACAAAGGCCTCCAACATCAATTTCGGTGTGCGGGCGGAACATTTCACGCCGGACGCCGATCTTATTCCGCCAGCTTATGCGGCTTTCCTGCCCGAGACGGTCGATGTGCAGCTCGGAATTCCCAACATCAACTTCGATGGTCTCGTCGACACGGTTCTGGAAGCCGTGGCGGAACGCGCCACGCCGATCTCGGGCGAAGCATTGAAGCGCACCATGTTCCCGAGCGGCTATGGGACCCTCGAATTCCCGAGGATCAGCGCGACTTCCGGTGTCTATGACGTTGAGGTTTCCGGTGCGTTGAAGGGCTCCACGAAGCACCATGCAAGCTATTCGCTGCAGGCAACGATCCTTGCCCGCAATTTCGACGGGACCGTTGCCGCCATTCAAAATGCTGCAAAGACGGACCCGCAACTGAACAGCGTTTCCTTCAGCCTGCTGGCCGCCAAGGGCTTTGCCAAGACTGATCCGGATGGCCGCCTGCGCTGGGATGTCACGATGGATGAAAATCGGACCGTCACGGTGAACGGGCAGGTGATGAAGGCTCCCTGAGGCCACGTCCAGCTTGCAAGCAGGGGGGTGGGCAGCGTCATCATTCAATTGAGAATCACGTCTAGGGTTTTCCCGCTTTCAAATTGTTTTTTTCCTAGCATCACGGGGGTGAATTATGCGTTTTAAAACAGTTGCCGCTGCGGCAATTTTCGCCGTTGGTCTGGCCGGCGCCTCGCAGGCAGCCGACGTCAACGAGCAGGGAGCAAAGGACCTCCTCGGCAACCTGACGCATTTCCTGCCCGACGATCTCGTTAAGAGCGGCTTTATTGCTGTGACGCCGACGAGCGGTCACTATGAAATCACCTATGACCTGCAGAAATTCTTCGACAAATTGAACGTCACCGGTTTCGACATTACCGGGCTGAAGCCGTTGATCGCCCTTGCGACACCGCTGGACAGCGGCCTGTGGAACATCGAGGGGAACAATGCGATCGACGTGACGGCGCGTTCGAAGCCGGGCAGCAGCCCGGATGCAGAATTCCGTTATGGGGTGGCATCGTCCAGTTTCACGGGCGTCTTCGACCCTGCTATCCACTATGTTCGCTCGATGGACGTGAAGGGCAGCGGCATCACGCTCGCCACCAAGATGACCGACAATGGTGTGGAGAAAAACGATATCACGATCGATGGTATCAACTACGCGCTCTCGTCATCCAGCAGCGGCGAGCCGGATAAGCTCGACCTCCAGATGATCGGAGGCCTGCAATCCTTCCAAGACAAGGTTTCTTCCGATTCTGCGACGCTTGGCGAATTCAAAATCGGGGCGATCGATTTCAAGGCCAGTGCGACCAAGCTGCCGCTGAAGGCGCTGAACGAGATTTTGCGCTTCGTCTCCGACCACAAGGACACAAAAACCCTGTCCGACAGTGAAAGCGCGGCGCTCAAGGCATTGCTGCGGAACGCGATGCCGATTGCCGACTCGTTCGAAGAGTCGGTCTCCGCCAAGGATATTTCCGTGACGACCCCGCTCGGCAATGGCGGGCTGCAGCAGGTGGGTTATTCGTTCAAGATGGCCGGGCCGGCCAACGCGGTGAATGCCGATTTCGGTATGCGTGCCGAAAAGCTGACCTTGGCCTCCGGTCTGGTGCCTGAGGACTATATCGCCTTCATTCCCGATGCCGCCGAACTGCAGATGCAACTTCCCAACCTGAATTTTACCGCCCTGTTGGATGTCCTGCAGCAGGCCGATTTCAGCAATCCCGAGGGTACGCCCTCCGTGGATGAAAAGTTGCAGCAGGCCATGTTCCCGGACGGAACGATGACGATCAATTTTCCGAAAATCAGTGCAGCTTCGGGCCTTTACGACATTGAGGCTTCCGGCAGCATGCGCGGTTGGTTGAACGAAAAGGACCGTGTCGCCTTGAAGATGACGGTGCTTGCCCGCGATCTCGACAAGACCATTTCTGCCGTTCAAGACGCCGCGAAGACGGAACCGGACCTCAATCAATTGTCCTTCGGTCTGATGATGGCCAAGGGATTTGCAAAGACCGATCCCGACGGGCGTTCGCGTTGGGAGGTCAACATCGCCGAAGACGAGTCCGTGACGATCAACGGACAAGTCATCAAATAAGCCGCCCGAATTTCAGAATGCGACCATGTTTGTCTTAAAGCCGCTGGCCCAACGCTCGATTTCGCTTCTGTGGGCCGGTCAGGTGTTGGCGGCAACCGGCTCCGAGTTCTACATGGTCGCCGTCGTCTGGATTGCGGCGGATTTCATCGGTCGTGACGCGGGTTATGTTTCTGCCTTGCAGTCAGGCGCGCTTCTCTTCGGCAGCCTGTTTGGTGGCATTCTGACGGATCGCTGGCGGCACAGCACGACGATGATCTCGGCCGACGTCCTGCGTGCGGTTCTCTTGTTGGTGCTGTCCGTTGCCGGTCTCATGCATTTCATGAGCCTGCCGTTGTTAATGGTGCTCGCCGGATGCATTGCCTTGCTGACCTCCGCCTTCGATCCGTCGTTGCAGGCAACGCTTCCGACCATCGCGGTCGATCCGGATATTCGTCATGCGACCAACGGATTGTTCGACGCGACGAGGCGCATGGCCCGGATCCTCGGACCCAGCATGATTGCGTTGGTCAATGGTTTTCTGCCGAAATCGCAGTTCTTCACGGTGACGGCGGCGACCTTCCTGCTTTCGGCTTTCGCCGTTTGGATGGCCGTCGCCAAATTACCGGCGGCGCCGCGGCGGCGCGAATTCTCGGGGGCGGCGGCGGTCATCGACGGCGTCTTGGGCGGGTGGCGGATGGCGCGCGGCCATGCCGCCATACTCTATGGCCTGTTCACGAACCTGATGGGCAATATCGCCTGGGCGATGGGCATTCTGCTCGGAATGATCCTGCATCTGCGCGAGACCAGCGCCGATCCCTTGACTGATTACAGCCTGATGATGACGGCCTACGGCGTCGGCAACGTGACGACCAATCTCATCCTCAGCAACATAAAGCCGCGCAGACCGGTCGTTTGGATCATCGCGGCAAAGCTGATTTTTGGCGCCGGTGTGTTCCTGCTGCCGCTGATGCATGATCGTCTATGGCTCATGGTCGTCGCATGCCTCGCTGCCATCAACGGCCCCTTCGAGAATCTTGCCATGCTGCACCTGATGCAGACGCGCAGCGAACCCCATCGCCTGGCGCAGGCCTACCGCTTGCTGATGTGCGCGATCTTCCTCGGTCTTTTCCTGGCCTATCTCATGTCGCCCAGCCTATTTGCCTGGTTCGGCATCGGCCCATCGATCATGGGCGCCGGTGCGGCTGTCTTTGTCGCCGGGCTTGTTGGCATAGGGCTGCTTGTCTGGAGGCAAAGCCATCCGGTCGATGCGAAACCCGCATGAGAAGAGCCGGCCGGCCTTAGACCGGCGTGCGTTCATTTGAGCGCACAAAGGTCGCTCTAGTCTTTTGAATCCAGAGCATCCTATCCGCCCCAAGGTGATTCCACCTGAAAGCGGGATGCGCTAGTCGAACAGGCTCGAAACCGATTCTTCCTGGCTGGTGCGATTGATCGCTTCGCCGATGAGGCCCGCCGTGGAGACCACGCGGATATTGTGGGCCGAGAGAACGGCCGTCGTCGGCTGGATCGAGTCGGTGATGACAAGCTCGCGCAGTTTCGACGAGGTGATGCGGGTGACGGCGCCGCCGGAGAGGACACCATGGGTGATATAGGCGGTGACGCTTGCCGCTCCGCGTGCGAGCAGGGCATCGGCCGCATTGCAGAGCGTGCCGCCGGAATCGACGATATCGTCGATCAGCAGGCAGTCTTTTCCTTCCACGTCGCCGATGATGTTCATCACTTCGGACTCACCTGGGCGATCACGGCGCTTGTCCACGATCGCCAGCAGACAGTCGAGACGTTTAGCGAGTGCACGGGCGCGCACGACACCACCGACGTCGGGGGAGACGACCATGACGTTGCCGATATCATAGTTCGCCTTGATATCGCGCGTCAGGATCGGCAGTGCATAGAGATTGTCTGTGGGTATATCGAAGAAACCCTGGATCTGGCCGGCATGGAGATCGAGCGTGAGAACGCGGTCTGCGCCAGACTCGGTGATCAGATTTGCCACCAACTTGGCCGAGATCGGCGTGCGCCCGGAGGCGCGACGATCCTGGCGGGCATAGCCGAAATAGGGAAGAACGGCCGTGATGCGCCGCGCCGACGAGCGGCGCATCGCATCGATCATGATCAGCAGTTCCATCAGATGATCGTTTGTCGGAAACGAGGTAGGCTGGACGACGAAAACATCCTCGCCGCGCACGTTTTCCTGGATTTCAACGAAGATTTCCTGGTCCGCGAAACGCCGGACGCTGGCCTTGCCCAAGGGAACGTTGAGATAATTGCAGATCGCTTCGGCGAGATGCCGGTTCGAATTGCCTGCGAAAACCTTCATTGTGGCCCGCCTGTTACCAACCTGATAGCCGCGCTTTTAACCGCCTCGCTCTCGAATGCAAGGGGCTACAGCGCAATAGCTTTCATATTTCTGAAAAGCTTGTGGCTATCCACCGCGGGAGTCGCGCCAGGAATTGAAATCCGACATGGTTTCCGTGGCGATTTTTTGCATGACGGAGGGCGGGATGGCGGCCCACGGATCACCGCGTTTCAGTGGCGCACTTTCCGATCCCTGGATTCGGTGCAGGCGGGCGCCGCTGTTGTCGAGAACATCCCAGACATAGGTGACGGAAATCTGCGGTCCGTCCTCGAAGGCGGATAGATAGCCCTTCAGGATATAGCTGGCACTGGAATCGCTGGAGCTCTTGATCGTCAGGCCGAGCGCGCGGGCCTCGGCCCCGAGTTGACGCGACAGTGGTGTTACGGCCTGAACCGGCGCGCCAATGATCGGCAGGAAGCGGACGCTGTTTCTATCCGTGGCTACGGCAGGGGGAAGGGAGGCTTGCTGTTGTTGCTGTTGTTCAGGCTGCTGCTGATCATCCTGCGGGTCTTCAGCCGCTTGTTGCCGCTGCGGCTGCGGTTGTGGATCGTCGGAGAGGCGGCGATCGGCCTCGCGCTGCTCGTCTGCGTCCGAAGCCTGCGAATCCTGTGACTGGATGGAGGCGGTCCGCGAGCCGTCGAGCGGGCGGGAGGCATAGGGATTGCGACCGCCACTTCTTAGCGCGGCCGCCTGATCGTCGAGCGAGCCACCACCGCCATAGTTTTGCGACTGATATCCCTGCTGCTGATAGCCCTGCCGCTGGTAGCTGTAGCTGTCCTGCGCGGTCTCATAATTCTGCTGGCGTTGCGGCGCGGAAGCCATGCGCTCGACGTCGCGTTGGGTGACGGGGCTGGAGCCGGCATCGCCGATGCTTTCGGGCGGGGTCAGGGCATCCGTCGTGTTGCAGGCGGCGAGCGCGAAGCAGAAGCCAACGGAAATAAACGCTGTCCTGACCAGTCCCATTTGCGCGATCCTTTCCCTCGACGGTCACCCCGTTCAGGATCGCTATTTTACGCTGCTAACGGTTAAGAAATTCGAGCTGGTGACGCGACAAAGATTTTGGAGCCTGAGAGGTCGTCAGATAGGTCTGGCCGAGCGTCATCGCGGTGCCGGTGTCGGAGTCCATGATGATCATGTGCACGAAGAGCGACATGCCTTCTTCGATCTCCTGCGGATTGCCGATATGGAACATCTGATGCTCCATCCAAGAGGGCGAGAAGCGGGCGCCGAGCGAGTAGCCGCAGGCGTTCAGCCGGTGTCGGGCAAGGCCGCGCTCGTCCATGATCTTGGCATGCATGTCGAAGACGTCGCCAAAGGTGTGGCCGGGCTTCAGCACGGTTTCGATCGCCTGGATGGTCTCGAGGCACGCATTGTAGAGTTCGCGGTGGCGATGAGTCGGATCGCCGATGACGACCGTACGCATCATGGCGGCGTGGTAATGCGCATAGGTGCCGGCCCATTCGAGGGTCAATTGGTCGTTGGCATCCAGCTTGCGGCGGCCAGCCTTGTAGCGGCAAAGCAGGGCCTCGGCGCCGGAGCCGATGATGAACTCATTGGCGGGATAATCGCCGCCGCCGGAAAAGATCGCGCCCTGCATGGCGGCAAGGATGTCAGCTTCGTCGGCACCGGGCTTGATCAGGGCAAGTGCTGCGTCCAGCGCATCGTCGGCAAGCGCAGCGGCGCGCTCGACATAGGCGATTTCCGTCGGGCTTTTGACGAGGCGCAGACGACTGACGAGATAGGAAGCGTCGATGATCTGGCCGAAGGTGGCTATCTGGTTGTCGAGCAGGCGCGCGACGCGGCCGGTCATGCCATGGGTATCGTATTCCACGCCGATACGGGCGCCGAGGAGATCGAGCTCCACCAGCAATTCCTTGAGATCGAGAGTCGGATCGGCGTTCACGCGGTCGACCCAGATGCGGATGTCGGAGATGACCGATGTGAGCTGCGCCTGGCGAAGATCGGCCGAGCGGGTGAGCAGCACCATCGTACCATCAGCCTTGACCACCAGCGTCTGGAAGAAGCAGTAGCCGAAGGTGTCGTAACCCGTCAGCCAGAACATGCTCTCTTGCGCGAAGAGCAGCATGGCGTCGATCTTCTCTTCCTGCATTTTCGCGAGAAGGCGGGCACGGCGGGCGTCGAATTCACTGCGTTCGAAATGCAGGGCCATTTTAGAACGTCTCCTCGATGGCAATAGCGGAAATCTGTCGACCGTAATCCGGTTCCTTCGCATGCGTGGTGCGGCGATAGGAGAAGAAGCGGTCGGGATCGGGATAGGTGCAGAGATTGAGGTTTTCGGCGGTCACGCCGGCCTTGCGCAGGCGGTCGATCGTCAGACCCGGCAGGTCGAACATCGCGTGACCGGCCTGCTCGGACGGAATGAAGTATTTGGCATAGCCCGGGTCGTAAGCGATGAAGCGATCCACGAATTCCGGGCCGACTTCGTAGCTTGCCTGGCTGATCGAGGGGCCGAGGCAGGCGGTGATCATCCCCCGCTTGGCGCCGAGCGCGACCATGGCTTCGATGGTGTTTTCCAGAACGCCGGTCAGTGTGCCCTTCCAGCCGGCATGGGCAGCTCCAATCACCCGGTTTTCAGGATCAGCGAAGAGGATTGGGCCGCAATCGGCGGCGAGCACGCCGAGCACGATCCCTGGCGTCGCCGTCACCATGGCATCGGCTTGCGGGCGCGTGCCGTCGTAGTTTGCGTCGACGGCGATCACGTCGGGCGAATGGATCTGATGAACGGTCGCGAGCCGTTCCAGCGGCAGGCCGAACCAGGCAGCGACGCGACGGCGATTTTCCTGGACATGCTCCCGATTGTCGTTGGAGCCGAGGCCGACATTCAATCCGCGATAAAGGCCCTCAGAAACGCCGCCGTCACGGGTGAAATAGCCGTGGCGGATGCCGGCGCTCTTGGCGGCGCTCAGCAGCGTGCTTTCGATCGGAGTCGGCAATGCGGCGTCCCTTGATATGTTCTTTCGTGCTGGAAATAACGCTTCCGTGGCGAAGCGGTTCGATTTGAGCGGGATGTTGGCCCAGCGATGCGCGTTCTGTCAATCCGCAGAGATCACTAGCGTTGATCAGCGGACTGGACGAAAGGGCAAAAGATCGATCGCCGGACTGGAGACGGCCAGTACCTTGAAAAGCTCGCCCATCTTGCCTTCGCCGGCGCCGGCGAGCCGTTCCACGGCGGTACGGATATTGTCTTGCGTCGCGGCATCGTGGTCGCGGCCAAGCGCCGCAGCCCGCTCCAAAAGCCCAAGGCCGATGAGAAAATCACCCTGATGGCAGCATCCATTGATATGCAGGCCGGAAGCAAGAGCGGTTTCGGCCAGATGTTGGAAATCGACATGGCTGGTGAGGTCCGCTTCGCCGGGATGATCCAGCGGCGGGTCGTATTCATGCATGCGCACGGCCTGCAGCGTATCGCCGAAGCCCGTCGCCATATGGCCGTAATCGATGGCGAGCGCAGTGCCGCCATGGGCGGCGAGCCGGTCGCAGATCGTCGTCATAACCGCTTGGCGGGCAGGGGCGATTTCGAAGATCGTGCCGACCGGCGGAAGCGGCCCCGCGGGAAGAAGCGCGGGGTCGAGGCTGGCGACGCCGGCCGTGAAACTCAGCTCGTCATTGACGTCGAGCCCGACCGTGCGCTCACGAAAACCGTTGGCGGTGCGGACGAACTGGCGAATGGGAATGGCGTCGAACAGTTCGTTGGCGGCTAGAAGGGTGAAACCCGCCGGCACCTCGTCAAAGTCCGAATGCCAGGAAACCTTGTCACCATGAGCGTCGAGCGTCTGGCGCTGAAACCCCTGCAGCCGCTCGCTGGTTTCGACCAGATGCACGCTCATCGCATCGAAGAGCGGCGGCGCAAGCTTGGCGATGACGCGCAGCATGTCGGCCATCATCGTGCCGCGGCCAGGGCCAATTTCGACGAGGCGGACATTGGCCGGCGTGCCGTGGCGCTGCCAGGCGTGCACCATGAAGACGCCGATCATCTCGCCGAAGAGCTGGCTGACCTCGGGTGCCGTGACGAAATCGCCGATGCGGCCGAAGGGCTCGCGCGTCTTATAGTAGCCGTGCTGCGGGTCAGCGAGGCAAAGCGAGAAATAGTCGGTGATGCTGACCGGTCCGTTGGCACGGATAATGGCCTTGATTTTTTCCCCGAGCGCGGTCGTCATCGTTTGGTCTCGCAAAAGCATGGTCCCGAAAAATATGAAGCGGCTTTCGGGCGGATCATGCGACATTAAACCCAGAGTTCAAGCCGTCTGCCTGGCTGCAACGTGGCGGGCGCGGATAACGGCCCACAGGCCGATCGCGACCATTGGCAGGGAGAGCACCATGCCCATGGTCAGCCAGTTCGTGCCAAGCAGATAGCCGAGCTGCTCATCAGGCTGGCGGAAGAATTCGACGAAAATGCGCGAGAAGGCGTAACCGATGACGAAGACGCCGCTGACGGTGCCGGGCTTCTTCAGCGCCAACACCCAGCGCGTGAGGATGAAGAGGACGGTGAAGAGCACGATGCCCTCGATGCCGGCTTCATAGAGCTGGCTGGGGTGGCGCGGATCAGGGCCGGCAGGGCAGACGCCCTGGTGAGCGGCTATGATATGCGGGCTGCAGAAAACCATCGCCCAGGGCACATCGGTGGTCCGGCCCCAGAGCTCGCCGTTGATGAAATTGGCGATACGGCCGAAGAAAAGACCGATCGGGGCAACGGCGGCGACGATATCGAACAGGCTCCAAACCGGAATCTTGTTGCGATTGGCAAACAAAATCATGGCGATGGTCGTGCCAATCAATCCACCGTGGAAAGACATGCCGCCATTCCAGACCTCGATGGCGCGGATCGGATTGGCGAGCACCGGATCGAGGTCGTAGAACAGGATATAGCCGATGCGTCCGCCGAGCACGATGCCGAAGGCGACCCACAGGATGAAGTCGTCCAGATGCGCACGCGTCATCGGCGCTGTGTCGTTCAGCCAGAGTTTGCCGTTGTCGACCAGCCGTCTCGCATAAAACCAGCCGAGCAGGATGCCAGCGACATAGGCGAGGCCGTACCAGTGGATCGACAGCGGCCCGAGCGAAAAAGCGATCGGATCGATATCCGGAAACGGCAGGATGGCGGCGAGGTAGGCGGATGTCAGCAAGATTGTCGGGTCCGTTAGAGCATGATTCCCAAAGCTATGACGCAGCTATTGGATAAGAGCATGCTAAATCCAATGTGCGCGGAACATGGCGTTCGCTAATGAAACGGTCAAGTCGATTATTCGTGTGTCCCGCACCACGGCACCGGTTGTCCCGCTCTATCTCAATTTGCTTGCATCGAACCCTCGGAAATCTTACCTCAGATCTATCTGGCCCCATCTATGATGCCGTCCATTTTCGGGGCCGACGGCCGTAAGGAGATCACTATGAGCACTGGACCGAACCGTATCTTGGATGAATTCGCCAAGCTGATGACCGATGCCGCCGGTGCTGCCCAGGGCGTGCGCCGCGAGATCGAAACGGCGTTCAATGCCCAGGCCGAACGCTGGTTGAACAGCCTGGATATCGTCAAGCGCGAGGAGTTCGAAGCCGTTCGCGAAATGGCGATCAAGGCGCGCGACGAAAACGAAGCGCTGCTTGCAAGAATCGAAGCGCTGGAAGCGCGTCTTTCCTCCGAAGGCAAGTAATCGCAATTAATTTTGCGAGAAATCGGCGCGGCACGCGTCTGCCGCGCATTTTTCCTCTAAAATTTTCGACAGTTTTTCCACCTGTGGACACAGGCAAAAAAGCCAATCGTCAGAGTCAGTTATGACTCCCTTCTGAATAGACATCGGAAGAGCTGTCCACAGCACCCTTCGCCAAAATCTCCGATGAGGGGCTGGCATGCCGGGCATGCCGTTATACACTGATTTTAAATGATGATTCGAAACGGACTTGGTAAGCTCCGGGCAGGGTGGATGCGTTAGTCTGGCGGCCGTTCAACATCATCCCGAGTATGTTTCCGGAGTAAAACTGTTTGCGTTTTTTCAGTGTTCGAGCACGGGGAAACTGCATTCATTCCGGTCAAGAAGGTGCTGCATGAGCCTTATGGAAATGGAAGTCGAACGACAGTCGAATCCGGTCGACATGATCGAATTCGTGGCCGCCAATAATGACTGGTCGTTCGAGCGGTCCGGCGAGGATGAAATCGCCATGACCGTCGAAGGCCGGTGGACCGATTATCATGTCTCCTTCTCCTGGATGGAGGAGTTCGAGGCGCTGCACATCGCCTGCGCCTTCGACATCAAAGTTCCTGATCCGCGTGTCAACGAGGTCATCAAGCTGCTGTCCTGCATCAATGGTCAGGTGCTGATGGGGCATTTCGATCTGTGGCGGCAGGAAGATATCGTGATCTTCCGGCAGTCGCTGCTGCTTTCCGGCGGCGCCGAGCCGACCAACAGGCAGGTGGAAGTGTTGCTGTCCAATGCTCTTGACACCTGCGAAGCTTACTATCAGGCTTTCCAATTTGTAGTGTGGTCCGGCCTTGACGCAAACCGCGCCATGGAAGCCGTACTTTTCGAAACCGTGGGCGAAGCCTGATATGGCAACTGAGGCATCCTCGAGCGCTTTCGCATCCTCCGATCCGATCATCCTGATCGGGGCCGGCAACATGGGCGGCGCCCTGTTGACGGGTTGGCTGAAGAACGGCGTGCCGGGTTCCTCGGTGACCGTCGTGGATCCCAAGCCGTCCGAGGCGATGCTGAAGTTGATCGCCGATGCCGGTGCGAGCCATGTTACCAGCGTTCCCGCAGGTGTGACCGCCGGCGTTCTCTTCATCGCCGTCAAGCCGCAGGTCATGGAAGATGTATTGCCGCCATTCAAGGCGTCGATCGGGCCGAATACGGTGGTGGTGTCGATTGCTGCCGGTAAGACATTGGCTTTTCTTGAAAATCATCTCGGTGAAGCGGCGATGGTGCGCGCAATGCCGAACACGCCGGCCATGGTCGGCCGCGGCGTTACCGGTGCGTTTGCCAATGCCAAAGTCGGCGAGCGCCAGCGCCAGTTGGTGCAAAATCTCTTGAAGGTGTCCGGTCCGGTCGAGTGGGTGCCAGCGGAGGCCGATATCGATTCGGTAACGGCCGTTTCCGGCAGCGGACCGGCTTATGTCTTTTATCTCGTCGAGTGCATGGCGGAGGCGGGCCGGAAGCTCGGCCTGCAGGCGGACCTCGCCATGCGTCTCGCACGGGAAACTGTCGCGGGGGCTGGTGAATTGTTGCATCAGTCCCCCGATGACGCTTCGCGACTGCGTCAGAACGTGACGTCTCCCGGCGGAACGACTGCCGCAGCCCTTGCCGTTCTGATGGCGGAAGATGGCATGCAGCCTCTGTTCGATGAGGCGCTGGAGGCAGCGCGTAAGCGCGCGCAGGAACTGGCCGGTTAAATTTCCAGAGGGTGTGCCTATGGCGGAAGAGATCACCTATGGCGATTTCGAGCGGGTGGATATCCGTGTCGGGACGATCATCGAGGCGGAGCCTTTTCCAGAAGCACGCAAGCCCGCCTTCAAATTGAAGATCGATTTCGGACCGGAGATCGGCATCAAGCGCTCCTCGGCGCAGATCACCGTGCATTACACGCCGGAATCCCTCATCGGCCGCCAGGTCCTCGGCGTCGTCAACTTTCCGCCGCGCCAGATCGGTCCCGTCCGCTCCGAAGTGCTGACCCTCGGCTTCGAGGACGAATCCGGCGCGATCGTGCTTGCTGCCGTGACCCAGCCTGTGCCGAATGGCAGGAAGATGATGTGAGTTTTACCTTCTCCCCCGGAGAAGGTCTTACGTTAATGAATATCCCGCGACACCGGCTCCGATACAATGAAATCCAGAAACTCCGCTTCGAAACCATCGCGTTGCGGTGAGCAGAAGACGGGGCCGATGGCGACGTCTTCCAGCGTAGGGTCGAACCAGGCGAGGCGGGCCATGCGCCACTCGTTCATCTTGTCGGTGCGGTATTGAACGAAAAGCGCGTCGCCGTTGCGCGTCACCCGCGCCGACATGGCGTCAAACTCATGATCGAGCCGGAAGGCAGACCAATCGGAATTGCCGTCTGTGACCACAACGCTGAAATGCTTGGCGTCGTCGGTATATTCGATCCCGCATTTCATCCAGTGCATGTCGTCATGGCGGACCATGAGGCCGGCCTGGTCATAGAGTTCGCGATAGTGACCGATGAAAGTGATCTCGGCGGTGAAGTCGCCATGCCAATGTCGACCGAGGAAATGGCCGTCGTCGCGGTGGAAGCCGTAATAGGTTCCCTGCCAGAAATCCGTCTTGTCGCCGGAGCGGACGATGAGCCGGCCGTTATTCATTTCCCAGGCCGGCGGCAGATTGAGCCAATGCATGTCGTTGATGTCGATCGGCATGCAATGTCCTCTCTTGGGTCCTCAAGCGGGAATGCGGATGGTGGCGCGCAGGCCACCCAACGGGCTGTCGCCGAGCGTGACATTGCCGCCGTGGCTGCGAGCGATATCGCGGGCAATGGCAAGGCCGAGGCCGGTGCCGGAATTGTCGAGATTGCGCGCCTCGTCCAGCCGGAAGAACGGCTTGAACACATCCTCTCGCGCATTGACGGGAATGCCGGGGCCGTCGTCGTCGAAATTAATCGTCAGCCATTTGGGGCTGTGCTTAGCTTCGATACGTAGCGTATGTGCATAGCGACGCGCATTGGAGGCGAGGTTTGTCACCAGCCGTGTGAAGGCATTCGGACGGACGGAGATTTCATTGTCGCCATCGATGGAAAAGCTCATGGATTTGCCGTGCAGCGAGAAGTCCTGTTCGACCTTGTCGAGGATATCGCTGAGCCGCAGCTTGCCGACATCCTCTTCCGCCTCGCCCCGGGCGAAGGCCATATAGCCCTCCAGCATGCTCTGCATGTCCTCGACGTCCTCGCTGAGGCCGACAAGATCGGGATTATCACCGACAAGGGCGAGCTGCAGTTTGAAGCGCGTGAGCACGGTGCGCAGGTCATGGCTGACGCCGGAAAGCATCGCGGTGCGCTGTTCGATCTGCCGTTCGATGCGCTCGCGCATCAGGATGAAAGCGAGACCGGCGCGGCGCACTTCGTCGGCGCCGCGCGGCGAATAGTTCTCCAGCCGCTGGCCCTTGCCGAAACTCTCGGCGGCCTGCGTCAGCGCCAGGATCGGCCGTATCTGGCCGCGCAGGAACAAGACGGCAATGCCGATCAGCACCAGCGATGTGCCGACCATCCAAAGAATGAAGATATGTGTATTCGAGGCGTAGGTCTGGCTCCGCTTGGCAAAGACGCGCAGCACCTTGTCCGGCAGTTTGATGCGGATTTCGACGAGGCTCGAATTTCCGACCGTGTCGACCCAGTAGGGGAGATTGATCTGGTCGCGGATTTCGTCGCTCAAGATGCCATCGAGAATCGAAAAGAACGGCTTCTCGCGCGGCGGTGGCAGTTCGCCGCCCGGCTCGATGGAGATGGCGAGGTCGAGCTTTTGCCGAGCCATCTGCGCGACCTGGGAATAGTCGGCATCCTGCGGATAGGTTTGAATGATGTCGATGACGGCGGCGATGTCGCGGGTGGTGGCCATCGACAGGCGTTGCGTCACCATCTGCCAGTGGCGCTCCATGAAGACGATGGTGACGACCGCCTGCAGGATGATCATGGGCAGGATGAAGATCAGCAGCGTACGCGCATAAAGGCCGGTCGGCAGCCGTCGCCGCCACCAGCGCGAAAGCCAGCGCATGCCATTGGAGGGCATGTGCTCCTGATCGCGTCTGATCGAGTCGAATGTCACCATCGCCGCTGATCCCAGGGAATTGAAATTAATCTATGCTCAGCCGATAGCCGATGCCGCGCACCGTCTGCAGCCAGATGGGGTTGGCCGGATCGTCCTCGATCTTGCGGCGCAGGCGGTTGATCTGCACGTCTATGGTGCGCTCGCCGACTTCGGCGTCGCTGCCGATCAGTTCGTGGCGGGGAATCGTGTCGCCGGCGCGCTTGGCAAAAAGCAGCATGATTTCCTGCTCCCGGTCGGTCAGGCGGATGAGCTCGGAGGCCTTCTTCAGCTCCTTGCGGGTCAGCGAGAAGGTATAGGGGCCGAACATTACCTGTTCGATCTTCGGCGCGTCGGCCGGCGCGTTGCGGCGCAGGATATTGTTGATGCGCAGCACGAGTTCGCGCGGATCGAAAGGCTTCGGCAGATAATCGTCGGCGCCGGCTTCCAGTCCGGCGATCCGGGCTTCGGACTCGGCAAGGGCGGTGAGCATGATGATCGGAATGCTCTTGATGGCGCGCAGGCTTGCCGTCAGCGAGATTCCGGATTCGCCGGGCATCATCACGTCCATGATGATCAGGTCGAAATCGAGCCCTTCGAGCTTACGGCGGGCCTCGGCGCCATCGGCGGCGGCCGTCACCCGGAATCCCTTTTCCATGAGATAACGGTTGAGAAGGGCGCGGATACGCGTGTCGTCATCCACGACCAGGAGGTGCGCTGCATCGTCCGAAATTGCTGTTTTTGTTGTCATTCAATCCGTCTCGATCTTGTTCTATCCGTTTGATTGAGATGGTCTTGTCCAAAACCCCGCTTTGCGGCTCTTCGGTTCGAGACCATGACTCAGTCCTGCATTCCCCTCAGGAACCTTTTGACGCTTTCGCGCGTCGCATCGGACGCGCCTTCGAATGCCCGTTCAATACGGCGCGATTGCGGCTCGGCCAGCGCCAGTGCCAAATCGCGGCCGGCTTGTGTCGGATAGAGCTTGCGCTGCCGACGATCCTCAGGTCCGGCCACCTGATGAATATACCCTGAATCGATCAATTGTTTGAGAACCCGCGCCAAACTCTGTTTGGTGATCTTCAATGTTTCCAACAGGTCCGCAACCGTCATGCCGGGTTCGCGGTTAACGAAATGGACGACGCGGTGATGGGCGCGACCGAATCCGCTCTTGTCCAGAATTTGGTCGGGATCGGACACGAAGTCCCGATAGGCAAAGAAAAGCAGCTCGATAATCTCGAAATCGATGATCCCCGCATTCTCCATCGGCGTCGCCAGCAGCTCCGGTTTTACTGCTTTTGGGCTCGTCAGTCGTGGCACCTTGGCATTTCCTTTCCTATTTTGGGGCAATCGGGAAACTTACGCAAAAATATGTCAGCTTTATTGACGTATTTTTGCGCCGCTGCTAGTTTTCGCCGATCTTGCGCCGCCCGGACGGATATGGCCATATTTGGAAACTAAGCCCGGCTGCGCAAAACTCCAACACGTCTCATATTTTCCCCACTTCCATCGTGGATAATGCGTAATGGGGACAACAATCAACAGTCATGGCGTCCGGGCGCCGGAGGAGAAGCAAGATGGCATCGGTTCCTTTTGATCAACTGGATGGGGAGATCTGGTTCAACGGCGCATTCGTGCCCTGGAAGGACGCTAAGATTCATGTGCTGACTCATGGTCTGCATTATGCGAGCGCAGTTTTCGAAGGCGAGCGCGCCTATGGCGGCCGGGTCTTCAAGCTGACGGAGCACAATCAGCGTCTTCACAAGTCCGCCGACATTCTCGGTTTCAAAATTCCCTACAGCGTCGCCGAGCTGGATGCGGCGACAATCGAACTGCTGAAACGCCAGGGCTTTTCCGAGGCCTATGTGCGGCCGATCGCCTGGCGCGGCAGCGAGATGATGGGCGTGTCCGCCCAGAACAACCGCATCAATGTCGCGATCGCGATCTGGCAGTGGGGCAGCTATTTCAATCCGGCCGAAAAGCTGAAGGGTATCCGCCTCGACATCGCCGAGTATCGCCGCCCGGATCCGAAGACCGCACCCTGCGCCTCGAAGGCCGCCGGCCTCTACATGATCTGCACCATCTCCAAACATGCGGCCGAAGCCAAGGGTTATGCCGACGCGATGATGCTTGATTACCGCGGCCAAGTGGCGGAAGCGACGGGCGCCAACATCTTCTTCGTCAAGGACGGTGTCATCCATACGCCGACGCCGGATTGCTTCCTGAACGGCATTACGCGCCAGACGGTGATCGAACTCGCCAGACGTCGCGGATTGCAGGTTATCGAACGGGCGATCATGCCGGAAGAATTGCCCGATTTCAGCGAATGCTTCTTGACGGGCTCGGCGGCGGAAGTGACGCCGGTCTCGGAAATCGGCCCCTATCGGTTCACGCCGGCATCGATCAGCGAAACGCTGATGAACGATTACATGAAGGAAGTGTATCCGACTGCGGCTGCCGCCGCATAAGACCTCAGAATAGCCCATAAAAGCCGGGCGGGGTTGGTCCGCCCCGGCTCCTATTCTATCCGACACCTCGTCTTATTTCCGGCCGAGAACCGCGCCGACGATCGCCGAGAGCACGCCACCGGCGATCAGCGCGGAGATGCCCTGCCCGATAATGCCCGTCAGCGCTTCGCTGCCGATCAGGTTGAGGATGAGGCCGCCGCCCAGACCGCCGACGGCGCCAGCAATCGTCCTGGCGACGAGATTGATCCCTTCCTGCTTCAGGGCGGCGCTGGCCGCGTTACCGCCGATTGCGCCGGCGATCAGTTGTGTGATGATTGGCCCCAGACTTTCCATGATTACCTTCTCCCCCTTGTCCCGGAAGCCCTTTCCGGAATGCCCTCTGCCACATCCCTGCTCATGCCCCGGGGAGTGGCGGTAATCCTAGTCGATATTAGGAATACATCATGTATCGGTCGGTGAAAACAGGAAGGCAACTCATACGGGAGAATTCTGCAATAATCGGTGGGAAAGTCCGCGCAAAAAGAGCGGCGGCCCTTTGGCCGCCGGCGATTTTGAGGAATTGTCGCTTAGCGGCCGCGAATCATTGATACACGTAGACGATGCGGCGGGTATTCGGATCGACCAGCACTGGCTGGCGGTTCACTTCCACGTAGCTGTATTGATAATCCGGGATACGGTGGATGACGACGCTTTGCGGCAAGGTGGCGCCGACCACGACGTTGCCGCGCAGGCGCACGGTGTTGACCCGGTTCTGGGTAATGTAGGTGCGGACTTCCGCCGGCGGGGCGACGGCATCGACCTCACTGACCGGGCCGATCAGCTCGTCGTCCGGTGAGGGGGAAACACTGCCCGTCGTCGCCTGATCAGTTTCGGTATAGGTAATCGTCGGTACGCCGAGCTGACTGTAGTGCTCCTCTACGACCACCGGATTGCCGTTCTGCTCAACGCTCAGGGCCTCGGCGTCCACCCAGCCGCGCATGCCATTGACATCGATGCGGCACCAGCTACTGCCTTGGATGCAGCCGTCGAGGGTCGCTTCAGAGCCGCGGGTTGCCATGCCGACACTCGGGTACTGCGGACCAGGGCCGGTGCGGACGTTGAGATCGGTCGCAGTTGTCGCCGACATCTGCGCTTGCGCGAACCCGGCACTGCCCAGGAGCACAAGGCCCGTCAGCAGCAAGTTTCTCTTTGCGAACATTGGTTTTCTCCTCTGCTTTGGCAGCCTACCTGTGCAAACGCTCGCAGGGGCGGAGGGTTCCGCTGCGCTGTTTTGCAGTCTCGGCATTTTCCGGGGAGGAGGGGCTGTTTTGCCCGGTGTTTGGGATTATATCGGCGGGATATGCATTCAACAGACGAGGCGCTTCCCATGGGCATGCTCCAGGCCGGCATCATTCCGGTGACACCCTTCGAACAGAACTGCACCATCTTGTTCGATCCGGAAACGAAGGAGGGAGTCGTCGTGGATCCCGGCGGCGACGTCGATGTCATCCTGCAGACGGTGCGCGAAAATGGCATCACACTGAAGGCGATCTGGCTGACGCATGGTCACATCGACCACGCCGGCGGCGCCGACGAACTTCGGGAAGCGCTGGGTCTGGAGGTCATCGGCCCGCATGAGGATGATCGCCCGCTGCTGCAGGATATCGAGGCGAAGAGCAAGATGTTCAACATCGAGGGCGTTCGCAACGTCGTGCCGGATCGTTTCCTGAAGGACGGTGACAAGGTTTCCTTCGGCGAACATGAGTTTGAGGTCTTCCATTGTCCCGGCCATGCCCCGGGTCATGTCATCTATTTCAACAGAACGCAGAAATTCGCCCATGTCGGCGACGTGCTGTTTCACGGCTCGATCGGCCGTACCGACTTGCCGGGCGGCAATCACCAGCAGCTCTTGGAGTCGATCCGCGACAAAGTGTTTCCGCTGGGTGACGATGTTGGCTTCATCTGCGGCCATGGCCCCGGCGGCCAGATCGGCGAAGAGCGGCGCACCAATCCCTTCCTGCGGGGGCTTTGACGCCAAAACAAAAGCGCCGCTCGATGGCGGCGCTTCCTTTCGAGACATCAGCTTGCACAGGGATTAATTGGCTGTGCAGAAATGGCGCATGCCGTCATAGCCGAGATAGGTACCGCTGCGGCCGTCGAAGCTGCTGTAGCGGTCGTAGCAATAACGCATCCATTGGGACGACCAGGGGCGCAGGCCGACGGGCTGCGGTGCGTAATAGCCGACATCACGCTCGACATAGACGCGGCGCGGTGGCGCGCGATAGTAATAGGGCGCGGGCGCCGCATAGTCGGGATCGACGTAGACCGGATCAGGTTCGACATAACGTGGTTGGCTGGCAATTGCGGAGCCGACGATGAGGCCGGTGGCGAGGCCTGCCGCGCCAATTGCCCAACCTTCCCCGTTGTGATGATGCCAACGGTCATCGGCCGAAGCGGTAGACATGGATGTCAGCGTCAGGGCTGCAGCCATGGCGGACATAAGGAGGGATTTGCCGAGCATGTTCATGAGTCTGTCCTCTAAGGGGAACCGGAAGACCGTAGTTCCCAATCTTTATGGAGGACACACTAGACACGGCAAGCTGAATGCAGACTGAATGATAAAACCCGGCATCACTGCCGGGCTTCAACTCGAATGACAGCCGTAAGGCGCTCTCAGCCGGCAATCTGAAGATTGACAGCCTTCGGTCCCTTGCCGCGGCGATCCGGTTCCGTGTCGAAGCTTACCTTCTGGTTTTCTGACAGTCCTGCCAGACCAGAAGCCTGTACTGCGGAAATGTGCACAAAGATGTCCGCGCCACCCTTGTCCGGTTTAATGAAACCGAAGCCCTTATCGGTATTGAAAAACTTTACAGTGCCAGTCTCGGCCATGCCTCAGGTCCTTTTCTCTCTGCCCACCATCCACACGGGCAGCATTGCTGTATTGCCCTTGCGGGCGCTTGCAGGCAGTTCTCGCAATTTGAAGGAAAAGGTCCCCTATACCTCGGCGTGGTTTCGAAGCGAATTCGCGCATCGTTTCTCAACCAAGCTGACCGGAATAATTTAGCGTTTCCGGCGCGCAACTTTATTAAGGACTTCCCATGCTCTAAAAATGCCCGAACAGCGCTGAGAGTGCTGTGTTTATCGGGAATTGGCAAGCAAAAGTTTTTTAACGTGTTCCGGAGAGCACACTGCCGTAATGCAAGTGTGTTAGCGCGAATCGCAAATTTTCCCACGCCGACAACTAGTTTCTAAGGTTTTTGTATCGTTTGCGATATAATTTTGGCGAAATTTTCCCAAATGATATAGCCAAAATCCATCTTTCGGATCATTCGAAAAAAATTCATTAAGGCCGGCGTAGAACAGCCATAACGCGTATTTTCAACAATTTTCACGCTGCGATGCTACGCCGCCGGACGAGTTCCGGCACCAACTCCACCGCAAGCATGGCGATGAACATCAGGGTGCAGCCGGCATAGCCCAGGGGGCCCATGGTTTCACCGAGCAGCAGGCTGCCCAGCGAGGCGCCGAACAGGGCCTCGGAGGAGAGGAAGATCGCAGCCTGGGGCGCGGTTGTATAACGCTGGCCGATAACCTGCAGCACGAAGGCAAGACCGGACGAGAAGATGCCGACATAGAGGATTTCGCCCAGTGCTGCTTGGATGGCGGCGAAGCTGATCGGCTCGGCAATCACGGCAACCACGAGGGCTGCGATCGCGGTAACCGCAAATTGCATGGCGGAGATTCCGAGCGGGCGGCCGGTTTCGCTGACGGAGGAGCCGGCGAGGGTGATCTGCGCTGCCCAGAAGAGGGCGCAGATGACGGTCAGGAAATCGCCGACCGTCAGCCGTGAAAAGGAGCCGCCGGACAACAGATATATCCCGCCGAGCGCTGTCAGCGCCGCCGGCCAGACGATCCAATGCGGCGGCCGGCGCAGGAAGACGACGGCGATCAGCGGCACGAAAACGACGTAGAGGCCGGTGATGAAGCTGGAATTGGTGACGGTCGTCGTCAAAAGCCCGATCTGCTGCGTTGCCGCTCCGCCGAAGAGCGCAACGCCGATGAGGAAGAAGGAAAGCCAGTTCCGGCGCGTCAGCGGTTTTTTGGCCTTGCGGTTTTCCATCCAGACGAAGGGCAGGACGACGATGGTGGCGACGGCGAAGCGCAGGCCGATGAACCAGAACGGTCCGATCGCCTTCATCGCGGTAGACTGCGCGACGAAGCCTCCGCCCCAGATGGCGGCAGCCAACAACAATACCAAATTCGCCTGTATGCGAGTCATCTGCATCCTACGGGAGAGGGAAAGAGGCTGACCGTTAGCAGTTGCTTTTCTTTGGGGCAAGGTGAAAAGGCTGAAGGATGTGAGCCTATTCCGCTGCCCTGGAAACGCGCAGCAGTGCGCCGTCGTCCTCGTCGGTCGTCAGCAACAACGCTCCATCCGGCGCGACCACGACATCGCGCAACCGGCCGAATTCTCCGTCGAATATGCGTTCGCGTTCGGTCACTTTGCCGCTACTGTTGCGATCGAGACGGGACAGCAGCTCGAATTTCAGCGCTGCGACGAGGAAATCGCCTTTCCATTCCGGGAACATTTTGCCGCGATAGACGGCGATGGCGCCGGGCGCGATCGACGGGTCCCAATAGAAAAGCGGCTGTTCCATGCCTTTCTTTGCCGTGCCGACGCCGATCTTGGTGCCGGTATAGTTGCGTCCATAGGAGATGACCGGCCAGCCATAATTCTTGCCCGCCTCCGGTGTGTTGATTTCATCGCCGCCTCTGGCGCCGTGTTCAGCCGTATAGAGCTTGCCGTCAGCAGCGTCGAAGGTAATGCCTTCGGGATTGCGATGCCCCTTGGACCAGATTTCCGGCAGGGCCTTTGCGCCATCCTTGAACGGATTGTCGGCGGGAATGCTGCCGTCAGTCCCGATATGGATGATCGAACCGGCATCGTCTTGGAAATCCTGGGCTCGGTCCTGTTCACCGCGGTCGCCGAGGCTGACGAACAGGCTGCCATCCTTAGCGACCGCAATACGCGAGCCATATTGGATGCTGCCGCGCGACATCTTGTTCATCACGAAAATGCGTTTCACGTCGGTCAGGCGCCGTTCGTCCGGCGATAAGACCGCGCGGAAGACTGCCGTGCCGCTGCCGCCACCGGCGGCGATGGAAGCGGTGAAATAGATGGTACGGTTGCCGGCGAATTTTGGATCGAGGGCGACGTCAAGCAAGCCGCCTTGGCCGCGGGCATAGACATCCGGCACACCGGCGATCGGAGCCGACGTCTGGCCATCACGGATGACGCGCATCCGGCCCGGTCGCTCCGTCACGAGGTAGGCGCCATCCGGCAGCACTTCGACGGCCCAAGGATGGTCGAGGCCGCTCGCGATCGTCTCGATCTTCACCTTGACCTTCTGCGTGCCGATCGTCTTGACCGGATCGGCAAGGGCGGCGTTCGCCATCAGCAGCGCGGAAGCCGCAAGGACAGTGCAATATCCCGTTCTGTGAAGGCGCTTCAATCCGTCTCCTCCCTTCGATGAACTGTTTATGCAACGTGGGACGAGCGGATTGCTGTTCAAGGCGCGTTACGGCGAGGGTAACGTCTTTGTGTCCAGTAAAGCCGTTTGTTTGGCGGTGTCCACTAACTCGGCATCAAGGATATAACGCAGCGGCCCGCGCGTGACGGCGCCGAATGGCCAGCAGGTGGCGAGTGCCAGGTGACGACCGGGCGTGGCGGGATCGATGCCGTTCCGGTCCCATGGTGCGACACGGCCCTGACCGGCCCGGAAGGTGAGTATCCTACCGTCGCGGCGGGTGACTTCGATCAGATCGCCCGGTTTGATATCCTGCAGCCAGCGGAAATGTGTATCGCGATGGGCGGCAATGACGGCGGTGCCTTCTTCGCCCGGCTGTGGCGTATTCGTCAGCCATCCAGGCCCGAAAGCCAGCGCTTGGCCGCTGGCGCCGGCAAGCACGATCGCTTCCGCACCGATCCGGGGTGCGCGGACCTCGGCCTCGGTGGTGAAATCCGCCCAGGGCCACGGCTTTGCATCCTCGCCACGAGGCTCGGCGGCGAAGGCGCGTTTCAGCAGGATCTGCGCAAGCTCGGCCTTGGCTTTCATATAGAGGCCGTTGCCGAGGAAGGTCAGGCCTGTCACGGCAAGGGCGGCGATGCAGGCGAGGGCGAGCTTTTCGAGGCGTGTAAATGCCTTCTTCCCGAGGGGAGAAGAAGGGGAAAATGCAGTGCTTTCCCCTCCCATCACATCACCATCCAAAGACTCGGCGGCGCAGCAGCATCAGCCCCGCCGCGATCGCCGCGAAAACAAGTAAGGTCAGGCCGATCAGGATGTTCCGCTCGGCCGGTGTCGCAGTTTGCGGCAGGTTGACACTCGATGTGGCCTGGCGGGCGATCATGCCGGCGGTTGCGGGTGTCGGCGCGGCGGCAATCTGGCTTGCCAGCGCGGACTGTCGCCTTGCTGAGCCGTTCTTGGGAAGCATGGCGCCGTTAATATCGGCCTGATCTGCTTCAGCCTGTTCATCGGTCGTGCCGATCGGCTCGACCGAGGCCTTGCGTTCGCCGCTGGGCGCAGTGACCGGAGCTTCGCCTTCGCCGAAGACCTTGTCGAAATCCCAGCCGGCGGGCAAGTTGAGCGGCAGCTTGGCGGAACCAAGCGGCTGGTCGGTGGGGCGGGAGGGCGTGACGTCGACGGCGACCAAGCTGGTGACGCGTGAGACGAGGTGGTGGGCGAGTGCCACCGCTTCGACCTGCTTGTCCAGCGCTCCTTGATCCTGAATCTCATAGGCGCGAGCCTCGATATCGTCGATCTTGCGGCGCGCCCAAAGCTGCGAAATGCCTTTGCCTTCGGCGGCATTGGCGATGTCCATTTCGACGCGCCAGGGCTGGGCGCCGGTCTTGCCTGATATCTGCAGCTTGCCGTTCGGCTGTGCGTCGGAGAGCTCGGCTGTCAGCACCACCGGTTCACCGGTATAGAGGTCGGGCATCGGATTGGGTGTGATATCGTCAGCCTTGGCATTGTCGAAGCTGGCAGCAATGTCGGTCATCGCCGGATTTTCGAGCTTGGTGAACAATGCGCCCATGCGCTCGGCCACCTGATCCTGCGAACCGATTGCGGTATAGGTGCCGCGACCGACTTCGGCGGCCTTGGTCATGAAGTAGGTGTTCGGTGCGGAGCCGATGCCGACGGTGAAGACGCGGGCTTCGGCGCGGTTCTGGCTGATCTCCTGAAAGAGTTGCTGCTCGTTGCCGATCGCGCCATCGGTCAGAAAGACGACCTGGCGGAGCGCGCCATTGGCGATCGGTCCCTGATTGCGGAGTGCATCCGACAGGGCCGGGAGCATTTCCGTGCCACCAGCGGCGGTCAGGCCATCGACATAGGCGATCGCCTTTTCCCGGTTATCCGGTATGGCGGCGACGAGACCGTGGAAATAGTCGGTCATCGTATCGTCGAAGCGGATGACATTGAAGCGGTCGCCGGGTTGCAGCTTGGAGATCGCAAGCGCCAGGCTGGCGCGGGCTTGTTCGATCGACTGGCCGGACATGGAGCCTGAATTGTCGATGACGAAGACTATCTCGCGTTTCGGCTGCTCCGTCGTCGCATCCGGTGCCGTCGGGGGCGTGACGAAGGCGAGCAGATAGGTCTTGCCGTCCTTCATTTCCCGGAAGAGGCCGGCGCTCGGCGTCTTGCCTGGAGCCGCCTTCCAGCTCAGCTCGAAATCGCGATCGGCAGGCACGGAGTCGCCTTTCAGCGAAATCGCACGGTTCTGTTCGCCGTTCTCAGTGATATTGATCTCGTGGAAGGCGGACTTTACCTCGCCGAGCGGGAAGCCGGCCTTGAGGTTGACGGTCAGCGATACCGGATTGATCTTGGCATTTTCACGCGGATCGAGAACTGGAGCTTCGATCTTCTCTCTGTTCGGCACCGGGTCCTGCGGCACGGCAAAGCCGGTGCCATTGTTGAACTCGACGCTCTGAACGATCGGCTGCGGGTTATAGCGCGGCGCGACGACCATCGGGAAGCGCAGCGAGAATTCGCCGGACGACTGATGGACGCTCTGTTGGTACTCGATCTGCATGACGACGGTTTCGCCGGGGCCGATATTGGCAACCTGATTGGTGAAGATGTTCGGCCGCTGCTGTTCGAGCAGGGCCGTCTTCTTGCCCTGGGCTTTGGCATCCTCATAAATCTGCCGGGCCTCCTGGCGCGGCTTGATCTGGCCTTCGATGAAGCGGTCGCCGATCTGCATGCGCAGCGTGTCGACGGCTGCATTGTCCGGCAGCGGGAAAACATAGGTGCCTTCGACCCAGCCCTTGCTCGGGTTCTGGAACCGCTGCGTAACCTTGACGCGGGAAACCGGGCCGGTGACGTCGATTTCGACATCCGTCTTCAGGCGCGGTGCCTCGACATAATAGCCAGGCTCCTTGGATGGGAAGAGCAGCGAGCCGCTGTTGACGTCGTTCGGGCGAACGAGGCCGGCGAGCTGCCGGCCGGATTGGCCGGCCTGGTCGGCGATTTCGGCGCGTGCGGTGGTGATGAGACTCAGCATCATGACCGCCAATGCGGCCAATGTTGTTATTGCGATCGAGAAGGAAGAGATGAGATTGTGCGCCCTAAGGCGCTCGGTTGTGCATTCGTCACCCAGAAACATGGCTACCCCCTGCGTTACTGGTTCCGATTGCACGATAAAAGTGTGAGAGGTGGGCTCCTTCAGGACCGAATTGCGGCGCCGTAAAGCATTTGTTAAGGCTAATTTGTGGCAATCAAGATGTATGACGATCTATATGATTTTCGTGAAGAATTTCCGGTGACTTGAGAGCTTGAATCAGCCGCCTCACAAAATGATTCAACCGTCGGGCAGAGCGTTCGCATCTGTCCGCCTTTCATTCGCTCCATTCAGCCGGAGCGTGTGGGTGAGCTTCGTTTCGGAAAATGGCGGGCGTATGGCAGCCCAACGATGACGTGTGGCGCGCCGTCTACGGCTTTCGAAATAACGTCACTGTGACGCCTTTGTGCTTGAAACAGCGGGCTACATTCGACATAGAGCTTAGCGCAGAAATCTGGTCCACAGGCTTTCTGCCCACTTCAACCGATTAGGACCGATCATCATGGCCTTTCTTGCCGACGCTCTTTCCCGTGTAAAGCCTTCTGCCACCATCGCCGTTTCCCAAAAAGCGCGCGAGCTGAAAGCAAAAGGCCGCGACGTGATCGGCCTCGGCGCCGGCGAGCCGGATTTTGATACGCCGGACAATATCAAGAAAGCCGCCATCGACGCGATCAACCGCGGCGAGACGAAGTACACGCCGGTCTCCGGCATCCCCGAGCTGCGCAAGGCGATCGCCGCCAAGTTCAAGCGCGAGAACAATCTCGACTATACCTGGGAGCAGACGATCGTCGGCACCGGCGGCAAGCAGATCCTGTTCAACGCCTTCATGGCGACGCTGAACGCCGGCGATGAGGTCATCATCCCGACGCCTTACTGGGTATCCTACCCGGAAATGGTGGCGCTTTGCGGCGGCACTCCGGTTTTCGTCGCAACGACGCAGGCGAACAACTTCAAGCTTCAGCCTGCCGACCTTGAGAAGGCGATCACGCCGAAGACCAAGTGGTTCATGTTCAACTCACCGTCCAACCCGTCGGGTGCTGCCTATACGCATGCCGAGCTGAAGGCGCTGACGGACGTGCTGGTCAAGCATCCGCATGTCTGGATTCTGACCGACGACATGTATGAGCACCTGACCTATGGCGAGTTCAAGTTCGCCACGCCGGTCGAGGTCGAACCCAGCCTCTACGACCGCACGCTGACGATGAACGGCGTCTCGAAGGCCTATGCGATGACCGGCTGGCGTATCGGCTATGCTGCCGGCCCGCTGCAGCTCATCAAGGCGATGGACATGATCCAGGGTCAGCAGACCTCGGGTGCGACCTCGATTGCGCAGTGGGCTGCCGTCGAAGCGCTGAACGGTCCGCAGGATTTCATTCCGCGCAACAAGAAGATCTTCGAAGGCCGCCGCGATCTCGTCGTGTCGATGCTGAACCAGGCGAAGGGCATTTCGTGCCCGGTTCCGGAAGGCGCATTCTACGTCTATCCGTCCTGCGCCGGCCTGATCGGCAAGACCGCGCCGACCGGCAAGGTCATGGAAACCGACGAAGACTTCGTCTCGGAACTCCTGGAATCGGAAGGCGTCGCCGTCGTCCACGGTTCGGCCTTCGGCCTCGGCCCGAACTTCCGCATTTCCTACGCGACTTCGGAAGATCTTCTCGAGGAAGCTTGCCGCCGCATCCAGCGCTTCTGCGCGGCTTGCAAGTAAGCAGTCGAAGATAAGTCAAATGAAAGCCCGCCAGAGATGGCGGGCTTTTTGCGTTCAGGCCGATGGCTTCGGGTTCATCAACTGATTCAAGCGCTTCGCAATTTGAGTCCGCCTGTCGGTGCAAGTCATTGAAATCAGGCTCAAAGCCCCAATCCCGTCAGCATGATGAAGGTGGCGAAGAGGATGAAGTGGGTCATCCCTTCAATGGCATTGGTCTCGCCGTCGTTGAGATTGATCGCGGCGGCAATCAAGGTGATCATGATCATCACGGTCTGTACCGGCGACATGGCCATGATGAAGGGCTGGCCGGTATAGAGCGCGATCGCCTCCATGACCGGCACGGTCAGGATGACAGTCGAGAGCGAGGCGCCCATGGCGATGTTGATAGTCGCCTGCATGCGGTTTCGTAGTGCCGCGCGCAGTGCGGTCAGGATTTCGGGGGCGGCGGAAATGGCGGCGACCACAATGGCCGCGATCGCGGGCGGCGCGCCGCTATCCCTTAGACCGACATCCATGAAGGCTGACATGAACTCGGCAAGCCCGCCGATCAGCACGACGCCGATCAGGATCGTGACGATGGAGATCGCAGTGGCATCTTCGCCATGATGATCCTCATGCGCGCCATGTTTCTTCTCGGCGCGCGGATAGCTGTAGCTGAAGAAATAGCTGTGCTGACCGACCTGCATGCGCAGGAAGAGGCCGTAGAGCGCGATCATCGCCACGATGGTGAAGGCGGAGTAATAGTGCCATTTCACATCGGGGATGAACTCCGGCACGATCATCGAAATGCCCATGGCCGTTAGGATCATGACACCGTAAGTCTTGCCGGAATCGTCGTTATAGGGCTGCTCGCCGTGCTTCAGGCCGCCGATCAGCGCCGCAAGGCCAAGGATGCCGTTGATGTCGAGCATGACGGCGGAATAGATCGTATCGCGCACCAGCGTCGGCGAGCTTTCGCCGCCCATCAGGATTGCCAGCATGATCACTTCGACGGCGACGGCCGACAGCGTCAGGATCATCGTGCCATAAGGATCGCCGACTTTCGTCGCCAGAATCTCGGCGTGGTGGGCAACGCGCATCGAGACAAGTACGATGGTTGCAATCAATGCGACGGCGGCCAACAGGGATGCGATCCGCCCCATTTCTAGCAACGTATGCTCACCGAGATAGGCGATTACAGCGATTGCAAACGCGATGATCAGGAACTTTTCCTGCTTCAGCCAGCTCGATATTGCCAAGTCCTCACCTTTCGCACGGATTCACTTTCTCAGTCTAAATCAATGATTTCGCACATCAAGCATGCGCGGAGATGACAAGATTTGCAGTCCGCGCCGTTTAATGGAATACTATCTCGATCGGTCTGCCCAACCCAATATCGCGGCATCCTTGCAAATCGTCTCAGATGGACCGCGGTCCTGCCGGGTAGTACTCGGATCCGAAGGTCTTGGCAGATGAGAAGGAGGCTGTGAATGGTCAAGGTCACTTACGAAATTGTGCCACATGATGGAGGATGGGCATATCGTTTCGGCGACGTCTATTCCGAGGCATTTCCGACTCATTCCGAAGCAGTGGAGGCGGCCAGGATCGTGGCGGCCGAGCAGCAGGTCGGCGGCGATTCGGCCGAGATCAGTTGGCAGGACGAGCGTGGAAAATGGCACGAAGAATATACCGATGGCGGCGACCGACCGGAAACTGAGGTTGTCGACGGTAAGGTCCGTTTCCCGCCTGTCGATACGGCTCCCGGCGCCTAAACGTTATGGCCTGCGTAAAGCTGCCGGCCAATCGGGATCACACAGCACGAGTTCAACCGGATTGCTCGTCGTCATGATCTTTTCTGCTCTGTGTCGGTTTTGACGTAGTCCAGCAATCCGCTCACCAGTGCATCGAACGTCACGCGGCAGCGCGGTGACGCCTTCAGATTCTCATGCATGGCGACCCAGGTGTCGAGCGGTAACTCGATTTCGGGCAGCAGCCGGACAAGATCCTCATCCCTTTTCGCAAGCGGCATTTGGTAGAAGCTGATGCCGATGCCAGCGCGCAACGCGTTGTGCAGAGCGATGCTGTTATCCGACTTGAAGGCAAAAGAGATGCCGTCCAGCATGGGATAGCGCTTCAACATCGTGCGGATGTAAGCGGTCTGTCGGTCGAAACCGATCAGCTTGTGATGGCGCAACTCACCGATGCTTTTGGGCTCGCCGTATAGCTCCAGATAATTGCGATGGGCGAACAAGCCGAGGGAGATGGTGCCGATACGGCGGGCCAACAGGGCATCCTGCGTGGGCGCGACCATGCGCACCGCGATATCCGCTTCTCGCAGCAACAAGTCCTCCACCGCATCCGAGGCGGAGAGTTCGATGACAAGATCGGGATGCGCGGCCTGCAGCCCAGCCAGGATCGGCGGCAATACTTCCACGCCGATGACCTCGCTGGCGCTGATGCGCACGGTGCCGCTGACCCTATCGTGTGCACCGGAAGCGACGCGGAGTAGGGCGGCGGTCGTGCTGGCCAACGTTTCCGCATAGGGTCGGAGGGCGAGGGCAGCGTCCGTCGGAAGAAGGCCTTGTTGCGAGCGCGTGAAAAGCTCGGCGCCGACGGTTTCTTCCAGCGCGTCGATATGACGGCCGATGGTCGGCTGGGTCAGACCGAGATCCCGGGCGGCAGCCGAAAGCGAGCCGTGGCGGAGTACGGCGAGGAAGGTGCGATAGAAATCCCAGCTTGGTTCCGATGTCGTCATATATTTTTGTATATCATATCCAGATTTTTCGGCAATTTCGTTTATCGAAGTTGCGCGGCATAGTCACACCATCAAATCGATGGAGATGACGATGACCGAGCAGATGAACAATGGAAAGACGGCTCTGATATTGGGTGCCACTGGCGGCATCGGCGGCGCCGTTGCCCGCGGCCTTGCCGCCCGCGGCTGGCGCATCCGGGCGCTGAACCGCAACGCAGCCGCGGCTGCACGCCGGGAGCCCGGCTTCGATTGGGTGCAAGGCGATGCGATGCAGGCGAGCGATGTGTTGAAGGCGGCGACGGGTGTCGAGCTGATCGTGCATGCCGTCAACCCGCCCGGCTATCGCAATTGGGGGCAACTGGTCCTGCCGATGCTCGATGGCACGATCGCAGCGGCGAAGGCAGTCGGCGCGCGGATCGTCCTGCCGGGCACGGTCTACAATTTTGGGCCGGATGTCCTTCCCGATGTGACCGAGGACAGCCCGCAGCATCCGCAGACACGCAAGGGTGCGATCCGCGTCGAAATGGAGCGGCGGCTGAAGGTCGCGGCGGAGGCCGGCACGCCGATCATCATTCTCCGCGCCGGGGATTTCTTCGGTGGGCATGGCACCAATAGCTGGTTCTCGCAGGGCATTGTCAAACCCGGCAAACCAGTGACATCGGTGACCAACCCGGGAAGGGCGGGCATCGGCCATCAATGGGCCTATCTGCCCGATGTCGCGGAAACGATGATCCGCCTGATCGAGAGAGGCGATGCGCTTCCGGCCTTCGCTGTCTATCACATGCGCGGCCATTGGGATGGTGACGGCCGGCAGATGATCGGCTCGGTCGAGCGGGCAGTCGGACATAAAGTGAAAGCGAAATCCTTTCCTTGGTGGATACTGCCGCTTGCCGCTCCTTTCGTGCCGCTGATGAAGGAGTTGCGTGAAATGCGCTATCTCTGGAAAGTGCCGCTGCAGATGAGGAATGACAGGCTGCTGGCTGTGCTCGGCGAGGAGCCGCATACTCCGATCGACGAGGCGGTGAAGACGAGCCTCATGGCACTCGGCTGTCTGCCGGCACGATGAGAAACGTTGTCAGGTCCGGAGTTCGGCCAACGCTATCCTGGCGACGATAAAATCCGACTCGGCATTCCTGCTATCGCCGTCGCTGAGGAACCAGGCGGCGGAGAGGCCGGCATAGGCGACGATCCATTGCAGCATCCGCTTCGGTTCCAGTCTTGCTTCGGTGCAGACGATCGGCAATTGCCGCTGCAGGCGACCGGGAGCGGTGACGATGGGGAGTTCCGGATTGCAGAAGGTATTGGCGAAATCGTAACCGCGTTCGCCATGAACACGCTTCGGGTCGATGGCGAGCCAGCCGCGAGGACCGAAATCCATGATATTCTCGTGGTGGATGTCGCCGTGCAGCACGGTGAGATCGCGTTGATCGGCAAGCAGGTGACGGGCAATCTCGGCGCAGGTGGCAAGAAGACCGCCATGGGCACGGGCCGCCGGCTCCAACTCGCGGAACCAGAGATCCAGCGGGACAAGATCCGGCAACGGTGTCGCGCGCGGTGCGTGAAGCTTTGCGGCCGTGCGGCAGATGATCCGGCTTGCTTCGTCATCACCGCCTTCCATTGCCATCGTCAGCAGCGAGCCCGGTCCGGTCGACCGTTCCAAAAGCGCAGCGTCGCTGTCGTGTTCATAGACATGCGCGGCGCCGTCGCCGTCCCACCAGCGCAGGACCTGGCTGCCGAGCTTCTCGTCAATATCGAGGGCGACCTTCAGCATGGCGGGCAGGCCGCGCCAGAGGACCGGCAGGAGATGGCTGGAACGGGTGATGATCGCGTTGCCATCCGGCGTGAGCGACCAACGGTTGAGATAGGGATCAAACATACGGGTACTCTAACGGCTGTCGCCAAAAAGAAAATCCCGCCTCGCAGCGGGATTTTCCGTCATGATCGGAGCGGCGGAAGTTAAGCCACTTCGTCCAGCGTCGGGTAGTCGGCGTAGCCGTTTGCGCCGCCGCCATAGAGCGTTGCCTGGTTCAGCGCGGTGAGGGAGGCGTTTTCCTTCAGCCGGCGAACGAGGTCCGGGTTGGAGATGAACGGCTTGCCGAAGGCAACGACGTCGGCCTTGCCGCTTTCGACCGCTTCGATCGCCATGTCGCGATTGTAGCCGTTGTTGAGCATCCAGGCAGACTTGCCGCCTGCAGCCTTATAGGCAGCGTGCAGCGCGTCATAGTCGAAGGGCAGGAAGTCGCGCGCGCCGCCGGTCTGGCCTTCGACGATGTGGACATAGGCGAGACCATATTTCGCCAGACCTTCGACGACGTAGGTAAAGAGGGCCTGCGGGTGAGGATCGCTGGAATCGCCCGACGGCGTTACCGGCGAGACGCGGATCGCAGTGCGTCCGGCGCCGACTTCCTTGGTCACGGCATCCACGACTTCGAAGAGGAAACGGGCGCGGTTTTCGATCGAGCCGCCATACTGGTCGGTACGATCGTTCACATCGGCGCGCAGGAACTGGTCGATGAGATAGCCGTTGGCGCCGTGGATTTCGACACCGTCAAAACCGGCTTCGATCGCGGCGCGGGCGGCCTTGCGATAATCCTCGATGATTCCCGGAATTTCCGAGGTCTCAAGGGCGCGGGGTTCGGAGACATCGGTAAATCCGTCGCTACCGTCGCTGTTGACCAGATAGGTCTTGGCATTGTTGGCGCGCTTGGAGGTGGAGGAGACGGGCTTGCCGCCGTTCGGCTGCAGCGTCGTATGGGAGATACGGCCGACGTGCCACATCTGCACGACGATCTTGCCGCCGTTTGCATGCACGGCGTCGGTCACTTTCTTCCAGCCGTCGAGGGCTTCCCGGGTGTAGAGACCGGGCACGTCGGCATAACCCTGGCCCTGATGGGTGATGGCGGTCGCTTCGGTGATGATGAGGCCGGCTGTGGCGCGCTGGGCGTAGTATTTGACGTTCAAATCGTTCGGCACCGCATTCGGAGAACGATTGCGCGTTAGCGGCGCCATGACGATGCGGTTGGCGAGGGAGATATCGCCAAGCTTAGTCGGTTCAAAGAGTTTGGCCATGGGAGGTCCTTTCTTGTTGTCCGGGGTGAAGTGTTGAAAGAAAAGCTTAGGAGGAGGCGGGTGCGGCGCTCTTCGCTCTGACCGTCGCGAAGATCAACGCCACGGTGGCAAGGCCGAGGAGAGCCATCGCGGCACCGGCCAGCGGCACATGCGACAGCGAGAAGCCGGTATCGATGACGACGCCACCGACCCAAGCCCCGAGTGCATTGCCGGTATTGAAGGCGCCGATATTGATGGTCGACACCAGGTTCGGCGCATCCTTGCCGAAACCGACGACGTTGATCTGCAGCGCCGGCACTGCGGCGAAGTTTGCCGCAGCCCAGAGGAAGAGGGTGATCTCGGCTGGGACGAAGGAATGGCTGGTGATGCTGAATATGGCCGAGGTCAGCGCGATTGCCGCGAAGGTGCTGGCAAGCGTGGTGCCCAGACGCCAGTCCGCAAGCTTGCCGCCGATGAGATTGCCGATGGTCAGGCCGATGCCCATCCATAGCAGCGTCAAAGATACCCATCGCGGCGAAACGCCGGTGATTTGGCGCAGCAGCGGCGCAATATACGTGAACAGGGTGAACATGGCTGCGGCGAAAAACACCGTTGTCAGCAGCGACAGCCATAGGCCGAGACCGCGTAGCGCCAAGAGTTCGCGGGCAAGACTGTCCTGGCGGACTTCTTCTCCTTTTGGCAGGACAAGCACCAGGCCGATAAGCGAGGCGACGCCCAGCAGGGTGATTATCCAGAAGGGCGCATGCCAGCCGAAAGCGTGGCCCAATGCGGTGCCGAGCGGCACACCGAGCACATTGGCAAGCGTCAGACCGGTGAACATCAATGCGAGGGCGCGAGCCTTGCGGTCCTCAGTGACGAGGCTTGCGGCGACAACCGAACCGATGCCGAAGAAGGCACCATGACAAAGCGCGGTGACGATGCGGGCGATCATCAGGACCCAATAGCCGGGTGCGATGGCACAGAGCAGGTTGCCGAGGATGAAGAAGCCCATCAACATGATCAACGTTGAGCGGCGGCGCAGATGCGCCGTGGCGATGGCCATGATCGGCGCACCGATCGCCACCGCCAGCGCATAGCCGGTCACCAGCCAGCCGGCTTGCGGGATGCTGATGGACAGATCAGTGGCAACTTCGGGCAGCAGGCCCATGATGACGAATTCAGTCGTTCCGATGGCAAAGGAGCTCAACGCCAGGACAAGGAGGGCGAGCGGCATCTCAAAGTTCCTTCTGAAGAGTGGCAAGGAATTCGGCGATGGTTTCTTCGTTGCGCTTATAAAAAATCCACTGGCCGAGGCGCTTGGTGGTCACCAAGCCAGCGCGATGCAATGTGCCGAGATGGGCGGAAACGGTGGATTGCGATAGGCCGCAGCGCTCGAACTGGCTGGCGCAGACACCCAGCTCCAGCGGATGTTCCTGGGTCGGAAAATGGGCGTGCGGATCTTTGAGCTGATTGAGGATTTCGAGCCTGGCGGGATGGGCCAAGGCCTTTAGTATCTCAGTTCTATCCATGACGTCACCGGCTGAATATCGAAAATTAACGATTCATGTATCGTCGATTTTCGATATATCAAGATGCGGCGCAGCAAATTATTTTATGCAATGCGCTTCGTGGGCATGCTTAGAATTTGGGCAAAAAAAGAGGGCCACCGGAATAACCAGGGCCCTATAGGTGTGAAGGTCAAAAACCTCCAGAGGGGAACAGCTGCTGCGGTGGAACTGGGAGGAAAAGCCACCATGTGCATCAGCTATGTGCGGTATGATGCTAATTTGTGCAGTGCGCAATGCTTTTTTGTGCATGGCAGTTATGCGTTTGCGGCCTCTGCTGAAAAAGGGCAAAAAAAAGGGCCACCGGTAACAACCAGGGCCCTATAGGTATGAAGGTTAAAAACCTCCAGAGGGGAACAGCCAATGCGGTGGAACTGGGAGGAAAAGCCACCATATGCATCAGCTATGTGCGATATGGTAGTTAATTGGGCAGGCTTCAACTCTGTTTTGTGCATATCAGCCATGCGTCATACGCGTGACAGATATATTACGGCAAAAAACGCTTGTAACACAGAGTCTTAGCTCAACTAAAAGTTCCAGTTCCGTGCCTTGGCGACGATGAAATCCCGAAAAACCTTGAGCTTGGCGGCGTTTTTCATTTCGTCGGGATAGCAGAAATAGGTGTCGAAGGACGGCACGTCGGCATTGATCGCAAGCTGAATAAGGCCCGGATCGCGGCCGACGATGTAGTCCGGCAGTACGGCGATGCCGATACCGAGCAGGCAGGCGCGCTTGATCGACGTCTGGCTGTTGATCTGCAGATGTGGAACGCGCTTGTTGTCCGACGAGCGGCCGGCAATCTCCAGCCAATTGACGTCGAGCAAATAGTTCGGCGCCGGTTCGCCGAAACTGATGATGCGATGCTCGTCCAGAGCCTCCACCGACTGCGGTTCGCCATAGCGGTTGATGTAGGAGGGGGCGGCGTAGACATGCATATGGACGGTGAAGAGCTTGCGCTGGATCAAGTCCGATTGCTGCGGCTGGCGCAGTCGGATGGCGCAGTCCGCATGGCGCATGTTCACGTCCAGCTCCTCATTGTCGAGGATGAGCTGGATCGACATGTCGGGATAAAGCTGTAGGAATTCCTGGATCTTGTCGGTCAGCCAGCCCTGGCCGAGGCCGACGGTCGTCGTCACGCGCAGCTTGCCGCTCGGCTTATCGGTCGTTTCGGTCAATTGCATCTTGACCGTTTCGAGCTTCAAGAGAACGTCATGCGCGGTGCGATACAGCAATTCGCCCTGTTCGGTCAGGATCAGGCCGCGTGCGTGGCGGTGGAACAGCTTGATGCCGACGTCCTGCTCGAGCGCGCTGACCTGGCGGCTGATGGCGGATTGGGACAGATGCAATTTATCCGCCGCGTGCGTGAACGAGCCCGCTTCGGCAGCCGCGTGAAAGATACGCAGCTTGTCCCAATCCAATGGCATGCCGTTTCCCCTCATCGGCTGCATCACTCCGCAGCTACGGCGACGGGCATATGCCCGGTCAAGTAGCGTTCCGCCTCAAGCGCCGCCATGCAGCCCATCCCTGCTGCCGTGATCGCCTGCCGGAACGTATCGTCGGTCACATCACCGGCGGCATAGATGCCTTCGACGTTGGTCGCAGTCGAATCGGGTGCAGTCCAGAGATAGCCATTGTCCTTGAGCTTCAATTTGCCCTTGAAGAGTTCCGTTGCCGGTGCGTGGCCGATGGCGACAAACACGCCGTCTATCGTTACGTCGGTGACGACGCCCGTGCGGGTGTCGCGCAGGCGTGCGCCGGAAACCGACGGCGGCATCGGCGGCTTGGCCGGCGTGCCGGTGATTTCGGCAACCTCGGTATTCCAGAGAACCTTGACGTTTGCCTTGGCGAACAGGCGCTCCTGCAGGATCTTTTCGGCGCGGAACGAATCGCGGCGATGCACGACGGTGACCGACTTGGCGATATTGGAGAGATAGAGCGCTTCCTCGACGGCGCTGTTGCCGCCGCCGACCACGATCACATCCTTATTACGATAGAAGAAGCCGTCGCAGGTGGCGCAGGCGGAAACGCCAAAGCCCTGGAAATGCTGTTCGCTCTCGATGCCCAGCCATTTGGCCTTGGCGCCGGTCGCGATGATCAGCGTGTCGGCGGTCCAGACCTGACCGCTGTCGGTGCGCGCGACAAAGGGGCGCTTGGTGGTATCGACTTCGGTGACGAGATCGTTGACGATTTCCGCGCCGACATGCTGGGCCTGCAGCAGCATCTGTTCCATCAGCCACGGGCCCTGGATCGGATCGGCAAAGCCCGGATAGTTTTCGACATCCGTGGTGATCATAAGCTGGCCGCCCTGTTCGAGGCCGGCGATCAGAACCGGCTTCAGCATGGCTCTCGCGGCATAAACGGCGGCCGTATAGCCGGCGGGGCCGGAACCGATGATGAGCACCTTGGTATGGCGGGCAGGCATGTGTAGTCCTTTCAATCTAAGCGCTTCGGGAAGCCGCGGCTTCAAACGGGCAAAAGCAGGCGATTTCACGATCCGCCGCCTCATTTATGATTGTCGCATGCATTTATTCAAGGGCAGCCTTGCATTACTAACAGAGCAAATCTGCTTTGTGTAAGATTCGGTCACGCGCGGGAAACTTTCTTGCGTATTTTCGCGCTTTATATAGAAGCTGCCGGTTGGGAATTAAAGAAAGGCAAGAAAAGTGCTGCGGGCTGAACTCGACGCCATCGATATCAAGATCTTGCGGGAACTCCAGCGCGACGGGCGCATGACCAATGTCGAACTCGCCGATCGCGTCGGCATCTCCGCGCCGCCCTGTCTGCGCCGGGTGCGCAAGCTGGAGGAGGCCGGCGTCATCGAGGGCTACCATGCGATGCTGAACAGCCCAAAGCTCGGCTTCGATCTCGTTGCCTTCTGCATGGTCGGTCTCAAGCATCAGTCGGAGGCCAATCTCAAAGCCTTCGCCGCTGTGACAGCCGAGTGGCCGCTCGTGCGGCAGGCATGGATGGTTTCCGGCGACAGCGATTTCCTGCTGCATTGCGTCGCCGAAAACCTCACCCGGTTCCAGGATTTCGTCATCGAGGTGCTGACGGCGAACGAGCATGTCGATACGGTGCGCACCATGCTGACCATCCGGCAGGTGAAGAAACTCGGGCTGGTGGAGCTCTAGGATATGGCGGACCGCCCCTGGCACCGATCGTTGATCAAGACGGGTGCGCGCTTGCTGCTCGGCGGTTCGCGCGCCCATGCGCAGGACTGGTTTCCAGGGCTCAACATCGTGCGGGCAAACGGGGTAGGCGAGGTCTATTACCGACGTGCCAAGGTCGCGGCCCTTTCTCCCATCGACCGGCTGCGCAAACAGTCCGGTCAAATCATCCATATCGTCGGCTCCGGCCCATCGATCCGCGACTGCGATCTGACCGGACTTGAGAAGGGCAGCGCGATCCTGCTGAACGGCGCTATCGGGTTGATCGATGAGCAGATTGCCGCGCCGCTTGCCATCGCCGTTGAGGACGAGCGTTTCGTCTGGCGGCATTCCGAGATGATGCGGCGCAGGATCACGTCCGATACGATTTGCCTGTTTTCGGTCGCCGTGCTGCGGGCGATCTCGGAATTTGACAGCCGTTGGCTGGCGGATAAGACGATCATCCTGATCGACGATATCCGCAAGCCTTACGGCGTGCGCCGCCGCTCCATCGATGACATCAGAAGGCTCGATTTCGTGCGGCTCAACGCAACGGGCTCCGCCGGATTTTCCTTCGCGCCGGATCGCGGTGTTTTCCAGGGTGGCTCGGTCGCGGTATCGGCGCTGCAGTTCGCGCTTTATTGCTCGCCCCGAACGATCGGCTTTCTCGGTATCGATATTTCCAATGCCGGTGAGCCCCGGTTTTATGAGACCAGCGACGAGACCGCCTTTTCTGGCATTGCCCAGGCCGAAGACCGCATTCTTGAGCATTTTGTTCTGGCAAAGGAAATCGCGTCGGAGCGAGGCGTGACGTTTGTCAATTATTCGCCGGTTTCGGCGCTATTGAAGCACGGATTTGGCTACGATGCGCGGTTTGCCGCGGTATCGACGATCTGAGTTGCGGGGAACGGACGCATGGGTTGGTTGAAGCCCAAGATATCGGATGCGAAGCGGCTTACAATCGATCCGCCGAAGCCGCAGGCGGGCCGACACGGCATCGCGATTGCCGTTTGCGTCAAGGATGAGGCGCGCTATATCGAGGAATGGATACGCTTCCACCAAGCTGTCGGCATTCGTCACTTCTATATCTATGACAATGGCTCGACGGACGAGACCCTCGCTATTCTACGTGGCCTCCTCGATGCCGACACGCTGACGATCATCCCTTGGATCGGACGTATGACCGATGCAACCACGGGGGCGCCCCTGAACGGTCAGGTCATCGTCTTCGCCCACGCCATCCTCAATTTCGGCGGCGCATATCGCTGGATGGCCTTCATCGATGTCGACGAATTCCTGTTGCCGAAGGAAGGGCGAACGGTCGAGGAGGCGCTAGCGGCAGTCGGCGATTTTCCAAATGTCTCGTTGCCATGGCATATGTTCGCGACGAGCGGTCACGAGAAGCGGCCCGACGGTCCGCTGGCGCTGAACTACACGATGCGCGGTGCCGATCCGATGACGAACAAGGAAAATGTCAGCAATTTCAAATGCATCGTTGATCCCTGCGAGGTGACGGAAGTCACGGTGCATCAGTTTCAGACGCGATCATTCGGCGATCTGACGGCGAATGATGCCGGAAAGCGTTTCACGCGCCGCGCACGGAAATCGCCGGATTTCTATTCGAACCGGTTCCTGCAACTCAATCACTACTACACCAAATCCCGTGAAGAGCTGATGGCCAAGCTGGCGCGCGGATGGACCTACGATGCCTCGCCGACCAAGTACCGGGACAAGGTCTTGTCGATCGTCAAAAGCATTGAGAAAGATCTGGTCGAGGACCGGGCGATGATCGATTTCGTCGAGCGCAACCGCATCGATCTCGGCCAATAGGCCCTCGCTTCAGCGGGCGCCGCCGAGCAATTGCCGATAGATGTCGCCGATCGCTGTCGCTTCCTTTTCCAAGGCGAACTCGCTACGTACGTGACGCACTGCGTTTTCCCCTTGGCTGAGCGCTTCTTCGGGATTGGCGAGATAGAAGTCGATCGCTTTCGTCAGCGCTTCGCCATCGCCGGCGGGTACGATCGCGCCGGTTTCTCCGGGTACGATCAATTCGGCATAAGCGCCCGCGTCGGAGGCGACGACGGCGGTGCGTGAGGCCATGGCCTCCAGCGGCGTCAGGCCGAAGCCTTCATTGCGGGAAGGGGCGACATACAGCGTCGCGCGTCGATACCAGGGCCTGATATCGTCGACTTCACCGAGAAAGCGGATGCGATCGGTGAGGCCGGCGGCGGCTACCATCTTCACCAATTCGTCGCCGAAGCCGCGATGCTCCGCAGTTACCCGGCCACAGACGACGGCGGTCCAGTCCGGATAGCGCGGCAGAAGCTCGATCATCGCCTTGACGAAGAGATCCGTCCCCTTCTGGTGGCGAACGCGGCCGAAGCAGCCGATCAGATAGGTGCCGGGCAGACCGGTGGAGGCCATGCGATCATGCGGCACTTCCGGCGGATGAAACATCTTCAGGTCGATGCCGTGCTGGATGACCGTGTGCGGCACCTGCAAAAAGCTGCCGGAGCGCGCGCTGGTGGCGATCACGGCGTCCATGCGGCGGATCAGCCAGCGCGTGTAGGCAGTGTGCCGGCGCTGAGCTGCCGAGGTGAAGACCAGCTTCAGCGGCATGCGCAGCACGGAGCGCAACAACAGCCCGACCAGCATCTCGTTGTTGCGGCGGGCATGCCAGACACGAACACGGTGGCGGCGCGGCTTCATCCAGAGGCCGGGTATCCGCGCCCAGCCAAGCTTCGGCAGGTCTTCCGGCAGCCCTGGCCCGAGCGTGGCGATATGGCAGCCGAGTTCGAGCTGTTTCGGGATCAATTGCACGATCGTCGAGGTAACGCCGGAGAGCCGGCGTTTGAAGTTCGTCGCGATGACCTCGATTTCGCTGAGATCGCTTGAATGCGATGCGTCGCGATCGCGCACGGGCGATCAACCCCAGGAGACGGAGAGGATTTCGTAGGCCTTGGCGCCGCCGGGCGCGTTAACCTCGATCGAATCGCCAACCTCCTTACCGATCAGCGCACGGGCGATCGGGGAGGAGATGGAGATGCGGCCGGCCTTCACATCGGCTTCCTGGTCGCCGACGATCTGGTAGATCTTCTCTTCTTCGGTGTCCTCGTCGACGAGCTTCACCTTGGCGCCGAACTTGATCTTCGAACCGGACATCTTGGTGAGGTCGATGACTTCGGCGCGCGCCGTCAGGTCTTCAAGCTCGGTGATGCGGCCCTCGTTGTGGCTTTGGGCCTCCTTGGCGGCATGGTACTCGGCATTTTCGGAGAGGTCGCCATGGGCGCGGGCTTCCGAAATTGCCTCGATGATTCGCGGGCGCTCTTCCTGCTGACGCCAGCGCAGTTCTTCCTGCAGCTTGACGAACCCGTTCTGCGTCATCGGTACCTTTTCAACCATTTTTCTTGTCCTTCACTCCCTGCGTTGCTCTGTCGCAGACACAAAAAGAAAACAGGTCCCGAAGCGGTACTTCGGAACCATACAGAGCCATTATTCTGTCATCTATAGCAGATTGCGAAGGCCGATTTCCAGAAAATTCGGTGACTTATGGCAAGGCTGGTCTTGGCCGATACTTGCGGAAGCCTGATTTCAGGCACCCATCGACCGGCAGTTTGGCGGCGACGGACGACGCCAACCGCAGCCGTGGATTTAGGTTGTACCGTTGGAAATAATAGGCGGTTGTCCCAACGCCTGGCTCGGCGCGGCAGTCTTTCTTGAAGCTAAAGCCATAGCGTGCGTCTCCTCACTGACGAGGGGAGCGTGCGTTAAACAAAGATGACGAAGCCGTTATTCTGGCTCCGTCATCCCGAGCAGTTCTCAGAAATAATTCTGCAGAGGCCGGACTTCGAGGTTGCCGGCCTTCAGTGCCTTGATCGCCATGGCGGCGGCTTCCGCACCGGCCATGGTGGTGTAATAGGGCACCTTCTGCATCAGCGTCGCGCGGCGAAGCGACTTCGAGTCCGAGATCGCCTTGTTGCTGTCGGTCGTGTTGATGACGAGCTGGACCTGGCGGTTGCGGATGGCATCCTCGATATGCGGACGGCCTTCCAGAACCTTGTTGATCTTCGTCGCCTCGATGCCGTTTTCGGCCAGGTAACGCTGCGTGCCGCCGGTTGCGAGCACCTTGAAGCCCAGCTCGGTCAACATGCGGATGGCTGGCAGGACACGCGGCTTGTCGTCGTCGCGGACAGAAACGAAGACCGTTCCGTCGCGCGGCAACTCGACACCGGCGCCAAGCTGCGACTTGGCGAAAGCCAGCGCGAAATCCGTATCCAGGCCGATGACTTCGCCGGTCGAGCGCATTTCCGGGCCCAGCAGGGTGTCGACGCCCGGGAAGCGGGCAAAGGGGAAGACGGCTTCCTTGACGGCGATGTGCTTCAGCTTGCGCGGATCGGGCTTTTCGCCATAGGCGGCGAAGGTCGCATCCAGCTTTTCGCCGGCCATGACGCGGGCGGCGATCTTGGCGATCGGCGCGCCGATGGTCTTGGCGACGAAAGGCACGGTGCGCGAAGCGCGCGGGTTGACTTCGAGTACGTAGACGGTGTCGTCCTTGATGGCGAACTGCACGTTCATCAAGCCGCCGACGTTCAGCGCCTTGGCCATGGCCTTCGCCTGGCGCTCCAGCTCATCAATCATGGCGGGTGACAGTGTGCGCGGCGGCAGCGAGCAGGCCGAGTCGCCGGAGTGAATGCCGGCCTCTTCGATATGCTCCATGATCCCGGCAATGTAGGCGTCGGTGCCGTCGGAGAGGCAGTCGACGTCGACTTCGATGGCGTTGGTGAGATAACTGTCGAACAGCAGCGGGTTCTTGCCAAGCAGGGTGTTGATCTGGCCGGTCTTGTCGTTCGGATAGCGCGCCTTGATATCTTCCGGCACCAGTTCCGGCACGGTGTCGAGAAGATAGGTCTGCAGCATGCTTTCGGAATGAATGATCTGCATGGCGCGGCCGCCGAGCACGTAGGACGGGCGCACAACGAGCGGGAAGCCGATTTCGCCGGCAACGAGGCGAGCCTGCTCGACGGAATAGGCTATGCCATTGTTCGGCTGGTTGAGATCGAGCTTCATCAGCAGCTTCTGGAAGCGGTCGCGGTCTTCGGCAAGGTCGATCGCGTCCGGCGCGGTGCCGAGGATCGGGATGCCGTTCTTTTCCAGCGCTTCGGCGAGCTTCAGCGGCGTCTGGCCGCCGAACTGGACGATGACGCCGACCAGCTCGCCATTCTCCTGTTCCGCCTTGAGGATCTCGATCACGTCTTCGGCGGTCAGCGGCTCGAAATAGAGCCGGTCCGAAGTATCGTAGTCGGTCGAGACGGTTTCCGGGTTGCAATTGATCATGATCGCTTCATAGCCGGCATCCTTCAGGGCGAAGGCGGCGTGGCAGCAGCAATAGTCGAATTCGATCCCCTGGCCGATGCGGTTCGGACCGCCGCCGAGGATGACGACCTTCTTGCGATCGGAAACCTGCGCTTCCGTGCGGGCAGCACCGACGAAGGGCGTCTCATAGGTCGAATACATATAAGCGGTCGGCGAGGCGAACTCGGCGGCGCAGGTGTCGATGCGCTTGAAGACCGGACGGACGTTCAAGCCGTTGCGCAGTTCGGCAACTTCCTTCGGGCGTTTGCCTGTCAGCGTGGCGAGGCGCGCATCCGAGAAGCCCATGGCCTTCAGCATGCGCAGGTTGGCAGCATCTTCCGGCAGGCCATGTTCGCGGATGCGGGCTTCCATGTCGACGATCGCCTTGAATTGGGCGATGAACCACGGGTCGATCTTGCAACCTTCATGCACCTCTTCGGGCGACATGCCGAGGCGCAGTGCCTGGGCGACCATGCGAAGGCGGTCGGGAGTGGGGGTGCCGATGGCGGCGCGGATGGCGTTCTGGCTGCCTTCGCCCTCTTCGGTGCCGGGAATTTCGATCTCATCGAGACCGGTGAGGCCTGTTTCCAGGCCGCGAAGCGCCTTCTGCAGCGATTCCGCGAAGGTGCGGCCGATCGCCATGACTTCGCCGACCGATTTCATCGCGGTGGTCAGCACCGGCGAGGCACCGGGGAATTTCTCGAAGGCGAAGCGCGGAATTTTCGTGACGACGTAATCGATCGAGGGTTCGAAGGATGCCGGCGTCGCGCCGCCGGTGATGTCGTTTTCAAGTTCGTCCAGCGTATAGCCGATCGCCAGCTTGGCCGCGACCTTGGCGATCGGGAAACCGGTGGCTTTCGAGGCGAGGGCGGAGGAGCGCGACACGCGCGGGTTCATTTCGATGACGACGAGGCGGCCATCCTTCGGATTGACTGCGAACTGCACGTTCGAGCCGCCGGTCTCGACGCCGATCTCGCGCAGCACCGCGATCGAGGCGTTGCGCATGATCTGGTATTCTTTGTCCGTCAGCGTCAGTGCCGGAGCGACGGTGATCGAATCGCCGGTATGAACGCCCATCGGGTCGATGTTTTCGATCGAGCAGATGATGATGCAGTTGTCCGCCTTGTCGCGGACCACTTCCATCTCGAATTCTTTCCATCCGAGCACCGATTCTTCGATCAGCACTTCCGTGGTCGGCGAAGCATCGAGACCACCGCCGACGATCTCGAAGAATTCCGAGCGGTTATAGGCAATGCCGCCGCCGGTGCCGCCGAGGGTGAAGGAAGGGCGGATGATGGCGGGCAGGCCGACATGATCAAGCGCCTGGGCGGCGACCGCCATGGCGTGGTTCATATAGCGCTGCTTGCGGTCGCTTTCGCCGAGGTTCCACTGGTTTTCCAGCTCGTCCAGCGCTTTGTCGAGCTCACCGCCGGAAAGCTGCGCCTTCAGCTTGGTGCGCTCAGCCTCATGCGTCTTGCGGTCAGCATCCTTGATGTCGGTGGCATTCGCCAGCATCGAGCGCGGGGTTTCGAGGCCGATGCGGGCCATGGCTTCGCGGAAGAGGGCGCGGTCTTCGGCCATATCGATGGCGGCGGGCTTGGCGCCGATCATCTCGACATTGTAGCGGTCGAGCACGCCCATGCGCTTCAGCGAAAGCGCCGTATTGAGCGCCGTCTGGCCGCCCATGGTCGGCAGCAGCGCATCCGGGCGCTCCTTGGCGATGATCTTGGCAACCACTTCCGGCGTGATCGGCTCGACATAGGTCGCGTCCGCCAGGCCCGGATCGGTCATGATCGTTGCCGGGTTGGAGTTGACGAGGATGACGCGGTAGCCTTCCTCCCTAAGCGCCTTGCAGGCCTGTGTGCCGGAATAATCGAACTCACAAGCCTGGCCAATGACAATCGGTCCTGCGCCGATAATGAGGATCGATTTGATATCTTGGCGCTTCGGCATGGGCTCACATCCGTTTTTTTGTTGCGCGAAAAACCGGCCAGGGTGGGAGATCACCGGCCGGGGCGCATGGGCATGTCTTTTCAGGCTAGAAGCGGCTTATAGGCAAATGTATTTGTAAACGGAACCCCATAAATCGCGGAATCGACAGGAATCGCGAGGAGAGGGTCGTTGCAGTGTTTGGCGCTATCGATGCGGGTCTTAACCGCCGGAACTCCGTCGCCCTCGCGAATATCCATCAATCCAATATATAGTGTGGCACAAAGCGCGAGGTGTCGCGTGTGACCGGCGTGTCGTCTTCGCGGATGCCGATGCCGGCCGGTTGTCCGGCGATGATCCAGGAGCCGATGACGGTCCAGTCGTCGCCGAAGCGGGGAAGGAGCCGCAGCGCCTGCCTGATATAGCCTTCCGCGCCATAGGGGCCGTCGACCCGATAATTGCCTCCATCCGCCTGATGGTTGACCAGCGTTACATTCGCGCCCTCGCGGGAGAGCAGCGGCTTGCGGACATATGTCTCGCCAAGGGTTTCGGCGCGGGGATCGTCATCGAAATAGGCGGGAAGCAGATTTTCATGATTGGGGAACATGTCCCATAGAACCGGCAACAGTCCCTTGTTCGAAAGCGTCAATTTCCACAGGGGCTCGATCACCCTGGTCGGCGTCGCCGGCAGATGGCGACCGAAGGGCTCGCGCACCATGTCTTCCAGCGGATAAAGCTTGAACAGGCAATCGACGCGCCGATCCTGCAAGTCGGTCAGCCAATGTTTGGCATCGACGCCGATATCGGCCATGCCGAGCAGCGTCGTCTCGCACCCTGCCTGGGCGGCGCAGTCGACGAGGTAGTTCAGTGTCACCAAATCCTCTTCCGATTCCAGAACGCCGGCGAAATGCATTCGTCTGGATGGGCCGGCGAGAAACCGCAGGGCATCGATCAGTCGCTCATGGATCGAGTTGAATTGGTCGGCGGTCCGCGGGATTTCCCCGCGCGCCTTCATGTCCTCCAGCCATTGCCACTGGAAGACGGCGCTTTCGAACAGGCTCGTGGGGGTATCGGCATTGAATTCCAAAAGTTTCGCTGGTCCGTCGCCGCCGTAAGCGAGGTCGAAGCGGCCATAGAGATCGTGCTCCCGGTTGCGCCACGACCGGACGACTGCGTCGTGATATTCCGGCGGGATCGCCATGCGGGACATCAGACCGGCATCGGCAACGATCCGGTCGACCGCGCCGTAGCACATTTGCAAGAGCGTGGCGGACGGGTCCTCGAGCCTGGTTTCGATCTCGTCCAGTGTGAAGACGTAGGCATGGCGCTCGTCCCAATAGCGCTCGCCGTACATGGAGTGGATGGAAAAGCCGCAGGCCTCGGCATCGGCCTGCCAATCTGGTCTTTCGCTGACGACCACACGTTTCATTGACGGATTTCCTCAACTCGAAAGGTGAAAACCGCGGAAGCCCCAGCCGCCGCGTTCCGCCGTTGTCGTCGAACTGGCCGAACGTTCAGAAAACCAGCGTCCGGATCCACCGCCGCCGCCCCCGCCACCGCCGGATGACGAAGAATAGGAGGGCTGGGTGTCGTCATCCTTCTTTCTCGGCGCATAATCGCGATTTGTGATCGGCGTGCTGTTGGCGAGGCTTCGCCCGGCGGCGGTTCTGAAATCGCTACTGCCGCGCGGTTGGTATAGTGCATTGGCATTGTAGGTCTGTGCGGTGTTGCCGACGACGTAGCCGGCCATGAAAGGAATAAAATGGCCCAAGCCGGCACGGTGAGCGTCTGTCGTAGGCTGGCAATCGTTGACGCCATAGTCCTTTTCACATGCGGCGGCCGTCTCGTAGGCCGGCGCATTCTGAAGACGCTCTTTTTCCGCTGCGGCAAAATCGGATCGACATCTCTCCGCCGTAAAGATGTCGTCGGCGATGCAGGCATCGACGTCCTTGTAAATCTTGGCGGTGTTACTGTCCTTCTGGCCACAGCCCGTCAGCGCCGCCGTTCCCATCAGCAGCAGTGACACACTCATCGATCGTTTCATCAAACCCTCGGCGCATAGCGCATATGTTCACGCGCCTTTACACTTCAATTATGACGTGCATGTACTTACTCAACCGCAATGTACCGCGAAACGCGGAATTGCGGTTGTCCACATGGTTATAAAATGCAACGTAAAGAATATTGGCGCGTCCAAAGACGTAGGTGGGCGCCTGAGATATTTAAAGAATATCCGCCCAGTTTTTGTTGCTGTCTAAGGCCCGAAAGACACGATGGTGAAAATTTTCTTTCCGCTTTTCATAATTTAAAGTGGCACGATATATCTCAGAATGCGTTAGAGTCTTTTGTTAGGGACCTGCATCGCCGGGAGGTGCAATATGGATTGGAAGGGGCGTCGGCAATCCGACAATATCGAGGATGAGCGTGGCTCATCGCCGATGAGCGGCGGCACGGGTGGCGGCGGCTTCCGATTCCCCGGCGGAGGTATCGGCGGCGGCGGTTTGAGTTTCCGCACCATTATCGTACTCGTCGTGATTTTCCTGATCCTGAGGGCGATGGGCGTCGACGTTATCGGCCTGCTACAGCAAAGCGGCATGTTGGAAGGTGGTGGATCTGGTTACGAGCAGAGCGATTCCCGTGGCGGCAATGCTCCGCCCGCCAATGACGAGATGAAGCAGTTCGTCGCAACGGTGCTCGCCGACACAGAAGACACCTGGACCGGCATCTTCAAGTCGATGGGCCAGACCTATACGGATCCGAAGCTGGTGCTGTTCTCCGGCAGTTTCCCCTCGGCTTGCGGGCAAGCTTCGGCGGCCACCGGCCCCTTCTATTGCCCGAGCGATCAGAAGGTCTATCTCGACATGGCCTTCTTCAAGCAGATGAAGGACCAGTTCGGCGCAGCCGGCGATTTCGCCCAGGCCTATGTCATTGCGCATGAAGTCGGCCATCATGTTCAGGACCAGCTCGGCATTCTGCCGAAGTTCAATCAGGCCCGCCAAACCATGAGCGAGGCAGATGCCAACAAGTTGTCAGTGCGGATCGAGCTTCAAGCCGATTGCCTTGCCGGCATCTGGGGCAAGTTCACGCAGCAGAAAGGCATTCTGCAGGAAGGCGACCTCGAAGAGGCGCTGAATGCCGCGCAGCAGATCGGCGACGATACGCTGCAGAAGCGCAGCCAGGGTTATGTTGTTCCGGATAGTTTCAACCACGGCACCTCGGCCCAGCGTGTGAAATGGTTCAAGCAGGGCTTCGACTCCGGCAAGCTCAGCAACTGCGATACGCTGAACAATCCGGTTTAAACGGAAATACCTTCTCCCGGCGGGGAGAAGGTGACGTTTCCTACTTCTCGCTATCCATATGCGCCAACTGCGCTTCCGGATAGCGACCGCCGGCGGCGGCGTCCTTCGGGACTGCGCGTTCGATCGCTGAGAAATCCGCTTCGGACAATTGGACGGATAACGAGCCGAGAGCCTCGGTCAGGCGATCGCGGCGGCGGGCACCAATGAGCGGGATGATGTCCGCGCCTTGGGCGTCGACCCAGGCGATGGCGATCTGGGCGACGCTAACGCCCTTGGCATCTGCGATCTGGCGCAGTGCTTCCACCAATTCCAGGTTCTTATCGACATTGCCCGCCTGGAAGCGCGGGCTCAAGGCGCGGAAGTCGCCTTTCTGCACCGCATCCTTCTGCCAGTGACCGCTGATCAGGCCGCGGGAGAGGACGCCGTAGGCGGTGATGCCGATGCCGAGTTCGCGGCAGGTGGGCAGGATCTGATCCTCGATGCCGCGCGAGATCAGCGAATATTCGATTTGCAGATCTGCGATCGGATGCACGGCCGCAGCACGGCGGATCGTATCGGCGCCGACCTCGGAGAGGCCGATATGCCTGATATAACCGGCCTTGATCAGATCGGCCATGGCGCCGACCTGCTCTTCGATCGGGACGTTCGGATCGAGGCGGGCAGGGCGGTAGATATCGATATGGTCAACGCCGAGGCGCTGCAGCGTATAGGCGAGAAAGTTGCGGATTGCGGCCGGACGGGCATCATAACCCAACCAGGCACCGGCGGGATCGCGCAAGGCGCCGAACTTGACGCTGAGCAGGAAATTGTCGCGCTTCAGACCTTTGATCGCTTCGCCGATCAACATTTCATTGTGGCCCATCCCATAGAAATCGCCGGTATCGAGTAGGTTGATGCCGGCGTCGAGGGCGGCGTGGATGGTGGCAATGCTCTCGGCGCGATCGGATGGTCCGTACATGCCGTACATGCCCATGCAGCCGAGGCCGATGGCGGACACTTCGGGGCCGGTCTTACCCAATTGACGCATCTGCATTTCAGGTCTCCTTCATCAGCGGCGCTCCAAGGGCGTCTTCGAGATTGGTTTTACTGCATTGGCTGTTGTGCGATAATCCGTGTAAATCGAAACAGGTTGTTTGGAATTTTGCATAATGAACGATTTGCCGCTTGCCGATCTCGATGCCTTTGCCGCTGTCACGCGCGAACGCAGTTTTCGTGAGGCGGCGCGGAAACGCCGTGTCTCCGCATCATCATTGAGCGAGGCGCTGCGGCGGCTCGAGGAGCGGCTCGGCGTGCGTCTGCTCAACCGTACCACCCGCAGCGTCACACCAACAGAGGCCGGCGAACGGCTCATCGAGCGGCTGGGACCGGCGATGGGCGAGATCGCCACCGCGCTTGACGATATCAACACATTTCGTGACAGTCCTGGCGGCACTCTGCGGCTCAATGTGCCGACCGTGGCAGCCATGGTCATCATGCCGGGCATCATCAACCGTTTCCTGAAAGCCTATCCGGGTATCTCGGTAGAAATCGTCGCCGAGGACAGTTTTATCGACGTGCTGGCGGCGGGCTATGATGCCGGTATTCGTTACGATGAGCGGCTGGAGCGCGACATGATCGCCGTTCCGATCGGGCCACGGGAGCAATGCTATGTCACCGCCGCGTCGCCGGCCTACCTTGCGGCAAATGGTACGCCCCAGCACCCGCGCGACATTCTCGACCATCGCTGTATCCGCCACCGTTTCCTCGGCAGCTCTGCCTTTCCCTGGGAGTTTGAAAGGAAGGACGAGAGGATCGTCATTTCGCCGCCCATGGTTCTCGCCACCAATTCCGTCGATATCGAGCGCAACGCCGCCTTGGAGGGACTTGGTATCATCCGAACCTTCAGGGAGTTCGTCGCGCCGCAGATTGCAAGCGGTGACCTCATACCGATTCTCGAAGACTGGGATACTGCTTTTCCCGGGCCATTTCTCTATTATGCCAGCCGCCGCCATATGCCGGCACCGCTTCGAGCCTTCGTCGATTTTCTCAAATTGGAGCAGCGGCGGATGAACGAGGGGTAGGGCGTCATCCTCATGTCAAAGATCAAAAAAATCGGTCGGTGAATCAGGAAGATTGAAGCGTTCACGCATTGTTTCCGGCAAAATCTTTAGGTAAGGGGGACGCTGCGGTTTTTCGTTCACGTTCTGTCTCTTCATGGAGATGGGGCCACCAATAGGCAAACTCCATGATCGATCAGAAATTCGTCCGTCGCGGCCTTTTCCTCGTCTTCGTCACCCTCTTCCTCGACGTCATCGGCATCGCCATCATCATGCCGGTCATGCCGAAATATCTGGAGGAACTGACGGGCGCTTCAGTCAGCGAGGCGGCAACCGATGCCGGCTGGCTATTGCTTGCCTATGCGGCCATGCAATTCCTGTTTTCGCCGCTGATCGGCAATTTGAGCGATCGTTTCGGTCGCCGCCCGATCTTGCTTGCCTCCGTGTTGACCTTCGCGATCGACAATTTCATCTGCGCCATTGCCGGCAGCTACTGGATATTGTTCGCCGGTCGCATCCTGGCCGGTGTCAGCGGAGCGAGTTTCTCGACATGCTCCGCCTATATCGCCGACATCAGCAATGACGAGAACCGGGCTAAGAATTTCGGCCTGATCGGCATGGCCTTCGGCGTGGGTTTTGTCCTTGGACCTGTGATCGGCGGTTTCCTTGGGGAATTCGGCCCGCGCGCGCCCTTTTACGGTGCAGCGGCGGTGGCCTTCATAAACTTTATCGGTGCCTATTTCCTCCTGCCGGAAACGCTGGAAGCGAGGAACCGCCGCCGTTTCGAATTTTGGCGCGCCAGTCCGCTCGGCGCATTGCGGCAAGTGGGCCGCTATCAGGGCCTTGGCTGGGTCTTCGTTGTCATGTTCTTCAACTGGCTGGCGCATGGCGTGTTTCCGGCGGTCTGGTCCTTCGTCAGCTCCTATCGTTATGAATGGACCTCGTTGGAAATCGGCCTTTCGCTCGGCACCTACGGCATCGGCATGGCGCTGGTGATGGGGCTGGCTCTGCCTCGCATCGTTTCGGTGCTCGGCGAATGGAAGACTGTGGTGTTCGGGCTTACCTTTTCCGGCATCGGCTTGCTGGGATATGCTTTCGCCTGGCAGGGCTGGATGGTCTATGCCGTGATCGTCGTCACCGTGATCGAAAACGTCTCGGACGCGCCGCTGCGCTCCATTGCGGCAAGCAAGGTGCCACCATCGGCGCAGGGCGAACTGCAAGGCGCTCTCGGCAGCTTGACCAGCATCACCGCCATCATAGGGCCGGTGCTGTTTCCCTACCTGTTCCGTTATTTTACCGACCCGTCCGCGCCCGTCGTTTTCGCCGGCGCCCCGTTCATCATGTCGGCGATCCTGATTGCAGCTGCGGTGATCGTCTTTGTCGCCAAGGTGCAGAAGAGTGAACCGAAAGCCGCGGCAGAGCCGGCTGTTCAGGAAGTGGCCTAAATATTCATCAGATATTTTGATGATACGATGAATTCTTCAGCATCGAGGCCCTGCCGGCTGGCTTTTCACGCAAAGTTGCGCTAAGCCGACGATCTTGCGCACCCTTGGGTAGGTGGTCTGCGCGTTCTTAAACCGAGTTTTCGAGATGGATATGCCGGTAGCTGCGCGCCCCTTCGCGCACGACAACAATAATTCGTGGTTTGCGCATCTCCGCGCCACCCTGGCGCTCGGCATCCCGCTGATCGGCGCGCAACTGGCGCAGCTTGGCATCAATACGACGGATGTGATGATCATCGGTCGTCTCGGTGCCGAGCAATTGGCCGCCATGGTTCTTGCCGGCCAGTTCCTGTTTACGATTCTGCTTTTCGGTTCCGGTTTTGCCATTGCCGTCGTGCCGTTGGTGGCGCAGGCCTATGGTCAGGGTGATGTCACCTCGGTTCGGCGGGCGCTGCGCATGGGCCTCTGGGCCGTTACCGTCTATTGGCTGATTGCGCAGCCGGCCTTTCTTTATTCCGAACAGATCCTATTGGCCGCCGGACAGAAGCCCGACGTGGCGAAGCTTGCCAGCGATTATATCGCCATCGGCCATTTCGCGGTGCTGCCGGGCTTGCTCTACAACGTCATCCGGGCCCTGGTCAGCGCCATGGGTCGGGCAGGCGTCATCCTTTATGTCACCCTCACTATGCTGGTGATGAACGCCGTGCTTGCCTATTGCCTGGTGCTCGGCCATTTCGGCATGCCGGCGCTCGGGCTGCGTGGTGCTGCCATGGTATCCGTTGCAGTGCAGACGGCGGGCTTTCTGTTCATCGTCGGCTATGTGCAGAGCCGCCAGGACACACGACGCTATGAAATCTTCGTCCGTCTTTGGCGGCCGGATTGGCATGCGTTGTGGGAAGTCGTTCGCCTTGGTTTTCCGATCAGCATCACGGTTTTGGCTGAAGTCAGCCTGTTCACGGCCGCTTCGCTGCTGATGGGTCAAATCGGCACGATCGAGCTTGCCGCGCATGGTATCGCACTGCAATGGGCGTCGATCGCCTTCATGATCCCGCTCGGCCTCAGCCAGGCGGCGACCGTGCGGGTCGGTGTCGCGCATGGACAGGGCGATCACTTCGGGCTGAAGCGGGCAGCCATCGTGGTGCTCATCGTTTCGAGTTGTATTGCGTTCTGCGGCAGCATCCTGTTCGCGACAGCGCCATCCTGGCTCGGAAGCTGGTTCCTTGACGTCAAGTCGGTCGATGCGCCGCAGGTGCTTGCCTATGCGGCGCCGCTGATCGTCGTGGCTGGCCTGTTCCAACTCGTCGACGGCCTGCAGGTGGTCGCCAGTGGTCTGCTGCGTGGCCTGAAGGATGCGCGCGTGCCGATGATCATGGCGCTGATCGCCTATTGGCCGATCGGTTTCTTCCTGGCCTGGCTGCTGGCCTTCCCGCTTGGCTTCGGCGGGATCGGCATCTGGATCGGCTTTTTGCTCGGCCTTGGCTCGGCCGCGACCATGCTCTGCGCGCGATTCTATATCCTGATGCGCTCCGAGAAATTGGCCGGCTGAAGCCCGGCCAATTTTGATATCTGGCGACGAGACTGCTGACAAAAATTGACAGCATGTTCGTCTATAGTCATCTCATACCAACGACGGGAGATGACCATGACATTCAAAGCAAGCGATCATATTGATGCCGCGCTTTTCCCGCGGGAAGATTCCTCTGATCAGGGCAAGATGGTTCGCCTCTTCCCGCACGCCAATGCGTCCGGCCGGCGGCCCGAGCCTGTGCAGAAATCCTATTGGCTGGCCGTTGCCAGCGCGGAACATGTTCGCCATGGGAAAGAGCAGGGCTTCATGCAGGTTTGCCACGGCAAACCGGGGCCGCTGAAGCGCATCAAGCCCGGTGACGGTATCATCTATTATTCTCCATCGATAACGATGGGAGGCAAGGACGGTTTCCAGAGCTTCACGGCCATTGGCTATGTCCGTGAGGGCGAGCCGTATCCGGCGCAGATGGATTGTGGAAAGGCCTATCGCCGCGATGTCGACTGGCTCGATGCGCCCGAACAGCCGCTCCGTCCATTGCTGGGCTGGCTGGATTTTACCCAAGACAAGAACTGGGGCTACAAACTGAGGTTCGGGCTTGTTGCCTTTGGCGCGTCCGATTTTGAATTCCTGCAGGAGATCATGACGAGCGAGTTGGAAGTCGTGAAGCAGCGTCGCCTGCAGGCGTAAGCCGATGTGAAGACATATTCCTCCCAAGTCGACACACAAAAAAAGCCTCGGATTGTTTGCCAATCCGAGGCTTCTTTTTATGGATTCGGGCAGTCGGTGTGCTCAGGCGCGCTCGGCCAAAGCCGGTTCGCCCTTCTTCTCGCGCACGAGATTGACGAAGCGGCGGAAGAGGTAATGGCTGTCCTGCGGGCCCGGGGAAGCTTCCGGGTGGTGCTGCACGGAGAAGACCGGCTTGCCGGCAACGCGCAGGCCGCAATTGCTGCCGTCGAAAAGAGAAATGTGAGTCTCTTCAACGCCTTCCGGAAGGCTGTTCGAGTCGACTGCGAAGCCGTGATTCATCGAGACGATCTCGACCTTGCCCGTGGTGTGATCCTTGACCGGGTGGTTGGCGCCATGATGGCCCTGATGCATCTTCGCCGTCTTGGCGCCGAGCGCGAGGCCGAGCATCTGGTGACCGAGGCAGATGCCGAACAACGGGATTTCCGTCTTCAGCAGGTCCTTGATGACAGGCACGGCATATTCGCCGGTTGCCGCGGGGTCGCCGGGACCGTTCGACAGGAAAATGCCGTCGGGCTTCAGCGCCAGCACGTCATCGGTGGATGCGGTTGCCGGCAATACGGTGACCTTGCAGTCGAGGCCGGAGAAGAGGCGCAGGATGTTGCGCTTGACGCCGTAGTCGAGGCAGACGACGTGATATTTGGCGTCGTCGGCATTGAGTGCGCCATAGCCTTCGTTCCAGATCCAGGGCGTCTGCGCCCATTGCGACGATTGGCCTGAAGTGGCGACCTTTGCGAGATCTAGGCCTTCCAAGCCGCTCCAAGCCTTCGCATCCGCCTTCAACTGCTCGATGTCGAAGACGCCGTTCGGGTCATGGGCGATGACGCCGTTCGGCATGCCGTTTTCGCGGATCCAGGCGGTCAGCGCGCGGGTGTCGATGCCGCACATGCCGATGATACCGCGAGCCTTCAGCCACTGGTCGAGATGCTTTGCGGCGCGATAGTTCGAAGGATCGGTGATATCGGCCTTGAAGATGACGCCGACGGCGCCGTGGCGGGCGGCAGGCGTCAAGTCTTCGATGTCTTCGTCGTTGGTGCCGACATTGCCGATGTGGGGGAAGGTGAAGGTAACGATCTGACCGAGATAGGAGGGATCGGTCAGGATTTCCTCGTAGCCGGTCAGCGCCGTGTTGAAGCAGACTTCGGCCTGGACCTTGCCGGTCGCGCCGATACCCTTGCCTTCGATTACGGTGCCGTCGGCGAGGACGAGCAGGGCACTCGGCTTTTCAGTTGTCCATGGGGCTGTCGCGGTCATTCTCATCCCGTTTCCGGCGTCGTGCGCGGCCTTGAAAAGACCGGGGGCTTCCGCCATGTTTGTGCAGATTGCAGCCGGCGACGTGCGTCGCGGCTTGAGACCTTCATATCGATCTAATGTGCAGGTGCTGGACATAGCCAAACAAGGCGTGTCGGTCAATGCGCCCCGTTCGTTTCCTGCCAAGGAATTCGCCAGCTTTCGATCGCCCGGACGTAATTGCATTGATCGCCGCTCATGGTCTATGAGACTGGCAACATGAAATGAGAGGCTGGGCGATCGTCGCCGGCCTGCTTAGGGAGTTTAAGACATGATCCGCGAAACGCTTTCCACCGCCCAGAAGGATGCCATGAGGGCCAAGGACGCGGCGAGGCTTTCGACCGTGCGCCTCATCCTCGCCGCGATCAAGGACAAGGACATCGCCAATCGTGGTCTCGGCAAGGAACAGGCGAGTGACGACGAGATTTTGCAGTTGCTCGCCAAGATGATCAAGCAGCGCGAAGAGTCGGTGAAGATCTACATCGATGGTGGCCGCCCGGAACTGGCCGACAAGGAGCGCGAGGAAATCGCTGTTATCCAGGGCTTCATGCCCGAGCAGCTTTCCGACGAGAAGGTGCGCGAGATCTGCGTCGCTGTCGTCGCCGAGCTCGGTGCGCAAGGCCTGAAGGACATGGGCAAGTGCGTCGCTGCCCTGCGCGAGCGCTATGCCGGGCAGATGGATTTCGCCAAGGCTTCGGGGATTCTCAAAGAGCTGCTGAAGTAAGTATTGGTGGCTCCGTCGGCGCTGGCTCGGGCTGCGCGCCGAAGGCCTCTTCCCAGACGGCGCCGATGATGGCGAATTTTTCCGTCTGGTAATCCCAATATTCCTGAATGAAGCCGCGCGAGAGCCAGAAGTGGCTCTTGCCCGGACTACCGGTCCAGCCCACGCTTCCCATACTCGATGCCTTGCTCATCAGCCGCTTCACATGCGTTCTTGAGATTAGGAATCGGTCGCAGATTTCGGTGAACGAAATCGGGCCGATGACCATTCTTGCCGCTGTCGGATCGATCGTTGCGATGCGGGACATCAGGTAGTCCATCACCACGCCGCCGGAATTTGCCCAAGTGAAGAGATCGAAGGTCTCGCCGGGATGACGCACTCGGTCGTTGGCAATGATTCTTGCTGCGATTGCCGGCTGCAGCGCCGCAATGATCTCCGGTCGCTCGACAAAAGTTGCTATCCGCCTGCCGCCATCCAGGCTGTCGAGCACCATCAGATGGATATAAATCCATTTCGATAGATGTTCCACCGCCGCTTCGGTCGGCTCTATTGGTCGCAGACGCTTGATTGGTGGATCGGCCAGATAACGCAAAAAGCGGTAGGTCAGCATTTCCTGGATGAAGCTCAGCGCCGTATTGTGGCTGGCGATCTCATGTTTGAGAACGTAATCGACAAAGCGGCGGGCATACAAGCCCGGCTGCTCTCCATCGATTCCGCCGTAATACAGTCCGAGGCCAGCTTGGGCCATCAGCCAGCGCTGCTGCGAAGCAAAAATCGAGCTTGCGCGTGGATTGTCAGCGTAGGCGGCAACCATCTCCCGCGCGCAGCCGAGAACAGCCGTGAAGAAACCAAGGTCAGAGGTAAGCTCTTCCGCAGCGAACGACATATAGTGATTTCCGATGAATTAGGGAATTCATTGGCATCGCAGTATCAATTGTCAATTGAATCTGGATGCTGCTGCGTAAAATTGAAAGTTTCTAATATACTTGCGGCGGCTACAGATTTGACGAGTTGACAGCGGTGGACGAAAGCGACACCAAGCTTTGCGCGTCTCTCATCAGCCTTGACCGCAAATAAAGAAGGCAGGAGCTGGGGGAGCTCCTGCCTTCTTGCGCTTTGCAGCCGTTTGATGACGCAGGGTGGGGCCCAAAAATCAAACGTCTATTGCAAAGGCACCCAGGTGAGGCGGCGCCGGGGGTAGGGATGGTGCCTCACCTGGGTATGGGGTGAACTTTACCTGATGATCCTGACTTGCTGGGGCAAATCCATGCCTTGCGACTCCAGCCAGGATACTTGAATTTTGATGCCGGCCTTGAGAGCCGGAACTTTCATATCAACAGGCAGCTGGTAGCCGGTATCGGTATAAAGCACGTTGCCAGTAGCCGCAGGAGCCACACCGTCCGTCATCGTAGCCGAGCCATAGGTGGCCGTGGCGAAGAGGGCGGCGGCAGCAAAGGGTACGAGCAAAACGCGCATTTGAATTCTCCTAAACAGAAAACCTGTACCTTAGGTTTCCAGTCCAGCGGGACGTCTAGGCATGTCGCGTCGCGAAGCATTTTCTTCGCCGGCTTGTCTCGCCCCGTGAGAAGAACGCTATTGCGGCGCACACCAACAATCAAATTACAAAAAAATAATGTTTGGCTTACGAACTATGCCCCAAATGCGCCACCAGCGCGCAGGATCGCGCGCCTTTCGATCTTCGATAATGATTGCGCCTGCGTCGTCGTACGCTCTTGGTTATTCACCCTGATAATCAGTAACTCTTTGCTTTTTCAGATTTTTTTGCGCGGCCAGGCTGTGTAGCCGCGTTTCCGTGATGCACATACAAGCTGCAAAGCTTTCCTTGGGCCCTGCCTCAGACGATGCCAAAACCGCCATCCAAGCAAGCGCGCGAACATGAATTGAGCCGAGGTTTTCACGGAGTTGTGATCGGAAAGGTTGAATTCGACCGCCGCATGAAGAGGGCTGTGAATAGCGGGCGTGGCGGAGGGTTCTCGTGGCAATGCGCTCGGTTCCTGATTATATGGGGGCAGGCCAGAGGTAGTCATGCGATTTTCCAATACGTTTCTCGATGAGATTCGCGACCGCGTTCCCATTTCGGACGTGATCGGTCGACGTGTGACCTGGGACCGGCGCAAGACCAATGTGCCGCGGGGTGACTATTGGGCCTGCTGCCCGTTCCATGGCGAAAAATCACCGAGCTTCCACTGTGAAGACCGCAAGGGCCGTTACCATTGCTTCGGCTGCGGCGTCACGGGCGATCATTTCCGTTTCCTGACCGAACTCGAGGGGCTTAGTTTTCCCGAAGCGGTGCAGCTGATCGCCGACATGGCAGGCGTTGCCATGCCGGTCGCCGATCCCATGGAAGCAAAGCGCGAAAAGGAACGCACGTCGCTGCTCGACGTCATGGAAATGGCGACACAGTTCTTTCAGGATCAGCTCCAGACGGCAAACGGTGCCAGGGCACGCGCCTATCTGCGCGACCGCGGCCTGACCGGTCGCACCATTGAGACCTTCCGCCTTGGCTACTCGCCGGACAGCCGTAATGCACTCAAGGAGTTTTTAGCCGGCAAAGGCGTATTGAAAGAACAGATGGAAGCCTGTGGCTTGGTCGTGCATGAGAATGTGCCGGTCTCCTACGACCGTTTTCGCGATCGCATCATGTTCCCGATCCTATCTTCGCGCGAAAAGGTGATCGCCTTCGGCGGCCGCGCCATGTCGCCGGATGCGCCGGCGAAATATCTCAATTCCAATGAGACGGAACTCTTTCACAAGGGCAATGTACTCTACAATTTTACGCGCGCGCGCCGTGCCGCCCAGGGGAATGACGGCGCGGGTACGATCATCGCCGTCGAAGGCTATATGGACGTCATTGCGCTACATCAGGCTGGCGTTGAAAATGCAGTCGCCCCACTCGGCACGGCGCTGACGGAAAACCAGCTCGAACTTCTATGGAAGATGACGCCCCAGCCGGTGCTCTGCTTCGATGGAGACGGAGCCGGCATTCGCGCCGCCAATCGCGCTGCCGATCTGGCGCTGCCGCATATCAAACCAGGCCGCACCGTCCGTTTCGCGCTTTTGCCGGATGGAAAGGACCCGGATGATCTTGTCCGCCATGAAGGCCGCGCGCCTTTCGACAAGGTGATGGCGCAGGCAAAGCCGCTGGCGGAAATGATCTGGAGCCGCGAAGCAGGCAGCGGCGCCTTCGATACGCCGGAGGCGCGCGCCGAACTTGAGGCGCGACTGAAACAGATGGTTTCGGTCATATCAGACGAGAACGTCCGCCGGCACTATCAGCAGGACATGCGCGATCGGCTGAACGGCCTGTTTCAGCCGCAGTTTCAGCGCGGCGGCAATCAGCAGGGACGCGGCTTTTCCCGCGACGGCAATGGCCGCAATTTCGGCGGTCGCGGCGGGCCGGGCCGGGATCGGCAGCCGGCCAACAATGTGACGGCGTCTGATCGCTTGACGCGTTCGGGCATGATCAAGGGTCATCAGGACATACCAGGGCTGCGCGAGAGCGTATTGGCGTTGACCATCGTCAATCATCCGCTGCTGCTGCAGGACGAATATGATGAGATCGCCGCGATCGACTACGAAAGTCGCGAATTGCAGCGTCTGTGGTCCGCCTTGTTGGGTACGGCAGCAGCCATGGCCGGCCCGCAGCTCAATCGCGAACGGCTGCTCGAACAGTTGGAAGAGCAGGGTTTTGCGGCATTGCTGAAGAGCCTCGACCAGCAGGTGCGCAATGCTCGCCTCTGGACGGCGACTGAGGAAGCCGCGACGGAAGATGCGCGGGAGGGCTATCGTCAGGCGCTTGCGCTTCACAAGCGCTCGAAAGCATTGCGTTGGCACAAGATCGAGCTGCAAAGCGCAATCGCCGAGGCAACGGAAGACGGCGATGGCGACCTCATCGAACAGCTCATGCGCGCTTTGCAGGAAGTGCAGCTCGAAGCTTTGCGCCTGGAAAACCAGGAAGCAATCATCGATGGGTTTGGCGTGCTTTCCGGTCGCATCAAAGGGTCCGCGGGGAAATAGGGGATAGATGTCACAGCCAGATCGACAGGAGCCGCGATTTTCCGCTGACGATGCGTTGTTCGGTGACCGTAGCTCCGGAGCCGCGCCGCTCGATATCCTCAAGCGGGTCTATGGCTATTCCGCCTTTCGCGGCAAGCAGCAGCAGGTGGTCGACCATGTGGTTTCCGGCGGCGATGCGGTCGTGCTGTTTCCGACTGGCGCCGGCAAATCGCTGTGTTTCCAGATTCCGGCCTTGTGCCGCCAAGGCGTCGGCATCGTCGTTTCGCCATTGATCGCCCTGATGCGCGACCAGGTCGAGGCGATGAAGCAGCTCGGTATCCGCGCGGCGGCGTTGAACTCGTCCTTGTCGCGGGAAGAGGCAAGCGATGTCTATCGCGCTATCTCCAGCGGAACGCTCGATCTGCTCTACGTCACACCGGAACGCATTTTGACGGATGGCTTCAGCCAGATGATCGCCAAGGCGAAGATTGCCTTGTTCGCCATCGACGAGGCGCATTGCGTCTCGCAATGGGGACATGATTTTCGCCCGGAATACCGTGATCTCGGCAGGCTTGCGGAGCTCTTTCCCGATGTGCCGCGCATCGCGTTGACGGCGACGGCCGATCCGCATACGCGCGACGACATCATCGAGAGGCTGGCGCTCGATAATGCCAAGGTTTTCACCACCAGCTTCGACCGGCCGAACATCACCTATGAGATCGTCGAGCGCGATCAGCCGCGCCAACAATTGCTGCGTTTCCTCGATGGTCATCGTGGCGATAGCGGGATTGTCTATTGCCTGTCGCGGGCCAAGGTCGAGGATACCGCGGAGTGGCTGAACGGGCAGGGCATTCGCGCGCTTGCCTATCACGCCGGCATGGATCGATCGGTCCGCGACGCCAACCAGGATGCCTTCCTGAAGGAAGAGGATCTTTGCCTGGTGGCGACGGTCGCCTTCGGCATGGGCATCGACAAGCCGAATGTCCGCTATGTCGCCCATCTCGATCTTCCCGGCTCCGTCGAGGCCTATTATCAGGAGACGGGACGCGCGGGACGCGACAGCTTACCGTCCGAAGTCTGGATGGCCTATGGCATGGCCGACGTGATCCAGCGGCGGCGGATGATCGACGAGGGCAATGCAGCGGAAGAGATTAAGCGTGTCGAGCGCGCGAAGCTGAACGCATTGCTCGCGATCTGCGAGACGGCCGGCTGCCGACGCCAGGCGATTCTTGCGCATTTCGGCGAGCCTCATGCCGGCGGCTGCGGCAATTGTGATACCTGCCTGAAACCGGTCGAAACCTGGGACGGCACCGAGGCGGCGATCAAGGCACTCGCTGCCGTCTACCGCACCGGCGAACGTTTCGGCACCGGCCATGTCATCGATGTGTTGATGGGGGCGGTCAATGAGAAGACCGAGCGTTTCGGCCATGTGAACATGCCGGTCTTCGGGGTGGGTAAGGATATTCCTTCGCGTACCTGGCAGTCCGTCTTTCGACAACTGCTGGCGAGCGGCTTCGTCAGCATCGATCATACTGCTTTCGGCGCGATGAAGCTGGAGCCGGAGGCGCGGGCGGTCTTCAAACGCGAGCGTCAGGTTTTCTTCCGCAAGGATCGGCCGGAGACGGGCCGGCGCACCAAGAAGGCAGGGCGGATCGAGAAGCGGCAGTCAAGCCTGTCGAGCGAGGCGCAGCCATTGTTCGAAGCGTTGAGAAGCGAGCGCGCGAGCATCGCTAAGGCACTCGGCGTGCCGCCCTATGTCGTGTTCCCGGATACGACACTGATTGCTTTTGCCATGGAGCGACCGACGAGCCGCGATGCGCTCCTGGGCATTTCGGGCGTGGGGCAGGCGAAGTTGGAGCGCTATGGAGATGCGTTCTTGAAGGCGATAGAGAATTTCACCGATCGGTGACACCTTCTCGCCAGGCGCACTCACATCCTGACGGTCATGCCGCCGTCGACGGTCAGCACATGACCGTTGACAAAGGAGGCGGCGTCGCTGGCGAGAAATAGTGCCGCGCCGGCGATCTCGTCAGGACGGCCCCAGCGTTGAACGGGAATGCGCTGGCGCACGAAGGGCATAAGCTCTTCGTTTGCCGCCATCGCGGCGTTCGTTTCCGTCGCGAACCAACCCGGTGCGATGGCATTGCTTGTGATGCCGTGCGGGCCAAATTCCACGGCCATGCCGCGCATAAGGCCAGTGAGCCCCTGTTTGGCCGCAGGGTAGACGCAGTCTCCCGGCATGGCGACATGGCCGCTGATCGAGGTTACCGAGATCAACCGTCCATGACCATGACGTTTCATCAGGCGTGCTGCGTTGCGCGAGAGCGTGATCGAGGCAGCCAGATCCGTGTTGAGGAGAGCAAGGATCGCTTCGTCGTCGAAGTCGGCCAGCGGGCGTCTGTCACGGGCGCCGACATTGCTGATCAGTATGTCGAGCCGGCCGTGGTTCCTTTCGATATCCGCCATTGTCGCACGCTGCGCCTCGTGATCGGCGATGTCGAAAGCGGCGGCTTCGGCGGTACCGCCTGCCGCGCGGATGGTTTCCACGGCGCTGTCTAGCGTCGCAGCCGTACGTCCGTTGATGACGACATGCGCTCCTGCGCCGGCAAGCGCCTTCGCCATCTCCAGACCCAGGCCGCGACCACTGCCGGTGACGAGCGCGACCCGACCCTCGAGCGAAAATCTATGGAATATGCTCATCACATCCTCACCATACGGGAACCGTATTATGTTTGCAGGCAGATAGTGGACTCAGTCAAATAATTTTTGCAATAGTTACGAGCAATACGGTGTCGTTCACTGCTATATCGTATGAGCGTCAATGCCTCGCGTATTTTTGCCGCTGCTGAATGCAGCAAGAAACCAAATCCTGTGCTATTTCTCGGGCCGTCTCCGCCCACGACCAGCATCGGAATGCGACGATGACCTCTGAATTCATATCCCATTTGCGTACAGAACTTGCCGGTCTGAAGGATGCAGGCCTCTATAAATCCGAGCGCGTCATCACCTCCAAGCAGGCGGGCGAGATTGCCGTCGTGGGCGGCGAGCGAGTTCTGAATTTCTGCGCCAACAACTATCTCGGCCTCGCCGATAATGAGGAACTGGCAGAAGCGGCAAAGAAAGCGCTCGATCGCTATGGCTACGGCATGGCCTCGGTGCGCTTCATCTGCGGGACTCAGGAAGAGCACAAGCAGCTTGAGGCGCGGATATCGGCCTTTCTCGGCATGGAGGACACGATCCTTTATTCCTCCTGTTTCGATGCCAATGGCGGGTTGTTCGAGACGCTGCTGTCGGAGGAGGATGCGATCATCTCCGATGCGCTCAACCACGCCTCGATCATCGACGGTGTGCGTCTCTCCAAGGCGAAGCGCTTCCGCTACGCCAATAACGACATGGCGGCCCTAGAAGAGGAGCTGAAGAAGGCCGAGGGCAGCCGTTTCAAGCTGATTGCCACCGACGGCGTTTTCTCCATGGATGGCATCATCGCCAATCTCGAGGGCGTCTGCGATCTTGCCGAACAATATGGTGCGATGGTGATGGTCGATGACAGCCATGCCGTCGGTTTTGTCGGCGATCATGGCCGCGGCTCGCCGGAACATTGCGGCGTCGAGGGCAGGGTCGACATCATCACCGGTACGCTTGGCAAGGCGCTCGGTGGGGCATCGGGCGGCTATACTTCGGCCAAAGCCGAGATCGTTGATTGGCTGCGGCAGCGCTCGCGCCCCTATCTCTTCTCAAATACGCTGGCTCCGGTCATCGCGGCTGCTTCGCTGAAAGTCTTTGATCTGATCGAAAACGGCAGCGATCTGCGCGACCGGCTCCGTGGCAATGCCGAGTTCTTCCGCAGCGAAATGACCAAGCTCGGTTTCACGCTGGCCGGCGCCGATCATCCGATCATCCCCGTCATGCTCGGCGATGCCAAGCTAGCGCAGGAGATGGCAGCGCTGATGCTGAAAAAGGGCGTCTACGTCATCGGCTTCTCCTTCCCGGTGGTGCCGAAGGGTCAGGCGCGCATCCGCACGCAAATGTCGGCGGCGCATTCGAAGGCCGATGTCGAGCGCGCGATTGCAGCTTTTGCCGAGGCGGGACGCGAACTCGGAATCATTTGAATCGGATGGAGACGGCAGCTCATGTCGAACATGATGAAGGCATTGGTCAAATCGAAGCCGGAAGTCGGGCTGTGGATGGAGCAAGTTCCGGTTCCCGAGGTTGGGCCGAACGATGTGCTGATCCGGGTCAGGAAATCGGCGATCTGCGGCACGGATGTGCATATTTGGAACTGGGACCAGTGGGCGCAGAAGACCATTCCGGTGCCGATGGTCGTCGGTCACGAATTCTGCGGCGAGATCGCGGAGATCGGCTCGGCGGTCACCAAATATCATGTCGGCGAGCGTGTCTCCGGCGAAGGACATATCGTTTGCGGCAAGTGCCGCAACTGCCGGGCGGGCAGGGGACATCTTTGCCGCAATACGCTGGGCGTCGGCGTCAACCGCCCGGGCTCGTTCGGCGAATTCGTCTGCATTCCGGAAAGCAACGTTGTCCCGATCCCTGACGATATCCCGGATGAAGTGGCGGCGATCTTCGATCCCTTCGGCAATGCCGTGCACACCGCGCTTTCCTTCGATCTGGTGGGCGAGGATGTGCTGGTTACCGGCGCGGGGCCGATCGGCATCATGGGCGCCATGGTCGCCAGGCGTTCGGGCGCACGCAAGGTGGTCATCACCGATATCAATCCGAATCGGCTGGCGCTCGCCCGCAAGCTCGGTATCGAGCATGTCGTCGACGCCTCGAAGGAAAACTTGGCCGATGTAATGAAGTCTATCGGTATGACCGAAGGTTTCGATGTCGGTCTGGAAATGTCGGGTGCCGCGCCCGCTTTCCGCGACATGATCGACAAGATGAACAATGGCGGCAAGATCGCTATTCTCGGCATCGCGCCGGCCGGCTTCGAGATCGACTGGAACAAGGTGATTTTCAAGATGCTCAATCTGAAGGGCATCTATGGCCGCGAGATGTTCGAGACCTGGTACAAGATGATCGCCTTCGTTCAAGGCGGGCTCGACGTCTCGCCGGTCATTACCCATCGCATCCACATCGATGATTTCCGCGATGGCTTTGAAGCCATGCGTTCTGGTAATTCCGGCAAGGTGGTAATGGACTGGATTTGACCAAATTCGTGGCCCGGCCGCATCAGCATTGCCGCGAACTGCGGAAATGCGGGTGGTTTCATGGGCCTGCCCTTGTCAACGCGCGGGGACTTCCTAAATACGGGAAGCAATTGTTTCTGGGCGTGTTGGGCCTGTGGATAAGGCTTTTTCACGATTTTAACAGGCTTTTTTGCTGGAAAAGCTTGACGAGAGCAAAAATTGTAGGAATCACCGTTTGTCCTCGGAAAAACGGTGAAGTGGGTCAGGCGGATCACGTATACCATGGCCGGAATTCCAAACGCAATCCAGCTTTGCTGTTGGGAGCCGGTGATCGTGGTTAATCAGGCATTAAAGGTCATTCCGTTAGGTGTTTGTCGGTGATTCGGGGCTGGCGCGAGGCGTGCCGGGCCAGAGCGGTCAGTCACCGCGTGTAAGTTTCAAGCGTCAGGGAAAGCGACGATATAGAGATGGCAACCAAGGTCAAAGAGAACGAAGAAGCTGAAGTCGAACGCGACGGCGCCTCGGATGGCCCGCTTCTCGATCTTTCCGACGACGCGGTCAAGAAGATGATCAAGGCCGCGAAAAAACGCGGCTACGTGACGATGGACGAGCTCAACGCCGTTCTGCCGTCCGAAGAAGTGACGTCCGAGCAGATCGAAGATACGATGGCTATGCTCTCCGATATGGGCATCAACGTCATTGAAGACGAGGATGTCGAAGAGGCGGGCGCGGCAGCCAGTGGCGGCGACGACGACGATTCCAGCGGCGACGAGGATGGTGAAGGCGGCGAGCTTGCGCCTTCCGGCGGCTCGGCGCTTGCAACCACCAAGAAGAAAGAGCCGACCGATCGCACCGACGATCCGGTGCGCATGTATCTGCGCGAAATGGGCTCTGTCGAGCTGCTGTCGCGCGAAGGCGAAATCGCGATCGCCAAGCGCATCGAGGCCGGCCGCGAAACCATGATCGGTGGCCTCTGTGAGAGCCCGTTGACGTTCCAGGCGTTGATCATCTGGCGCGACGAACTCAACGAAGGCACCACGCTGCTGCGCGAGATCATCGATCTCGAAACGACCTATTCCGGTCCAGAGGCCAAGGCTGCGCCGCAGTTCCAGAGCCCGGAAAAGATCGAGGCCGACCGCAAAGCGGCCGAAGAGAAGGAAAAGGCCCGCGGCCGCCGTTCCTCCGGCGATGACGACATCACCGACGTCGGCGGCGAAGGCATGCCGATCGAGGAGGAGGAAGAGGACGAGGACGAATCCAGCCTCTCGCTCGCCGCGATGGAAGCAGAGCTTCGCCCGCAGGTCATGCTGACGCTCGACACGATCGCCGAAACCTACAAGAAGCTGCGCAAGCTGCAGGACCAGCAGGTCGAGCAGCGCCTGTCGGCTTCGGGTACGCTGTCGTCCGCACAGGAGCGCCGCTACAAGGAGCTGAAGGACGAGCTGGTCAAGTCGGTCAAGTCGCTGTCGCTGAACCAGAACCGCATCGACGCTCTGGTCGAGCAGCTCTACGACATCAACAAGCGCCTCGTGCAGAACGAAGGCCGCCTGCTGCGTCTTGCCGAATCCTATGGCGTCAAGCGCGATAGCTTCCTGGAACAGTATCAGGGCGCTGAGCTCGATCCGAACTGGATGAAGTCGATCGGCAACCTCGCCGCCCGCGGCTGGAAGGAATTCGCCAAGAGCGAAAACACCACGATCCGCGACATCCGCCAGGAAATTCAGAACCTTGCGACCGAAACCGGCATTTCGATCTCGGAATTCCGCCGCATCGTTCATATGGTGCAGAAGGGCGAGCGCGAAGCGCGTATCGCCAAGAAGGAAATGGTCGAAGCGAACCTGCGCCTCGTCATCTCCATCGCCAAGAAATACACCAATCGCGGCCTGCAGTTCCTCGATCTCATTCAGGAAGGCAATATCGGCCTGATGAAGGCGGTCGATAAGTTCGAATATCGCCGCGGCTACAAGTTCTCGACTTACGCTACATGGTGGATCCGGCAGGCGATCACCCGTTCGATCGCCGACCAGGCCCGCACCATCCGCATTCCGGTGCACATGATCGAAACGATCAACAAGATCGTTCGTACGTCGCGCCAGATGCTGCATGAAATCGGCCGTGAGCCGACGCCGGAAGAATTGGCCGAAAAGCTCGCCATGCCGCTCGAAAAAGTGCGCAAGGTGCTGAAGATCGCCAAGGAGCCGATCTCGCTGGAAACCCCGGTGGGTGACGAAGAGGATTCGCATCTCGGCGATTTCATCGAGGACAAGAATGCGCTGCTGCCGATCGATGCCGCCATTCAGGCCAACCTGCGCGAGACGACGACCCGCGTTTTGGCATCGCTGACGCCGCGCGAAGAGCGCGTGCTGCGCATGCGCTTCGGCATCGGCATGAACACCGACCACACGCTCGAAGAAGTCGGCCAGCAGTTCTCGGTTACCCGCGAACGTATCCGTCAGATCGAAGCCAAGGCATTGCGCAAGCTGAAGCATCCGAGCCGCTCCAGAAAGCTGCGCTCGTTCCTCGATAGCTGAGCAGGTTGCTTTGTTGCTATGAAATTAGAACCCGGTTCGTACAAGCGAGCCGGGTTTTTCGTTTTGTCAGATGTGCCTGCACTGCACGCTTCGCGACAGGTCCTTCTAACGGTGCAACGTTATGTGCTACGGTGTTGGTGAGGGTTTTCCGCGCACCGCGGAGCTGTGATCAGACTAACAGTCTGCAATTTTCCGGCTGCCTCTTTCTGGCCTTGATGTTTAACACCATATGTCGGGAATCTAGGCGTCGTCGGATGTCGTTTGTCGGTAAGGTTTGGATGAAATTGTTGAGCGCTTTTCCGTCTGTCCTGCGTCGTCAGCCTTGCGGCCGCTGACCGATGGAGCGCGTCGCCGAACAGCGGAAACCGGATGAGCGTCGATGGGGACTGATCCCTTCCATTCTGGTGCACATCCTGTTTTTCGCTGCGCTTTTCCTGCTGCCGGTGGTGGCTATGCCGATACCGCAGCCGGAAGACAGCATCAATGTCGAGATGGTGCCGCAGCCCAAGGAGGAGGCAAAGAACGCCGCAAAGCCGTCGGAGCGCGCCGGCCGCGTGCCGACGCCGACACCCAGGCCCGATGAAAAGCAGCCTTCGAAGGAACCGAAGGCGGCGTCCACCGACAAGACTGAGGGCGAGCAGACCGCTGACAAGCTGAGCGACGAGAGCAAGACGAAGGCTGAGAAGGGGCCTGACCCGAACTCTAAGGATCAGGATGCGAAATCGCAGGAACCCGCGCAGGCCGATAAGCCTGCCGATGTGAAGGCCGATCAGCCAGCACCGACCACCGAGCAGGCCGACGCGCAGCCGCAGCCGGGTGATGCGCCGTCGCCGACGCCGGCCGATGATCAAGCCAAGCCGCAAGATCAGACGCCGACGACCGACGATCCGGCACAAGCAAAGCAGGACCAGCCACCTAGTTCCGATCCGGCGACACAGCCGCAGCAGCAAACTGCGGATCAATCGACGCCATCTGCCGATAATCCACCACAACAGACATCCGCCCAGCAGGCTGCGGCAGAGGCCCACACGCAGCCGCAGGCGAACCCGACGCCGCCGGCAAGCGATGACACTGCGCAGCAGCAACAGGCGAAGGCGGAGGAGGCAGCGAAGACCGACGCGGAAGCCAAGGCCGCCAAGCCGGACGCCGCAGCGTCTGCAACCGATCCGAATTCCAGTGATCCCGCATCGACGCCGACGCCGGAAGAGCTGGCGACGGACCAGCCGTCTGACACCCAGATCGTCGAGCCGAACACGCCGTCTATGGATGCAGCAGGCACGCAGGCGGATCAAAAGGACGGAGCGGCGTCCGATCCCATAGCGGGACTAGCGAAGACTGCCGAAGGGCAGGTAGATCAGCAGCAGGCCGCGGCTGATCCCAAGGTCGTGCCGGATGTTGCCGTGCCGACGACCGGAGGAGCGCAGCCACAGCAACAATCGCAGGATCAGCCGGTCTCCGGCGACCCTAGTGACCCGACGGCCGGAACCACCTTCGTCCCCGCGCCTCAACCTCGGCCGCAGCAGCAGGCGTCAGCGGACAGCACGCAAGACGCATCGAAAACCGATCCGTCGCAGGCTCAGCAAAAGTCCGGCGGCCAGCAGGGAAAATTCATCCAGGCCAAGCGCTTCTACTCCGGTACAGAGATGGCGCGTATGTCGAAGGACGAATTGGACGCCTGGAAAAAGTTGCCGCGACGTACACGAGTGCAGCAGCTTTGCAATAGCGAGGAAAAGCTGCAGTTCGGGTATGAACTAAAAGCGAGCGGCTTTTATAACTCACTGATTACACCGGCCATGCTGTCGGATATTGATCTCGTCGGCGATGGAGCTGGCGTGCTCACACCGAAAGGTTGGGTAAGGGTGGCATTTAAATGTAACGTTGACGATGCGGCCTTGAAGGTGGTTGCCTTCTCCTATTCGGTTAGAGGTCACGTCTCCGCAAAACAGTTGGAGAGGATCGGCGCTGCTGGCAATTGACGGACAGCACTCGTCTCATCAGCTTGAAACAATAGTTTATTCCGACGCCCGATAGAAATTCTGCCCATTTCATCATACGATTGCGGCTGACAACGTCTGATTCAATTCCCTCCCTTCGCATCGCCCAATTCCAATGACATCGATCACAGCCGATTCCAATTCGATGGCCGCCGGCCATTCCACGCTTCGTGGCGTCCTCTTGGCATTCACATCCTATGCCGTCTTCGCGTTCAGTGACGCGTCAATCAAGATATTGCATGGGACGCTGCCGTCCTATCAGGTGGCCTTCGTCGGCTCGCTGTTCGGTTTTGCGGCGATCCCGTTTCTGAAGACGCGCGGAGATGGGTGGCTGGATATCGTCAGGACGACGAACCGGCCGCTGTGGATGCTGCGTTTCGCCTGTGGCGCGATCGGCGCCATCTGTTCGATCGTGGCTTTCACCGAGCTGACGATGGCAGAGGCTTTCGCGCTGCTCTTTCTGCTGCCATCCTTCGTCACCATTCTGTCCGTCGTGTTCCTCAAGGAGGACGTGCGCTGGCAGCGTTGGACGGCGGTGATCGTCGGTTTCGTCGGCGTGCTGGTCGTGCTGCGGCCGGGATTTCGTGAGCTTTCGATCGGCCACCTCTGCGCGGCGATAGGCGGCTTAAGCGGGGCCGTCTCGATCGTCATCAATCGCGCACTTGGCTCGAAGGAGAAGCGCATCTCGCTTTATGGTGCGGTGTTGTTCGGCACGCTGATCGTCAGCGGTTTGCTGATGCTGCCGGAGATGACATGGCCGACGGCTTGGCAATGGATGTTCCTCGCCAGCTACGGTCTTCTCGGCGCTGCCGGCACCGTCCTCTTGATGAGCGCAGCGAAGTTGGCGCCCGCCAATCTCGTTGCGCCACCGCAATATAGCCAAATGATTTGGGCGATCGGTTTCGGCTATCTGCTGTTCAATGACAGCATAGATCTGCCGATGGCGCTCGGCATCGTCCTTATTGTCTTTTCCGGCCTGCTGACGCTGGCACGCGAGCGCAAACGCGGCACACCCTTGCCGGCGGCGGTTGTGGCTGCGGACACACGGGCATCGTTCGCGACAGCGCAGGAGACGCAGGCCAAGACACCAAATCGGTGAAATGCTTCGCCGGCGGTCCCTTTATCTCGTCACCCGAATGAATGGGGATTAGGTTTATTGTCGCCGCAAGGTGACAAGCCTATTGTGTTACTCGGGGCGAACCCATCTTCACGGGAAGGGACCCCAAGCACTGGATGGCGGCGCGTAGTTCCGAAAACCATGATGGTTTTCGAGGGGCTTACGCGTGGATCAACCGTTACTGCGTCATCTGCCTGCCCGTCTCAACGGGCGTGCGGCGCAGCGGAGGAGGTGTGAGATGACCACTTATATCGTTCTGCTCAATTGGACCGACCAGGGTGTGCGTAGCGTAAAGGAGTCTCCGCGGCGGCTGGATGTCGCCAAGAAGCAGTTGGAAGAGATGGGCGGTTCCTTCAAACAATTTTTCCTGACTATGGGCGAACACGACATGGTCGCTGTCTGCGAGGCACCCGATGATGCGGTGATGGCTCGCTTTGCCTTGGCGCTTGGTTCGAACGGCAATGTGCGCTCGCGCACGCTGAAGGCCTTCCCCGAGGCCGCTTATCGCGAGATCATCGCCTCCCTGGGATAATATTGGGGCGACCTTGCTACGTTGACTGTTGATTCCCCGGCCAGTGGCGCTTGGCCGGGAGATGGAACGCCATGATGTGGGCGCGGGAAGCTCAGGCGATGAAGCTCACCATTGACCGCAACGGCCGACTTCGAAAAGATGTCGGATGAACGAAATGGCGTTGAGATATGGAACAGCCTTGCCTTTTTGGCGCGGACTATAGCGTCTACGTGCGAATTGCGCGCCTTGCGCTCATCGAGAAAGGCGTCGAGCACCAGAGGGTGCCGATCGACATTTTCGCTGAGGGCGGGCCGCCGGCATCCTATCTGGAGCGGCATCCATTCGGCCGGATTCCGGCTTTCGAACACGGCGATTTTCGGCTCTACGAGACGGCTGCGATCACGCGCTATGTCGACGAGGCATTCGAGGGGCCGCGCCTGCAGCCTGTGGCGCCTCGGCAGCGCGCGCGGATGAACCAGATCGTCAGCATTGCCGACGGATATCTCTATCCGCATCTGGTGTGGGGTATCTACGTGGAGCGGGTCTCAAAGCCGGCAGAGGGCATTGCCGCCGACGAGGAACGAATAGCCACGAGCCTTTCCAAGGCCGCAATCGGCCTTGCCGCTCTTTCAGATCTTATGGAAGATACGCAGTGGCTCTGCAGTCCGGACCTGACCCTGGCCGATCTCTACGTCGCGCCGATGTTTGACTACTTTCTCATGGCGCCGGAGGGGCGGGAGATGATCGAGCATCATCCCAAGCTTGCGTCGTGGTGGTCGCGTATTGCAGCCCGGCCAAGTGTCGAGATGACGGCTTTCAGCAAACTGGAAGAGCCGGGCGCATGAAGCCAGGCCAGTTCAGGATGTTTCGCTCCTCCATTGCCGGCGTCGAAGCCGTGGCGGCGGAAACCGGATATAGCTTTCCCAAGCATACCCATGATCAGTTCGGCATCGGCGTCATCGAGCGCGGCGCGCAGGTGTCGCTGAGCGGGCGTGGCGTGGTGCGGGCTGAGACCGGCGACGTCATCACTCTCAATCCGAACGAAGTGCATGATGGTATGCCAATTGGGGAGAGCCGTGTTTGGTCGATGCTCTATTTCGATCCACGGCTGATGACGGATCTTCTGGGCGATATCGGTGAGGGCGGCGCCGGCGAGGGGGAACTTCCTTCTCCCGTCATTCGAAACGGACAGATCGCCGCGCGATTCAGAACACTGTTTTCGACGGTAACTCGTCAGGATGGTCAGGACGCTGCGCTGCGGCGAGACGGACTGTTGTTATCACTTGTTGCGGACGTGATGCGTGAGCAGGGGCAGGCGGATGAGGGCACCAATGCGCCCGCCGCGATCATGCGTGCTCGCGATCTCATCGATGATGATCCGGCAGCATCGGTGACGCTCGCCGATCTCGCCGGAGTGAGCGGGCTCAGCCGTTTCCAGCTCCTACGCGGTTTCGCCAAGGTGACCGGATTGACACCGCACGCCTATCTGCTTCAGCGTCGCATCCAGCGAGCGCGGCGGCTGATTGCCGGCGGCATGCCGCTGGCCGAGGCGGCTTTTGCCAGCGGCTTTGCCGATCAAAGCCATATGACTCGGATTTTCGTGCGCAATTTTGGTGTGTCGCCGCGCATCTATGCCGACACGACGCGCTGAGGCATCTGCAATTTCATTCAAGACCGGCTGCCTGCATCAAGGTTTTCTGCTGTTCCAAGTCAGAACCGCGCAGAAGGAAAAGCCATGTATTTCCGCCATTCGAATGAGATGTGGAGCGAATTCCCCGATCTGGTCCCCGGCGTCCTCTTCGTGGAAGGAATCACCGCCGATGTGGCCGTCAGCGATCGTCTCGCGAAGTTCCATGCAATCGCCGAGGAGCGGCTGGCGGGTAGTGCGGAAGGCGAGATGCCGGAGATCCAGGCCTGGCGGCGGACCTTTTCGAAAATGGGGCTGAAGCCGACGCAATATCGCTGCGCTTCCGAGGCTTTGCTCAGACGATTCCGCCAGGAAAAATCGCTGCCGCAACTGCATCCGCTCGTCGATCTGTGCAACGCCATCTCGATCGCCTTCGCCATTCCCGTCGCCGTCTTCGATCTTGCGAAGATTTCCGGCGATCTCGAAGTCAGGCACGCGACCGGCAGAGAGAGCTATCTCACCTTCGCTGGCGAAACGGAGCATCCGGAGCCGCGCGAAGTGATCTTTGCCGATAGTGCCGACCGGGCGCATGCGCGGCGCTGGACCAATCGTCAAAGCGGCCTTTCCGCCGTTCGCGAGGATACGCGATCGCTGCTGATCGTCGCCGAGGCCATGCATGAGGCGGCCGGAAATGATGTGCCGAGATTGATCGCAACCCTTGCCGCTGAACTTGCCGGCGTGTGGTCGGTCGACACAAAGACTGGGATGCTCAGTCGCTCTTCACCACGATTTGATCTCTAGGTTCGCGCTTTGGCGGCAATTTGCCGATCTATCCAAAAAATGCAGTTGACAAGTGCGGCGTTCGGGCAGAGCAGGGGACTTAGATAAATATTTCATATTGCTCATAAAGTTTGTTCCGTGCACGGCGCGCGGACAGAAGAAAGACATATGGACACCCTGCACAGTCACGATCGGGTCAGCGCGCTCGGTCATCCCGGATATCGTTCCTTCGCCGCCTCCCGCGTCTTTTCCTCCATCGGTTTCCAGTCGGTCACCGTTGCCATGGGCTGGATGATCTACGATCAGACCCATAGCGCCTTCTTCCTTGGCCTAGTCGGCTTCTGCCAGTTCCTGCCGATGGTGATCCTGACCTTCATTGTCGGTCATGTTGCCGACCAATTCGATCGCCGGCGCATCGGCCTGGTCTGCCAGTTGATCGAAGCCTTGACAGCGCTAGCCCTTGCCGTCGCAGTCTGGCAGCACTGGATCGGCCCGGCCGGCATCCTCGCCGCAGTCGCCGTCATGGGGGCGGCCACTGCCTTCGAGCGTCCTACCATGGCCGCGCTGTTACCGAATATCGTGCCGCCGTCGATGTTGCAGATAGCGATCGCTACCTCCACATCGATGATGCAGACCGCTTTCATCATCGGTCCGTCGCTCGGCGGCCTGCTCTATGGCGTCAGTCCGATTGCGCCTTTCGCGGTGTCTGCCGTGCTGTATGTCATCGCGAGCCTCAATGTCATTTCGATCCGCGTCGAGCGACAGCGGCCGTCGTCGCGGGAGCCGGTGACTCTGAGCTCGGTCTTTGCCGGCGTCTCCTTCATCAGGAGCAGACCGGTGATGATGGGGACGATCTCGCTCGATCTCTTTGCCGTGCTGCTCGGCGGCGCCACCGCGCTGCTGCCGATGTTCGCGCGCGATATCCTGCATGCCGGCCCCTGGGGCCTCGGACTGCTGCGCGCTGCGCCCGCAATCGGTGCTTTGGTCATGTCGATCTGGCTGGCGCGGCGGCCCCTGCAGACCGGCGTTGGCAAGAAGATGCTGCTTGCCGTTTTCGTGTTCGGCATCGCCACAGTCGTCTTCGCGCTCTCGAGCAACATCATCCTCTCCGTTACGGCACTGCTTGTCGTCGGGGCGTCGGATACGGTCAGCGTTGTCGTGCGCAGTTCGTTGGTGCAGCTCTTGACACCGGACAACATGCGCGGCCGCGTCAATGCCGTGAACTCGCTGTTCATAGGCACGTCCAACCAGCTCGGCGAATTCGAATCCGGCATGCTCGCCAGCGCGCTTGGCCCGGTTCTCACCGGCATCGTCGGCGGCGTCGGCACCATCGCCGTCGTGCTGCTTTGGATGCGGATCTTTCCGGATTTGACCAAGGTCAAGACGCTCAGGGGATAAGGTGGCCTCGGCCAGACCGGCAAAACGATCCAGCACATGGCTTCGCGCTGTAGGCTCATGGATGGTGCGGAATATTGTCCAGCCCGGCATCTCGCCTAAGGTGGCCGTTGACTGAGAAGATATTTTCGCGTCTCGCCTTCTTTTCGGCACGCTGTTTTTGGACGCAAGCAAACGCACGGAGCAGCCGGTTGATCCGCTTTTCGATGCTACGCCGCAGAATGAATCCATGAATGTTTCTCATCTGTCATAAGCCTGATGGTCTTATGACTTAGAGGAATGCGCCCGTATACTTCTCATGTATAATGAAGCTTTCATCGCCTATGCATGAAGGATTTTCATGGGGAAAAGACCGCTTCCACCACTGGCCGTCTTGCAAGCATTTTGCGCTATCGTCGAAACCGGCGGTTTTGGCCGTGCGGCTGAGAGGATGGGGCTGACGCAGACTGCCGTCAGTCATCAGCTTTCGCAGCTTGAAGGCTGGATCGGCGGCAGGCTTTTCGATCGCGGCCGGTCGGGCGCAAGATTGACGCCGCTCGGCGCGCGGCTCCACCCGGCGATTGTGGAGACGATTTCTCAATTGGAGACGGCGTTGTATCACGCGCGGGCGAGTGTGTCGGTTCGCACGCTGACGCTGTCGGTGACGCCGGAATTTTCCAGCCAATGGCTGGCGTCTCGACTTGGTGATTTCTGCCAGCGCCACCCCGACATCGAGCTGAAGATGATTGTCGGCTATCAGCGACCCGATTTCGGGCCTGAGGGCGTCGATCTTGCAATCTGGCTCGGGCGAGCCGAAGCCGGCCTCGTCCAGGAAGAGTTGCTGACGGACGAGGAGTTTGTCGTCAGTTCACCGACGCTGTCCGAGCGGTTGCCGAAGCGCAATGCCATAAAGGAAGCGCCGCTGCTGCGTTACACCGGCATGCGCCATACCGTACTGGATTGGCAGCGCTGGTACGAACAGGTGATTGGCCATGGCAATGACGGCGGAATGGCCGATTTCAATATTGGCCAGGCGGCGGAGAACGGACCTCTATTCGAATCCTTTGCCGACATGCTCGGAGCATGTCGGGACGGTCTCGGCTTTGCGCTGGTTCGCAGCTCCCTTGTCGCGAAGGATCTCGCGGAGGGGCAGTTGGTGCGTTGTTTCGTCGAAGTTCAGCCGGCAGCCGTCAGTTACAATCTGATCTATCCGTCGAATGCCTTGCAAAACCCATCGGCTGCGTTGTTCCGCACCTGGTTGATATCTCGGGTCAATGCCGTTGCTTGATCAGGCTCGCTGTCAATCGCCCAGCCTGATCAAGCCGGCCTCTGTCGCCGCAAAGCCCAGGTTCCGATAGAGGCCGGCGAGATGAGGTTCGAAATCGACATGCAGCCACTCTGCGCCGCGTTCGCGCGCAACGTTCGTTGCCATTTCGACAAGCTTGGTTGCTATTCCCTGTCGACGGAATTCGGGTGCGACGGTGGTATCAAGGATAAAGGCATGTATGCCACCATCCCAGGCAATGTTGACGAATCCTATCAGGCGCACTCCATGGAAGGCGCCGATATGGGCGAGGCTTCTCGGCAGGATAGATGAGAAATCGCGTGGGGTACTCTCGTTCCAAGCCGTTGCCCACAGGGCGTTGAGTGCTTGGTTGTCAGGATAGGGATCGATCCTGAATTCGATCGTCATGACCATCATCTCGTCATTGATGAAACCGCAATGGCAAGCTTATCCGCAGGGAGAATGGATGCAACGGGCGCGTAGGGCAGGCCGATATCAAGGCGATTGGAATGGAAAAGTGCATCCCATCTCGGATCGCGCTATGATCGATCTTCCTTTGCGTGTGGAAACAGAACAGAGGAGGTTGTTATGGCCTATGTGGATGGTTTTGTTATTGCCGTTCCGAAAGACAAGCTGGAGATTTACAAGACGTTGGCGGGGAAGTCCGGCGATATCTGGAAGGAATATGGTGCGCTTAGCTACGTGGAGTCTGTTGGGGACGATGTGCCCTATGGCCAGTTGACGTCCTTTCCGCGCTCCGTTCAGGCGAAGGAAGACGAGGTGGTGATCTTTTCCTGGATCACTTACGAATCTCGCCAGCATCGCGATACCGTGATGGAAAAGGTCATGGCCGATCCGCGGCTGAAAGACGAGATGGCAAATATGCCTTTTGATGGCAAACGCATGATCTATGGCGGCTTCGAGATTTTCTTGCAGCTCTGATCGGCCTTGGCGGCAGCGGCTGGGCTTGACTTTCCGCCCGTTGCGACCGACCTCAAGCGGATCGCTGCGATCAATACCGGAGATGCCATGCCGCAGACCGTCATCACACTGTCGACCCATGGCCAAGGACTTTATGAGTTCACAGACCAGGCAGCGGAATTCGTCCGTGCAGGGACTTCGGCAGGCTCCACATCGAGCGACGGGCTGCTGACGATCTTCGTCCGCCATACCTCCTGTTCGCTGCTGATCCAGGAGAACGCCGATCCTGACGTGCAGACGGATCTCAACGCCTTCTTCCGCCGGCTCGTGCCACCGTCTTCCGACCCTTCGATGCGCTGGATCGTCCATACGACCGAGGGGCCGGACGATATGCCGGCGCATATCAAGACAGCGCTCACGCAGGTGTCGATCGGCATCCCCGTGATGCGCGGACGCCTGACACTTGGCACATGGCAGGGCATCTATCTTTTCGAGCACCGCGACCGCCCGCACCGGCGCGAAATCGTGCTGCATCTTTCGGTCTGATTCAGGAAAATTCGCGTCAACCGATCGTCCATTGCGCTGAATACAATCTGAATGAGTAATTCGTCTTCAGTTCAGCTTGGCTGGCCTAATGTTGCTTCAATCCTGAGGCATTTGGCCAAATCAGGATTGCAACGATCCGTAGCAGGACTTGAAGGAGAAATACCCATGATCGGCATTTTCGCCAAGGCTGGCATTGCAGCTCTCATCACGCTCGGCGCCGCTTCCGCCACCGTTTCTGCCGCCTCGGCCAACGACCTTTCACCGAGCATTCATCAGGTGCGCCACGATCCCATCGCGGCAGCATCTGCTCGCCGATAACAGCCGTTCAGAAGGCTCGCGCCATGGGCCTGCGCCGCGCTCGAATCCAGAATATCACGCCGCGCCGTGTCGTCGTTGAAGGCTTTGGCCGGCACGGTCCGGATCGTGTCGTTTTCGCCAACGTGCCGGGTTGCCCGTTGATCCGCCGCTGATATCGCGTGGCCGTTTATGGCCATGATCGCGCTGCCGCAGCGATGTTTTAAGATGAGTGAAGTCGTCCTCATAAAGGAGGGCGGCTTTTATTTTCTGCTGTGCAGTGAGTCCGCCTCTGGTCTCGCTTTTGCTTTCATTGTACCTGAATGGCGTATGAACGGTTGATTCTGGACTTGTTCAGTATCGCGCCGTTACTCCCGAGGCATTCGCATCAGGAGATGCGGTAAGCACATGAGAGAAGCCTTTCGCTCCATGGAGGACAGATGAGAGCATTACTGGCAAAGTTGGGGATCGCAGCCGCGATCACCGTTACTGCGCTGTCGGGCACCGCGGAATATGCTTCCGCCCAGGGCGTCGACATTTATATTGGCCCGGGCCGGCATCGGCCGCCACCGCCGGATTACGATATCCCGCCGCCGCGCTACGAACGTCGTGGCTGTGATCCGCGCGAGGCCATGGATGTTGCTCGCGGCTACGGCCTGCACCGCGCTCGCGTGGTCGACGTGACGCCGCGCCGCGTTATCGTCGATGGTTTCGGCCGCCGTGGTCCGGATACGATGATGTTTGCCAATGTTCGCGGTTGCCCGTTGATCGGCCGCTAATATCATCTGCGGACGCGCATTGCGTCCGATGGCCACCGCTTGCCGCTTTCGCTTTATGGCGGGGGCCATGAACCGCCCTTTGCTCGGTCCTACCGGACTTGAGCGAAGGGCGGTTTTGTTTTGTGGCTATTGCTGGATCGCGTAGGTGATGCTGACCGAGGCGTTATAGGTGTTTTCGCCGCTCGCCACCGGTACCGCCTTGTCGGCAGCCATGGCCATGGATTGACGCATATATGGCTGCGGCGGCGTGACGATGGCGCCCTCGTTGATCGAAATGACATGGCCAAGCTTGACGCCCGCCGCATCGGTCAAGGTTTTTGCTTTTGCCGCAGCATCGGCGACGGCGTTCTTTCGGGCCTCTTCCAGCGCGGCATCCGGCTTGTCGTTGGTAAACTGAATATCGCCACCCTGGTTGATGCCGAGATTGACCGCCTGATCGAGGAGGACGCCGAGCTTGGAGAGATCCCGCACGCGCACCGTCAGCCCGTTGGTCACCTGATAGCCGGTGAGGGTCGGCGGCACCGGATGGCCATCTTTGTCGTTCTGATAGTCATATTGCGGCTGGATAGAAAAGCCGGACGTCTGAAGATCGCGCTCCGCAATGCCTCTGTCCTTTAGCGTCGCCAGCACCGCGCCCATCGCCTTGTTGTTCTGATCGAGCGCGTCTTGCGCGGCTTTTGCCTGCTTGACGACCGAGAGCGTGACAACCGCCATATCCGGCGCGATTGCGGAATGTCCCTCTCCAGTGACCGTGATGATCGCCTCGCGCGGTTTTGCATCCTCGGCGAAACTATGGGTGGCGGGCACGAGAAGAGTCGCGCCGAGAAGAGTAGCAAAAACAAAATCTCTGGTTTTCATCTGTGGCATGGCTCATTCCTTGGTTGGTGTTTCCTTGGGATTCGCTTTTGCGGATTGATTGTGAAGGTATTGCGGCAGTCCCTTGTGGGAAAAGACGAATTGGGCTAGAGCCAAATCGGCTCCCGGGGAACCATTGCCCCGGCGCTGCGTGCACGCTGATTTTTTAGTCGTGCCGGGCCTGTAGCTCAATGGTTAGAGCCGGCGGCTCATAACCGCTTGGTTGGGGGTTCGAGTCCCTCCGGGCCCACCATCGACCATAAGTCGTTGATTTTAGACGATAATTTTCTGACGGATTTTTCGCCGTACACAGCGAAATACACTGTTCCGTACACATTTCGAGCCAGATTGAGAGGCTTTGAATGTATCTATGGAAACGCCCGAGCGGATTCACGTTCCAGCAAAGAATACCCGTTAGCCTCGAATCGCAATTCGGAAAGTCGCCAATCCGTTTGAATCTAGGGCCTCTCCCTTCCGCTCACGCTCGGAAAAGGGCAATAATTCTGTCTGGTGCGGCCATGCAAATGATGGACGACCAAACGATGACACGCGAGACCCTTGTTCATAGCCTTCGCGCTCTTAATGAGGAATTGAAAGCGCTGAAGCGCGCCAGTTTCGCGAAAGGGGTGGCCATGCTTGGAGCGGCCCAGGCAGCCGATGAGTTTGAGGAAATTGGGGAGGCGGATTCATCGGCTGAAAGAAGACGCAAGGCCGAGTTGATCCAGACAGAGCGAGAGGTTCTTGTCCGCTTTCAGAGCCGCTTGCAAACTATTGCCGACGGGATGGCAAAAGATGCTGTCGCATGGGAGGCAGAACGCAGCACGTACGAGTCCGTGGTGTCTCTGCTTGGCTCCTTCGATCGGCTGCAAGGTGCAGCCGCGATTGAACCTGCACATACAAATGCCGTCGCGATCAAGAGGTTGCCGCCGCTGCCACCTGTTGTTCCATTTGTTGCCAAACCAGTTGAGAAGGTAGCCGTGGAAAATGGCACGATCGCCGATCCTCGCGCTTTCACGTCCGAAACCAAATTTGGCGTGGCGGGTCGCGCCGTCCTTGATGCCAGGCGTGCCGCGTTGGATGCCAATGATACGGACAGAGGTCGTTACGAGCAGCGTCTTGAAGCCACGCTCGCTGCTTTCCTTGAAGTTATTGGCGATCATCCAATGAACTACTACCTGCCCCTTCATTTGCAGGATTTCGCGACGGTGCTGGGTAAAGTTCCGACTAACCGGACGAAATATCCAGTTTTTAAGGGGCTATCGCTCGCGGCGATGGGCGCAAAGAATGACGCGCTTCCAGAAGGCAAACGCATTCGTCGGCTCTCGCAGACGACGGTGAAGGAGCATATCACTCAAATTAAGCTGATATGGCAAAAGGCGACGGCAGGTGTTGTTGGTGTTCGGGACATTCGTTCGTTCGATGTGACCATGCCAGCGTCGGCGGCTGCTCCTATAGATCGCGAGGGCTTGCCTATCGCTTCGCTCAATAAGTGGCTGGTGGACATCGTTACGCCCAAAATCATGCGCAAGCCACACAAGGCATGGCTTCCACTCGTTGGGTACCTCACAGGGATGCGGCTCTCAGAAATTGTCTACCTGCAGTCTCCCGATATTGTCACGATCGATGGGAACGAGGTTTTTGACCTTCGGCTGCCGCTAATCATTAACGGCAAAAAAGTCGATAGGCAGCTCAAGACAAAGACTTCAGTGCGGGTCGTGGCGATCCATCCACTGCTTCACGAATGTGGTTTTATCGATTTCGCTAAGAAGCAAAGAGGACGCGGAGGATTTATCTTCCCACATTATCATACCTCGAAAGACCCTGCGGACGCGGCTCAAAAGCAAATGTCGAATTGGATGATTGCCCTCGGTATCCACGAGGCTCAGCGTCAGGTATTCCACTCACTGAGGCATAACGCCAAGGCTTGGTTCCGTATCCATGCCGGTGACGGCCTTGCAGATAAGCAATGCGGTCACGCAGCTTCGTCGGTCGGGGCTAAATATGGGTTCAAAGTGCTCGAACCAGAAGAGGTCGAGAAGATCATGGCAATTCCCGCGCCGCGAGGTATCGATTTTACTCCTCTGATCAACTGGTATCAGGCTCCGTAAATTTTCATTCCGACAGTTCCCATCCGATTTCTCACACTTGATCGCCGCGCTGCAGAATTTGAAGGCCAGTTTTTGAAGAAGTCAGGGAACGATGGTTCCGCTAGAGAGATTTGAAGCTCCTACACAGCGACCGAAAAAGCCCGGAAAATAAGGCTTTTGGCCTCGCCCGAATGGTGTCGGGTGTACCAATGTTGTGGACCATCCTTTAGGGCTCGTTTGCCGATAATGTCAACATTCAACGCCTTGTTCCCGTAGTTTGTAGCGGTCACAACCTGTTAGCGTTGGGATATATTAGTCAACCTATCTCGGTGCCATCAACTGGCCGCAGCTTGCGCTCGATATTGCGCCATGAACGCCACGGCATTCGTCGCTGGTGTCTGCGCCGTGTGGATCGCCGATCTGCTTTTCGAGGCAACGACGTGGTGGATCATAGGGCAGCCGCGCGGCGCCATAACTTGTAGCAGCGGGCTGTCAAATGTACGCGAGAAGTAGACAGATTTTATGGCATTACTGAATTGCAACTGAAAAGATGCGAAAATAATCTCACTAAATCAATTGGTTAAGTTTAATATAAGCATTATTAACCTTAAAGCACCACCATTAGATGAGTAGCGTCGGGAGGACTCCTATGAATCAACTTTGGTTTGGTGACAATCTTACTATCCTCCGCGAAGAGATAGAAACCGGCAGCGTAGATCTTGTTTATTTAGATCCCCCATTTAATAGTAACGCCAACTACAACGTCCTTTTTCGCACACCTTCCGACGAGGCCGCGAGTGCGCAAGTCGAAGCTTTCCGTGACACCTGGACATGGGGCAATGAAGCACAATGGGCGCTCGACGAAATCATGCGGCAGAGCGGCAGCCTAGCTTCCATTATCCATGCCCTTCACAGCGCCCTCGGTGAAAGCGACATGATGGCTTACCTCGTCATGATGGCCCAGCGCTTACACGAACTGCAGCGAGTACTAAAGTCAACGGGGTCATTATTTCTTCACTGCGATCCAACAGCGAGCCACTACCTCAAAGTAATTCTTGACGCGATTTTCGGCCCGGAGCGTTTTGCCAACGAAATAATTTGGCAGAGGACATTGGGTAAGGGGCTGATGACGCGAAGGCTTCCGACGAATCATGACGTGATCCTTTGCTACGAGGCGAGTTCTGATCGAAAGTGGAATAGTGAAAGCCTTTTTCAGCCTTACGAGCCGGGAAACATCCCGAAATCCGTATTGGATAAGTACACCATGGACGATGGTGATGGGAGGCTCTATCAGCTCACTAGCCTAATTAACCCTAGCCAAGATCGGCCAAACCTCACTTACGAATTCTTGGGTGTCACGAGGGTTTGGCGCTGGACCAAAGAACGAATGGAGGCCGCGTTCGCGGCAGGTCTCGTTCATCAGACCGCTCCCGGTCGCGTTCCTCGTCTTAAGCGTTATCTTTCGGAGCAGCGAGGAATGCCACTCGGCGATGTCTGGACGGACATCCCGCCACTCAATTCGCAGGCCCGGGAACGACTAGGATATCCAACCCAAAAGCCGGTCAAATTGCTAGACAGGCTAATAAAAGCTGGCAGCCATGAAGGCGACGTTGTTCTTGACCCCTTTTGCGGTTGCGGAACGACTATCGCTGCGTCACATCAGTCGGAGCGCAGGTGGATCGGCATTGACGTCGCATACCATGCAATCAGAGTAATCGAAGAAAGATTGCGGTCGATGAGCGGCAATGCCGTTTATGAACTCGGCGGAATCCCACGCGATTTTGGGAGTGCATTGCGTCTAGCTGAAAAAGACAAATTCCAATTTCAGTGGTGGGCTAACTATCTGGTCGGAGTTCAAGCCCTCAAAGAAACAAAAAAAGGTCCGGACAGAGGTATCGATGGCGAAATGTATTTTATGAACGGACCGAGAGGTTGGGGACGCATTCTAACGTCCGTGAAGGGCGGTCAACATGTAGGTGCCAAAGACGTCCGTGAGTTCAAAGCGGTGATCGACAGAGAGCGGGCGGAAATGGGGCTTTTCATATGCCTCAATGAAGGTACCAGGGAAATGAAATCCGAAGCTGCCTCTTTTGGATTTATGCAGACAGCACATGGACATCTACCACGTCTTCAATTGGTTTCTATTGAAGAATGGTTCAGGGGTAAGCGCCCAATTCTTCCATCGCTAGGACATGTTTCCAGAGAGTTTTTCCAAGGCGAGAAACCTCAAGGGACGAAGAAGGGTCGATTGGCGGACCCCAATGCCCCGGAGTTCAAATTTACGTTCTCTGGGAGTAAGGCAGATTCGAATACTGTCATTCATTTTAACCCATCAGCGATGACCGGAGCCCAGTCTACTGTGTCGAATACTTAGGCAGTGAACCCATAAATGGGTGCCCTAAGCGGATTGCTCATCGTCGTTGGGTAGATTGGATAGATCGAGGTCACCGATGGGCGGTAGCTTGGCTCCGCACCACGGGCAAAAGGCGATCTCAATCACGCTGCTGCCACCATCGTGGACGATGATGCCATACCCCCCACGGACCTGATCAATCAGGGCGTCCGGGCAGTCCGAGCGATCAGCGTGCTGTTTGCAAGACTGGTTCAGATCGGCAGCCATGCGGCTACAACAATGGTCGGTCATGGACTTATTCTGCGTGGGCGCTCGGAAAAAAGAAAGGCCTTCTTTTTAGGGCCAAGGCTGATTCAGAGTTGGCATGAGCCGATATTACCTGACCGACTTCGAGTGGCGCGTAATCGCGCCGTTGTTGCCCAACAAGCCAGGAGGCGTGCCGCGCGTCGATGATCGCCGCGTCCTGAACGGCATTTTCTGGGTGCTACGGTCCGGTGCCCCGTGGCGCGATCTGCCCGAGCGCTATGGCCCGCGCACCACCTACTACAACCGCTTCGTCCGATGGCAACGGGCTGGCGTGTGGAATCGAATGATGAACGCTATCACCGCTGTGCACGATGGCGACATCCGCGCCTCGGCATCCTTAGCGGGGAGCCGGAGACGCCGGGGGACTAAAGCGCTTTTATTGTGTTGCATATAGCCGTTGGAAAATAAGCAGCATGTAGGCCGATACGAGCTATTTCTGGCGGAGAGAATAGGCGATAGCCTGTGTGCTGGAGTTCCCGGCATGTAGCCGTTGCGACTGTGATATGCCAAAACTCGGCGTGAGAATAAAATTCGCTTCTAGTGAACTTAGTTCTTGATTTTCGATCTTTCATCGCTTAGATACAATCTCAGATCACGAGCGGAAGAAGTCGTCATTTTCAGGCTATTCGCATAAGCGAATGCCGTGGAGGGCCTTTGTGTTCTCTGATCTTACCCGGACGCCCGAGCACCCGAGAGGGGACGACGACGGCGGGCGAAGCAGATGCAACCGTGACGAACGGTTGCATCTAGGTAGAAGGTGCGTGCTGCTGGTTCCGATTCTGTTTGGTGACGACCCTTAGGGATAGTCCCAAGGGCAAACAGAAGGAACTATATATGAGTGTAGATGAAAGTGATCGCCAGCAGCAGCGGTTAAGGAGCGGAACAAAAAGGAACTGGAAACAGTTTCTTGCGTGGGGTTGGAAACAGCTCCGAAATCCGCGAATGCTGAAGACAGTCTTTAGGCTGGTTTCGGCCATAGGACGCATTTTAGCTCTTGTAGAGCGTATTGTGCGCCTGTGCCACGAGATGTTTGGATCGTCGTGATAAACCGTTAACCCAATATCTACAAGGAAAGGAGTGAAGAATGTTGTCCGAAGCCTTGAGATTAATAAGGGTGTTTCACGATCTCAAACAGGTCGAGTTGGCCGAGAAACTTGGTGTTTCAAAATCCCATATTTCGGAGATTGAAAGCGGGCACAAGACCCCCTCGCTTGAGTTGATCGAGCGATATTCCAAGACATTCGGCTTGCCGATGTCATCCATCATGTTTTTTGCCGAGAACATTGAGGGTGCGGGAAAGGGTGAAAAGGCCAGAGCATTTGTAGCGTCGAAGGTGATTGATTTCTTACGTCTCATTGAGAAGAAGTCATCATCGCATGCCGCCTAAAAGCAACCGTCAATTTCACAATCTGGAAGACAGCGCCCTTTACGGTGTGACCACAAGAAAAAAGCTCGCAGAAATCCTGATGTGTTCACCTCAGAACCTGAAGGATGTACTCGCGATTTCCGTGCGATATAAGAACCGTTGGAAACCTAAGCAGAGTGACACGGCCCCATGGTTGAAACTGGCTCCGCCTCCGGAAGAAGCCGAAAACTATCGGCCGATAGACATTCCGGTTCCTTCACTTAAGCGACTTCAAGCGCGTATTGCATATTTGCTCTCGAAGATTGAACCGCCTGAATACCTTTTCAGTCCAGTTAAAGGGGTCTCCTACGTTGATAACGCACGGCGGCATCTCGATAGCCAAGCATTTTGGCTTTTGGATATTGCGAATTACTTCCCCAGTTGCAGCGCCAATAGGGTGGCTTGGTTTTTCCGAACAAAAATGAGATGCGCAGCCGACGTGACAGCCATTCTAGTCGCGTTGACTACCGACCAAGAACGCTTACCCCAAGGCTCACCTTGTAGCCCCATATTGGCATACTTCTCAAACGCAAAAATGTGGGACGATATTTCCTCACTTGTGAAGGCCAGAGGCTGCACCCTCAGCGTTTACGCGGATGATGCAAATTCCGAGGCAATCCGCCCCCTGATTCCGAAATGATGTCGCCCCCCAATTCCGAGAAATAGTCGCCCCCTTGTTCCGAGATGATGCCGCCCCCTTGGAGGCGTCTGGCAAGGGTGGGTCTGCAGGTGTGAAGTTTCTTCCTTCGACGTTGACGAGGAAGGAACGGGATGCCAGCGGAGAGATTGGAGATGCGGCGTGTCCGCGAGATACTGAGATATCGTTTTGAGCAAGGACTTGGGCACAAGTCGATTGCGGTGCGGGTTGGAACTGCGCCCTCGACGGTGCGCGAGACG
>NZ_JAQJCK010000011.1:0-190578 GCF_030182455.1 Rhizobium cerradonense
GGACCCGCACCGCCCGCGAAACAGGCGCCGAATACCTCTCGCTCAAGCTCGACGATCCGTCCTTCACGGCCCCGGTCTACGCCTCCCTGGTCCAGGGCGACAAGGGCGAGCACAAGCTCATCTGGTCGCGCTGACCAGCACATCGGCGCTCCGCTTCACGGCGGGGCGCCTCTTCCACACCAGTGGAATTATGCGGAGCAGAAGCCGCCGCTATCGTCGAGAAATCCAGCCTTCAGCGATCAGCACTCCGCATAATCACACTCTCAGCATAATCGACATTGCCTGCGTAGATGCGGAAGTGCGGGCCCTTGTCGGAGGGGTTTTCGATGCGGGCGATGCGGGCCTTGACGTTGAGGGCGAGTGTGCGGATCGAGCCGTTGAAGCCGGTTTCGGAGGTGGTGAAGGTGCCGATGGTTGCCATTGTCGTATTCCTTTGCTGTTTCGGGCCGCGCCCATCGCGGCCTCGATGGCTGTCGCAACGATCGGGGACGATCGGTCCGCACCCGGAGGGCCGAAATGAAATGGAGGGCGGCCTGGAGAAGCTTTGTTGCTTCGCGAGGAATGAGCGCATCGCGCTCAGGGGAAGAAAGCTTCGCAAGGCCGTTGCGGGAAGACGATCGAGGCGAAGCCGGTCTTCGATCAGACATGCCTCATCGAGCCCGCGAAGGTCGTGGCCTGGTGCAGTGGTCGAAGGGATATGGCAATGGCAGCCGATCCACAACTGCCCGTCCGACCGCTACAACGATCGCTCCGCTTTTCCTGTCCACTTGCCAGACCCAAACCTCGCTCAACCACCAAGCGTAGGGCGTTGCATTGCCCATCCTCCGCGCTATCGTCGCGCCTTGCGATTCGTCGCCTGGAGGATTTATGCGTCAGCAGACAAAGCCGTTTATCGTCGAAATCAAGCCGTCCCGGAAGCTCAAGCCGACCGACCGGAAATCCTCGATCTGGGGCAAACTGGACCTCACAGCTGATCCCGACACGCTCCCCGCGACGAAGTCGGAAGATCTGTCGGCCATTGGCGAGGCCAACGACCGACCCTGAGAGCCTCACGCAGCGAGCGGCTCGTCGGCACGTTCGGCCTGCAGGCCATGCAGGAAACTCACGGCCCGCTGCGCATGTGCCGCCGCCTGAAAGATTGCCCGTCTGTCGTCGCGCAGGACGTTGAGCCAGGAGCCAAGGTAGGAGGCGTGATCTGGACGTGGTTCGAGCTCGGGAGCAATACCGAGATCGGCGCACAGGAAGCAGCTGCCGAGTTCCGCGATCAGTTCCTCACGCGCCCGCTCGGTCTTGTCCTTGGCATAGCGGCTGAGGTCGCGACCGAGGCGATGCGCCGGCGCCGTCCAATGCGTGACTTCATGGCTCAAGGTCGCATAGTAGCTTGCCGCGTCCTTGAAGCTCTCAAACGGCGGCATCTGGATGAGATCGGCGGCCGGCGCGAAGAAGGCCTGGTTGCCACCATGGCGGATCACGGCACCGGTGTTGCGAAAGAACCGGTCGGCATGCTCGATGCGCTCGACCGGATCGAGAACCGGAGCCGGCTTGTGACGATATTGGTCGGGAAGCCCGTCGATCTGCTCGACGTTGAAGACACTGTACGCCTTCAGGAAAGGGATTTCCCGCTCGACCTCGCCGCCATTTCCGTCGGTCTCCGACTTAGTGAAACGGCTGGCGAAAACGACCGTGGCACCCGTCTCGCCCTTGCGGACGGCGGCACCCAGTTCGAGGGCCTGCTTGAACGTCATCCACGTGGATGACGCATACCCCCGTGCGTTGCCCTCCGACCAGAGAAGCACCACGTTGACGCCCGAATAGGGCTGCCCGTTATGACGCAGCGGCCGAGTAATACGGCCAGTCGTATTCTCGCAGTTCCATGGCTTCATCCACGGCCGCACGCCCTTCGCCAGATCCTCTACGATTTTGTCCGTGATACGGGTATAAAGATCGACCCGCTGTTTCTCCCTATTGCTCATCTTCAGCCTCCGTTTTGAGGCCGCGCCCGTCGCGGCCCGTTGCGGAGGGCAGAATGCAGGAGCAGATCAGCCGGCCGATGCACCGGAACGGCCGGAACTTCAGTGGAGGACGGCGGAGCCGTTGCATCTGCCGGCGGCTCCTGCAGACCCGACAAGCTGAACGGGCCGCGACGGGCGTGCCACCTGCCTGATTTCCGTTCCCGATTGGCCCCGTCGGCGACACGAAAACAGCCGGCTCCGCCAGGGAACCGGCCGTTCTCGCGTTTATCGAAGGCGGTGCCGGAGCCCCGCCGGCATAGCCTAGTCGAAGGCCGAGATCTGCGCTTCGGCGGCCTTGCGGCCCAGCGAATGACCCGGCTGCTCGACCGGCCGGTCGAACGGCTTCCAGGTCTCGCCGATCACCTGGGCATAGGCCGCGACGGCGCCTTCGGCTGCCATTCTCAGCGAATGGGCCTGGATGCCCATGTCGGCGGCGAACTCGCGCTTGCGCTGGGCGGCGCTGTCATAGCCGACCGGACCGTCGAGGTCCTCGTCGCGGGCATCGTTGGCGGCCTTTGCCGTGGCATCGCGCGCCTCGGTGACAGCGCGGCTATAGAACTGCCCGGCGCCATGGGCCGAGCCGACGAAGGCGCCGACGATCCGCTGCAGATGAATCTGCATGGCCTTGTCGCCCAGGCCGTCTCCGAGCGCATCGGCGGTCTCGATGACGAGGCGTTCATGCAGGTCGCGGATGCCGTCGCTGTCGATGACCGCGGTGCCGAAACTCTCGGCGATCTTTAGGGCCTGGCTGGCGTCGGGGCATGTCAGCCGGACCATTTCGATGGTGGCGCCCTTGCGCAGTTGCACAACGCGGGCGGATTGGCGAGAGGAGGGTGCGGGCTTGGCCATGATCGTTCCTTTCGAGGTCGTCCGAACGGGCTCCGGCCCATGCCGGCTTGCCCTTCGGTGCGGTCATCCCGAACCGGCGGAAGGCGGGCGTTTCAGGGTCCGGTCCTGCGTGGACGAGCGGAGCCGGTTTGCGGGCGAAGAGGGCAAACTGCCCTCGATAGAGCACGCGAAGCCTGCTCCGTGAAGGACGGCGGGGTCCGGCCGCCCCGCGGCGCGACAGCGGCCTTGAAGCGCACGGCCGCCGGTTCAGACCGCAGCAAAACCGAAGGGCGATCCGGCAGTGGAGGGGCCATGACGTCCTCGAACGAAACGACAGGCGCTGCCGCTTCTCCGGCCCTTCCGGCTCGCTGACGTCGAACGCTGGGCCTATCGCTTGGCCGGCTTAGGCAACCGGTAGGATTGCAGCCAGGTCGGGCCGTGCGAGTTGCGAGGTCCGCGCAGCAGACCGCCGTCATCATGCGGCGGCCCGCCCATCCAGGCGTTGTTGAGGATCGATTTCCAGCGCCGTCCATGCTTGGCGGCATAGGCCTGAAGTGCTGCTTCCTGTTCCAGAGTCAAAGGCGGCAGGGTTTCGCGCGAGAGACGAACGGCGCGCACTTTCGGTCTGGGATCCGGCCTTGCTTCCCTCTGAGCGATCAGCCGCCTGAGTTCGGCGACACCGGCATTGAGGCAGGCTTCGCCTTCGAGGTGATGGAACTGCAGCCAGAAAGCGGTGCGCTCCGCCGGTGATGCGCCGATGCCTGCTCTTCGCTCCAGGTCTCCGATCGTGCTCATGGCGTCCTGCCTCCCGGACCGGTAGCGGCCACGACTGTGCCGTCGGACCCGGCTCTCGCCCGCAGCGCCGCGATTGCCGCATCCTGTCGGGCGAGTTTTCTCGAAAGCGCATCGATTTCCGGCTGACGCTCGGCGGTGATCGCTGCAAGATTGGACCGGTAGCGTTCGAGGAAGGCGCCTGGCTCCGGCGCCTTGCCGCGACGATATCCGCACTGACGGCGACCAAGCTGGGGAATGATTGTGGTCATGCGTCGCATGATCTGCCGGTCGATCAAATCGAGCTGGTGCTGGGTCTGCCGTCGCGCTGATTCCATTCTGGTAAACTGCGCGGCGCGTTGCTCGGGATTGGACATTACGACGCCCTCCCACGCCAAGCGACAAAGCTGGAGGGACCCTCATAGGCGGCATGCCGTGCCTCATCGATGACGAAGCCGAAACGGCCGGCCGCATACTCGTCGCTTGGCATCAGAAAGCGGCGCTCTTCCACTCGCTCGCCGCGCATGCCGCCGATGGTGGCGATCACCTCGGTCATACCAGTGTGATGGTCCGAACGAAGTGCCGCGGTGACGATCCAGTCACCGGCATGCTCCCGTGCGAATGCCTGGGCATCCCTCTCGTACGATTCACCCGGTGCGAGCGACCGATCGAAGATCGCTTCCCAGGCATCTGGCCAGCTGTCGCGGATCGTCTTGTCGGCGCAGTTGCGCTCATAGGTCGTGAACAGGTCCGGAAAGGTCAGCGCAACGATTGCCCAGGCGGCGTCCTCTTCATACCAGCCGCCATCTGTCCTGAGCATCGGGTGGACCTTGGCATTGCGGGCGTCGGAGAGCCTGAAGCCACCATGCCCTGCCGTCGTATGGCACACGATTCCGTCGGCGTAGACGGTGGCGCCCTGCGACGGCCCCCATGGGGTGCTGCAGGTCACCCGGACGGTCTGGCGGGATAGTAGCCGCAGTTCGCGGCTGTGCCCGGCCTGTTCTATCATGCGGTTACGGAACGCGGCTTCGCCCTCGACAGAGCCGTGGTGCGAATAGAAATCATCGCGCTTCAGTTCGGCAAGCGGCCGTGACGCGCGCCAAGCACTGGCAAGTAAATACTGGCCATCCCGGGCGGGAACCATGGCGAAGACGAGATCGCCGACACGCGCGACGGCCATGCCGTCGGCGCTTCTGCCGAACTCCGCCCCTGACGCGTCAGGGGCGGAGACTTCGAAGGATTGCGAAGGGAGCATAGTCATGCTGCGGTTCTCCCTTCGATGTGATCGGCAGCGACCTCGTCGGCCGTCACCTCCTCGAGAATCGCATGCGGATATCCATGCCGGCTGAGCCATTCCGCGGCCGCTTGCCGATTGTTCCCCAGGTGGACGAGTTCGGCATTGGCGCCGGGGCGATCGAAGATGCGAACAGATCCAAGGGCGGGACGCTCGACAACTTTGAATGTCAGGCCGCTATCGAGCGAGAAGGTCCGGTGGATACGGATGGTGATGATGCCATTTGCGCCGAGATCGCCTTCATGCAGCGTGAAACACGGTGTCAGACTGGTATTGCCGACGCCGCGCTTGCCTTCCTTGCGGATCAGCCGACCCTGGCTATTGCGCGTTCGCCAAGCCGACAGTTTCTTCTTGTGGCGCTCAGGCGGTCGTGGGCTACCATCGGACCAGCCGACGACGGAGCCGATCGGGGCGAGATCATAAATCAGAGACGCGGACACCGCATCCTCCTTCATGTTTTTTGCGGGTGATGGAAACGAAACCGCCGCCGGGACGACCGGCGGCGGAAGATCAATCGGCGAAGGATGGGGCGGCGGCTATTCCGCCGCGATCCCGTAGGCGGTTTCCTCCTCGTCGGAGGCGGCATCACCCACCGGGTCGGTGACGAGATCGTCATGTCCCGTCGCCGTTGGATCGAACCCGTCGGCGCCGATGCTCTCGCCCTGCGCACCGTCGCCGTCGTCGCCGACGAGATCATCGGCGTGCTTCATGAGATCTGCGATGTCCTTCGGGTCAGGCGCAAACAGCGCCGCCGGAAGGACGAAGGCAGCATCGGCCGCGAAGTGATCGACGAGTGCCGCGCGGGTTTCGCGGACCCGCGACCGCGGGACGAGATCGACCGACTTGGCAGCGGCTTCCAGCGCCTGACGCGACAGGCAAAGCAGGAAATCCTCGGTCCCCATGTTCGGAAGGAAACCGTCAGCGCCGATCGCGTCACCGGCAATGCGCGAGACGACACCACTGTTCGACATGCCGCGCCGGCATGAGAGTACGTCGATGAGAACGGAGCGGGCGGCGACACGCACGCTGTCCATATCGAACGACAAGCGTCCATCCGCGGAATAGAGGCGCGCGACATGACGCTGGAAACGCTTCGGCCCGAAGACGGTGTCGTTGGCGCCGGAATCGACCCGAACATTGGTGCCGGCGAAGGCCATGACCAGGAGCGCCATCAGCATGTCATCTTCTATCGGCGTCCGGGCGAGCGCCTCATGCAGCGCATCGGTACGGAAATCACCGATCATGTCCTGGCCCTTCTGCGTGACCTCGGGCCTGGTCTTCCCGACGACATCGGTGTCGTCGTCGGCCTCCGTCGAAGCGCCACCGGCTGGACCGGGTCGCCCATCGGTTTTCCTTGGCTCCGGCATCCGGTAGTGGACGCTCTGCACCTTGCCGTCGCGATCGAGATACATCGCGGTGCAATCGCCCTTGGCCGGCTTGCCGTAGACGCGTTCGGCCTTCTTGGGCAGTTCCGGCTGGCCCCAATTGTTGACCTCGACGATTGCGCCCTTCTTCGGAAGGTTGCTCGCCATCCACTCCTGCTGGGCGCCGAGAAAGGCTTCGACATTGGTGGTGTAGCGATTGTCCTGATCGGCCGGGCCGAACAGGTCCTCGGCCCACTCGATACCGTACGCGAGGCGAAGATCGTCGCCAAAACTTGCGTCGCGGGCATGCATGCGGGTTTTCGAGAGGCCGTTGGCGATCTGCCACCAGGCCGCCGTGTCGCCCTTTTTGGGCTTATGGGCTTTCCAGACCTCTTTCTGCTCTTCGGACGATGCGGCCGCGATCGTCCTTAGCTGCTGCTCGTTGGGCATGTCCCCCTTCGCCATCTGGTCGAGCATGGAAGGCAGCACGTTGGCGAGCAGACGAAGCTTGCGGATCTGGCGGACGGGAAGCGCGAGCGCCACCGCGATCGCCTCCTCGGTCCAGCCGAGCGCGACCAGCCGCTCGATGCCCCGCCATTGGTCGACCGGATTGAGCGGCTCGCGCGCAATGTTCTCGACCATCGAGCGCATGGCGCCGTTGTCATTGGCCGCCTCGACGACGATAACGTCGATTTCCTCGAGACCGGCGGCGATCGCCATGCGGGTGCGCCGGTGACCGGCTTCGATGACGTAACCGTTGCCGCCGCCTTCCGGGAAAATGACTGGCGGCTGGATCACGCCGACGGCCTTGATCGTCGCCAATAGCAGAGCGTCGGCCTGCGGCGTCGACTTCGACTGGCGCGTGTTGTCAGGGTTGTCCTTCAGCGCACGCGGATCGACCTTCATCAGTTGCATGGGATACTCCTTCTCGGGGATTGGACACGGCCCTTTGCCTGCCCTTCTCGCGTCTTCATTCTTTTCGAAGACACTTCCCGGACCGCGGAGCAGGCGGCCGGGTGCAACTGCGGCCGAGCATTGCTGCCGCGAAGGACGAGCGGGGCTGACAGCCCTGCGAAGGGCGAGTGGCCGGGATGCGGAGGCGGCGGTTGAGCGGAAGCGGCGACCAGCCGACTGCTCTGCGACCGGTTCATCTCCCTCTTCCTCCTTTTCTCCCTTGCCTGCTTCTCATTTCGGCGGCTGACGCCGCCGGCCTGCAAAAACGCATCGGCTTGCAAGCGACTGGATGTCGATCGGGATAGATGGGAGATAAAAAATGGGCCAGCGGAAACCGCGGCCCATGAAGTGTGAAGGTCAATAAACCTCCAGAGGGGAACAGCTGCTGCGGCGGAACTGGGAGGAAAGCCGCCATGTGCATCAGCTGTGTGCACTATGCTCGAATTTTGACCACTTGGAAAACACTTTTTGTGCACTGCAGCTATGTGAATGCTGCAGCGCTTCCAAAATCCGCGGATGGAGGTCAGGCAAATGGCGTCAGACCTCAGGCCGCTTCCGAGTGGGCCAAACCCTCCTCGCGTGCCACGGCTGCCAATGCCTGATCGACGTCTCGTAGTTGCCGGCGCTGCTCGGCGAGTTCTTCGGAAAATGCAAACAGGCCGCCCTCGCGCGAGCGGTAGGAGGCGAGACGCCGCTGGGCGTCATGAAGGCGATGGCGATAGCGTTCCTGCTCCTCGTCAAAACCGTCGAGCGCGTGCTCGAGGCGGGAGGTAGCGCCAAGCGGCGTCACGGTCACCGGCAGATCGATTTCGTAATCGGCTCCAGTGCGTTGGAGAAGGGTCGTGTAGCGATACCCATCGTCCCTGCCGAACCGCTCGCCGGAATAGACGAGGTCAAAGCCCCCGACCGAGGCGATGACGCTGTCGTCTTCCTGCTGGCGCTGAACGAGAGTGAGAATTTCCCTCATCAAGGCGCGACCGGCGGCTTTCCGTTCGTTGAAAGCCTCGCCGACGACAGTCATGGCAAAGGCTTCGGCCGCGGTCGGAATGAGGCGCCCGATGTCCTTGCCGATTTCCGCAATCCGCCGCTTCGAGATCTCGATATCGCGTTCGGCGTCACGAATCTGCCGGCGCACGGCATATTGGTCGTCGTCATGGGCGGCGCGCAGCCGTTCGAGGCGAGCGATATCGGCTTCCAGCCCTGCCTTCTGCATCAGGCGTTCGTCGCCACTCGCAATCGCCTTGGCCATGCCGAACTGATTGGCCGCCCCTTCACCGAGATCCTCCAGCCGGCGGATCGAGGTGTCGCCGGACAAAGCGGCCGCGATAAAGCGAGCCTTGCGTTCGTTGTTTTGCCACATCGAGGCATCTAGCGAACCTTGGGTGGCATAGGCGAAGATATCGACCTCGTCATGCTGATTGCCCTGACGCACGATCCGGCCCTCGCGCTGCTCGATCTGCGAAGGCAGCCAGGGGACGTCGAGATGATGCAGCGCCTTGAGACGGAGCTGCGCATTGACGCCGGTACCCATTGTGTCCGACGAGCCGATCAGGAAGCGGATCTTGCCGGCACGGACGTCGGCGAACAGGCGCTGCTTCGCCTCCGACTTCTTGTAGTCCTGCATGAAAGCGATCTCGGATGCCGGAACGCCCATGCGGACGAGCTCGTCCCTGATCCAGCGGTAGGCGGAAAAGCCCCTGCTTTTCTCGACATTGATGGTGCCGAGATCCGAAAAGATCATCTGCGCCGCACCCGGCAGATCGAAAGGCTTGCCGTCGGGGCGGAGATACGTGCTTTGCGCGGTCTCCTGCCAGATGCGGAAAGCGTTCTGGACCAGCATGTTGAGCTTGTTGTCCGGTTCGTTGTCATTGTCCGCGTCGACCAGGCGGAGATCTATGGCGGCATGGCGACCGTCGGTGATGACGGAGAGCAGGATGTCGTCGCCGGGCTGCGCCGGTCCCTCGCGCATCTCGATCGCCTTGATACGGGCATCGAGGATCGTCTGGTAATTCTTGAAGGCCTGTGTCGGCTTGGCCGTCAGGATCTGCCGGCGGCCGGTCGAGATATCAGGCACCTTGACGTAGTCGCGGAGATCCTCAGGCATCACCACGTCGGCGAAGCTGCGGAACATGGCGATCAGTTCCGGGACGTTGACGAAGGAAGCAAAACGGCTGACGGGCTTGTATTTGCCTGATGGCTGGATCTCCAGTTCCGCCGTCGTATCACCGAAGGTCGAGGCCCAGGCGTCGAATTCATGCAGCCCGCGTTCGGCGAGGGCCGCATGCCCGAGCAGGCGTTGGAGCGAGAACATCTCGCCAAGCGTATTGGTGATCGGCGTGCCGGACGCCAGAACCAAAGCCCGGCCAGGGTTCTTCGTCTCGATGAAGCGAGACTTGACGTAGAGGTCCCAGGCACGCTGCGATCCGTTCGGATCGATGCCTTTCAAGGTCGACATGTTGGTGGCGAAGGAAAGTTTTCTGAATTCCTGCGCCTCATCGACGATGATCTGGTCGACGCCGATCTCCGAGATGGTCAGCAGGTCGTCCTTGCGGGTGGACAACGCCTCCAGTCGTTCCTTCAAGCCTTCCTTGAGCCGCTCGAGCCTCTTGCGCGACACGCGATCCTCACTGTCGACCTTGGTCAGCAGATCCTCGTAGAGCTCGAGCTCATCCTGGATCATCTGTTGCTCGAAACTCGACGGCACGGCTATGAACCGGAATGCCGAATGCGTGATGATAATCGCGTCCCACGTGGCGGTCGCCGCGCGTGACAGGAACCGAGCGCGTTTGTCCTTCGAAAAATTCGTCTCGTCGGCAACGAGAATGCGGGCGTTTGGATAAAGCGCCAGGAACTCCCGCCCCGCCTGCGCCAGGCAATGGCCGGGTACGACCAGCATCGCCTTGGCAATAAGACCGAGCCGGCGCTGTTCCATGATGGCGGCTGCCATGGTCATCGTCTTGCCGGCGCCGACGGCGTGGGCGAGATATGTCGATCCCGACGAGATGATGCGCCAGATGCCGCGCTTCTGGTGCCCATAAAGAACAAGGGCGCCAGAGGCGCCGGGAAGTTTCAGGTGCGAGCCGTCGAATTTTCGTGGGGCGATGTTGTTGAAGCGATCGTTATAGACCCGCGCCAGCCGGTCGGTGCGATCGGGATCGGTCCAGACCCAGTTCTGGAACGCTTGCTTGATCTTCTGGAGCTTGTCGCGGGCGGCCTCGGTGTCGATGACGTTCAGAACGCGCCGCTCACCGTCGGCGTCCTTGAACACGTCGAAAATCTGCGGCACGCGGCTGTTTAGTGCATCGGCGAGTAACTCACCGGCATGCCGGCGGTCAGTGCCCCATTCGGATGTACCGGCTGCCGTCCAACCAAGTTGCCGCCCCTCGACTGTCCAAGAGCCGAGTTCCGGCATGTGATGGATCCTGATCTCGGCGCCCATCGTCTCGTGCACGAAGTCGACGATATCAGCGGCCGGAATCCAGGGTGCGCCCAGCCGGGCGGTGATATCAGACGGGCGGAGATCAGCCGGCTGCACCGCCTGAAGCGCACGGACATTGCGCTCATAAGCGGGATCGAGCTCGGCCGCAGCTGCCGCGGCAGCAAGTTTGGTGCGCACGGCCCCGGAGAGATAAGCATCGGAGGTTTGCCAGGAGCCGTCGGCGCGATCGCGGAAAATAGTATCGCCAAGCGCATTGAGAGCCGCATCCGTGTCGCAATGAAGAAGTTCGGCAATATGATCGAGGTCGATGCGTCCGCGGTCGTTGAGGACGACGGCCAAGGCATCGGCGGCGGAGGTGATGACGGGCGGGGAAGGGGGCGCGATGACGCGTTCTGAGAAAATCGGCCCGGGCCTGGCCGTGTCGGTTTCGAGGTCATAGTCCTCGATGGAGGCGACCAGCCAGCAGTCCGGATCGTCGCGAAATGGCAGAAGGTTCGGCTGGCGATGGTTCTCACGAACCTCGCCCGTCGTCTCATCCTCGATGATCGAGACAGTGGTGTGGTTGATCGGGCCGAAATCGCGCACGAAGTTCGACCAGGCGATGCGCAGCCGTACCTGCAGCTCGCGCCACGGCCGGTCCAGTTCCTGGGCTTTCAGGACGTCGCGCACGGCATCACGGATCGGGATCAGTTTGCGAATGATCCGGACATGCTTTTCCGAAATTCCCTCGCCGCTGCGGGCCTTGCGCACGTGAACCGGAACAGGCTCGCCGTCGACAACCTGCATGAGACCATGTCTGACGTCGACAAAATAGCTGCCTTCGCGCACCTTGGCATTGTCGGGACTGAGATCGACGATCTCGGCAAGCTCATCCTCCAGATCAATGTCAATGGCGGTCGGCTCGCCGTCATAAAGGCCTTCCGGAAGAAGCGCGATGGCTGCTGTCAGCGCCGCGTCGAGCCCCTCGCCAGCACGTGACCGGCACGTATAGGTCTCCCCGAAGGGGCCGGAGGTCAGGGCATGATCGCCGAGCACGAACTCCGGATGCTGCGCGAACCACCTGTTCACGCGGATCGCCCCCTCGTCCTCGGCAGCCGGCCGGACCCCTTCCAGGTCGAGCCACGAAAGGTCGCCTTCCGGTTCACCTGCGTTGCGCTTGCGGAAGAAGAGGATATCGACCACGACGTCGGTCCCTGCGTCACGCCGAAAACTGCCTTCGGGCAGTCGGATCGCGGCGATCAGGTCTGCGGACTTGGCAATGTGTTCGCGTGCGGTGCCCTCTGCCTTGTCCATTGTGCCGGCGCTGGTGACGAAGGCGGCCAGGGCACCGGGTTTCAGGAGATCGATCGATCGGGCGATGAAGTAATCGTGCAGCCGAAGACCGAGCGAACGATATTGCCGGTCGGAGCGAACCGTCCGATCGGAGAAGGGCGGGTTGCCGATGGCAAGATCGTAGATCGCATTGAGGTCGGTACGCGCGAAATCGCCGTTGATGATGCGCGCCTTCGGCTGCAGCAGGCGCGCGATGCGGGCCGTGACGGGATCGAGCTCGATACCGGTGACGTAGCTCAGTTCGCGATACTGTTTCGGCATCAGCGCCGGAAACAGGCCTGTTCCGATCCCCGGCTCCAGCACGCGACCGCCGCGCCAGCCAAGGCGCTGCAAGCCATTCCAGATTGCCCGGATAATGAATTCGGGGGTGAAGTGGGCATATTGGGTGCAACGGGCAAGGGACGCATATTCGCCCTCGCTGATCGCTGTTTCCAGTGAGCTACCGAGATCGTCCCAACCCGTTCGGAAATCGGTTTCCCCCGGCCGCCGGAACATGCCATTCGCAAGCTCGCCGGCGCCGAAACCAGTGAAGCGGATCAGCCTCGCCTGCGCGGCCGGGGTCGCCGGCAGGTTCATCTTCTCGATTTCGTTGGCGGTGAGGATGGCCGCGACATTGATGCGTGCCCGCTCCTTCCAGGTCGCGGCGAGATCGCGGTCGCCGTCGTCGAGATAGAAGTTGGCGCGCTGCCCCTGCTTTCGGGGGACCGGCCGGTTGGTCACCGGCAGAGCCCGCGCCGGCGCAGGAGACGGCGGGGTCGGGTCGGGCTCGTCGTCGTTGGCGGCAAAACCGCCGAACGCCGTGACGCCAAGACCAAGTCCTGATGACAAAGCGCTGCTGCCAAACATATTAAGGGAGAAGGGATCGGTGCTCATCGAAAGCTCCTTGTGAGCGAGCGTCATCGATCTGCCGCAAGCGACAGTCGAGGAACGCGAAGGGGTGGAGGGGCCGCCTACCTGGGCTGCGCGGCTATCGTGGGCCGAGCGCGATTGCTTCGCGCACGGATGCAATCGGAAACTCTCAAGCCGCGATCGGCGAGGGGAGGTGGCGCAGTTGTACTGGCAGCTTGGCGGCGATCTCGTCGTCGCTGAGGTCTTCCAGCAGCTTCAGAACAGTGCCGCCTTTACCGCCGTAGAGCATCACCGTGCGCTTGCCGCGTGAGGCCTCTGGCCAGCGCTCGCCCGCATAGCCGCGATAGTCGTCCGCCGTGCTGCTCCAGATATGCTCGAGGCGTTCCTCGTGCGTCATGGCCCGGACCGGGCGGCTCTCGTGCTCGATGATCGCACGGCGCATGGTCTCGACGGACGCTTTATCGGAAAGGTCGCAATAGCCGTGAAAATAGCGGATCGCCTCGTCGATCCGTAGTGCGAAGAACACTGACGTCACCGAGCCGGTCAGGAACTCGCGCATCGCAAACATCGAACCGCGGATCCAGAGCGGCGGCAGGATTTCGAACATATAGTCGTGCTCGGCCTCGTCGATCTCGAACCATTCGCCGGCATAGAGCGGCATTGCGTCGTCTTCCCAGCGGTTGGGCCCCTGGAGATGACGGTCGAACATGCGGAACATCTGCGGTCGGCTTGCGATACCCTGGAAGACTTTTCGGATTGCGGGAGAGGAATTCATCTGCGGCTCCTTCGGAGGTTTCGGGCCGAAGCGCGGCACTGTCCTCTCGACCTTGCCTTCCTCTTCAGTCCTTCATGACCCCCTGGCTGCCGCCGGCATCGTGACCGTCTGGGTCAAGGGCCGGCTCCGCCGGGCGAAGCCTCCCTTGACGCGGGCGGCGCGCATGCGGCACGCCTCCTCCTTCCATCCTTTCCGTCTTTTCCTTTTCCCTGATCTTCAGGGTTTCGTTCCAGTCCTCCACGGGCGGCCGAAGTCGCGTCCAGTCGCAGTCTGCATCGTCGGCAAGCGTCCGCAGCCGTTCGGCAAACATGTCGCCCTGCAGATTGGCGTCCGTGGCCGCAACCATCTGGACGCCAGGTTTCGCGGCCAACTCCCGCAACGCTGCCTCCGTGGTCGGCGACCATCCGCCGCCAGTGCTGAGATAAAGCGTGCCCTCCCGCAAACCCTCCATCGCCGCGAGGCTCATGGCATCGATCGCGGCTTCCGTGACAGCCAGACGCAGCGCGCTATCCGAACCGAAGCGGAAAAGAACCTTGGTTCCTCCGGACGCAAAACCCCGGTATTGCGGACCCCGCGCTTCCCAGCCGGTCAAGAGCTCGGCCTTGTCTCGGTGTGCCGCCCACATGCTGCCTTGCGGACCTTCGCGCAGAAGGTCGCCTTTGATCGCCGCTCGCAGCACGGTCGCTGGCAGGCGGCGCTCGCCATTAAGGTATCGCCACGACGCGGAACCGGGCCAGGGTCGCCTGCGGGACTGCCAACGATCGGCAAGAGAGAGGTCGCATCTCTCGCCATCTTTCGCCGACTGCCATTCCGGCTCCGTGATCTGAAAACCGACCAGAGCCGCGACCCGCTCGGCACCTTCGAGAAAGCCGACCCGATCGAGATGCTCGACAAGCCGGAACACATCGCCTTTCGCGTCGGACAAAGGATCGAACCATCCGCGCCCTTCATAGGTGACGATGATGATCTCGCCGCCGCGGCGGAATTTGACCGCCCGCCGTGTGCTTTCCTTCGCGTCTATTGCAAACCCCGCATACTCAAGCACCGCCGCACAACTGACCTGATCGCGCAGCGCTTCAATCTCTCTTCTCTTCATTTTTCATTCCGATCGCCCAGCGATCGGCCTCCATAATCCTTCCTTGCCCGTCGGTTCACCGACGCCTTTCGGCAGGCCCCGAAGAGCAAAGACCGCAAGGGCGCGGCTGGCAATTGTCGGATCATGCAAGCTGACGTCGGACACGGCGAGGCCCCCCTTGCGGCCTGCCGCTCGCAAGGGGCACCCACGCGGCGCCGGCTCAATGAGCCGGCCATGGCGTATACTCGTGCACGATCGCCAGATCGTCGTCGGCGTCGATCTCGTCAGAAGGAAGGACGCCGTATTCTCCGTCGACCTCGAAGAGGGTGACCGGGACCATCAGGTCACGGGAAAGCTGGAGGGCGTGGGACTGTGCGAGAGAGAGATCGTGCGACATTTGAGAGGCTCCTACGGGAGCGGGCCAATTCCCGCTCGATGGCTCCTCAAAAGGCACGGGGTCCGGGCGCGATCACCGCGAGGCGAAGCCGACGCGGCCGCAGCTTGCTAGCGGACCCTTTATGGGTTGATCGTGGAAGATCCGGAACCGGGCCAGGACGCCATCACAGACAAGCGGGATTGGCTTGCTTCCGTTTGGGCCACCGTTCGACGCACGATTTTCGAGCTTCGTGCCAGGTCGTCGCTGCCCGCAGGCCGATTACTCGTGTCTTCGATTTAGCGGGTCAGGTGTTGGCTGAGCGAAGGACTCTGCGTCGCCGCGTGACCGAATGTCGCGTCAGCTTCAGTCGTGGCACCGCCTAAGTTGCGATGAGTCGTGCCTTTCGCGGTTTGCGGAACCCGACCCTGCAAGCGAGAGCGATGGTGCCCGGAGACCTAATGCATAGTTCGCCGCCGACCCAATCTGTCCGCTAAATTTGATTCCCGGATGGCCGCGAAAACGGGTGTCCACCCTCGGGCGGTACACGGAGGACTGTTGCCGGATTTTTATCGCGGCGCGTTTCACATCAATAACCGAGCGGCACTCTGGATTGGCTTCCCCTTAAGCTCGGCATCACTTCGGTTCTCACTATGATCACGCTCAAGAAGCGATGACACTATTGAAGCCTATTACGGGTTCCCTCAGACAACACCTTGAGGATCAGCGCGCAAGACGTCGCACCAGCATCCAGCACGCCGAGCGATCGTTCGCCCAGCCTGCTGGCTCGGCCGATCCGCGCGATCAAGTTCACCGTCGAATCGCGGCCACTTTCGGCTGCCGCAACGAGGAGTTCCAATGCCTCGTCGAAGGATTTCCCTTCTGATGTCGCATTGTCAAAAGCTTCAACAGCAGGCACCAACGTGTCAAGCAATGTCTTGTCGCCGACTTTGGCCGAACCAATTTGTTGAATACCCGTCAAGCCAGCATGCAGCATTCGGCTGAACGTCTTGTTGTCGATCTGGTCGACCTGATCGATCTGCTGGGCAAACTCGGTGAACATCACACCGTAAAGCGGACCCATAGATCCGCCGATCTCGGTCATCAGGACTGTTCCGAGGGTCTCAAGCGCTTTTGCGAGCGATAGCTCCTTGCCGCGTATCCGGTCGGCCACTAAACCGAAACCTTTCGCCATATTTATTCCGTGATCGCCGTCGCCAATCTTGCCGTCGATCTCGCTGAGGTAGGCGCGGTTATCGATGATCGCTCTTGCCATGGAGACTACGATTTCTCCGGCTGCCGCGTTATTCATTTTTTGCATTGTTCCCTCCTTAAAGCGTCGCCGCGCAGCGAACCTCGACCTCCAGTAGCGACTTTAGCTCTTCATCGAGCGCCATGACCGTCAAAGTCGCTCCAACCATCTCAAGAGACGTGAAGTAGTTACCAACATACGCTTTGTGGATCCTGAGGCCGCGGCCGGAGATTTCCTCCTCGACTGTGTCGAAGAGAATGTAAAGTTCGTTCAGCGGTGTCGCGCCAAGGCCAGATACCAGTACGGCCACTTCTGTCCCCGAGCCGAGATCATGATCATCCAGCACGATCTGGCACATATCCTTGGCGACCTCTGATGCGCTCTTGAGCGCTTCTACTCGCACGCCCGGCTCGCCGTGATGGCCGATACCGACTTCAATGGTGCCAGGCTCGATCTGGAAGTTCGGATGTCCGACCGCTGGAAGAGTGCACGGCCCCAATCCGACACCGACCGAGCGGCAATTGTCGATGGCCTTCTGCGCTGCGTCACGAACCTCGGATAGGCTGGCGCCCATCGACGCTTTCGCTCCGCCGACCTTCCACATGAAGATCTCTCCGGCAACGCCTCGGCGCTTCTCCCGCTCCTCGGCGGAGGCGGAGCACACGTCATCGTTCGCAACCACCGTGGCAACCTCGATGCCGTCCTTCGCGGCGAGTTTCATCGCCATTTTCACGTTCATGTTGTCTCCGGCATAATTTCCGTAGAGGACAACGACGCCGTTTCCACCATTCGCTTCGCGTATGGCATCATGAAAGCTCTTTGCCGTTGGCGACGAAAACAGCTCGCCGACCGCGACCGCGTCGAGCATGTTGCGGCCTATATAGCCAATGAAGGCAGGCTCGTGTCCGGAGCCACCTCCAGTTACGACACCCACTTTTCCTTGCGCGGGCCGGTCAATCGCCGTCACCACGCGTTGGTTTTCGGCGAGGCGCACGATGTCTCGGTGTGCCTTCACAAAGCCCCTGATGGTATCTTCCACGACCTCATCGCGGTTGTTTACAAAACGTTGCACTGCGTCCTCCTCCAGACACGGTCATTGATTGTGGTTGAGCGCTCGCCGGACGACCTTGAGCGACCGACCCAGCGAGTCCTCGATCGTTGACAGCGGCACGGGATCTTGGCGGCGAACGGGCTGCGCCTGCCGATTGCGATGCAGTCTCAAGGGAAGTTCAATACTGACCGGGAGGCTGTCGAGCTTTGCGATTGCAGCCAGGAGGCGCTCGCACCCGACCTTGCCGTCGCCGATATCGCAGAAAAACCAACCTTCGTCGGTTTCACGGACATCCTTGATATGGGCGTGCGCCGATTCCGGCAGCGCCAGGATTCCATCACCTGCGAGATCGTCCATGTCCGGTCGATGTGACGCCGTGTTTGCAGCGTCGTAATTTAGCTTTAGAAAGGGCGATCCGAATTCCTCAACAAGAGAAATACCGTCCCGCGCGGTGTTGATCAGGCTATCGCTGCCGTCTCCTGGGTTTTCCAGGCCAACGATGATATCAAAGGCTTCCGCTCTTCTCAGTATGGTTTCGACGTTGCGACGGAATGTTGCCTCTCTTTGTCGGGCGGCCGCGTTGGTCGCAATAACTTTGGCTCCAATCGCCGCGGCGAATGCCATGCGGCCCGTGAACACTTCGACCGAATCTTCGAAACCGAGGTCGATGTGCGACGACATTGCATGACACAAGAGCCCCGAAGACCTAAGCGCGCTGCGCCAACTGTTCATCTCGGAAGGTGTGAAGGCGGTCTCATCGAAGGGTTCTGTATATCCAACGATAAAGGCCGGCTCGAAATGGGTGAACCCGAGGGTTGCCGCGCTCTCCAGTGCGGCCTCTCTGCTATGCCCGTCGTACGGCGCGCCGGACACGGAGATCACCCGTTCAGCCATGCATTCCTCCCTTAGCAAAGAACGGCGCAAAGGCCGTTCCGAAGGGCAAAGTGTTAAAAACGCTTCATCCGGACAAGCGAATTCCATCGGTCAATGCATGAATGCATCTCAACAAATGCATCATTTGCGTTAAATTTCCTCATGGAATATAGAGGAAGGGCGTCCTCCAGCGTACTGAATGTCTCAAGTAAGAAAGGTGGCGAGGCACGCATAAACGGGGAGGAGGGGTGATGAGCGCGTTGGAGTTTCCTTCGCTGCGATCGCTACAGGTGTTGGAAGCTGTCGCACGTCTTGGATCTTTTGGAAAAGCCGCCGAGGAACTGAGCATCAGCCCCTCGGCCGTGAGCCATCAAATGGCCGCGCTGGATTCGGAGCTCGGAATTGCTTTATTTCATCGCTCCGGGCGTTCAATCATGCTGACTGACGCGGGAAGGGCTTACGCTGAAGAGATCAGCGCCTCCTTTCGAAGGATCGAGAGCGCCACGCGCAATTTCACGAAGAAGGGCAAAAGTGACATTCTGAATATCCATTCGGTTGTCAGTCTCGCTTCGCAGTGGCTCATGCCTCGCCTCGCCCGGTTTAGCGCCCGCTATCCGGAGATCGATCTTCGACTGCACGCTTCTGGTGACCCGGCCGAGCTCAGGACCGGCAACGTCGATATAGACATCCGCTACGGAACGCAGCCCGTGGAGGTTGGCATCGCCGTCGAGCCCTTCCCGCCCGAGCCAATAGTGGTCCTGTGCGCCCCATCGTTGGTCGAGGGCGCAAACGGAATACGCTCACCGCAGGATCTCGCCAGATTTCCGCTCATCCACTCCGAAGTGAACCTCTATCGCTGGCAGGATTGGGCCGACGACCACGGTGTGAGGCTCAACATGGATCGGGGGCTGCGTTTCGATAGATCTTTCATGTCCATCAATGCGGCCGCGGATGGACTTGGCGTTTGCCTGGAAAGCCTCATACTCGTCCGGCAAGATCTGAAAAGCGGGAGGCTCGTTGCGCCGTTTGGCCTGGAAGGCCCCAGCATCAATTGCCATAGTCTCGTGTACTTACGGTCCAGGGCAAGAACGCCAAAGATCGCTCTGTTCAAACGTTGGATCGAAGAGACCCTGGCTGGCGACGCGGTTTCTGCGAGTGAGATCGACGTCGGCGGGAGGTGAGTTATGCGCAATCAGGGTCGGTGATGCGCGACTGGTGGATCAGACGCGCATCCCCGACGTCAGGCAGTGGTTTAGCCGAAGAATTTCCCGAGTTCGTTCGCTATGAATTCGGGAGCTTCTTCCGCAACCCAGTGACCCGAGCCCGGGATCAATCCGCCTCGAACGTCACTTGCCACCCGCTGCAGTGATTCCATCGTCTCCATGCCGCGGCCAAAACCACTGTCTCCGCCCAGGGCGAGGACCGGCATTTCGAGCTTGCCATCCCTCTCGAGGAATAACTCGTTGTCTTTGACGTCGGTTGGAAAGCCCCGATAATAGGCGAGAAGTGTGCGCAGGCCACCCGGTTTCAGGTAGGTACGGAAATACTCATTCTTGTCTTCCTGAGATAGCACGTTTGCCCGGCTGCCGTAATTGTCAAACAACCATTCCAGATAGATATGCTCGCGACCGCCGAACATCGCTTCCGGCAAATCCGGCGTCCTGAAGAAAGGGTGGTGCCAACGGCGGCCGCCTTGCGACATGTCCGCTCCATCGCCAGGAATGGTAACGTCCAGGATCGCGAGCTTGCTAACAGCCCCCCGGTGCTGCGCGGCCAGGGCAAACGCCACCGGGCCGCCCCAGTCGTGTCCCACAAGATTGAAGCGATCGATCTTCAGATGTTCAGAAAGAAGCTCCCACACGTCCTCGGCAATCGTTTTCTTGTCGTACCCATCGGCGGGCCGGGAAGTGTCGCCGAGGCCCCGCAGGTCCGGCGCGATGATCGCGTACTTGTCCGCGAGGAAGGGGATCACGTGCCGCCATTCGTGCGAACTCTGCGGCACCCCGTGAAGGAGAACCAGCGGCTCACCGGATCCTGCGGTCAGGTAGTGCATGGTGATACCGGACAGTCGCGCGTAATTGCTTTTGATCTCGGCACTCACTTTTTTGCCTCCTTCTGGCCCGCGGTCATTCCCCGATACGCACGAATGACCTGACTGTCATCTGCCGAGCCTGACCCCTGCCCAGACGCGGCAAGGAAGAACTGATGCGCAACGGAGGCGAGCGGCAGGGCGGCCCTGGCAGAGGAGCCGGCGGCAAGCACGATACCGAGATCTTTCACAAAAATGTCTACCGCGCTCGTTACCTCAGGGTCTTCCAGAAGCATCCGCTGGCCACGATCGTTGAGCATCCAGCTGGCGGCCGCCGAGCCGGACACGATCTCGAGTACCGTTGAGGTGTCGAGGCCAGCCCTTTCGGCGAGCGACAGCGCCTCAGCCGCTGCCGCCAAGTGTACGCCGCACAGCAACTGGTTGACTGCTTTGGCAACCGATGCCTGGCCAGGCCGCTCTCCGAGATAATAGATCTTGGAGCCGAGCACGTCGAAAAGATTGCGGCTCATCTCATAGGTTTGCCTGTCACCAGCCACCATGATGGAGAGCGACGCGTCGCGCGCTCCGGCGACGCCGCCGGAAACAGGCGCATCCAGAAACCGGTGACCGCGAGCAATAACGGCCTCGGCGAGCTGTTCAACCTCGCCGGGAGGGCATGTTGACATCAGGACGACGACGCTGGCCCTGGTTGAATTTGCCAGGGCGCCCCGTTCGAAGAGGGCTTGGTGCGCCTGGTCGATGTTGACTACCATCAACATCAAGACGTCGGTCTCGCTGGCCGCTTCTGTAGCGTCTGGATAGGCAGTCCCGCCACTGTCAGCGAAGCTTCTTAGAGCATTCTCCGAGATGTCAAACCCCTTGACCCTGAAGCCGCTTTTTAGGAGATGCGACGCCATCGGCAATCCCATCGAGCCGAGACCGATAAAACCGATTGTCGGTTTTCCCGGTCCTCGTGCCGGGCTCGGCTTTGTTTCTAAAGCTTGGTGCAATTCCGGTCTCCTCCGCGATACTGGCACGTCATAGGCCGGCACATCCCACCGGAGTGCCATGCTCGCATGCAAAGCGGTTAGCATGGCGGCTTCCTCCACATCAAAAGAGTTTGCGCAAAAAACATGTGACCTGGATTCATGTTGCCTGGCGCGTTCTCCCAGAAAAACTTTGCCTCCATCGCGGGTCACGCCGAACTCGCCTGAGTTCAACTCACCATTGGCCGGAGGCAATTCATTTGCGGACGTTTGGCGCAAGCGCCTAATTTACGTCCAGCCGCACAGTGGGAGGCTTCCGGCTTCAGCGACATCAGTCCAAGGTCTAAGCAACCTGCACGAAACTGAGGACGCTTACGAGGAGAGCGCCTGCGCTGGAGGCTCCTAAAAACATCGACATAGATCAACACGGTTAGAGGAGGAACCAATGATCAGAATGAATCGCCGTACCCTTATTATGAGTTCCGTGGCGATGACCGCCGCGCTTGCGGCACCGCGCATCATGCGTGCGAGTTCGCCTGAATTCTCGTTTAAATTCGCCAACATCATGCCGGTTGATCATCCGCTCAACACGCGGATGACCGAGGCTTCCGACAAGATCAGCCAGCAGACAGACGGCCGCGTGAGCATTCAAGTGTTCCCCGCGAGCCAGCTCGGCACCGATGCTGATATGCTCAGCCAGCTTCGATCAGGTGGCCTGGACCTTCTTGCGCAGACAGGCCTCATCGCAGCGACACTCGTCCCGCCGGCGGCCATCACCGGTGTAGGATTTGCCTACCCCGACTACGCGCAGGTGTGGAAGTCGGTGGATGGTGAGCTCGGCCGGAGCATCCGGACGGCTTTTGAGAAGGTCAACCTGATCGCCTTCGAGAAGATGTGGGACAACGGCTTTCGGCAGACGACCTCGATCGGGAAACCGATCAAGTCGCCCGAGGACCTCAAGGGCTTCAAGATCCGCGTCCCTCCTGCGCCGCTCTGGACATCGCTTTTCAAGTCTCTCGGCGCCGCGCCGACGTCGATTCCATGGGGCGAAACTTATTCCGCACTCCAGACCCACGTCGCCGACGGTCTCGAAAACCCGCTCGCTGGCATTTACTTTGCCAAGATGTACGAGGTTCAAAAGTATCTCTCCCGGACCAACCATATGTGGGACGGCTTCTGGATTCTCGCCAATCGGGACAACTTCGAGATGCTGCCTGAGGACTTGCGTGACATTGTCGTCACCGAGATCAATCGGTCGGCTATCGTGCAACGCGCTGATGTCGAAAAGCTGAATTCCGAACTCCAGGCAGAGCTGACGAGCAAGGGTCTTGAATTTATCGACGTCGATGTTTCCAAGTTCCGCGCGACGCTGCAAGCTTCGTCGTTCTATTCCGATTGGAAGGGGCGTTTTGGCGAGGAAGCATGGGCGTTGCTGGAGTCTACCTCGGGCAAATTGATCTGAGGCGTTGACATGGCTACTTCTGAAAATGTCAGCCCCCCGGTGATCGGCGCGTGGCCAGTCCTGGCCAAAGCTGAAGCGGGCGTGGTGCGCCTGATTGAATTGATCGCCGCAGCACTTGTTGTCGTCGAGGTACTCGTGCTGTCGGCGGGCGTCTTCGCCCGCTATGCATGGGGCGAGCCGCTCATCTGGTCGGACGAGCTCGCCTCCATGTTGTTCCTCTGGCTTTCGATCGTGGGCGCGGTCCTCGCTTTTCACCGCGGACAGCACATGAGGATGGGCGTTATCGCGGACGCGATGCCGCCCGTCGTAAGGGCAAGACTGGAGGTGGCTGCACTTGTCTTTTGCCTTTCGGTCTGCGTGCTTCTTCTGCCCAAGGCCACGGTCTACGCTCTTCATGAAGTTCCGGTCGTCACTCCCGCGATGGAAGTTTCGGTCGCATGGCGTTCGTTTGGTCTTCCGATCGGACTTGGCCTGATGCTTATCCTTGGCGTGACCAATGCCCTTCAGCGCATCAGGCTGAGCGATTTCCTGATCGGAGTCCTTGTAGCCGCATGCTTGATAGGGTTGGCGATTGCGGCGAAACCGTTGATCATGGCGATGGGCAACTGGAACCTCGTGCTTTTCTTCGTAGTCTTCATCGCACTAGGTGTGCTGAGCGGCGTACCAATCGCGTTCGTGTTCGCTCTCGCTGCCATCAGTTATGTGGCTCTGGGTACGAGCCGTCCGATAAGCGTGATCGCGGGTCGGCTTGATGAGGGAATGTCGCATCTTCTCCTCCTAGCGGTCCCGCTGTTCGTGCTGCTGGGTATGCTGATGGAGGTTACGGGCATGGCAAAAGCGATGCTGAACTTCCTGGCGTCCTTGCTCGGACATGTCAGAGGCGGCCTGTGTTACGTCCTCGTCGCGGCAATGTATCTGGTGTCTGGGATATCGGGTTCGAAGACCGCCGACATGGCTGCTGTCGCCCCGGCACTGTTCCCGGAGATGAAAGCGAGAGGATCAAAGCCCGGCGATCTCGTGGCCCTGCTTGCGGCTACGGGTGCGCAGACGGAGACGATCCCGCCGAGCCTCGTATTGATCACCATCGGATCGGTTACGAGCGTATCGATTTCGGCCCTGTTCATAGGCGGTCTTTTGCCGGCGTTCGTCTGCGGATTGATGCTTTGCGTTGTCGTCTGGTGGCGCTATCGCAACGAGGACATGTCGGGTTTTCGCAAGCCGCCAGCCAGGGAGATCTTTCGCACATTCCTGATTGCGCTTCCGGCTTTGGCCCTACCTTTTATCATCCGTACAGCGGTTGTCGAAGGCGTTGCTACCGCCACGGAAGTCTCGACAATCGGCATTGCCTACTCGCTGCTGGCAGGCCTCCTCATTTACCGCCGGTTCGACTGGAAGCGGGTGGGTCCGATGCTGGTGGAAACGGCGGTCTTGTCCGGAGCCATCCTTTTCATCATCGCGGCGGCAACGGCTGTGGCCTGGTGCCTGACTCAATCGGGTTTTTCGCGTGGGCTGGTTCAGACGATGGCGGGTCTACCCGGAGGAGCGCCGATCTTTATGATCGTGTCGATCGTCGCGTTCATTGTGCTCGGTAGCGTGCTGGAAGGCATTCCCGCGGTGGTTCTGTTCGCACCCCTGGTATTTCCGATCGCCAAGGGATTAGGGATCCACGACGTGCACTATTCGATCGTGGTCATTCTCGCCATGGGAGTGGGCTTGTTCCTCCCGCCGTTCGGCGTCGGTTATTATGCCGCCTGTGCAATCGGCCGTGTGAACCCGGTGGAAGGCATAAAGCCGCTGTGGGGGTACATGATCGCCCTGCTTCTCGGGCTTGCGATCGTCGCAGCGGTGCCCTGGATCTCGATCGGCTTCCTATGACGTGCGACCGTAGGCGGCCGGTAGAGAAGTCGGCCATTCTACGGTCGTAACCATGTCGGATAAGGCGGAATGCCGGGCTGGCAACGCGCTTCAGAAGCATGCTGCTGGCTCCGCAATATGCCCGGGAAGAAATGTAGCGCCCACCCGAAGATCGTTACGTCCTCGCGGTTTTCCGTGGCTTCTTCCTCAGGAGCGGTGCGCTCTTCGAGGGAAGAGGTAACATCTATCCTCCGAGCGCTTAATGAACACCGTTGGCGACCTGACGCAGAGCCACTCACATAACAATGAGGCAGCCAAGGCGATCCACGATAATCTTGCCGATATTCGGATGCGAGCCGCGTCCCGCAGTCAGGGAGCCAAGAGTTCTTTCGAACTCACCGAAAGCCAACGAGATCTGATGGCCGGACCAACGCGGTACCCCGAAACCGGTTGTTTCGATTGATGAATCGCAGGTCGGAGCGAGATCATTTGTTGAGCGATGCTCATTGAAATGGACTCGCAATTCAATTGTCCTAGACCTGCCACTTGATACCTTTCCGATGCAGACAAAGCCGAAATCCGTCGCAAGACAAGCGCGGTCTGCAGACGCATTTTTACAAATGGGGAGGAGTGAAATGGGAAATGAACGTTTCGAGATCGACCGCCGCAACTTACTATTGGCAGGGGGAGCTGCTTTGAGTGGAGCCGTTTTGGGTGCGAACAGTGTAGCGGCTCACGCTGGGGCGAGCCCCGTTTCCGGGGCACAAGCTCCGGACTTTTATCGATTTGCCATTGGGGACGCCCAGGTAACCATCGTATCAGACGGCCCACTTCCGCTCGGCGACCCGACACAAAGTTTTCTCGGCGTCCCGGCCGACGAGATAAGATCCATGCTAAACCACAGCTTCCTGCCCACGGATGAGGTCGTTCTCGCTCAGAACGCACCTGTCGTAAACATCGGTGGCAAGCTGATTTTGTTCGACACGGGGATGGGATCGCTTAAGCAATTTGGCCCGACGACTGGCCGTCTCAAGTCTTGCTTGGCCGCCGCGAATATTGCGCTGGAAGATATTGACGCTGTCGTCTGTTCGCATGCTCATTGGGACCACGTCGGCGGAATCTGGGGCGACGACGGGAAACCAACGTTTCCAAATGCCCAGGTGTACATCAGCCAAACCGACTACGATTTCTGGACCGACGAGAAAAAACTTGGAGGCGATCTCAACGGTCTAGTTAAAGCCGCGATCCACAACCTCAAACCCGTGCGGGACCGCATGGTTTTTTTCCAGGACGAACAAGAGTTTCTTCCTGGTATTCATGCCATTAGCGCTCCTGGACACACACTCGGCCATAGCTGCTTTATGATTGAGTCAGCAGGAAAGACAATGTGCTATGGCGGCGACCTCACTCATCATCCTGTGCTTCTGTTCGAAAAGCCTTTGATGGAATTTGCGTTCGATACCGATCCCAAACTGTCAGCTCAATCGCGTGTGCGCATTCTGAAAATGCTGGCCTCCAATAGAATACCCTTCATGTCCTACCACTTCCCATGGCCGGGCTACGGGCACGTTGGCATAGCGGGAGAGGGCTTCGCGTATTTTCCTGAGCCACTACATCTTAGCCTGTTGGACTGAGTGGTAGAGAAGGGCGCGAGGGCAATGCCTTCGCGTCAATCCTATCCGGAGGGCAGTCGAACGAAATCATCACATGGCGGAAGTTACGCAACAAGCAATGTGCGCCTTCATCGCGTTGCTAGACATCAAGTCACGCGGGAACGCCAACTGAAATCAAGAGCGATCGGCGGACCGCACCTAAAGGCAATTCCTGATCGGAAACATATCCTCGCCGTAGTGGTGAAGCCTTGTGTGATGCCGTCGGCATAACCAGCGCACCTTTAAAGGGTCGTCGTATTGATCATGATGGGCGTCGACCGTTTCAATCCCGCAGACCTCACATGTTTGCTTTTCCAGGTCGCCTGCCTTTACGGCTCGCTGTACAGCAAGATGAGCATCATATTTCGCTGGATTAGCACGGCGCCAATTTGCTTGGCGGGTGTCGGTTTTCAGCATCGCCGCATCCTGTGCCTGTAATTTTGCGCTCTCGACCGATAGATACCTGGAGAGGGCTGCAGGCTCAAGTTTCCGCACAGAGCGACGGCGTCTGTCCGTGGCTCCGCGTCCGAAAACAAGATTTCGCATTGCCAGGAATGATCAGGGTTGGGCCATCGAGATCCAAGTTTGCTGCCCGCAATCTTCGCACGGTGGATACGATATCGCTCGTGTCGATCGGTGCTCCCGATCGTAGCGCGCTGGATGACTAAGCTTGAAATTTCTGCTCGATACATATGTCCTGAAGGAGATCGGTCGAGCCGAATTGCACGAGAATGTGGCAGCCCTCGATACGATTGACGATTCCGATCTCGCGACAAGCGTGAGCTCAGTTCGAGAGACTGCGAAAGGCATCAAAAAAATTGTAGGACCGACGCTGTCGCGAACGTGTCCGCCAACGCTTCCGACGCCATCTTCGCCGCCTATGAAGGTCGGTATCCTTCCTGTCGATGACAATATCGCCCGTCTTGAGCCATTCTTTCACTCATTCACCGAGCTTCACCGCACTGCGCTCATTTTAGGACTCAACCACCACCAAACGTAGTCTTTGATTCTCTGCACGATTAGAGCGCTAAGACAGCGCCCTTTTGCGTGACAGTTCCACTCAAACGGATGTCGGTGGCCGAGAACCCAGCCATAACTGCAAATCCCCCCGTCTCTATCCGCCAGCACCGCTCGGTCGTGTCGAAGAAGGCAAATGTTCGGGCGTCAAGAATGAAACTGAGCCTTCGTTTCTCACCGGGTTCCAGGGCGATTTTCGAGAAGGCTTTCAGTTCTTTGACCGGTCTGGGTACAGATGCTTCAACATCGCCGACATAGATTTGCACCACTGCCGAACCTGGCCGCTCGCTGACGTTGGTCAATCCCAGTGTCACTGTCACCGCGCCGGCAGCATCCGGCAGCCCTACCGTCAGGTCTGACATCGCAAAGCTTGAATAACCAAGACCATGACCGAAGGGGAACAGTGGCTTAATGTCCTGGCGATCGTAGTGCCGATATCCAACGAACACACCTTCGTCATATCGCACATGGCCATTCTTGCCTGGATAGACCGCGTCATCCTCGGTATGTGTGGGATTGTCAGCCCAGCGCACCGGGAAGGTCTGTGCCAGTCGGCCCGAGGGCTCGGCCTTGCCGAGGAGGACATCGGCGATCGCGTTGCCAGCTTCCTGGCCGGGATACCAGCATTGCAGTACTGCACGAGCACTGGAAAGCCAGGGCATTTCCACCGGTCCACCAGTTTGCAGGACGACAATCGTGTTCGGATTGGCCGCAATTACCGCCTCAACAAGCTGGTCCTGCAGACCAGGAAGCGCAATGCCGCGGAGATCGGAGCCCTCGGTATCCCAGTCGCCCGTTCTGCCCACGAAGACTACCGCATGATCAGCCTTCGCGGCGACGGCTGCTGCCTCGGCAATCTCCGCTTCGGCCGAAAACCTGCCTATTCCTACCCGAATTGCGGCGATATAGAGGTTGACGTGATCGTGCCGGGCGTACTCGGCGACGACCTCGTATTTACGGCCGGCTTCGAGCGTGATTTCACCCACGACCTCCTCGCAGCCTTCTTCAAAGAATGTGGTACCACGTGTCCAGGAAGCCCAGGCGTCCACCACAAGCCTGCCGTCCACATAGACACGGCCAAGCCCCGCCGAGGTCAGGCCGACGCGATAGCCGCCGGCTTCTGAGGCTGTGAAGACGGTGCGCATTCGGGCGGAAAAGCGATGCGGATCGACGGTGCCCCCGGCCACGGGGGGCAACCATACACCGAGGCTCGACGGTTCCTCGATAACCTTCACGGGCTCGCCAGCAAGCTCCCTCCCTTGGAAAAATTCGAAGGTTGTCGGGTTTTCGATCAGCGGCTGAAACCGATAGTTGCTGCAACCTTGAGCGTAGAACACGTTCTCCTCACCCAGGGCGTCCGCCAGCCCCTGCCACGGACTGACGACATAGTGGGGGTTCAACTGCGCCGAGCCGCCTCCCATAATCTGCGCGATCTTGGCATTGGGTCCAATGATGGCGACCGTACCTTGCTGAGCCAATGGCAGGATGCCGTCATTCTGTAGCAGAACTGCGCTTTCCGCTCCCGCGCGCCTGATGAGTGCCCTATGTTCCGGCCGATTAATGGCGTACTCCTTAAACTCGCGATGATCGTTGATTGCGCCGGTGCGTTCCATCAGGGTCAGGATATTGTGCACACAGGCGCGGACGGTCTCGACACTTACCTCGCCCGCGTCGATCGCCGCCAGAAGCTTGGAGCCGCGGTCGCGGGTCGGGCCCGGCATCTCCAAATCCAGCCCAGCATTCACGGTGGGTGCGGTCGAACGCGAGCCGAACCAGTCCGACATCACCACGCCGTTAAAACCCCAGCCACCGCGCAGTACCTCGTTCAACAGCCAATGGCTTTCCGCCGTGTAAGTACCGTTTAGTTTGTTATATGAAGACATCACGGCCCAGACCTTTGCCCGCTTCACCGCCGCCTCAAAGGGTATTAGGTAGACTTCGCGCAGAGTGCGTTCATCGATATCTGAAGAGATGGTTGTACGTTCGATCTCGGACTCGTTGCCAGCGAAATGTTTTATCGTGGCACCCACTTTCTTGGACTGCAGACCTTCGATATAGCCGACGGCAAGTTCCGCCGTCAGTATCGGATCCTCAGAGAAACACTCAAAGTTTCGGCCGTTTGTGACGCTGCGCTGGATGTTAACGGTCGGCGCCAGCGAGACATGGGCCCCTTTGGAAAGAACCTCGTCACCTAGCGCACTGCCGATTTCCCTGGCTAGGTCCGGGTTCCAACTCGCTCCGATGGCAATGCCTACCGGGAAAGCCGCTGCAGTCACACCCCCGACAAAAGACCCCGCCCCGCGGGCGCCGTTGGGGCCGTCCGTCAAGCGCAATCTCCCTATCCCTAGGCGGTCGATGGGCGGTAAAGACCAGAACGTATCGCCGGAAAGTAGCGAGACCTGCTCGGCCAAGGTCATATTATCGAGCAATGCTCTCGTATCAGTCATCTTCTCTGCTTCCTCAATCTCAACACTTACCGTTCCCCAGATCGGGCATCTCGATATGCATATTGGGAAAGCTGGTGAGGTCGGCGTCATCCAAGGAGCCGTCCATCCATGAGAAGGACCCGTTTGTTCCCCAAGGCGCCGTCACCACGACGACGACATGTTCGCAGTCTTCACATGGCCGAGATGCCGTCACCGCTTTCCACTGAAAACAAGGACATCGCGGTTTGATCGATGTAAGCGGTGAAAGTTGTGCCGGCTGCGGCAGCGCCGGTTCTGGAGTTATTCCTGCGCAAGTTCGCGAGACAATTTGATAAACCTGAACATGCTTTATCAGACAATCTGTTGACAGACAATCCTCAGTCGCGCAGCCTCGTGTCGTCATTGATGATTCGATGCTTCCATCGGAGGCGGATCCCGATTGATGAAGCTTCTTCACCGCCTATGGACAAGGATGGACCACAATGGACAGGCTGTTGTCCCGTTTCCGGCTACAGACAAAAGTAATCATTTTCGTACTGCCTTTCATAATCAGTATTTGCGCGGTGGGGTTTTTGGGGCACTACGCCGCGGGTCTCCTACAAAGCCGCCTGGAAACCTCAAGCCAGGTGATGCAGGTGCTCTCGGGTTTCCGTGACGTCTCCGCCTCGATGAGAGAGTTTCTCGACGAGGCGTCGGAAGAAAGGCGCGATCGCGTGAAGGCTGACCTGCTCGCGCAGCAATCGCATCTGCAGGCTTTGGTGACGAATGCCGGAGCTACGGCGGAAAGCGAAGGCCTCCAGTCGGCAAACGCGATTATGCTGGACGTGGTGAACAATTTTGGTTCTCTCTGGAGCATCCATGAAAGCGAAGAGAAACTGATAAGCTCGATCGCCAATCATTCTGAATCGCTGGTTTGGTCGCAGAATGAAATGCTCAGGCTAGCAGACGAGTTAAGGAAGTCCGGCGAGCAGTCCGAGGGCGCCGCCAAATCGATGTTGCGCGATGCCGACAGGGTGACAGGCTATGCAACCTTCTTCCTTGATCTTGCCGCGGGCTACCAATTCGCCGGAACGACCGAGTTGAAACTCAAATATTTGGGCGGCAAAGTGGGCGAGTTGCGTCGGAGCGCCCGAAATCTGCGGGCTTCCTTGCCATCGGACGCCACAAAACTGTCGAGCTCGGTCGATGGCGCGGTGAAAAGCGTAACACAACTTCTGTCGCAGGGCGCTTCATCGGACAACACCGTAGGCCTCGACACCGCAATGTCCGCGTTCAAGGAAATCTCCGTCGCGATTAACGCGGTAGCGAACCAGCAAACAAAGAAAGCAATCGTCGAGTTCGCAGGTCTCGACCAACATTTGGCGAAGATCAGCAGCGCCTTGGACGGCAGCCGAAGACTTTCAGACTCCAGCTATCTCATCAGGATAAACCTTGCGCGCTTCATAGCCGACCCTACCGAACAAAACCGTGCGCAGCTCGTCCAGAACTTTGACAGAACGAAGAAGGAGATATTGGACATCTGGAGTGCCGCTTCCGACCTCGACCTTTTCAAGGCAGTCCAGAATACGGTGCCGCCGGCGGTAGAGGGTATGACGCAGGACAGTGCGAAGCTCGTCGAGATCTCGGAAGTGAGGCGTGCGCAATATAGGCAAACGACAGACCAGTTGAACACCATATGGGGCCACCTCACGACGTTTGCCGACGCCCAGCGCGCAAGAGCCATTGAAGAGACGGCTTACGCGAATGGCATTGGCCTCATCACGACATTTGCCGGCGTCCTCGTCGCACTTCTCGCTGGCTTCGGGATGATTGCGACTTTCAAAAAACCTGTTGTCCAGTTGACCGACGACATGCGGCGTTTGGCGGAAGGGGACCTTGACATTGAGATCGGCGGTTCTGAGCGCGCTGATGAGCTCGGAGAAATGGCCCGGGCGCTCTGTGTCTTCAGGGAGAATGCCGCGAGGAAGATCGAGATCGAGAACGACGCGGATCGTCAACGATCGGCTTCCGAAGCTGAACGTCGGCACAACGAGGCGGAGAAAGCCGAGATCGACAAACAGATCGGCGACGCCGTCGACAGTCTTGCCGCTGGGCTGGAGAGGTTATCCAACGGTGATGTTTCGAGCACGATCGATCAACCGTTCTCCGGGCGGCTGGAACAATTGCGACGGGACTTCAACAATTCGTTGCTGCGTTTGCAGGCGACGATGTCGGAACTTCGCGGCAACATCGTGCTCATTCGGCAAAATGCAGACAACCTCAGCAGTGGCGCCGATGATCTCTCCCGCCGCAGCGAGCGTCAAGCCGCGTCGTTGGAGGAGACCGCGGCCGCTGTTCATCAACTCACCGCGACGGTGCGTTCCTCGACAGAGCAGGCACAAGCCGCAGCCCAGCTGGTAAAAGAAACCAAGCAGGCCGCGGATGCGTCTGCTTCAGTGGTCACGAACGCGGTTGACGCTATGGGACGAATAGAAGCGGCTTCCGGGCGCATTTCGCAAATCATCGGCGTCATCGACGAGATTGCCTTCCAGACCAATCTCCTGGCACTCAATGCCGGTGTCGAGGCCGCGAGAGCTGGAGAAGCGGGGCAGGGCTTCGCTGTCGTGGCCCAGGAAGTCAGGGAACTTGCCCAGCGGTCGGCTCTAGCCGCCCAGGAAATCAAGGAACTCATAGCAAGATCAAGCGAGGAAGTCGCCTCGGGATCGCGATTGGTGAACGAGGCGGGCAAGGTGCTGATTGCGATATCGTCGAATGTTGCCGGAATTTCCGAAAGGGTTGAGCTTATCGCTGCGGCGAGCAGGGACCAGGCGGCTTCGCTTATCGAAGTGAACCAGGCCGTTGGCGAGATCGATGACAGCACCCAGCGAAACGCTGCCATCGCCGAGCAAGCCCACGCCGCCACCCAGGAACTCACAAAAGAGACCCAGCGGCTGATGCAGCAGATCGAACAGTTCAACATCGGCAGGCCAAGGGGTCACGTGCTTTCGATCGTTTCCTGACTTCGTAGACAATCACCACTATTGTGTTGACAGATTTTCATACAATCTGTCAAATGGTGCAGCCAATCTGGGAGGATAAGCGGCGTGCTCAATGACCAAGCGCATCAGACTAAGTTGCCCTATTTCTATCCGTTCAAGTTCGGAAGCGGCGAAATAACGGTACTTTCGGACGGACCGTTGGAATTGGGCGACCCACGGGAGAATTTCCTCGGGGTCGACGCAGCCACGGTGACGGAAATGCTCGACAGGAACTTCCTGTCCAGTTCGTCGGTGACCCTCGAGCAGAACATCCCGCTGGTCAAAATCAACGGAAAGACCATCCTGTTCGACACCGGGATGGGGACGTCGAAGATTTTCGGGCCGACGACCGGTCGCCTGCTGAAGAGCATGCAGGAGGCAGGGATCGACACTTTGGAAGTCGATGCCGTGGTGTTGTCCCACGCACACATCGACCACACCGGCGGACTTTGCGATCAGGACGGCAAGCTTAATTTTCCCAACGCGGAGATCTTCATAAGCGAAAGCGACTTCGATGACTGGACCGACGGAGGCAAGCTTGATGACGGTTTCAAGGCCCAGGTGGAAAATGCCCGGAGGAACCTTCTTCCACACCGTGATCGGATAACGCATTTCGTGGACGGTCAGGAGTTTCTGCCGGGCGTGCAGGCAGTGCACGCTCCAGGCCACACCTTGGGCCACTTCTGCTTCCTCATGCAGTCGGGCAACGATCGGCTCTGCTTCCTCGGCGATCTGACCCATCATCATATCCTGCTGATGGAACGCCCGTGGATGGAGTTCAAGTACGACACCGATCCCAAGCTCTCGGCGCGGTCGCGCACACGGGTGCTGGATATGCTCGCGACAGACCGCATACCAGTGATGTCCTATCACTTTGCGTGGCCCGGGCTCGGCAATGTCGCCCGGGAGGGGGAAGGCTTCCGCTACGTACCCGCCGCCATGCAGATGCTCTCGAGATAGGAATACGCGACAATGCAGATGAAATCAGTCATTCTCCGAGAGTCAGGGCTTCCCAAGCCGTATGCAAGTTCGCGGCCTCTCAGTGTCGAGACCGTCGACCTGGCGCCTCCGGGCAATCTTGAGGTCCTGGTCAAAATCAAGGCCGCTGGTGTGTGCCACTCCGACCTGTCGGCGATAAATGGCGACCGCCCCCGTCCATTGCCTGTCGCGTTGGGGCATGAAGCGTCCGGCATTGTCGAAGAAATCGGACCCGGTGTGGATACAGTGAAGGTTGGCGATCACGTCGTGATGTCGTTCCTGCCCATCTGCGGACACTGCGATTACTGCGCGGGAGGACGCGCAAGCCTCTGTGAGCCGGGCTATCGCGCAAACGCCGCCGGGACATTGTTGAACGGTAGCAAGCATATCCGTCTTCGGGGCTACGATATCAACCATCACAGCGGCGTATCGGCGTTTTCGGAATACGCGGTCGTGTCGGCGCACTCGGTCGTCAAGATCACCAAAGACGTGGACGTCACCATGGCGGCCTTGTTCGGATGCGCCGTGATGACAGGCGTCGGTGCCGTCGTAAATACATGTGGCGTGAAGCCGGGGCAGTCGGTCGCCGTCATCGGCCTGGGAGGCGTGGGGTTGTCGGCCGTCCTCGGAGCGGTGGCCAGCGGGGCAAGCGAGATCGTCGCCATCGATTTGATGCCGGAGAAGCTTGAGTTGGCTAAGGCGCTGGGCGCGACGCGTACCTTCCTGGCAACCACGCCGGATGTCATCGGCGAGGTCAAGGAAGCGACCCGCGGGGGAGTGGACTACGCCATCGAGATGGCAGGGTCGAGCAAAGCGTTCGAAACCGCGTATGGCATTACGCGGCGCGGCGGCACGACGGCCACAGCGGGTCTGGCGAACGTGAACACCAAATTCGAGATCTCGCCGCTTCCTCTTGTCGGGGAAGAACGCGTCATCAAAGGCAGCTACATGGGGTCCTGCGTACCTTCGCGCGATGTTCCCCGCTATATCGACCTGTTCCTCAAGGGTAGGTTGCCCGTGGAGAGACTGTTGTCCAGCACTGGCCCGCTTGAGGAAATCAACGAGGCCTTCGACCGGTTAGACCGTGGCGAGGTGATCCGGCATCTGCTGGTTCCTTGAGCCTGCGGAAGGAGCGAGAATTTGACCGACTGGAAAGTCCTGGCGATACATTACGGCACTGCGGTTCGGCCCGTTGGCGAACTCGGCCTGGAAGCAGGAGATCCCCACGACGCCCCGGGCAGGATCGAGTATTTCGTTTGGTTGATCCGCCATGGTGAACGTCTGATCCTGGTTGACACCGGGTTTAGCCCGCAGGAGGCTGAAAGGCGCGGGAGGACCATGTTGATCCATCCGGTCGAGGCGCTTCGCCAGCTCGGGATTTCCGCATCGTCCATTACCGACGTCGTCATCACGCATCTTCACTATGATCACGCAGGAAACCTTGCGGACTTCCCCGAAGCCCTGTTCCACTTGCAGGATCGGGAGATGGCCTACGGTACAGGACGATGCATGTGCCATGATCGTCTTCGGCGTCCCTTTGCGGTGGACGCCGTAGTCGATGCGGTCCGCCTGACGTTTTCCGGCAGGGTGTGCTTCCACGACGGGAACGGCGAGATTATGGAGGGGCTCACTATCCATCTCGTCGGCGGTCATTCTAGGGGCCTTCAGGTCGTGAGGCTGGACGATGGCAATGACGTCGTCGTTATCGCATCGGACGCACTCCATTTTCAACGCTTTCTAGAGCATGACGACGTCTTTCCGCTTTTCGCCGATTACGCCGACGTATTGGAGGGATACCGAACTCTCCGTGAGCTTTCAGGACCGTCCGGAGTACTCGTTCCAGGCCACGATCCCGCAGTCCTGACGAGTTTCCCATCGCTGTCACCGGATCTCGCATTTGCAAAGGTTCTACGGTAATGGGGACGCATGGAATGTCCGGTAAGAGGCCAGGCTTGGGTGTTCTTCGTTTTCGTCAGACAATCGGGTTGTCTCATCGGGATAACCCACCATATAGTACCATGACTTGCGCGGCCGGTTCCGGCCTTGGTAAAACGGACTTTTGGATCCTATGGGTGATATGGATTTACAGATTGCACGGCAGAGTGCCACTTTGCGCACTCAGGTAGAGGATAAACTGCGGCAGGCGATATCCAGCGGCCGTTTCAAGCCGGGTCAGCGCCTCGTTGAGCGAGAACTCTGCGAGTCGATCGGTGTCGGACGAACATCAATCCGCGAGGCGCTTCGACAACTCGAGGCCGAGGGCCTCATTACCAGCTATCCGCACCGCGGCCCCGTCGTCAGCACTATCACTTACGAAGAAGCCGCTCAGCTTTACAGCGTCAGGGCTTTGCTCGAGAGCTATGCTGGAAAGGAATTCGCTGAAAACGGAACCGCCCAGGATATTCACACACTCAATGAGGCGGTTGCTGAGTTTGCGGAAGCCGCGGCAAACGGCGCCGGTAGCAGGCTCATCAAGGCGAAAACCGCGTTTTACGACTGCCTGATGCAAGGGAGCGGAAACGTCTTCGTCAAGCAAATGCTGACATCGCTCCACAATCGGGTGACGCTCCTGCGCATGACGTCGATGACGCAGCCGGGGCGCTTGAACCACAGTGTGGAAGAGATAAAGGAGATCGCTGCGGCCATTACCGACCGAAACGGACCGAAAGCCGCCGCAGCCTGCAAGTACCACATCGATATGGCGGCTAAGGTCGCGTTGGACTACCTGCGTAAAACCTCTGAAAACCACGGCGATTGAAGAAGCGGCATTAGCCGGTATTGACAGATTGTCTGATAATCTGCTTATTCGAAGTCATGGCGCTGCCGACGCGTGCGGCCTGGCGCTCGCTCGAACAGGGAGGTTGCTTTGGCCATTTTTAATGAATTGCGGTCCCGCATGTCGGAGGCCCTTGGGGATCAGGAATTGCCCCGGCTCACTCCGGACCTGACGATAAAGATCGCCTTCTACGTCGGCGATCAGGTGATCGCCCTCGATTTCGCTGAAGGCGGCGCGGAGATCTCGGGGGAAAGCAGTGACCCCCAGGTGACAGTGAGGGCCACCACGGACGCCTGGGATCAGGTTCTGATGACGCCGCCGCCGGCGACCTTTCACTCCTTCACGGCGTTGCAGCTTGCAAACCCTCTCTTCGAGATCGCGGGCTCACCGCTCGACCTCGCGAAAGCACGCCCGGCTCTCGAACGGGTGTTCGAGCTCGTCGTCACGTCCCCCGAGATGACAGCGGAGCGTGCGCAACGCGACCTGCGTCAAATTCGGGGGCGGTATGCCGTCGTCAATATCGATGACGTCCCCCATGAAATATATTACGAAGAAGCAGGTGAGGGGGTGCCGGTCCTGTTTCTTCACACCGCCGGAGCAGATAGCCGCCAATTCATGCCTCAGCTCGCGGACACCGAGCTTGCGAAAAGCTACAGGCTGATCGCGGTTGACCTACCATTCCACGGTCGGTCCATGCCGCCGCTGACGTGGGACGGAGCACCCTACAAGCTCACGGCATCGATCTACCTGAAATGGTGCACGGCCATTCTCGAACAGGTGGTTCGCGAAAAGGCGATTGTCGCGGGTGGGTCCATGGGCGCGGCAATGTCGCTGGTTCTCGCGGCGGAACGGCCGGAGCATATCCTCGGGATCGTGGCGATCGAGCCACCTTTCCGCTCCAAGGGAAGGAGGAACCCATACCAGCACAACGTAAACGTACACGGCTCACTTCATAACTCGGCATATGTCAGAGGGATCATGAGCCCACTGAGCCCCGCAGGGGAGCGCAGGAGGTCAAGCTGGATCTATTCGCAGGGAGCGCCCGGAGTTTACCCAGGCGATCTTTCCTTCTACAGCGACGAGTTCGACGGAGCAGTGACAGCTCCCCGTATTGACCCATCACGCACCCCGGTGGCGCTGCTCTCGGGCGACTATGACTACTCAGCCACGCCGGCCGACGGTGCCAAGCTCGCCGAACTTATTCCGGGATGCCTCCACCTCGTTATGGGCGGACTAGGTCACTTTCCAATGTGCGAACACCCGAACTTCTTCCGGAGCTATCTTGTCAAAGGGCTCGATTTCGTACGGCACGCCGCTCGCTGAGCGGTTGGATTGACTCTCGTCGCCCGGTGCAGCCGCCGGGCGATCGCATGCGAAAGCGGGCGGGCGCATACCGAGGCTTTGCAATTGGCGTCCCGGCGATGACACGGCCGGCATCGCAGGCGGCATCCCTCACGCGCTCCCGAGAAGTTCCGGTGTGGATTGAGAAAATTCCCGCGATATCTGGGGGAAGGATCAGGCGCGGCGATGCGCCTATAAAGCGCCGTAGCGACGTCTCATCGCAGGGTCTTGATCACGCAGCTTTGCGCGTGATCTCTATCTTTTCCCACTGCGGGTCTCTGTGTTTCCGACACGTAGTACCACAGCAAAAATGCCTCCCGTGGTCAAGAAGGAGGCACCCGCCAGCACCTATGTGCTTCAGCGCACCAAGTGGTTACCGATCGACGATCCTCCGTCGACTGTGAGAATGCTTCCGGTCGCAAACCGCGAGCGGTCCGAAGCGAGAAAGAGCATCGCCTCGGCGATCTCTTCCGGGTTGCCCATCCGGTGCAAGGCTGCACGGGCGTTGAAGTCTTCCCGCAAGGCTTGTGGGTCCGCCGCTTCCGCAAAAATCTTGGTGAAATAGGGCGAGTCGATCGTCCCGGGGGCGACAGCGTTGACGCGGATCCCGTCTTTTGCGTGGTCCAGTGCCATGGCTCTCGTGAGTGCCGAGATCGCGCCTTTCGACGCCACGTAGGCCGTGCGGTTGGCGATGGCTGACACGGCGGTGTATGAGGTCGTGTTAATAATCGATCCGTTGCCCTGTTCCGCCATAATCGGAACCACGTATTTCGAGCAGAGGAAGATCCCCTTCACGTTCACCGCCATGATCCGGTCCCAGTCGGATTCGGCGATGGTGGTGACGTTTCCCGTCATTCCGAACCCCGCGTTGTTGACGAGAACGTCAATACGCCCCCATTTTTCCTTAACTGACCTGACCAACGCCTCGACTTCGGCGGAGGAAGACACATCGGCTTTTAATGCGATCGCATCCGTCCCAATTTCTCGGGCGACGTCTCGTGCTGCATCGATGTTGACGTCGACGACGCCAACCTTAGCGCCCTGGCGCGCAAACAGTTCAGCTGTTGCGCGCCCGATCCCGCTGCCAGCCCCGGTCACCACACAGACTTTCGATTCTAGATCCATAATCGTCTCCTCTTTCATTGCCCAAGAAAACATTTTCGCAGACAATCTGTCAATGACCAACAAAACGTGTTGACAGATTGTCTGCCAATCTGCTTATCTTAGGTCACGAATGACTTGGGGGAGGTAACGATGGCTGGTGCTGAAATAGCAGCGCAAGCGGCGTTCAAGACTGCTTTACGCCGGTTCACATCAACAATTTGCCTGATCACGACGGAATGGGAAGGTGCCCGTTACGGCATGGCTGCAACCGCCGTCCAGTCAGTGACGGCTGACCCTCCGACCCTCCTGGTTTGCATCAACCAATCGGCTTCGATCAGCGGCCCGCTCAAGCTGGCGGGGAAATTCGCAGTGAACATGCTGCATCTTAGTCATGCGCCTTTGGTTCCGCTGTTCAGTGGAAAACTGAAGGGAGAGGAGAGGTTCGCTCACGGTGAGTGGATCGGGGCTGGCGGAGTTCCCGTCCTCGGCGACGCCCAGGCCGCATTCGTTTGCAGCCTCAACTCCGCAGTCTCCGTTGGCACCCATGACGTCGTTCTCGGGGAAGTCATCGAGGCCCGGTTTATCGAGAGTATTGCCCCGCTCCTCTACGAGGACGGGAAATTGGTTAGATCGGCAGCGCTGATCGATGCTGCCGCCTGAAACGTTTGGCCGAGCATTCGGCCTATGACATCCACCAAATGCCTTTCGGCCGATAATGAGGAGTTTGATCCGTGACTATTGCCACCGATATGAAATCGCAAGTGAATGGGCGTCCCGTCAGTGAACGGTTCGAAAAGGGTCTGCAGACCCGTCGGGAGGTTCTCGGCGGTGCATATGTGGACGCTTCGGTAAACAAGGCGACCGAGTTCAACTGGCCGATGCAGGAGCTTGTCACCGAGTATTGCTGGAACGAGATCTGGAACAGGCCCGGCCTGGACCGCCGTTCGCGCAGCCTTCTCAATCTTGGCATGATTTCCGCCCTTAACCGCCCCCACGAGTTGAAGCTGCACGTTCGCGGCGCGATCAATAACGGCCTCAGCAAGGACGAGCTTCGCGAAGTTTTCCTTCAGGTCGCGATCTATTGCGGCGTGCCCGCGGCGATCGACAGCTTCCGCGTCGCGCAGGAAGTCTTCGAGGACATGGGTATCTAATCGGTGCCCGGCTTTCGGGCCGGGAACAGACTAACTCTGTGGAGGAGACTTCAATATGACGACCAGCGATGATTTCCGCGCCGCCGGAAACCCGATGTTTAACGGCAACAAGCTGAAGCTTGGCGTATTCGGAACGAATTGTTCCAGCGCTTGCGCCATCACCACCGCGGAATCAACGTTCGAACCGACCTTCGAACACAATGTCGAAATTGCCAAAAAGCTTGAAGCGGCCGGCTGGGAATGCATGGTGCCGATCGCCCGATGGCGCGGTTTCGGCGGGCCGACGAACTTCAACGGCGTGAACATGGACACGTTCACGTGGGCCGCGGCCCTGGCTGCCGTGACCACGAAGCTGCAGTTTTTTTCGACGACGCATATCCCCACCCTGAACCCGATCGTCGCGACGAAGATGGCGACGACGATCGACAATATTTCGAAGGGCCGATACGGCCTGAACCTGGTGACGGGTTGGTTTACCCCGGAAATGGAGATGTTCGGCGTTCCGATGATGGAACACGACACCCGCTACGAATATGCCACGGAATGGATGGAAATCGTCGAATCTCTGTGGACGAAGAACGGCGTCACCTTTGACGGCCAGTTCCTCAAGGTGAAAGACGCGTTCAGCGAGCCGAAGCCCTATAACAAAGAGACGGGTCGCCCGGTCCTCATCTGCGCCGGTTCGTCGGGCAAGGGCCTGCACTTCACAGCCAAGTTCTGCGACTTCAACTTCGGCTTCATGCAGGACATGGAATCGGGCGCAGCGTGGGTGAAGAAGGTGAAGGAGCTGGCTCGCGAGGAATACAAGCGCGAACTCGGAACCTTCACCGCGTGCCCGGTCGTCGTTCGCGAGACCGAAAAGGAAGCCCGGGATTACTACGACTACTACGTGAACCAGAAGGGCGATTGGGAAGCCTGCGAAAACATCTGCGAGGTTCTTCAGGTTCAGTCGCAGAACCACTCGGCAGAGATGTACCAGAAGTTCAAGGAGCGCTTTATCGCTGGCTGGGGCGGCTACCCGATCGTCGGAACGCCGGAACAGGTCGCCGACAAGCTCGTCGGATTGAGCAACACGGGCGTCGACGGCGCGCTTCTCACAATGGTCGACTACAACGAAGAGCTGCCGTTCTTCAACGACCGCGTCATGCCTCTGTTGAAACAGGCTGGCCTCAGGAACTGACCGTTCCGCGGGCGGCGCAAGCCGCCCGCCACCAATCCGAAATCGAAACACTTTTCACCAATTCCGTGGCTCGACGCCAACGGCGTCAACTGCTGTAGCGGATGCACAGAGGGGAGGAGACCCTACACATGCTAAAGAAGGTTTACACCGCATTGAGCGTGATCACCGGGCTAGGCCTGATGACCACCGCCGCATTCGCGGACGGCTTAGACTCGCTACCACCGGACCAGAAAAAGCTTTACGAGCTCGTGGACCCGGCAATTCCCCTCGGTGGTACGCCGCTCAAGGATTTTGTGGCGAAGCGGCCGCCGCCATGGAAAATCGGCTACGCATCCACTTATGCAGGCAACACGTGGCGTGCCCAGATCCTCACTGAATTGAACGAGGTTCTGCTTCCGAAATACAAGGAGGCTGGACTGGTATCTGAGCTTGTCGTCACGCAGTCCGACCTGAAGGACGCGACGCAAATCCAGCAGATGCGCCAGATGGTCGACGACGGCGTCGATGCTATCATCATCTGCTGCTCGAACGTAACGGCCATCAACCAGACCATCGAATACGCGCACTCCAAGGGCGTTCCGGTGTTCTCGTTCTCGGGTTACGTGACATCGCCCTACGCGATCAATGCGACCGAAAACAACACCCAGGGCGGTTATACGGCCGCAAAATGGCTGGCGGAGGAAATCGGCGGCAAGGGCAACGTGCTGACGGTTTCGGGCATCCCGGGCTTCGCATCATCCGACAGCTTCAATGTCGGTGCCAAGAAGGCGTTCGACGAGTACAAGGACATCACCGTCGTGGGCGATGTCGCCGGCAAGTGGACCGATCAGGTCGCCCAGGTCGAAGTCCAGAAATTCCTCGCGACCAACCCTACCGAAATCGCTGGTATCCTCGTCCAGTCGGCCTCGGAAAACGGTGTCGTCAACGCGGTCCAGCAGTCCGGGCGCGACATGATGCCAATCGTCCTCGGCGGCGAGGCGTCGGCGGCGTGCTACTGGCGCAACAATCCCGACTTCATCAGCCAGAGCTTCCATTTCTGGCCGCCGCGGGCTGACGCCCGCCTGGTGTGGGACGTGATGATGAGGACGCTCCAAGGCCAGGGGCCGAAGATCCAGTCGATCCTGCGACCGGCTCTTCCCTACACGATCGACGATGTGAAGGAAGCAATTCCGGAAGATTGCGATCCGAACTCCACGGCGTGGATCGAGCCCAAGGGCGATGCATGGTGGCCCGCGGACGTAGCAGCACAGTACTTCGAGCGCCCGGAAGATCCGCTGGCCTGGCGGCCGAAGAAGTAATCGACGACCTCCCAAGTTGTCCCGCGACCTCCGCGCCGGCTTCATCCGTCGGCGCGGAGGACCCACGATAAGGAACCAGAAGTTGGAATTCCACAAGATACAGCGTTTGCCCCCTTACGTCTTCGACCAGGTGAACCGTCTCAAGTCCAGCGCGCGCGCGGCCGGAGTCGACATCATCGATCTTGGAATGGGCAATCCCGATCTTCCCACGCCAAGCTGGGTTGTGGACAAGCTATGCGAAGCGGTGCAGCATCCGCGCACGCACCGCTATTCGGCTTCCAAGGGCATTATCGGGCTTCGCCGCGCCAAGGCTGCGTATTACGCCCGCCGGTTTAATGTGAAGCTTGATCCGGATACCCAGGTTGTTGCGACGCTCGGGTCCAAGGAGGGGTTTGCGAACATGGCACAGGCCATAACCGCCCCCGGGGATGTCATTCTCTGTCCGAACCCTTCCTATCCGATTCATACGTTCGGATTTCTCATGGCAGGGGGCGTGATAAGGTCGGTACCGGTCGAGCCGGATGAGACCTTCTTCCAAGCTCTCGAAATGGCGGTGCGGCATTCGGTACCGAAGCCTCTGGCGCTCATCATAAGCTACCCGTCAAACCCCACCGCTCGCGTCGCGACGCTCGATTTCTATAAGGACGTCATCGCCTTCGCGAAGAAGCACGATCTCATCGTTCTGTCGGATATCGCCTACGCTGAAATCTACTTCGACGGTCCCCCGCCGCCGTCTGTTCTCGAAGTCCCCGGCGCGATCGACGTGGCCGTCGAATTCTCCTCGATGTCGAAGACATTCTCGATGCCCGGTTGGCGCGTTGGGTTTGCGGTGGGTAACGAACGGCTCATCCGAGCGTTGACGCGCGTGAAATCGTACCTGGACTACGGAGCATTCACGCCGATACAGGTCGCCGCCGCTCATGCCCTAAACTCGGACGGGGAGGACGCCGCGCGGGCAAGAGACATCTACAGGACGCGCAGAGATACACTGGTGAAGACCTTTGCCGATGCCGGCTTCGACGTTCCAGTTCCTGCGGCCACGATGTTCGCATGGGCGAAGATACCCCCGCATTTCCGACACCTTGGCTCGCTGGAGTTTTCGAAACTCGTGCTCGAGAAGGCACAGGTCGCGATTTCGCCGGGTATCGGTTTCGGTGAGATGGGTGACGAATACGTACGGCTGGCTTTCGTGGAGAATGAAGACAGGATCCGGCAGGCCGCACGGAACTTGAAGCGGTGGCTTTCTGCAAGCGCGCGACAGCCACAACTGGATAAAGCGATGAAAGGATTTTGAAGATGCCGATCCTCGGATCTTGCCAATGTAAAGCGGTACAGTATGAAGTGTCGGAACTGGACGGCCCGATGTGGAACTGCTTCTGCCAGACGTGCAGAAAGTCCCATGCGGCCGATCATAACACTGCAGCCAAGGTGAAGAGTGATAACTTCAAGCTGATTTCCGGCGAGGACGTCCTTCACAGCTTTGAGTCGACCCCTGGAAAACTGAGGTGGTTCTGCTCACGGTGTGGTTCGCACGTTTATGCCGAACGGCCTGCCAACCCGGAGATGAAGGTGCTGCGGGCAGGCACTTTTGACACCGATCCTGGTTCGGTTCCTATGTCCAACGTCTGGCTGTCCCACGCCAGGCCGTGGCTTGCTCACGACCCCGCGAAGGAAAACTTCGAAGAGTTCCCGTGATCTCCACGGTTGCCCGCGCCAAGGGCCGATCGACCATGAGTTCGATCTGCCCGCTTCCCCAGCGGGGAAGGCTGGATGATCGAATGGCACTTGCCGCGTTCGACGCGCGGAGGTTGGGATGTTCCGTATGCCCCCAATCGAAACGGTTGCCTTCTTCGGATTACCGGACACCCTCAATAGTGCTTTGGTCCTGTCCTGATCGCGATGGCTGCCAGATCGCTTCAGATCGGGCGGAACTCCGCTTGAGAACCTCCGACCGACGTCAGGTGCGTGACAACATGCTTTTGGAACTTTGAGGGCGTCGAGCGACCAACCGGTTTCATCGAAGTCAACCCGACATCCCGATATGGGCATGGCGGCACTATTGACAGATTAGCAGACAATCTGTCATTCTATAGTTCACCGAGCGAGTTCTCGGAGCGTTCAAAGACGGCAGTCACAATTCGGCAAGAGGCCCGGGCATCGGATGTCCTGGCGCGATCTGCTGCTGCCTAAAGGGGAGGATGGGCATGACGAAAGACGTCGCCGTAAGCATGACGGCCGTTGCCAAATCGTTTGGCGAAACGAAGGCATTGAAGAAATGCGATTTTGCCGCCAAGGCAGGGGAGGTGCACGCGATCGTTGGCGAGAATGGCAGCGGCAAGAGCACCATGGCGAAGATCATGTCCGGCGTTATCGCTGCCGATGCAGGATCTGTCCTGATCCTTGGCAAGTCCATCACCTCGCCAGTCGATGCCAAAGGGGTTGGTCTCGCTACGATCTTCCAGGAAGTCCTTGTCGCCGATGAAGCGAGTGTCCTCGACAACCTTTTCGTAGGAAGCGAGGACCTGTTCTCGCTTCGGAAAGCCTCCAGGGAACGTGAAAGCGCTGCGCAAAGCCTCCTCGACCGCCTGGTGGGAAAGCCTGTCGATCTCCGGCAGAACGTCGGTGATCTTCCGCTCAGCATCAAGCAATGGATCGTTATCGCCCGGGCCGTTCTGAGGAAACCCAAGGTCTTGATCCTGGACGAGTCCTCGGCGGCACTCGATCTCGACGCGACCGTCCGCCTCCACGAAGAGATCGATCGACTCCGGTCCGAGGGGTGCGCGGTAATCATCGTTACGCACCGCATCGCCGAGCTCGTCCGGATCGCCGATCGGGCGACAATACTGAGAGACGGTTTCACTGTCGGTGTCCTTGAGAAATCCGAGATCACCGAGGCCAATCTCCTGCGCATGATGACCCCTCAAGACCGCCAGATTTCCGCCGCTGCTTCAACGTCTGCACCGGGCCTGCCGGGTGATCGCAAGGAAGCTCTTTCCGTCCATGGCGCGCGCCCCCAGGAGGCATCGCAACCGTTCGACTTCGTCCTTCCGCAGGGTTCTATCGTCGGCGTCGCGGGACTGGACGGCCAGGGCCAGGACGCCTTCGTGCGACTGGTCGCAAGGATCATCTCGCCCTTCGGAGGGGAGGTCCGGATCCTGAACAGGGAAAGCACCGGTCTCGTCAAAGTCAGCACGCTCGACGACGCCGCGAACAAGGGCATTGTGTACGTATCCGGAGACCGGAAGCGGGAAGGAATTTTCCCGCAGCAGAGCATTTTCGAGAACCTCGCCATCGGTATCTATCAGAAGAACCTGGGGCCGTTCGGTGTCATCAGGCGGAAAAAGCTGAAGCAGACGTTTGCCCGGGAGGTCGAGCGGCTCCGCGTCAAGATCGGCCACCCGGACAACCGGATTACGTCCCTTTCCGGTGGTAACCAGCAGAAGGTCCTGATCGGTCGCGCCTTCGCCAATGATCCCAGAGTGATCGTTCTTAACGACCCTGCTCGGGGCGTGGACCTCAACACCAAACGCGACCTGTATCGCGAGCTTCGGCTGTTTGCCGAAGGTGGCGGCTCGGTAATCTACCTTTCGAGCGAGATCGAGGAGTTTCTTGGTTTCGCCGATCGCGTCGATGTCTTTCACAAAGGGAGCATCCATCGCTCCCTCGACGGCCCCGACATCAACGAAGAAACCATTCTCGCTGCAATGTTCGGCCGCTCGGTTGCCGACACCATGGAATTCTCCAAAGAGAGAAAGGCACACTGATGTCGCAACGTTTTGGATTTCCTGCGCTCGACAGGTCGCTGACCGTACCGCTCGTTCTTTTCGGAGTGTTGCTCGTCGCTGCAGCCTTGCTGTCGCCGCGGCTGTTCACCGCAACCGGAATGGGCGGAGCAATCATCGTCGCAGCGCCTTTGATCCTCACAACGCTCGCCCTGACACCGATCGTGATGGCAGGACGCGGTTCGGTTGATCTTTCCGTTGGCCCATTGATGGGTTTCGTGAACGTCACCCTGATCGGCTGGCTCTCGGCAAGTGGTTACACGTCGCCACTCGCGGTGGTTTGCTGGGTGGTGGCAGTCGGCGCACTGTACCAGTTGCTGCAGGCGCTCATCATCATCTACGTCCGGGTCGCCCCCATCATCGTCACGCTTTCCAGCTTCCTCGTCCTTTCAGGCGTGAACCTCATGGTCATGTCAAGGCCCGGCGGCGTCGCGCCGGACTGGATGATGACGTGGGGAGCAGGAACCACGATCTTATCTCCGGTGCTGATTATCGTCCTGGCGGCGTTCGCTCTTTGGGCCGCTATGCGCCGGACCACCTTTTACTCCCACCTCCGCATGACAGGCGCCGACGAACGGATGGCCTACACGAGCGGAATGAAAGTCGACACCGTACGCATCTGCGCCCATCTCCTCGGCGGCGTCTTCGTTGGCCTTGCCGCGCTCAGCTATACGGCATTGATCTCTTCGGGCGATCCTACCCAGGGAAGCAGCTACACGCTCCAGGCAGTTACCGCCCTGGTGCTCGGTGGCGCAAACCTGGCTGGCGGGAGAGGGGGGGCTTTGGGGTCGACGCTTGGTGCGCTGAACATGTTCCTCATCTCGTACCTGCTTTCCGCCTTCAGCTTCGGAAGCGTGACAGGGTTCGTGACGCAAATGGCTTTCGGCCTGATCCTCGTGGCATCGCTCCTCGTCAACGTATTCATGACGGCCCGGCGCCCGGCTTTCTAGGGAGGACTTGTAATGACTTTACTCGCAACGGAACAGACGATGAGCCAAACAGGACGATCGGTAAAACTGCAGCGCAGCATCGTGATTGGCTTTGGTCTGCTTGCCGCACTTCTCGTGCTGGGTACGATCCTTGTTCCGGGGTTCATCTCGCCCCGTAACGCCCGTTCGATATTGCTGCTTGCCGCTTTCCTGGGGCTTGCATCGTTGGGACAGACGCTATGTGCCATGGTCGGCGCGCTTGATCTCTCCATTCCCTATGTCATCGGGGGAGCGAACATTCTCTTCCCAAGCCTGTTGGTCACCGGTATGCCTGCCTGGCTGGCCGTAATAGTGGTCGTTATCCTGGGAGCAGCAATCGGGGTCGCGAACGGCTTTTTGAGCTTCAGGCTGCAGGGCCAGGCTCTCATCATGTCCCTGGGGGTCGGCTTCGCATTTGTCGGTGCGGTACAGCTGTACACCTCCATCGGTTCCGACTACGGCGGCACGGTTTTCGCCCCCGTACCGAACTGGCTCCGGAATTTCGCCGCGTTCAACGGGAAGACCTTCGGGCTTTCCCTGCCGCCGGTGGTGCTGGTTTGGCTGCTCATAACGCTTGCGACCATCTGGGCTCTGTACAACACCTGGTTTGGCCGCTCCATCTACGCGGTGGGGGGCAGCAGGACTGCAGCGGCACGGCTTGGCATTTCCGAAACCAAGGTCTGGACCAGCATTCACGGTATCAGTGGAGCGATGTCGGCACTGACGGGCGTATTGCTGCTCGGGTTTTCCGGCGGCGGATTCGTTGGCGTCGGAGATCCATATCTCTTCACCACCGTTGCGGCCGTTGTGATCGGCGGCACCTCGTTGCTTGGAGGCGCAGGCGGATACGGGGCAACCGTTCTCGGCGTACTCGTATTGACGGTAATGACGTCCCTGCTGGTCGGGCTGGGCCTGAGTTTTGCCGCGCAACAGGCGATCGTGGGTCTGCTGATCGTGCCGATGGTGGCCGTCTACGCTCGTACCCCGCATATCCGCAACCAGATCTGATCGAAAGGCCGGCAAATTGAAGATTGTCGCGATAACTGGCAATGTCTCGCGCCCCTCGAAGACGCGGGCGCTCGGGGAATACGCACTCTCGAGCGTCTCGCCCGGTCACACACGGTATCTGTTTGACCTGGTCGATGTTCTCCCGGTGTTGGGAACCACCCTGTGGCGTTCGGAGGCTCCTGTTGGACTCGCGAACGTTCTTGACGCAATCCAGTCTTCAGATGTCCTCATCGTGGGCACGCCGGTCTTCAAGTCCTCGATGACCGGCCTTCTCAAGCATCTTTTCGACCTCTTCGAAATGACAGCCCTGCAGGGGAAACCCGTATTGATATTCGCAACGGGTAAAGCCGAAGCCCATGGTCAGCACGTCGAGGCTCACCTGCGCTCATTGATGGGCTTCTTCAAAGCCGAGGTTCGCGGTGACTTCATCTATGCGATGGACGGCGACTTTCCAGATTCGGCACCGACTGCGGAACTCCGGGAGCGGGTCGACCGCCAACTCGCTCGCACTCTGGGCCATGTCTAGTTCAAGGAGAAGACCATGAAATTTGCTCCCATCGAGAGCGCAGTTAAAGCAATCGCCGCCGGAGAGATGATCATCGTCGTGGACGACGAAGACCGGGAAAACGAAGGCGACATCCTGGTTGCCGCGGACAAGGTGACGAACGATCATGTTGCCTTCATGATGCGTTATGCGCGCGGCCTGATCTGCGTTCCGATGACCGGGGACCGGCTGGACGAACTGGATATCCCGCTCATGGTGGAGCGTAACTCGGATTCCATGCATACAGCGTTCACTGTCTCAGTGGACCTGATACAAGGCGTATCGACCGGCATTTCCGCAGAAGACCGCGCCAAGACCATCAGGGCGCTCGCTGACGCATCAACCGTGCCGGAGGACCTGTCCCGGCCGGGCCACATATTCCCCCTGCGGGCAAACCCGTCCGGTGTCCTCGGCCGCCCCGGCCATACGGAAGCCGCGGTGGATTTCGCGCGGCTGGCCGGGCTCGAGCCAGCGGGTGTCATCTGCGAAATCGCCAACGACGACGGCACTATGGCGCGTCTTCCCGAGCTCAGCGAATTCGCTGAGCGGCATGGCCTCCTCATGGTGACCATCGAAGCCCTGATCGAATATTGCCGCGAGATCGATAAAAGCGGCCTTTGTGCAGATCACGCAGCCAGGGAGGCGGCGATGGCCAATGTTTCGTATCTGACAAGCAGACTTTCCCCGTGCCCTCAGACGGAGAGCGAACTCCTGCGTTGGTGGCCTCCGATACACGCGAAGGAAAGCGCGTTTGAAGGTGCCCACGGGGAGCCTCGTGACGCTAACTGACCATGGTTAGCTGCGCGATGATCGGGCATAACAAACCGTGAGCCACTTTATCGTCGCCACTGCTTTCCTGCTGAATTATCGGCCCACGCGATGTCGCTTTAGTTCCGTTTCCCTTTTCAGTCTCCGGATGGTCGAGGATATGCTGGCCGCTCTTGGGATCATTGTCTCGCACCCTACGATCCGCCGGGCAGAGAAATTTGGTCGTTCGCCAACGACAAGCTTCAATCCTACAACACCGAACGAGACATCACGCCGGCTGTCGCGCATCGGCATCACAAGGGCTTGAACAATCGAGCGGAGAATTCGCACCAGCCAATCCGACGGCGACAGCGGATCAAGAAGCCTTGCAGGTCACAAGGACTCTTGCGGCGCTTCGTCTCCATCCATGACCCGATTGCTAGCATGTTCCACATCGCCCCAGCACCTCACCGCGAGCCATGTCGCGAACTGGGGGCAGCAGCGATGAACCTGTGGGCGCAAATCGCTTGCGCATGACTGACAAAATAGCCCCGCGTCATGGGCTCGACCCTTTGCCGTTGAGTTCACGATGCCCCGTCGAAACCACGGCGAGGGCTGGCCTCGCCAGTCAATTGCCCTGTCCATGCGTCACGGAATATGATGTTCCACCGAGAGGGACTCGCCAGGACGTTCAGTTCTCTATCAGGATTTATTCTTTTAAATCAATCTATTAACAAAAATCAGATAAGTTCTATTATGGAACAATCGCCCTCGGGCAATTCCAAATACCGTCAATGCGCTAAAATCGCTTTAAGTTCGGTCACAGCGAGCTATTTCGATCTTTCGAAAAGCGTCGTCAAGGGTCTCCACTCCGAGCAGCAACAAGGCATCGTTCAAGCAGCGCTCGATATCGTCTACTCTCCTGCCCTCTATTTGGGCAATCACAGCAATCGTCTTCCCTCGTGCCAGCCATCGCAAGGATGCCATCTGGAGAGGACAAAGGTTCCATGTTGTCATTGTCGAACTACCATCTCGTACTCGATCGAGGCGTTAGGAATTTAGTTGATACTCATAGACGGGAAGGCCAAAATTCGTTGCTTGAACTCAACTGACCACCGGCCAATCGGCTCTGGGTTGCGCTTCAGAGCGGTCATGATCGGCAGACGGGGCATTGACTTTGACCGCCGGCTGTACAAGCTGGGTTCTAAGCTGAAGAATATCGTTTGCAGCCCCTGCGGCTAGACCTCGTCCTTAAGCGTCTCCTTCTGGGTAATGAGGCGAGCAGAGTGGTGGCCGGAGGTAAATGCCCAAAGCCAGCTTAGCGCGACCGCCATACGGCTCCTTGTTCCGATCAAAAAGTAGATGTGGGCAAGGCCCCAGATCCACCAGGCGATGGTGCCCTTGAGCCTCAGCCTGCCGAAATCGATCACCGCGGAGCTTGGTCCTATGGTCGCAAGATTGCCAAGATGCCTGTACTTGAAGGCAGGCGGCGCTGAGCGCTGTTTGAGGCGGGCCTTGATCACTTGGGCGACGTATTTTCCCTGCTGCTTTGCGGCGGGCGCGATACCAGGAACCAGCATTCCCTCGCCGGTCTTAACGCTAGCGGTATCGCCGACAACGAAGATGTCCGGGTGTTCGAAGACCGTGAGGTCGGGCTGCACGATAGCACGCCCCGCTCGATCCGTCTCCGCCCCCACCCACACGGCGGCCTTGGATGCCTGCACGCCCGCCGCCCATATGACCGTGCGGCTCGGGACAAACTCGTCCCCAATCGATATGCCTTCCTCGGTGCAGTCGGTCACGGGCCTTCCCGTGCGAACCTCGACGCCCATCGACGCAAGGGATCGCTCGGCGTATTGCGATAACGCCAAATGAAAAACAGGCAGAATACGCGGCCCTGCCTCTACAAGAAGAATGCGCGCCGAAGTCGTATCGATGTTTCTGAATTCCTCGACAAGCGTCCTTCGAGCCAGTTCGGCGATGATCCCGGCCATTTCGACGCCTGTCGGCCCGGCGCCGATTATCGAGAAGGTCAGCAGCCCCGCCCGCGCTTGGGGATCGGTTTCCAGCTCCGCTTTTTCGAACGCCAGGAGAAGGCGACGGCGGATCGTGGTGGCGTCTTCCAACGCCTTCAGTCCGGGCGCGAAGGGCTCCCATTCATCCCGGCCGAAATACGCGTGACGGGCCCCCGTTGCGAGAACAAGGGTATCGTAGGGAATGGCATGGCCGCCCTTGAGCGAGACGAGCCGCTTCTCGACATCGACGCCCACGACCTCGCCAAGAAGCGTCGTGACATCTTTCCTTCCACGAAATACTGCGCGAATGGGCCAGGCAATCTCGGAGGTCGCCAGGACGGTCGTGGCGACCTGATAGAGCAGCGGCTGGAACAGGTGATGATTGCGTCTGTCGATGATCGTGATCGAGAGGTTTGGACATTTGAGATCCTTGGCCAATTGGAGGCCGGCGAAACCGCCTCCCACGATGACAACTCGATGCTCCATTTCGTCCTCCCGCGAGCCTTTGGAAAAAACCCGCCTCGGATCAAGCGCGTCTTTCGGTGTTGCACAATCGCAAGCTCAGTCGCTGATGCGACTGCTCACAATGATGGAAGGGGGGCTTTCCAGCAACGGAAGCAACGGTTCGAGAACACGCTTGACGTTCGGAGATTCTCCGTGACGCGCGGCTGCCTCCTCGTTTGCCCAACCATCGAGAATGAAGAACGTATTCGGCTCGTCGGAGCGCTGGTAGAGATTGTAGTAGAGGCAGCCCTCTTCCTCGCGGGCAGGGCCGACAAACTCCTGGAGCAGTGTGTTGACACGGTCCCGGTTACGCGTCGATGTTTTAAACTCAACAATGAGATGCTGTTCGTCGGACTTGCTCGATGGCATGTGGGAAGCTCCTAATTGAAGACGATGACGGGCTTGATCACGCGGCCAGCTTCGGCATCGGCGACGGCCTCGTTGATTTTCTCGAACGGATACTTTGTGATCAGCTTCTGGAACGGGAATAGGCCGGCCTGGTTCAGCTCGACCAGTTGGGGAATGAAGAGCTGGGGGATCTGGTCTCCGAGGATGGCACCCTGAATTTTCCGGTTGAAGACCATGAGGTCCAGCGGGATTGGAATATCCTTGCCGAGCGCGTCGAGCCCGAGGAGGACGACATGGCCCCCTGCCCGCGTGCATTTGATCGTATTCAGGATGACGGGAATGATACCCACGGCATCGATCGCAAAATCGGCACCGCCGCCCGTCAAGGCGTGGATCTGCTCCACGACGTCTGGGTCCCTGCCGTTGATAGCATGGGTCGCGCCCAACGTCTTGGCCATCGCCAAACGCTGCTCGTTCAGGTCGATGATGATGATCTTGCTGCACCGCCGGACCTTGGCGGCCATCACCGCAGCCATGCCCACTGCTCCGGCGCCGAACACGGCAATGGTTTGTCCGATCTCCGGCTTCATGGCGTTGATGACGGTACCTGCCCCCGTTGCCATGCCGCAACCGAGCGGGGCCGCATTCGTCAGGTCGAAATCCTTGGGAAGCTGCGCGGCGTTGTTCTCAGTCGCCAGGATGTGGGTCGCGAAGGATGACTGGCCGACAAAGTTGCTGCCGATGCCGACTTCATCACAAAGCAAGGCCTTTTTGCCGTTCGGACGAAGCCCCGTCAGATTGTACTGGGTGTAGTTCTGGCAGTTCATCGGGTGAGAGCGCCGGCAATCGCCGCAGAAGCCACATGAACTCTGGCTGAGCGCAACGTGGTCGCCCACTCTTAAACCCTGGACGTCCGCCCCGATGGCTTCGACGATGCCAACACCTTCATGTCCCGGTATGACCGGGGCGGGAGGCCCAAAAATCCCATCACGGAGCAACAGGTCCGTATGGCAGATGCCCGTCGCGACCGTTCGCACAAGAATTTCATTGCCTTCGGGATCCGCCAGCTCAAGTTCACGAAACTCCAGCGGAGCTTTCGGTTTTACGGCCACAGCCGCCGTTATCTTCACCATGCTTTTCTCCTGCATTCTCCCGCGTTGACACCGGGAATGACCTGTCTGGCATCCTGTGCGGGCTAGACGCGACCGACACGTGCGCCGTAAATGATCGCCGCAAGAGCGATGATCCCGCCCTGGACGATAAGCTTGCCGGGCTCCTGGATGCCGAACACGGTCAACATCGCAAATAGGAAACTGAAGGCGACGACCGCCACGAAAGGCCCCGCGACGCCGCCGCGGTCGACGCCGAACGTCACCCCACCGAGAATCGTCGCGGCGAGAGCGTTCATGAAGGTGTCGAAGCCGGGCTTGATCGTTCCAACGGCCAGCGCAGACACCTGAACCAGGGCGGCGATGCCCGTCAGCGTGCCCGCCAGCGTATGCGAGACAAAAATCGTTCGAGCCAGAGGTATGCCTGTTATCTCCGCCGCCCTCGGATTGTCGCCGACAGCGCGGAAGTAGCGCCCGAGGATCAGGAAGCGGAACGCTAGTGCGACGACCACGGAAATCCCGATCCAGACGATAACGGAGTAAGACAGGCCGTAGATGTTCCCGCTCGTCAGGACGCGAAGCCAGCTTGGTGTCGAACCCGGTGCACGGCCGGAACTCATGAACTGGACGATCCCGATGAGGATCGCCGATACGCTCAGCGTCGCGATGACCGCGGAGGCGCGGACATAGGCCACGAGGGCGCCGTTGATCAGACCGACGGCAAGGCCGATGACGATCGTCATCAGGACCGTGACGAAGGGCGGGTAACTGTTGAGGAGCCCGGAGCTGGCGAGATAGATCGAAAAAGCAAACACGCCACTGACCGAGAGATCAATAGAACGCACCCGCATGACAAGAGATTGCGCCAGCACCGCGATCCCGAGCGGCGCTGACTGTTTCAGGATCACGAACCAATAGTTCGGATTGATCAGCGTCGCACTTACCGCGGGGGCCAAAGCGATCAGGATTGCGAGCACGTAATATGCCGGGGGCAAGCCGAGCACCCAGGAAAGTGTGCGCTTGGCGGTGAGAGTGCGGGATGGCGTCTCAATTTTCGCATCTGCTGTGGTCATCGAGAGGTCCATCTCTTTCAAAGTCCGATCGTTTTGCGACGCTGCGAAACGACGAGTGCCAGCAGCAGAAGGCCCTTCACGACCGACTGGAGGAATGCCGAGACGTTGGCGAGGTTCATCACGTTGTTGACGATGCCGAGGATAGCCGCGCCGGCGACAGTGCCGAGGATGCTACCGATACCGCCAGCTAGGTGAACACCCCCGAGCGCTGCTGCGGTAACGGATTCAATTCCGAAGGTAGCACCCCCCTTGGGATCGCCCGAGGCAAGGCGGCCCGCGAGGAACATCCCGGCAGCACAAGCAAATAGCGCCGACAGGATGTAGGCTTTAATGACTGTGCGCTCGACCGGGACGCCATTCATGCGGGCATTGAAATCGTTACCCCCCGAAGCGAACAGGTAAAGGCCAAACGGCCTGCGATAAAGCATCCAGGCAGCAACGACGGTGGCGGCGATCAGCCAGAGCAGCGAGTTTGGCACGGGCCCGACCGAACCCGCGACTGACGCCGACAGCCAATCAGGCACCTTCCCGCCGGGGATCGGGAGAATGATAAGCGCCAGTCCCTGGCCGATCCCCATGGTTGCCAGGGTCATGATGATCGGGTGGACGTTAAGCCTGGCTACGCCGTATCCGTTGGCCAGTCCGAATGCGATCGCAACCGCAATGCAAAGCACGACACGGACAACCTCTGGCATGTCGAGTGTCATGATCGTGGTCGTCACGCTGATGATCGAACCAACGGAAACGTCCAGGCCGCCCGTCAGGATCACAAAGGTCTGGCCGAGCGCAGAAATGACAAGAACAGTAGATTGGGCCAGCAGGTTCGACAGATTCTCCGGCGCCAGAAATTCTGGAAGCAGGATGACCGAGGCGACCACCAGCACGAATAGCGTCCCGATCGACAGCCGGATCGCACCCGCCCGGTAAGGAGTCTTCAGGAAGTTTGCGATGGTATTCATGTATCCTCCTCAATGAACAGCGGCGCGCGGATCGTGCGCGAAGTTCGAACCTAGTGCGGTTCCCAGGATGGTTTCCTCTGTGGCATCGAGCGCGGGCATCTGCCCGACGATCTTTTTGTCGTGAACGACCAGGATGTTGTCACACAGCCCGATCAGTTCGGCGTGCTCGCGCGACGAGACGATCACTGCACCGCCACGATCGGCAAAATCGCGAAGCAGCTTGTAGATTTCCGCTTTCGCGCCGACATCGACGCCCCGTGTCGGCTCCTCGATGACAAGGATATCGACCCCCGAAAGCAGCCAGCGGCACAGAAGCACCTTTTGCTGGTTTCCACCCGAAAGTTTGCCGACGGGCGAGGCGGGGTCGGCAGCCGCAACACGGAGCGACTTTATGACATCGTGAACCCTGGAGATGGAACGCCATGCAACGCTCGCCATGTTCCGGTTCAACTGCTTGCCAAGTGCGATGTTGTCGTAGATCGGAAGCCGAAGAAACAGGCCTTCCTGCTTGCGGTCTTCAGGAATGAAACCAATGCCCGCTGAGATGGCACTCGAAAAGCCTGAGGATACGTTCACATCGATCATGCTGTCGTCGCGGCGACGCTGGACGCTCGCAGCTGCGGCGGGTTCGACCCCGACGACCGCACGCATGATTTCACGCTGCCCCTGGCCCTCCAGCCCGGCGAGCCCGATGATCTCGCCCGTGCGTACGGAAAAACCGACTGGCGGGCCATGGTCATTGAGACGAAGCCCTGCCACGACGAGCATCGGCGATCCAATGGCCTGTGCCCTCGGCGGAAAGAAACTCTGAAGTTCGCGTCCAACCATGGTTGCCACGAGCGTTTGGAGATTAAAGTCTTCTGCCCTGGCTGTCTTTACCCAAGCCCCGTCCTTCATGACGGTGATGGTGTCGCACAGTTCGAACACCTCGTTCATCCGATGCGAGATGTAGACGACAGCCTTGTTTTGCGCCTTCAGATCGCGGATGACCTTGAAGAGATGAGCGACGTCCGTTGAGTTTAGTGCCGCGGTCGGTTCATCGAAAATGAAGACATCGGCATTGGATGTCAGGCCTTTGGCGATTTCCACTGCCTGCTGCTGGGCAACCGTCAGCGTTTCCACAATCGCCGTCGCGTCCAGTTGAGGGAAAACGTCGGCAAGCAGCTTGCGGGATCGCTCGACGACCTCGGCGGTGTCTATCGACCCATCGGCACGCCGCGGTTCGTGTCCAAGAAACATGTTTTCGGCGACCGTGAGATTGGGGATCAGGGTGAACTCCTGAAACACTGTCGACACCCCGGCGAGACGCGCTTCCTTGGGGGACCGGAAGGTCACCTCTTCTCCTCGCAGACGGATGCGTCCAGCGGTCTGTTGATAGACGCCGGCCAGAATTCGCATCAGCGTGGATTTTCCCGCCCCGTTCTCGCCCATCAACGCGTGGACGGAGCCGCGTTCAAGCGAAAATTGAACATTCGACAGGACTTTGGTCGCACCAAAGGACTTGTTGATGCTGACCATCTCGACAAGCATACTCATGAACACTTCCATCTGCGAGGGTGAAGACGGCGCGCTTTGTCCGCGCCCTCCATGCGTCAGGCCTTGAAGTACTCGAGGAGCTTCTCATTCGGCATTTCTGTCGGGGCCCAGTAAGCGTCCGTGAGATCGGAGCGGTAAAACTGTGCAAGATTTTCGTCGACGATCGGCTTGGGCCGGTTGGTCCAGTTGCGCTGGATCGGCTTGCCTTCGAGAAGCGCGAAGGACGCCCGCAGGGCTGCCGTCGAAAGAGCCGGAGGGCAAATGGGCCCAATCGAAGAGAGCTTTTCATCATTCCAACGACGCATCCATCCGTTCAGGGCTTCTCCCGTGATCGGTGGAATGGTGGAAGCCCCGGCTTCCTGCAGCGCGTCCAGGACCCCGAGCGACATATTTGCGCCGTCAGTCCAGACCCCGGCGACATCGGGATCAGAGAGATAGAGGCTTTCGGCGATCTTCTTTGAGTCCTCGTAGGACCAGCTGCCGTGCTGGGTTGAGGTGATTTGGAGACCGGACTTGCTGAAGACTTCCATCGCCCCGGCGTAACGATCAGCATCGATCGGATGCCCGGCGACGCCGCGCAGCACCCACACTTTTCCCTTGTTGCCTAGTTTGTCGACCAGGAACTGAGCCATCACCCGACCGAAATAGAAGTCGTCGCCCTGGACCTGCACCGTGAAATCCTCGGTGTCGACGCGACCGAGATAGACGACCGTCGGAATGCCGGCGGCCTTTGCCTTCCTGATGCCTTCCACGGCCGAGCCTGTTGTAAGCGGCGCAATGATGATTGCATCGACTTTTTGTGCGATCAGATCTTCGATGTCGGCGACCTGTTTTGAGGCGTTGAGGTCGGCGCTTCGGAATTGATAGTCGGCGACACGGGCCTTGTTCCTGCTAATCTCGTATTCGGCTTCGAACGCGGTCTGATAGGTGTGCGTTGAACCGGCCAGGCCATAGTGGCTGTGACCGATCTTCCAGGGACCTGCCTTGGCGAACTTACCAGCTTCGACGACGGGGTTTTCCCCTTCGGACGGCCAAGTGTCGGGCAGCAGGGCGATCGTATCGTCTGCCCGCAGGATGCCCGGTATTCCGAACGCGCCCGCTGCAATCAAGGCACTGCCCGTCTGCAGGAATGTACGTCTTTTCATCAGAAGTCTCCTCCTCTTGCCACCCAACGCGGCCATTTTGTCTGCGACCTGGAGCGCCGTTATCTTCCAGCCATCGCCGAATTCTCCCCAAACGGCAGATCGCATCATTATGAATAAGCAGACAATCTGTCAATAAACTATCTTGAATTTCGGCTTTTCGACGTGTCGTCTGTGTTATCACGCTGATTTAGTTATTCTTTTATTGCGGCTCGGTTCGATATAGCAATAAGACAAAGCAACCGTCCGTCACCTCACCCCAAGAGCGCGCAAGAGGAAACAGAGGAGACCGCGCCTCGCCAGCGAGGTTCATGAAAAGGAAGTTTGGCGCCATGATCGCTACCATTGCCCGGAAAACGAGGCTGCGAGGCAGGAAATATGGGCACCACCGTCAGCCGGAGCGTTCGATGAACGTCACGTCAGACTCAGTCAATCTGTCAGGTGAATTCCAGTTTTCAGACAGCCCCCAATTCGGACCAAGATCTAGTCGGCCGCATTGCCCTGAGGAAGCAATTGATATTACATTGCTTTGTTTCTTTATGTGTCGTGTAGCGCGCTGGCATGGCCCCAGCGAGCATTTCGTTCACTAAAGATAATTGACTGATTGTCTGCTAACTCCTACAAGTGTCACCCACCGGCCGAGCGCGCACTGAAGGAGTCATTTTATGAAAGAAGCATACGCTGCAATTTCGCGCGAAAAGGCAAAGCCTCTTGTTCTGGAGTGCATCGGGATCGATCAACCTCGCCCCGACGAAATCCTCGTCCGGATCGTGGCGAGCGGTGTCTGCCACACCGACATGGTTGTTCGCGACCAAGGATATGACGTACCGCAGCCCGTGGTTCTCGGCCATGAAGGCTCCGGCGTCGTGGAAGTGGTCGGGGCCGATGTAAAAGGGCTTTCGCCCGGTGACCACGTGGCTCTAAGCTACGCATATTGCGGGAAATGCGAGAAGTGCCGGGGAGGCACGCCTTATTATTGTGAAGACTTTTTCGGCAGAAATTTCCGTGGCACCCGGCCGGATGGCAGTTGCCCGCTACATGATTCACACGGTACCCAGATCAGCGGGTGCTTCTTCGAGCAGTCTTCTTTCGCCACCTACGCCATCGCCAGCGAGCGCAATGCGGTCAAGGTTTCCAAAGATGTTCCGCTCGAACTCATGGGACCGCTGGGCTGCGGGCTGCAAACGGGCGCCGGAGCGGTTCTCAACTGCCTCAAGCCCCAACCGGGATCTTCCATTGCAGTGTTCGGCGCGGGTGCGGTCGGCATGGCAGCCGTAATGGCGGCGAAGATCGCCGGATGCTCGACCATCATCGTGATCGACCTTAACGATGAACGTCTCGAACTGGCGATTGAACTGGGTGCAACCCACATCATAAACGCCCGAAATGGGGATAGCGTCAAGGCAATCAGGGAAATCATTCCCGAAGGCGCAGACTTCAGTCTCGAATGCACGAGCTCGCCGAAGGTGTTTCGCCAAGCGGTCGATTGCCTCGGCACCCCAGGAACCTGTGGACTGGTCGGATCGTCCGCACTCGGAACGGAAGGGATCGTCGATATCGGCAACTTTCTGTTCGGCCGTACGCTCGTCGGTGTGGTCGAAGGCCAGAGCATTCCCTCCAAATTCATACCCGAGCTCATCGAATACTGGCAGCAGGGACGGTTCCCGTTCGACAAGCTCGTCCAGTTCTACGATCTCAACCAGATCAACGAGGCAATGGCCGATTCCGAGAGCGGCAAGGTCATCAAGCCGATCCTGCGCATGAAGCACTAAGCTCTCGTCACGAACATTGTCCAGAAGTCAGCCTCCCAAGGCAACGTCCGGCGGGGCCGTGGTCGTCACGGTCTCGCCCGGACACTCTGGAACGCAGGTGTGAGGCGCAACACCGTTTCATCATTGCAACGCGACCAAGTCGCGGTAACGAGAGTGAGCTCTTCCAGGTCAAAATATTAGTCTGCGACGGCGCAGTTTCTCGGCGATCTGTGACCGCCGCATCAGGGCCTTGCGGCAGTTGACGGCCGCAAGCCATTGCAGAATCTGCAAATGTGAAGTGAGGTTCAACTGATGCTGCCCTTTAGTCATAAGAGCACTGGGGCGGGCAGGCACGAGCGTCCCGACACGTGCGCCTTGCGTCAACGTGCCACCAGGAAAATGCCAGACAACCGGTGATGATCTTGCCAGCGAGCGGCCGGTGGCGCGCTGTCCTCGTCCCGTCGAAAAATACCTACGAAACTATCGAGATGGGTCATCAGACGTTGCGTCAACGCGAGCCTTAAGCAGACAGACCCAGCACAAAGGTGAGTCTAGCGCCTGCCTCTCTCCGCACGTTCCGACGTTCCATTGCCGTTCTGCCCTCGACGTTCGCCTGGGCAGCGTGATCGGCCGGGTCCTGCTCGCGGTCGACCGCCTCTTTTTGAAGGCTGTCGGCGCGGTCTTGACCAAGAGTTTCCCCGCCTACTGCAGAATGTGTCATCGGGCCTCCGTGACCAGCTAAAACATTGCGGGTGGCGAGCCTTAAGACGCGCCACCAACCGTTGGACTACGACTGTATGCCGCCCATGCAGACGTATTTCATCGAAAGGAAGTCATCCATGCCGTATTTTGAGCCCTCGCGGCCGAACCCCGACTGCTTGACGCCGCCGAACGGTGCCACCTCCGTCGAGATCAGGCCGGTGTTGACGCCGACCATCCCGTACTCCAGGGCCTCCGTAACCTTCCAGACATTTCGAAGGTCGTTGGCGTAGAAGTAGGCAGCGAGACCGAACTCGGTGTCGTTGGCCAGTTCAATGACCTCGTCTGTCGTTTCGAACCTGAAGACCGGGGCGAGCGGCGCAAAGGTCTCCTCTCGTGCGACCTTCATTTCCTTTGTGGCTTCCGAGAGAAGCGTCGGCTGGACGAAGGTGCCACCACGCTCGTCCCTTGCACCGCCGACAACGACCTTCGCACCCTTACCGACAGCGTCATCGATGTGGCTGTAGAGCTTCGCTACTGCATCCTCGTTGATCAGCGGACCGATGGTGGCTCCATCCTCGAACCCGTCAAGGACCTTGAGCGCAGAAACCCGCGCCGCCAGTTTTTCTATGAAGCGGTCGTAAACCCCGCTCTGGACGTAGAGACGGTTGGCGCAAACGCAGGTCTGGCCGGCATTGCGGAACTTGGACAGCATCGCTCCTTCCACGGCCTCGTCGAGGTCGGCATCGTCGAAGACGATGAAGGGAGCGTTGCCGCCGAGTTCGAGGCTGAGCTTCATGATCTTTTGTGCGCCCTGCGCCATCAGGATGCGCCCGACCTCGGTAGACCCTGTGAAGGTCAGCTTCTTGACGACGGGGTTCGAGCAGACTTCTTCACCGAACATCCGGGCGTTGTCTGTCGGCAGGACGCTGAACAGGCCGCCGGGTATTCCCGCACGCTCAGCGAGGATGGCAAGAGCAAGGGCCGACAATGGGGTTTCGGCGGCCGGCTTGAAGATGATGGCGCAGCCGGATGCCAGCGCCGGGGCGATCTTGCGGCAGACCATGGCGGAAGGAAAGTTCCAGGGCGCGATGGCCGCCACCACGCCGACGGGCTGTTTGATGACTACTAGGCGCTTGTCGGCCTGATGCCCCGGAATGGTGTCCCCGTAAACACGCTTGGCTTCTTCCCCGAACCATTCAATGTAGGAAGCGCCGTAGGCGATCTCGCCGCGTGCCTCGGCCAGAGGCTTGCCCATCTCGGACGTCAGGATGATCGCGAGGTCCTCGGTGTTGGCCGTGACGAGGTCGAAGAACTTCCGCATGACGCCGGCACGTTCCTTGCCCGATCGTGCGGCCCACTTTTTCTGGGCGAGTTTGGCGACGTCGATGGCTTCGCGGACGTCCTGGAGTCCTGCGCTCGGGAGGCTCGCAATCACGTCCCCAGTCGAGGGATTGTGGACCTGGATCGTCTTGCCGCTCGCGCCCTCTTTTCGCCAGTCGCCTCCTACCAGCATTTCCTCGCGTACCAGGGAGGGGTCTTTCAGGCGATCCAGTAGAGCGGTGGAGATAGCCATTGATATTCCTTTCGATGCAACGTTCAAATCTGATTACGGATGTGTGGTGAGCGGGCGTAGATCGCGACCATGGGGACGATCAGCAGCCCTACGACGGCCTGTTGTGCCGGGAAACTGAGCCCCAGGCCGACGAGAAGCGAGGTCAGGACAGTAAGCACGAGGACGCCGAGGACCGTCGCTCCATACCCGCCGGCACCACCTAGAAGAGATGTTCCGCCGATAACGACCGCCGCCACGGTGGTGAACAGATAGGGATCACCGACCCCGACGAAACCGCCGCCGGAGAAACCGAGGAGCAGCATTCCGGTGAGTGCCGACATCGCCCCGCTGACGCTGTGGATCACTGTCCAGATCTTGAATTCCGAGATTCCGAGGCGGGCGGCGGCCGTGCGGCTCCCGCCAACAGCATAGAGGCTCCGGCCAAACCAGGTGTTGTGCATTATCCAGCCCAGGGCGACGGCGATGAAAGCCCATATGACGATAACCGGTGGAAACGGCAGACCGAAGAACTTGCCGTTGAACGCCGAAAGGTTGCGAAGCCATCCGGGGACGGGCGCAAAGACGGTACCGCCGAACTGCGATCCGAGCGAGGTGTAGATCTGGACCGCCCCGACGGCCGCGAAACCCAGGCCGAGCGACATGATCAGCGCCTGACCCTGCAGCCGGAAGCTGAGGGCGCCGTTGCAAGCCCCGACCAAAGTGCCAAGGACGAGCACGACGATCATGGCGACGGGCGCCGGAAGACCCGCCACCATGAGGCTTGGAAGCAGGATATTGGCGCCACCGATGATGTATGGGATGGAAAGATCCAGCGCTCCAACGAGCGCGCAGAGCGTCTGCCCGACAGACGCCAGCCCCAGGAAGGCGGCGAGCAGGAGGATCGATCGCGCGTTCTGCGGCGACACGAAGCCCGGCACGAGCAGCGCTCCAAGAATGAGCAGACATGCAAGGAGACAAAAGCCGATCGAAATACTCTTGTGCTTGCGCAAAGGGCTGGCGCCACGGGCCGCGCCGATTTCTGTGTTCAAGACAGTGGAGATCATTTCCTTACTCCCTCACGCGACAGTGCGGCGGCTGATGACGAAGACGTTCACGAGAAGTGATCCAACGAGGATCAGGCCAAAGGCCATTTGCGTAACGAAGCCCGAAACCGTACCGAAGTTGAAAGTGGACAGAAGATACGAGATGAGGAACATGTTGATCGCGCCGAGCGTCGAGCCGAGCGCACCGCCGCGCCCCCCGGAGAGACTGGCGCCACCAAGGACCAGCGCCGTGACTGCTTGCAGCGTGTAGGTGCTGCCCTGGGTCGGGTCGCCGGATGAGATCAGCGCGGTGTAGCTCAATGCGGCGAGCCCGGCAAAAACGCCGCCGACCATATGGGCGATGATGCGCACGACGTCGACCTGCACACCGCTGGTATAGGCCATCCGCTCGTCAGCGCCTGTCATCCGCAGGTTGCGGTAAAACATCGTGCCCCTCAGGACGCCCCAGATTGCGAAAGCGCCGAGCAGAAGCAACAGGACAGGCGAAAATACGCTCGTTCCCGCGCCCCAGCTTAGCATCCAGTCTGGAGCGACACCGCCGGGACGCGACATGACCATCAGGTTGACGCCCGACAGAACGAGGAAACCGGAGAGCGTGACGATGATGGGCGCGACGCGCACGTAGATGATCACGAGCGCTTGCACCAACTGGAACGCCGCTCCCAATCCCACCGCCCAGGCAATGATGGCGACAGGGTGCGTGATGCCGTTGCCGACCAGCCACGTAATGAGCGTGACGTTGATGAAGCCCATCAGCGGTCCGACGGAAAGGTCCACGGCTCCGCGGCCCGCCATGACGATCGGTGTTATCGCGAGCGCGGTGAGGATCAGCGGCGTTGCAACCAGAATGGCTCCGGCCAGACCATTGTTCGTGAACAGACCTTGGCCACGGAAGGCGACGGCGCAAAGGAGGACAAGGAAAAGCCCGGCCGGAACGTACAGCGAGCGGTCCTGCGTGACTTGACGGAAAGCGGTTGCAGACATCATGCGGTCCTTTCCAGATCGAAATCAACGGAAGCGTCCCGGGCTTTCCCGAACATAGCGGCGAGGATTGGTGCCTCGGCGATTTCCTCGCCGGTCAGGGATCGAAACAACGTTCCCCCAAAGAACACGTCGACGCGATCGGCAAACCCGATGAACTCCTCGATCTCAGTCGACAGGTAGATGACACTGCCGCCTTTTTCAGCAAACAGGCGGAGTTCGCGGTAGAGGTCGCGCTTGGTGCCGAGATCGACGCCGCGGGCGGGGTCATTCAGGAGGATGACTTGGGGATCGTTTGCGAAGGCGCGCCCGATGAGCACCTTCTGTTGGTTGCCACCCGACAGTGAGGTGATCCTGTTCGACGGGCTGCCGATCTTGATGCGCAGACGATCCACCTCGCGCTTGAACATCGGTTTCAGCGTGGGCTTGCGGATTACACCCAGGGGGCCGAGCTTCTTCCTGTAGACACCGATGGCGAGGTTTTCGAAGATGCTTTGTTGCGGGAAAATACCCTCGCGCTTGCGGTCCCCGGAGACGTAGGAAACACCGAGGTTTGCAGCATCGTCGAGCGATCGCAGCGGGACCATCTTGTCCGTATCCACCGAGCGGACCTTCACCTCGCCACCGAACGGCTGGATGATGCCGGCCAAGGCGCGGATAAAAGCGTCCTGCCCCTGCCCATCAAGCCCGGCTACGCCGACGATGCTCCCCTTGGGAAGGTCGAAATCGAACAGGCGCGCCGACCGGTGCGCGGCGAGACCTGTCGCAGTTAGTATTAGAGGGGCCGAGAGCGCCTTCATTCGGGAGGCGTATTCTGTCGCATCGCTGGCGCGCCGATCTGCCGGCGTCATCATGGACAGCAGGTTTTCCTCGGTAATCTCGTCCTTTCCGAGCGTACCGACAGTTATCCCATCACGCAGGATCGTCGCACGGTCGGCGATACGCACGAGTTCGGCGATCCGGTGGGTGACGATGAGGATCGTCGCGCCCTCGGCACGAAGGCGGTCGATTTCCGCATGGAGCCGGAGGGTCGAGTCGAGGTCGAGCGCGGCCGAAGATTCGTCGAGAATCAGCACCTGCGGCTTGCGAAGGATAGCCCGGGCGATGACGATCCACTGTTTGATGCTGAGTGGGAGGCTGCCTGCCAGCTGATCGAGGTCTACGGGTTTTCCGACGAGCCGCGCCACGATTTCAGCCGCTTCTGTCCGCCGATCGCCGGTCGACTGCGAACGAAAGACACCGTCACGACCGACATAGAGGTTCTCGAACACGCTGGCCTCGTCGGCAACCAGGACTTCCTGGAAGATGGTGGTCAGGCCGACCCGCTTGGCGTCGACGGGCGAGGCAACCTTTTCACCCAGGATCGTGACTTTGCCTGCGTCCGGATGCAAAACGCCCGACATGATCTTGGTCATCGTGCTCTTGCCGCTGCCGTTCTCGCCGACGATGGCGTGCACCTCTCCGGCGCGGGCCTCGAAGTCGCACTTCTTGAGTGCCCTCGTCTCCCCGAACGCCTTGGCGACATCTATCATTCTGACTGTTATCTCGCTGCCCATCGCAGACCTCCCACCCGCAACGTCCGCCAAGGCGGCTTTTACGATCATCCAAGGTCCCGCCCGGCGGTTAAGCCACCGGGCGGATCCGGCTTACTGGGCTACCGGCTTCCAGGGATCGGCAGGACGCTCGAAGTACTGGTCGGCAATCGCACTTGGGAACCATCCGTCCGCCTTCGGTTCGACGAAATCAGTCGAGTTCAAATCGCAATCCTCGGGGATCGCAGCGCGAACGTCATCGATTGTGAACGGCAGGACTGGGCGCAGGAAGGACTGCACCTTTGGCCCCTGCCCTTCGAGCGTGCGGAGCATGATCTCCCACATCTGCTGCATCTCGCGGCGCGGCGGCCAGATATGGAAGCCGGCATCAATCCATTCCGGATTCTTGCGCCAGTAACATGCCGCCGAAGCCTCGCCGCCCAGCGTAATCGGCACCATGTCGCGGCCCGACTGGAGCATGGCGTTCAACACGCCGTTCTCCTGCGCGCCCTGTGTCAGAATACCGTCAATCTGGATGGGGTTCGTCGCCAGAAATTTCTGCACCTCGACCTGTGCTACCTGGTCGGTCCACTTGCCAGCCACTTCGCCGACAATCTTGATGTCGGGATACTTTGCCAGCGCGTCTTTGGCGGCCTTGTCGAAGCTGTCGGATGAGGCGAAGCCAGGGATGCCCGACACGAGAAGCACGTTGCCTTTCTTGCCGATCTTGTCTGCGAGCCAGGTGGCCATCTGGCCCCCGCCCTGCGCGTGATTGGCAGCGCCGTTGATCGCGTAAGGCGACGTCACGTATCCTGAAAACGAGAAGACAGGAACGCCTGCCTTATAGGCGTACTCAATCGTCTGGTTGAGAGCGGTGACGTTCGAGCAGCAGATGATGATGGCATCAACACCATCATCAACCATCTGGCGCATCTGCTGGATCTGGACGGCGTCCTTGAGGTCGGACTGGGTGACCACGACTTCAGATACGAGCCCCGCTTTTTTGGAGCGCGGCAAGAGGTCATTCATGACGGCATCGAGGGCCGCTGCGCGCCACGTATTGCCGGCATAGCTACTGGCGTAGCCGATCTTCCAGGGCGGTCCCTTCTTCGGTTTGAAGTCCTTGTAGGCACTCGCTCCGAGCGGAACCTGCGGGTCGACGACCTCGTAGATTTTCTTCTCGTTGGCGGGGAGCTGGTCGACGCCGTCAGCCCAGGCCGTGGTCGTCAGGGCGCTGACCGCGATCAGCGCCCCCATGGTTCCGGTTAAACTCCGTCTCATTGGATGCTCCTCCCAAGAGATTGTTTCAGGCGACTTTCGCCCTGGTTGCGGATGCCTGCCGGATTTCCTCGAGGATCGGCAGCAGGTATTTTCTGAACTCGGTGTAGTCTTCGGTGACCGGGAAATGACCGAGCTTCTCCATCGTCCAGAACTTGCTGCCCTTGACGAGATCGGCGGCGATCTTGGTGTCGGCCGGGGAGGTATTCGGATCGTATTCGCCCGTCAGGAAGTACAGCATGCACTTCGACGTATCGATCTTGCTCGCCTCTTCGGGTGAGACATTGTGGTCGTAGTAGTAGTAATAGAGGTCACCTGCGAAGACGCCCGGACCGCCGCAGCTATATTCCCACTGGATTTCGCGGACATTGGCTTCTGGTGAGTAGGGCGAGATATTGAGCATCATGGCCGCGCCGATGGAGGTGCGGTTCACGTTTGGGTTGTCGAATTCTTTCCGAATGCCTGCCATGCCGACATCGACATATTCGGCAGCCGAGCGCAGTGCCCCTTCGACGGAGATGGTAGCGCGGAAGTTGTCGGGGTAATTCGACGCCAGATCGATAGCAAGATGTCCGCCCATCGAGCTACCCATATAAACGGGGCGGTCCAGACCAAGGGCTTTAGAGAGTTCCAGTTGGAAATCCATCATGAACTTCTTGGTCATGTTGTACTCTTTCTCCCACCAGCGAACGCCGTGTGGAGGAAGAGACTTCCCGTGATAGGGCAAGTCGAACGCGATGACGCGGAAGTTCTTGGTCACGTCTTCGTCGCAGAGCGTGTGGCGGTACTGGCGGCCGTCGGAGCCCGCCGTATGACCGACAAGCAAGGGAATGCCCTCTCCGGCTTCCTCGTAATAGACGCGATATTCGATGCCTTCGATCGTCAGGTAGACGTAACGGCCCGTGATTGGATCATGCCTGGTCATGCTGCTACTCCTTCCGGGCGGGCTTCGCGCATCAGGTTCGTCATGCGATTGAGCGCAGGGAGATACGCGAAGGTTTCGTTATTGTTGCTAAGGAACAGACCGTGTTTGATGTTTGACGACTGCAGGCACTGATAAAACGGCCGCGGCTTCTTCTGGAGAAGCGCGTCCCACTGTTCACCCGTGCCCCGGATGACGATCTTGCACTTCTCGTCGTCGTAGGCGGCTTCTTCGACCTTCACCATCTTGCCGTCTTCGAAGTGGAGTGCGACGCTGCGGCTAGGAAAATCGCATTTGATAATGCCGTTGAGATAACGGGTTTCGCGCTTGAACTCGAAGTCCTCCAGCGCCAGTTTTTTGAACTTCTCGAGATCGATGGCCAAGTTCGGCTCCTCCCTGGTTAAAACGGCGCGGCCGATCCACGCCTTTCAAAATTTTCCGCCACGCCCAGCGGCGGCGGCTTCAGATGCCCATTTCGTTGAAGACCTCCTGGGCGTTTCGGAAGCTGTCGATGCCCGCCGGTACGCCGGCGTAGATCGCGACCTGCAGGAAAATCTCCTGGATTTCCTCCTTGGTGAGGCCGTTGTTGATCGCGCCGCGCACGTGCCCCTTGAGCTCATGCGGACGATTGAGAACGGAGATCATGCCAAGGTTCAGAATGGACCGCGCGCGCCTGTCGAGGCCTGGTCGATTCCAGATCTCGTTCCAGCAATACTCAGTGACGAGCTGCTGCATAGGCCAGGTGAAGTCGGTCGCCTTACCGAGTGCTGCGTCGACATAGGCATCGCCCATGACTTCACGACGCGTCGCCAGCCCTTGAGCGAACTGTTTCGAAGGGACAGGCCGCTCCTTGCCGTGTGTTTTCACTTTCGTTTCTTTCGTGGCGGTCATTCGACAACGCTCCTAGCTTTACTGTCTATGACAAGATCAACTGATTGTCCGACAATCTGTCTGTTTCGCCCGAATTCGCGAGTTTCCGGGGCTAATTGTGATCTTCGACGTATCGGATGATGCGGGTGTGGTCCTCGGATGGGCCTAGCGCCTTCTGTGCAGCATCCCAGGCGTCTGCCGTGCTGGCGAGAGCATCGAGGCGAAGACCAAGCGTCTTGGCGAGATCGGCGGCGATGCGGATATCCTTGGCCATCAGGCCAATGGCAAATCCCGACCCGAACGTCTCAGAGAGGATGAACTGCTTCATCTTCACTTCGGTGGCGTTGTTCTTTCCAGACGACGAGTTGAGAATATCGACGATCGTCGCCGGCTCCAGGCCGAAGGCACGTCCAAGAAGGACACCCTCGATCGCCGCCAGCACACCTGCACCGGATACGAAGTTGTTAATCGCTTTCATCGCGTGACCCGAGCCAACTGGCCCCGTCCGGAACACCTGTTGTCCCACTGCCTTCAGCAGCGGCTCGGCCTCCTCGATATCAGCATCCTCCCCACCGGCCATGATTGTCAAGGTGCCGGAAACGGCGCGCTTGACGCCTCCGGAGACCGGGGCGTCAACCAGCCGAAGGCCACGAGAAGCAAGTTCGAGACCGAGTTCCCTTGTGTCGTTTGGAGCAGACGAACTCATGTCTATGACGACGGCATTCTGCTTCAGGCCGCCACAGGCGTTTTCGGCCAGCAGCGCCTCGCGCACGATCTTGCCGTTCGGAAGCATGGTGATCACGAAACTGGCCCCGACCATGGCGTCAGAAATCGTTTCGGCGGCTCGCCCGCCCGCATCAGCGAGCTTTATCTTGGCGTCTTCCGAGAGGTCGAAACCGACGACATCGAAGCCCGCCGAAATGAGATGTTGAGCCATAGGTTGGCCCATCGCGCCCAGCCCTATAAAGGCCACGCGCGTTGCGTTGAGTGTCGATGGCATTTTTTCCTCCGGACGCGTGCGAGCAATGAAACCCGCCTTCCTTCAGAGAGGATTAAAAAGATTATCAGACAATCTGTCAATCGAAATTTTAAGTTTCTGGCGCTGCGTTCTTCCGGAGGTATTCAAGTGCGACCTTGGCAGCCTGGTCGATATGGAATTTGCAGGCCGCCGCCGCCAACGGCCCGTTGCGATTCTGGATTGCGTTCGCAATATCCCTAATTTCGGCAATGCTATGCGCAAGCCGTCCCGGTTGCGTCATGGTTGTCATTCGAAGGAGATTTATCCGATTATGCAGAGCTGTCAGCATTTGCCTTACGAACACGTTTTTGCTGCCGTCCATCAAACAGTTGTAAAACGCGTTTTTCGCATCTATGAGGCGCGCACCGACGCCACTTTCGGCAGCGGCTTCGAATTCGACCACTGCGGCTTGAAGTTTCGCTATGTCCGCGGCAGTGCCATGCTCAGCGAACTGCTGACCCGCGAATCCTTCAAGAAGAGCCCGAACAGTATAGAGTTGCTGCGCTTCCTCGTAAGTGATCGTACTGACGACCGGCCCCTTATGGGGATAGCTTGTGATGATGCCTTCAGCTTCGAGCTGTCGCATTGCCTCGCGAACCGAGGTCCTGCCGACGCCCAGCATTTCGCAAAGTTCTCGCTCTACCAGTCGCTGGCCGGGCTTAAATCGCCCACTGGCTATCGCCTGACGCAGAGTCTCCTCAACTTTTACGCGCAAAGTCGCACTTTGTCTGGATATCTGTAGGTCCGTCTGCATCGCCCGCCAACACCTGTAATCGGCTCACGCCGCGCTAAATCATTCTCTACATATGGAGGCATTCGCTCTTAATATCAATCCAGATTGTCTGAGAGCTGCCAGTCTCAGTTGATCTCTTCGCGACAGCTTTGCCTGCTCGTCGTGTCTGACAGCCATAGACTTGCGGGCTCTTAACTCGCGGATAGCGCCGCCGGGAGCGCGATCTGACACGGTCCTACAGCTATGGCCTTGAAGTCGTCAGCGCAGAGACTGGTGAGAAGGACAGTAGACGGCGCATATCGTGCTCGGTGGCCGCTCGCCTCGCAATCGCAAAAACTTCAAAAAATCTCGAGGCATGGCTAAGAGAAGGTTGGGCATCACGCATATTGCTGTCTCGGCGTTTCAAAGAACGCCGGACGATCTTGCTGCCCGTCAGAGGTTCGATCAGCCTCGCGCCCGCATTTCAGCCGAGGCAGTGTCTTCAAGCCATACGTTTTCGAGCCATTGCTTGAACGCGTTGACCTTTTCTGATCTGAGCCGCGAGCGGACATATGTGAGCGTGTGGCAACGAAGGTTGGGGCCTGTCATCCCGAACGGAAGGACGAGGTTACCTCTTTCCACATCCCGTTCAAGAAGCCGGTAGCTCTCCAGGCACACGCCGCGTCCTTCGACAGCGGTCGCAATCGCCATAAACGCATCGCGAAATCGAGCGCCGCGATTGACGTCAATCGCCAAGCCGTGGTCCTTCGCCCATTGTTGCCAGCTGTAAAGCGTCTGCTCCGACTTGATTAAGGTGTGGCCCACCAGATCCGATGGCTTGCGTATGGGCCGCTCGCCATTCGCCACCTCGGGAGAGCAGGCTACGACGATTGTCTCAAGGGGGAACTCCTCCGCCGCGATAGAGCCCAGTCGAGGAGCGCTGCCGTAGCAGATATCGACATCGACCGAGCCATCGGACAATTTTGCAGGATCCGATGTAGACAGAAGCCTGATTTCGATCGAGGGATACAATTCTTCGAACCGAGGCAATCTTGGCATAAGCCATAGCGAAGCCAGACTTGAAGCACAGCCGACGCTCAGGACGTCGACGCTGTTGCGCCGGCACACCTCATCGGTCGCCTGCTCAATCATCGAAAGCGCTTCTGAAAGATCACGGTGGTATCGCTCGCCAATCTCGGTGAGCGACACGTTCCTTCCAATGCGGTGAAAGAGTTTTTCCCCAAGGTCGTCTTCCATCAGCCTGATTTGGTGGCTGATCGCCGACGGAGTAAGCTGCAGCTGAGCAGCAGCCTCGAGAAATGAACCCTTTCTGCCGGCTGCGACGAACGACTGTATTGCACGAATGGATGGAAGTGACGTCATCACGTTCTCGATCCATAGACATCTGATCTAAGAGCACAGCGGGTCATAGCAATGCTACCTTGCGCGCGGCACGGTGGCCAAACTCGGACCGAATACTCTCACCTGCAGCAATCCGCTTGATGTCTCCGAGAACTTGCGAGAAGTTTGCGAGGCTCGAGGTGCCAAAGCCCATATAGACCTGCTTGAACAGCTGATAGAGGGTCTCATAACGTCCGCGCGTGCTCGGATCAGGCTCAAACTTTCTGTAGCCCACGCACATGGCTGCCTGAGCGCTCTCGATTGATCCATGATCTTTGGATGCAAGAGCGGCGAATATTCCCGAACCGAGACCGGTCGGAATACCGTCGGGGACCAATATGGGCTTGCCTATAACATTGGCGTAGATCTGGTTGAGGATGTCGTTCCTTTGCGGGATACCTCCCCCATTAATGACGCGGTTGACTGGAACGCCGTGCTGCTCCATCCGCTCCAGGACAACCCGTGTGTGGAAAGCCGTACCTTCAATCGCGGCATACAGTTCGTCCTGCGCTGTATGGCCGAGATGCCAGCCAAGCGTCATTCCACCAAGGTCGGAGCGGACGAGAACCGTCCGGTCCCCGTTGTCCCAGGGGAGACGCATCAGACCGGTCTTTCCGCCTTCGATGCTTTCCAGGCCTTCAGCGAGCCTGGACACCGTCGTGCCGGCACGTCGTGCTATTGCATCGAACAGGTCGCCTGTCGCAGACAGGCCTGCCTCAACTCCGACAAGGTCTGGATGTGCACTCCCTGGGACGACGCCGCAAACACCGGGGATTAGCTTCACACGTTCACTAACGGCAATGATACAGGTCGACGTACCGATCACATTGACGACGTCCCCCAGACGGCAGCCAGCGCCAATTGCATCCCAATGGGCATCAAACGCACCCGTGGGAACTGGTATCCCGGGGGTCAGGCCGAGTCGTTCGCCCCAGTATGTGCTGAGCCCACCTGCGATCGAAGCAGAGGTCTGATATGTTCCGCCAATCTTCTCGCGCACGCCGTCGAAAAGCGGATCGACGCGGGACAAGAAAGCCTGCGAGGGCAAGCCACCCCATTTCGGGTTCCACATCCACTTGTGTCCCATGGCGCAGACGCTGCGCACCATGCGAGCCGTGTCGGTCACTCCGGTGAGGACCGCGGCCGCCATGTCGCAATGTTCCACGGCGGTCCCAAAGCGCTCGCGCTGGTCGGGATTGTGGCGCATCCAGTGGAGAAGCTTGGCAAAGCCCCACTCGTGGGAATAGGTTCCGCCGCACCATTCAATTGCTTCAATGTGCATGTCGTGCGCCATCGCCGTTATCTCTTCGGCTTCCGCTTTGGCGCGGTGATCACACCAGAGGTAGTAGTCCCCCAAAGGCTGCATATTTTTGTCGACAGGCAACACCGAGGACCCCGTCGTGTCGACCGCAATCGCACGGATCTCCTTGGAATCTACGCCGCATTCGTCGATCACTCGATGCATCGCCAGCACAAGCGCTTCCATATGATCTACGTGGGACTGCGTTGCCAGGTCGGGATCGGAACGACGCCGCTCGAGAGGATATTCCGCGACGCAGGTTCCAAGGGAACCCTTCTCGGAATCAGCCAGCGTTACCCGCACGCTCAAAGTTCCGAAATCAACTCCTGCTACAATCGACATGATAATCCTACTTGGAACTGTCTGGCTGGCCGTAGGTCGCCGACTGGCCGTGCTTGCGTTGATAGTGGAGGTCCAGCAAAGCGTCGGAAATTTCTGGATCGTCCTGGTTCAGTTGCCGGGCGTGGAAGGCAATCTTGGCGACAGCCTCGAGCATCTCCGCGTTATGAACGGCGTCGGCTGCGTCCTTGCCCCAGCAGAAGGGACCGTGATCGTTAACCAGGGCTGCGGGGACGGAGAGCGGCGCATTGTTTCCGAGTGCCTCGACGATGACCTTGCCGGTGTTGCGGACGTAACCGTCTATGATTTCGTCGTCGCGCAGCTTGCGAGTAACGGGGATCGTTCCGTTGAAATAGTCGGCATGGGTCGTTCCCATGGCAGGGATACCCCGGCCGGATTGGGCCCACACCGTCGCGAAGAACGAGTGCGTGTGGACCACGGCACCGATAGACTTGAAGCTTTTGTAGAGTTCCAGGTGCGTATCGAGATCAGACGATGGTCGCAGCGTGCCCTCTAGGATATTGCCATCGAGGTCGGTTACAACGATATCTGCGACCTGCATTGCCGTATAGGAAACGCCACTCGGTTTGATGGCGACAACACGCTTCTCGCGGTCGATAGCGCTGACGTTACCGAACGTCGAGATGACAAGGCCGCTATCGTAGAGCGCGGCATTTGCATCAAGAACGGACTTGCGGAGCTCGGAATATTTCATCATCGTCTCCTCAGACCTTTTGGCGGCGACTGAAACGATCGGCTGCCACGGCGATCAGGATGATCGTGCCGATGACGACCTGGTGCCAGAAGGTGTTCACGTTGAGCAGGTTGAGCGCGTTGCGGACGACCGCCATCAAAACGGCACCTACGGCGGTTCCAAAAAGAGTGGCGCGCCCGCCGGACAAACCCGTTCCGCCGATAACCACGGCAGCTATGACATCCAGCTCGTACCCCTGGCCGGCTTCAGGCATGGCGGCTTCAAGGCGCGAGGTGAGCAGAACGCCCGCGAAGGCCGAGAGGACCCCGACCAGCACGTAAACGGCGATCTTGACCTTGTCCGTGGGGATGCCGACCAGCCGGGCAGCGTCCGGATTGCTGCCGATCGAGAGAACGAAACGGCCGAAACGCGTGTAATAGAGAAGGTAGAAGGCGATCGCGAAGACGATGGCGGTCAGAATGACCGGAACAGGAACACCGCCGGCATAGCTCTGGCCGATCATTCGGAAGGCGGGGTCGGAGGCTCCGACGATCGGAATACCCTGAGTGTAGACCATCACGATACCGCGGCTGATGACCATGATGGCCATTGTGGCGATAAAGTCCGTGATCCCGACCTTGGTGATCAGGATGCCGTTCACCAGTCCGATCACCGCACCGACCGCAATCCCGCCTGCGCATGCCAGAGGAACGGGATAGCCAAGCACAATCAGGTTTGCGGTCACAAGACCGCTCAGCGCGAGTGTCGAACCGACGGAGAGGTCGATGCCCCGCATCCCGATCACAAAGGTCGTTCCAAACGCGATTACGGCAATAGGGACCGCCTGACGAAGAACGTCAGTCAAGTTGCCGAAGGTGAAAAACCGCGGAGCGGCAAAGCCGAGCGCCACCAGAAGAACGACGAAGGCCAGATAAACGCCGGCATTGCCGCCGCTGCGTGCGAGCGTAAGGGGCGAGCGCGGGCGTGTAGCTGCAATATCAGCCATGGATACCTCCCTGAAGATGATGGCCTTGCGGCGGCCTCACCGAATGAAGAGCGAGTGTTTCTTCCTTGGAGGTCGCCGCATCGACGACCGCCGAGATCCGTCCTTCGAACATGACCGCGACCCGGTGACACAGTCCAAGAAGTTCCGCGTTGTCGGCGGACACCACGATGACAGCACAGCCGTCTTTCGCAGCAGCCTGGATGAGGGTGTAGACCTCGGCCTTGGCACGCACGTCGACGCCACGCGTTGGCTCCTCAAGCATGAGCACCTTTGGCCGGGTGAGCAGCCAGCGAGCAAGCATGACTTTTTGCTGGTTACCGCCGCTCAGCGATGTGATGTCGGCACCGGGGCCGTCGCATTTCACGCCGAGCTTGGCGATGTAGCCGGAGGCAATCTCGCGCTCCTTTTTCGGCATCAACGTGATTTTGCCGAGCGTTCGAAGGTTGGCGATAGAGAGGTTCCAGCCGACATTGTGTTGTGGAAAAATCCCCTCGGTTTTACGTTCGGCGGGCAAGAAGGCGACGTGTTGACGAATAGCGTCCGTCGGGTCCGAAATCGCCGCTTGCTTTCCGTCGATCAGAATCGAGCCGGTCTCATGCGGGATCTGCCCGAAGATCGCCCGCAGGAGCGCGCTCTTGCCTGATCCTTCGAGACCCGTGACGCCGAGGATTTCACCCTGGGCTACCGAGAAGGTGATGTCTTCGAAGACACCACTTTTCGTCAAACCGCGAACGTCCAACGAGGGTTCGGACCTTGCCGGGACGCGGGGAGGAAACTGTTTTGCGAGAGAGCCGCCGATCATCGCACTGACGACCTTGTCTACGTCGAGCTCCGATACGGGCAGGTCTGCGACCGCGCTGCCATCGCGCAAGACCATCACGCGGCTGACGATGCCGAGGAGTTCCTGGATCCGGTGAGACACATATATGAGAGCTTTACCGGCCTGCTGAAGCTTCTTAATGATGGCGAACAGCTGTTTGCGTTCGACCTCCTCGAGCGCTTCGGTCGGCTCGTCCATGATGATGATGTCGGCGTTGCTGCTAATGGCTTTGGCGATCTCGATCATCTGCCGATGCGAGAGGCTAAGCTCTCGAACTGGCCTGTCGAGAGGTACGTCGACGCCTAACTCGCCCTTCAGGATACGCGAGGCGGCTGCCCGCATGGCCGGATGGTCAAGCGGTGATGCACTTGCACGCCCGTGGCGCAGCTCCCTGCCCGCGAATATATTTTCGGCGGCGTCAAAGTCCGGAAACAGGCTCAGCTCCTGGTAGATGATCGCGATGCCGGCCCTGGACCCGTCTTTGGGATTGTTCAGATCGACCACCTTACCTCTGACAGCAATGGTGCCTTCGTCGCGTGCATATGCACCAGAGAGGATTTTCATGAGCGTCGACTTGCCTGCGCCGTTCTCACCGACCAGGCCGAGAACCTCGCCGGGATTGAGTACGAGCTCGATGCCATCAAGCGCCTTCGTGTTGCCGAAGCGTTTGGCAATGCCTTTCATCTCGAGCAGCGGAGCGTTTGTCATTCAGGTCGCCCTTTTTGAGTGGGCGGCCCCGCGCGAGGCGGGGCCGCGTACTGTCACATCTACTTCTGCTGGACGTAGACGTAGTCGTTCTGATCGAAGGTCTTGATGTTCTTCGCATCGTAGGTTTTGGGCGCCACGAAGATCTTCTTCGGCAGGGCGGTGCCCTTCATCACGAACTCATCCACCGCTCGAATGATGTTGCGACCTTCTTCCTTGGCCCCGGTGTCGACCGTTGCTGCAAAGTCGCCGGTGAGGATCGCGTCGTTGGCTTCCTTCATATTTTCGTAGCCGACGATTGCCACCTTGCCGTTCAGCCCCTTAGCCTTGAGAGCCTGCAGACCGCCAAGGGCCATCTCGTCGTAGAGCGCGACGAGGACTTCGATATCGGGGTTGGCGGTGAACATGTTTTCAGTCACCGACAGGCCTTGGGCACGCACCCAGCCAGCCGGCTGCTGAGCGACGATTTTGAAGTTGGGGTGCTTCGAGATGACCTCGTTGAAACCCTTCATGCGCTGGCTCGTATGCGGACCGGGCAGGCCCTCCAGGATCCCGAGCTTGACTTCCTTGTCGCCATAGGTGTCAACCAGCCATTGCGCCTGCGCACGACCACCGTCACTCTGGTCGTAGCCGATATCGCTGACATAATATGGGTTGTCGGCGACGGGTGAATTGAAGAGGAAGATCGGAATGCCCGCCTCGGTGGCGCGCCGGATGGAGGGCAGCAACGCGCCTTCGTTGTATAAGGCAACCGCGATCGCATCCACACCGTCGTTGATCCAGGCTTCCATGGTCCTGATCTGGTCGTCCGTGGCAGACTGGCTGCTCGGAGCTTGCACGAGAAGCTGGATAGTGCCGTCGCCACCGCGCTTATCGATTTCTTCTTTCACGCCAGCCAGAACACGCTGATAGTAGGTGTCCATCGCCGTCGGCAGGAAGCCGACCTTGAGCGGGCGGTTATCCTTCTTAGCGGGTTTGACTTCCTGGCCTGTGGGCTTGATGTCCTTGTCCATCAAGATGCCAGGAAACACCTTCGAATAATCCAACTGCTGTGCAAGCGCTGGGCTGAAGGAAAGCGAAGCGGTGAGCCCGAGAGCAGCACCGAAGATTAACGTCCGTCTGAAAATTGTCACATGATCCTCCCTGGTGGTGACAAGACAAAGTTTTCCCAACCGCGGAACGGGTCCGCGGCGAAGCTTGGCAATCTGAGATTCAAATCTTCGGCTTACAGTCCCGGTGCGATCGTGAAGACCATCCGGATCGGGTTGGAGCCGTAGTTTAGGCACTGGTAGCTGATGCCGCCGGGCAGGAAGAAAGACTCGCCGTCACGGATGTGAAAGGTTTCGTCGGTATCCGCCAAATAGAAGGTTGCGGGGCCTTGCAGAACGTAGAAGACTGCGTCCCCTCCATGGCTGTCGGGTTCGCTCGCGCGCGGTCCAACGCCACCCACAGGGATAGTCAGCTCTCCGACGTGCATGTAATCGTTGCTGACGCAGAACTGGATGAGAACGGGATGATCGCGGCCGGAGACGATGTTCAGACGATCGCTTTTTGCGACCTTCACCAGGTCGCCCCTCTTGCGCGCCTGAGCGCCGTCTACTGGATAGGCTCCGAGTTTCTCAAGGCTCATCACGCTCTCCCTTCGTGCTTATAGAGGCGCGTCGGCCCGTCATAGCCGGTCGGAGGGCCATTCTCGTCCCAGATACGCGGTGCGATGCAAAACAGGATAACTGCAGCCTTGTCGCTGAAGTTATAGCCGCGATGCGGAGCGCCCTTGGGGATAAGCACCGCGTCACCGGGTCCGAGTTCCTCTGTCTGCCCGGTTTCGGGGTTTAGGAGATGCACAACACCTTCGAGGACATAGTACACCTCGTCACCCGCGTGAATGTCGGCCGGGTCGAAGTTGCTTCCCGGCGCGAGCTGATAGATGCCAGTGGTCTGCTGGTCCGTGCTGGCGAGCAGGTAGTTGAGGTCGCTCGAGTACGGCTTCGTCCCCGTATAGATGAACATCTTGTAGCTATCGCGCGTCAGATGGACCGGCTTCTTTTCGCTGGGCGGATGTGGGAAATTGCCGAAGTAGCTTGGCAGTTTTGGCATTTTAGTACCTTAGGTCCGGAGTTCGCGGAGCAGCGACTTGAGAAGCCGCCAGGTCGGATCGACTGTCGTGTGGTTGAGGCGCTCGCGCGTGGTGTGGACGTCGAACGCTTCCGGTCCGATCGACAGCATGTCAATGTCAGGAACCTTCTTTCGAAAAAGGCCGAGCTCGAGACTGGAGTGAGAGACTTCCACATGTGGCTGCTCGCCGAACTCGCGCTCGTAAGCGGCTTTGGCGGCGTTGAGCATTCGCGAATGAGGATTGTATGGCCATTCCGGGCAATCCGCGAATGTCTCCACGCTCGCGCCGTTGCCGATGAGTTCTGACAGCTGCCGGATTTTGTCGACGATGTTGTAGCGACGGGAGCTGACGGCGCTTGGGACCGTATTGACGATTTCGATGGCCTCTTTATCGCTTGAAAGCAACGCCACGGTGTTGGAGCTCTCGACGAGGCCCTCGACTTGAAGGCTTTTGCTCTGGACGCCGTTGGGAAGCAGGTTCAGGGCATCGACCAGCGCCCGGGCGGACTGAGCCGAGAAGACTTCAGTAATCTGCCTCCCTGACTCGCTGACTGTGACCTTGAGGTTGGGATCGCTTGCTTTGTACTCAAGCGCAATCGAAGCCGCTTCCGCTTCAATTCTCTGTCTGAGATCGACAATCCGCGAGGCATCGATCGAAATGATCGCCTCCGCCTCACCCGGGATAACGTAACGGTTCACGCCACCCTTGACTTCGGCTACGCTGGCCCCAGCATCCCGGATGGCAATCCGGAGCAGCCGTCCGAGCTGGACGATGGCGTTAGCGCGTTCAAGATGGATGTCGAATTCGGAATGACCGCTGCTCAGGCCGGAGATCCGCAGCGAAAGGGCGGCCTGCCCCGAAACGCGCGGTTCGCACTGAACCGGAATCTTGAAGCGCACTGAAATATCGCCAGCGCAGCCTGCGAAAAGCGACTTGGGATCGTGCCAGTTCATGTCGAGAAGGCGCTTACCGCTAAGCTTTGTGCCGTCGAAGTGTTGTGCGCCGCCCTTGCCGACTTCTTCTTGAACCGTCAGGACGACTTCAAGCGGCGGATGCGGGATATCGTCGGATGCCAGCAACGACATTGCGAAAGCCACACCAACGGTGTTGTCCGCCCCAAGGGTTGTCCCCGTCCCATGGATGAAATCGCCGATAACCTGAAGTTTGATGCCTTCGTTCTCAAAGTCGTGGTCAACACCCTCGTCGCTCTCGCAGACGATGTCGGTATGCCCATGAAGAATGACGGTCGGCGAGTTTTCGTAGCCGGGTGTGCCCGGCTTCTTGATGAGGAGATTGTAGATCTCGTCCTGGTAAACCTCGAAGCCGCGTGCCCGGGCAAAATCGGCGATGTGATCGCTGACCTGCTTCTCGTTGTAAGAACCGCGCGGGATCGCACTCAGCTCTTCGAAAAAGCCAAAGAAGATCGCCGGTTCGAGACCAGCAAGAATAGAATTGTCGCGTTTATCTACAGTTTTTCCAGCGGGGAAACTCATTCGGCCCTCCTCCTAATACGGCATCTGCGCAATACTTCTTCCCTCGCCCTAGTCCGGCGACCTCGTAAACCGTATTGCATCTCATCTTACGCGCTAAGGCGATCCAGGTTCAGATGCCCTCCACGCATCGAACCATCTCTGCTTTCAGCTCCTATTTCAAACGCAATATTTCATAAAATAGATGAGCTTTTTTCATCTGAATTCGTTATAGTATAAGCTAACGCATCCATTGAAGCGCAGGCCGAGACCTCTACGAGTTTCGGATACCATGTAGGCATCTGCGTAATTTGGAGCTGGCTCGCGAGGTCCCTTCAATCGTCCGGAAGCGGCGCCTTAAGGTGGTCGAGAAACGTCCGGAGCGCGGACGGCACCTGTCGGTGCGAAACGTAGTATGCATGAAAACCCGGCCCAGTAGACGACCAGTCCGGCAGCACCACTTCGAGCAGACCAGCCGCCAGTTTGTCCTCGACGCGTGCGCGCAGGCAGTAAAAGAGACCGCCCCCCTCCTGCGCCATGCGGATGGACAGTTCTGAATCCCCGAGCGTGAGCAGTCCAGGGACGTCTAGGGTAACCATGCGGTCTCCGTCGCCAAGTTCCCATTTGCAGACGTGGTCTGTACCGGTTCGGATCCGGATGCACTCGTGCGTCAAGAGATCTTCCGGCCGCTCCGGCCGCCCTCGTTCGTTGAGATAGGTTGGAGAGCCGACGACGATCCATTCAAGTTCGGCAGTCAGACGCGACGCGATCATCCCCTCGGGAACTGTTCCTCCATAGCGGATGCCCGCGTCGAAACCCTCGGCGACCATATCGATAAAGCGATCCTCGACGCTGACTTCGATCTCGACATCGGGGTAGTTGCTGCGAAAACTGTGCAGTCGAGGAGCGATCAACAGCTCGGCGGCGTCACGCAGCGTGGTCACTCTCACCCTGCCCGTAGGACCGCTCCTGAAACTGTCCAGGAGATCCATCGCAGCCTGGATGCCGAGGAAACGGGGCTCTAGTTCGGCAAGCAGTACTTCGCCGGCGGCGGTGAGACTGATGCTCCTGCTTGTCCGATGAAACAGACGGACGCCGAGACGGGCCTCCAAACCCCTGATCGAGTGGCTGAGAGCGGAGCCGGAAACGCCGCGAAGCGCGGCCGCCTTTCGGAACCCCCCCGCCCTCGCGATCGCGACGAAAGTTTCAAGGTCGGCCAGATCGGCCCGCGTGGATACCATGAGTTATGGATACTCCCACTTCGACTGAATAAGATCGTCCTGGCCGACGCCGACCTTGCTTCAGACGGCTGGTATCTTCAATCCTTATTCAACTAACCTGGCTTTGGTATGTGATGACCACGGAAGCAGTCAAAAATTTGACATTAGTTGATCCATGTCGGATTCGGGGAGCTACGACGGGAGATGGGCCGGGTCGTTGAATAATAGCACCTCCGGGATTAATCGTCATGCAATGAAGATCATCTTGTCCACAGCCACGAGAGACGGCACCGGTTGGAACGGATACCACCTCCGCGCGGGCGGCCTGACGGTCCCGGAGGTTCAAGTTCTGAGCTTTCGAAAACGCCGGCTACCAGTCCTGCCGGGTTGGATGGACGACAATGTCGTTGATCGTGATCTCCGGGGGCTGATCTAGGGCATAGACCACGGCTTCAGCCACCGACGACGGCGGAATACCTTGCTTGTTGAGCTCTCCGGCGATCTTTCTGCCCGTCTCGTCATGAACCTTGTCGGCCCAGCCGGTATCGATCACGCCAGGGCTGATCATAGACACCTGGATCCCACTTCCCACGCCCACCTCCTTTCTGAGGCTTTCGGTGATACCGCGTATAAAGAACTTCGTGGCTCCATAAACGCCTGCCGCCTCGCCGACATGAACGCCGGCGATAGAGCTCATATTCAGGATGCGGCCGGACCGGCGCTCCAACATCGACGGCAGCACGGCGGCAATCGCATGTAGATAGCCACGCAGGTTGGTATCGATCATCTTGTTCCAATCGCCGACCGCGGCATCCTTCCAATAGGAAAAGAGCATGAGGCCCGCATTGTTGACCAATATATCGACCGGGCCGTACGTCGTCGTGGCGAACGGGACGAGGGCCTTGGTACTCTCAAAATCCGTGGCATCGGCAACCTTGTAGCTGGCAATACCTCCGGAACCGGCGATGTCTTCGACAATCTGACTGAGGCGTTCCTCATTGCGGCCGGCAAGGACGACGCGCGCACCTTTTTCCGCCAATCCTCTGGCGGTCGCTGCTCCAATGCCCGAGGAAGCTCCCGTGACGATTGCGACCTTGTCTTTCAGATGTGCCATGATGTGCTCCTTCACTGCGGTTGGGTCAGTTCGGCTTGCCGGGCGGCTTTAACAGGCTCTGGGGTTGTCCGGTTTTCCAACACCTGCCGCTTGGTTTTCTGGTCTCCGCCGACGACATGGTCGATGTCGTTCATGAGGGCCTCGAAGCCCTGCTTGGCGACGAGCGTCTTGTCGTTTTTCTGCTGGCCACCGAGCTTCGTATCGCCCATCCCAGCGTGCGCGTGGAAGTCGCTGTTGGTGGCGCCCGGAAGGAGTGCCGTCACCGTGACCCCGGTCGAGCGCAACTCCTCGCGCAGAGATTCCGCGAACATGTAACCGAATGCCTTCGACGGGCCGTAGACGGTTTCGTATGGCGTGGGCAGGGTCGCCGAAACCGAGGAGGTGATGAGGATCCTGCCGCGGCCGTTCTTGACCATATGTTGGACGACGCGTTTGGCCATATGGACGGTCCCAGTGACATTGATTGCAAGCAGGCGAAACTCATCCTCGAGATCGTTATCGACGAAGGCGCCGCCGATACCGATACCCACGTTCAGAGCCGCGGCTTCCAGTGGGCGCCCCAGCCCCTCCGTGAAGGTCCAGAACCCCTCAACGCCATCGTATGTCGAGGCATCCGCTTTGAACGGATACGCTTCGGCGTCAAGGCTTCGTAGCGCATCGGCGGCCTCGTTTACCTTGTCGCTTGAGCCTGAAATAGCAACGTCAAATCCATTCTTGGCGAATTGTTTGGCAAGCTCGAAGCCTATTCCAGATGAGCCGCCCGTGACCATTGCGAGTGGTTTATTACCAGTCATGATTTCACTCCTTTGGTTTTATCAGCACCACGATCGCCTCGAGGCGCCGGTGACCTAATGCCCGTGGAGCCGGTTGGTTACATGAGCAAAATCGATCGGGGCGGTGAGCAAAAATCAACCACCGATCTGGCAGATACCAGGAGTGAGGGACCTTTTGGTCGCGTCCGCAGCCAAATTGACGAGGCATTCCCGACGTCACGAAGGCACCCAAGAGTGAACACCCCTCATCGGTGCGTGCGATCCAGCTCACTTCAAGTGGTCGGCGGAGTGGCCTATGTTGTTAGGAGGATGAGCTGTCGTTCGCAGCCAGCAGATATGGTCCGACCACACAAGCGCCCGCGTAGCGCTGGTGCGCTTCTTGCGCTGGTGCCTTCGGCTGAGAAAATCCACCGCGACGGCGTGTCCGGCACACCTTCCAGCGGTGACGTCCAATGACGGGAAAGACAAAGATGAGCGAGAGAATGAACAGTATCGTTGCTCCTGGCCGCGTTGCGGTCATCACGGGAGCTGCGAAGGGCATCGGCTTGGCAATCGCGAGGGCTCTCGCGGCCCGCGGCATGAAGCTCGCATTGTTGGATCTCGACACCCACGCACTTGATGATGTTACCTCGACACTCGATACGGACACTCTGGTTGTGAGCGGCGACGTCTCGGATCTATCGACACTGACGAGGTTGCAGGACGAAACGCTCTCTCGGTTTGGCGACGTGGCCATCCTTGTAAACAACGCGGGCATTACGCAAGGAGCCGGCCCCTGGGATGATCCTGTAAAGTGGCGACGCCAGATCGATGTAAACTTCGGAGGTGTTCTAGCCGCACAACACGTCTTCGTGCCCTACCTGATCAAGGCAGCCCGACCATCGGCGGTCGTCAACCTCGGCTCCAAGGAAGGAATTACAACTCCTCCAGGCAATGCCGCCTATTCGGTGGCAAAGGCAGCTGTCAAGGTGCTGACCGAACAGCTGTCGCACGCGCTTTTGAAGGAGACGGGAGGTCGTGTATCGGCTCATCTCCTCGTCCCTGGCTACACGTGGACACCCATGAACATCGCACTCAAGCCGAAGGGCGCTGCCATGCCCGATGAGGCATGGACCGCAGAGCAGCTGGTGGAATACTTCCTGGCCCGTCTGCTCGACGAGGACTTTTACATCATTTGTCCTGATAACGCGGTCACGTCTGCGATCGATGCCAGACGGATCCGCTGGGCGGCCGACGACATGATCCTGAACCGGCCGGCGCTTTCACGCTGGCACCCCGACTGGATGGATAAATTCGCAGCCTGGTTGAAGGCAGACCACTGACGGTGGAATGTTTGTAGAGGAGTAATCCAATGCCCAGACCCCATGTAATCTGTCACATGATGTCGCCACTGGACGGTCGATTGATCGTCAATGATTGGGCCGAGGCGACCGGCCATTCGGTGGAGGAACTCGTGAAGGTCTATGACGACCTGCATGAGAAGATTGGTGCCGACGCCTGGCTTTCGGGAAGAGCGACAGGCGAGGAATTCGCAGACGCCGTCGACCGTCCCTATGAAACAACCGGCACAGCACCGCGGCCGATCCATAACGCCAACCCGGATGCCAACGAGTTCGCTGTTATCGTTGATAAGGACGGTCGGCTACGCTGGGACAAGAACGACATTGAGGGTGCTCAACTTATCGTCCTGACAGGATCTGACGTGGATGATGCTTACCTGGCGGGCCTCACCCAGGCTGGCGTTTCCTATATCGTATCGGAGAAAGATGGCGTCGATCTGAAAAACGCGCTCGATGTTCTCGGCACCGAATTCGGTGTGAAGCGCTTGATGCTGGAAGGCGGGGCGCAAACCAATGGCCATTTCTTGAATGAGGGTCTTGTTGACGAGGTCAGCCTAGTCATCTTCCCTGCGATCGGAGGCAAGTCGAATACACCGGCCATATTCGAGGGCGGTGAGGATGGGCTTGCCGGCGGGGCGAGGCTCACGTTTATCAGCGCCGAAGCCGCTGGCCTCGGCTCCGTCCATCTGAGATATCGCGTTGGACGTCCGTAGGAGACGTCCATAGGAGAAGACTGTAGAAGGGATCCCCCCAATCGGAGGGCCCAGCTTGAGATGGACAGGTGCCGCCTTGCGCGGCATCTATCCGAAGGATGGCGATATTCACTTGCTCTCCTGCGATGCCACTCGAAGTGGCACATTGGCTCCTTCCAAAGCCGCGCGGACGTCGACTGACGGTTCCTGGTCGGTGATGATAACTTCGAACTCGTCAATGGTGGCCAGGACATGAAGAGCGGTATGATTGAAGCGCTTATGGTTTAAGAGCAGGCAGCGACGCGCGGCGCTTGCAATCATCGCTCGCTTCGAGCGGACAACGTCATCATCCATATGGTAGACGCGCAATCCAGAAACTGCCGGCGTTGAGATAAAGGCGATGTCGGCGCTGAGACGCGACAGTGCCTGTTCGGCGACGACGCCGAAAAAACCATTGAACTTCATCGAATAGCGTCCACCGACCGCAATCAGGTTGATCCCTGATTCCGTCTTGAGCCGATCGATGACCGCCGCATTGTTGGTGATCACCGTCAGCGGCCTCCTCTGTGGCAGCAATTCCCCGAGCACCGACGCCATAGATCCGTCGTTGACCATCACCGTCATGCCGGGCTCGACGAGTTCAAGGGCGGCCTCGGCCATCCGGCGCTTGGCCTCGCCCTCCTGCTGCTGGCGAAACCGGAAATCGCTTTCGAAATGGCCTCCTGCCTCGATCGTTGCCCCGCCACGGACCTTGCGAAGCATCCCTGCCTGCTCAAGATCATCCAGATCCCGGTGGATGGTCATCTTGGATACAGCGAACCGATCGGATAGGTCGTCGAGATCCACCACCCTCTGCGCGACCAACAGGTCCATAATGGCCTGCCTCCGATCATCTCTCTTCATATTTTAGTCCTCCGGCGCACTAATCCGATCCTTTAACATCAAGATCCGCCGCTACAAATCACATGCAAACATCATTTTTCGTTAGTTTGTCTTGCTCTATTCGACAACGCCACTGACGCTGCTGGCATACTGGGACACGTGAAGACGCATGATGGCGCGATTGCACCGCTCCATGCATGGCCGAAGGCGCTCATTTTGTAACGAAACAGGATGGTTTGGGGGTTCAAGCGCAAATGTCATCGCCATGGAGATGGTCCCGCGCGTCAGCCGCGCACGGAAGATGGAGGCCTTGTCCTCCATGGTCAACATCGTGGGCTACCGGGCCGTCATCAAAGCGGGCGCGAATATAGGGCTTCTTCACCGGGCAGATCACCGCAGCGGGCAAGGTGTTTGGAAAAGGCCTGTGTCACTGACACCCGGCCTTTTCTCTGCTTATCGCCTTGGAAGGACGATTGTGAACGATGCAGCTTGGTGTTCGCGCTGCTTCAAATCGATCAAACTCTTGATACGTCTCCGTCGGCCACACAAATCTCGACGAGCATGAGCTGGCGATCCGTCAGGCGCGACGGATAGATTTTTGACAGCTGCTCCTCGTGCATGGGAACGATTCGTCGTTCGTCCATACCAACGATTTTGAGCATCTCCTCGGCGGACTCGATCAGACGTGTCTGGCTGCCATTGGCAAGGCCCGGCGGCACAAAGCAGGGATCGGTGGCGTCCTCACCCGTGAGGTTGCTGTAGGTGTAGATGACGTCGCCGGACAGGACAAACTTGCCGTCTCCACCGCCCGTCTCCACCACCACATATTGCGATCCTGCGGTATGGGTGTCGAATGCCGGATAGACATGAACGCCTGGCACTAGGTTTTCCCGCTCTCCCTCCACCAGTTCCAGGCGGCCTTCGATATTTGCCTGGGTCAGATAGAGGATATCCGCCGGATTCAGTCCGGCCTGCAATGAACGGAAGCGCCGACCCTTTGCCAGAATCCACATCCAGGATTCCAATTCTTTCTTCTGAATGAAAATCTTAGCATTTGGGAAGAACTTTAGGCCGCCAATGTGATCGAAGTGCGCGTGCGTGAGGATGACATGCGTGACGTCTTGGGGCCTGATCCCGCATTCCCCGAGAACGATTTCCGGAGGCGTCCAACCGGTAACGCCGATTGAGTTGGCGATCTGGCCTCCGAAATCGGCGACGTCGTGACCGGCATCGACCAGAACGACTGCATCTCCTGACTTGATGAGTATGTATGCGAACGGCAGGTTCATCGTGCCCTGATTATGGGCGCCGTAAAAAACCCCGCTGACCGGGTGCACCGGGCTTCGAGAGTATTCAAGCACCCAGATCGAATGCGTTCCCATGGTCTTCCTCCCCATGTCCAAGTAGGGACCCTCCACAGCATGCTGTCGTGTCGAAGGTCGACGTGCCTAAGATGGCGGCCGATCGTTTCAGCTCGATCGCCGCATTTGAAAGCAGCCCCAGCAGGGGTGCATCTGAAACCAGGACACCGCGCTGCAGGTGCTCCTCCGCCTCGACAAGCAGGCCATCTGCCCGTCCAAGATGGGAGAGTGCGTGGCCCTGCCCCGCGAGACCGCGCAAGCCCGCAAGCGAGGAACGGACGGATCGCTTTATCTCTGTGGCGCGATTGGCGAGTTCTCCAATCAAGAGGCGCATGCTCTTCTCCCTCAATGCCATATGCATGAAGGAGTAGATCGCGAGGAGCTCGCCATATGTCCTGACGAGCGCCTCGAGGCATGCGCGCGCCTCCGGCGATGGAACCGAACCCACGAGCGCTTCACAGCGGAAGCCGCCGAAAACGGTGCCTCCGCTGGCCATCATCGTACAGCCGTCGGCAGCGGAGCGTTTGACGGAAGAAGGCTCGCCTCAGTCAAAGCGTCCCAAAATGCACCGGGTATTGTCTCGTTGATCGCCTTGACGTTCTGCTCGACTTCCAATGCGCTCTTTGCACCCATGACCAGCGTGGCCACTGCCGGATGCGCATAGACGAATTGCATCGCCGCTGCAGGCAAGCTCACCGCATATCTTAAGCAAATGCTCTCGATGGCCTTGACCTTTTCGACGACGGCCGCCGGAACCTTGCCGTAATCGTAAGTGGCCGCGGGACCGCTTACGCCGGTCGCGAGGATCCCGGAATTGAAGATCCCGCCGGCGATCACGGAGACGTTCCGCTGGAGCAACTCGTCGAACGCGGCCTCAAGCGGGGCATGATTCAAAAGGGTGTAGCGGCCGGCGATCAACGAGCAGTCGATCGGAAATTCACGGGCGACACCCACGACAGACTCGGCCTCGTTGACACCCAGACCAATGGCCGATACGGCTCCGCTGGAGCGAAGTTCGTCCAGTGCCTTGTAACCGGAGGCCCGCAACTGGTTCCAATAGAATTCGCTCTGGTCGCCGTGCCATGCCCGACCAACGTCATGCACGAGAAGAACGTCAATATAGTCTAGGCCGAGGCGCTGTTGGCTGTCTTCGAATGCGCGCATCACGCCGTCATAGGTGTAATCGTAGGTATCGAGAAACGGAAGCGGGTCGATCCACTCGATGCCGTAGACGGTCTCTAACTTCTTCGTCCTGCTTGCGGGCTTCAATACGCGTCCGACTTTGGTGCTTACCACCACGTTTTCGCGCAGCTTGTTCGCCCTGAGGGCATGGCCAAGATAATGCTCCGACTTGCCGAATCCATACATCGGCGCGCAATCGAAATAGCGGATGCCGGCCGCATACCCGGCGAGGATGGTCGCTTCGAATTCGTCGTAGGAGACATCGGCGTTGAAGCCAGAGAGCGGCACTGTGCCTAGCCCAAGCGAAGTTACCTGCACTTTGCTTTTTCCGAGCGGCCTAGTTTCAAGTTCGGTCATGTGATCATCCCTAGATGTCGATAGGAGGCGTCGAAGCGATGTAGCTTCCGCCATGCCGTCATTGTTCGGGTAAAGCCCGTGTCCCAAATGCGTGTCATGTCGCCGGCGTCTGCCGCCAACCACACCAGAAATGCTTGATGGACCTCCGTGGCCTGACTCCTCAATCGGCAAGGTGTAAGGTATAAGGTCATACCTATAGAGGCAAGCGTTTTTTGCATGCCGCCATCCGCATTTTGCGAATTGCTTAAAAATGCCGCCTACGCGCAACGGGGCGCGGCAGCTCGTCTCAGCCGATCGTTGATTGCCCTGCCAAGGCCAATCAGAGGCACAGGGGCGAATGCAATCATGTCACTCGCGCCGGCCAAGGCGTCGGCTTCACTCATGGCGGTGTAGAGGTTGCGGGCAGCTTCCTGAAGGTCACCGGAAGAAGACAGCGTCAATTGACAGCCCTCGCACTCCGGTCCGAAACCGACCCAGACCATATTGGCGGCAGGACGGTCGACATTCATCTGAACGGCGGCTTCCGGAGCATAATGGCTCTTTAGCTGGCCTGGTGCCGAGACTTTTTGGGGCCCAGTGTCCTCGTCAATCGGGCCGAGTAAAGCTTCCAGTGCCTCCCGCGGAACTGACCCGTGGCGTAGAATGATCGGAGATCCGACCAAAGACAGAATAGTCGATTCCAGGCCGTGATCGCATATGTCTTCTTCCACGATTCCCGAAATCCGTCCGTCCAACTGGCGGACAACTTCCACGAAGCGGGTCGAGGTGACCTTCCCGGAACGATTGGCTGAAGGCGCTGCCACCGGAAATCCGACGGCCCGGATCAGCCGTTGGGCGACACTCGACGAGGGAAATCGGATTGCGACATTTTTCATGCCCGCGGTAACTGCGGTTGCGAGCCCCGCGTCTTCCCGCTTTGGCAGGAGCAATGTCAGAGGTCCCGGCCAAAAGCTGGCAGCAGCCAACTCTGCCTCCGGATTGAAATGTGCCATCCTGCGCGCCATTTCCACGTCCGAAACGTGGATAATCAGGGGATTATGCCGCGGGCGTCCTTTGGCTTCATAGATGCGCTCGATCCCGGCGGGGCTGCTGGCGTCCGCGCCGAGCCCGTAAACCGTCTCCGTCGGAAACGCGACAACTTCGCCATTTCGCATGAGCCGGGCGGCAGCTTCAATCGCGCTGTCGCTGACGTCAAAATGACGGGTGGTGGTCATCTTTTTTCCTCGCGCTGGTTCTGGAAGGGAGCAGAGATCGATACGACCAAAGCCATTGGCTCAGGAGGCCCGGTTCGGCGTGCCTCCTGACAGCCTCAACGTCGTCCCCGCTGAGCCAAACTCAGTTCAAGCCGACTACGCTATGCGGCACGTATGGCTCCTCGAGTTCGCGGACCTCGTCGTCGCTTAGCTTGACGGCCAAGGAAGCGACGGCATCCTTCAGATGCTGTAGCTTCGTTGCGCCGATTATAGGAGCCGTCACGCCCGCCTTTGTGTTAAGCCACGCCATCGCAACGAGGGATCGTGGGACGTTCTTGTCGTCTGCAATCTTTGCGACGACGTCTACGACGCGGCGATCCGCCTCGTCCGCGTGACCGTAGAACCGAGCGGTGACATTGTCGGTCTCGGACCTCAAACTGCTTTCCTCCCAAGGCCGGCTGAGGCGCCCGCGAGCCAGCGGACTGAACGCGATGATCCCCACCCCTTCAGCTTTACAGAGCGGCAACATCTCCCGCTCTTCCTCGCGATAAAGGAGGTTCATCTGAGCTTGCATCGAAACGAAACGCGACCATCCGGCAGCGTCCGACTTGTAGAGCGCGCGCGCAAATTGCCATGCGTAACAATTGCTGGCTCCGATGTAGCGAACCTTGCCGCTTCGAACGAGATCGGTCAGCGCTTCCAGCGTCTCTTCGATCGGGGTCGAATTGTCCCAGAAATGAATTTGGTAGAGGTCGATGTAGTCGGTCGCCAGCCGCTTGAGGCTGGCCTCAGCCTCCGCGATGATTGCCTTGCGGGAAAGTCCGACCGCATTCGCTCCGTTGCGCATCTTGCCGTAGACCTTGGTGGCAATGACAACCTCATCACGCTGCACCATCTCCCTGAGCAGCTTGCCGATGATCTCCTCGCTGGTGCCGTCCGAGTAGGCATTGGCCGTGTCGAAGCAGTTTATGCCCTGTTCGAGTGCCTCTTTGATAAATGGCCTACTGTCGTCTTCGGACAAGGTCCAAGCATGGTTGCCGCGATCGGCGACGCCGAAACTCATGCAACCAAGAACCAGTTGCGAAATTTTGAGACCTGACCGGCCAAGCCGACGATATTCCATCTGTCATCTTCCTTCTGATACGGTTTTAGAGCCGAACTTGGCGAGCGACTGCGCCAGCTCTGGATGAGATTTGGCATATTCATGGAGATCGATTCCGGCGACCGCGGCATCCCAGGCCGCACGAACCGCTCTGACACCCGCCGACGGCCCGCCGGGATGGCTGACGACGCCACCACCACAAAGGTAAAGGTGGTCAAGCGTCTGCTCCGTCCTTCGATAGGTCTCAGGCGCCTGTCCACCCCATTGACCCGAACAAACGACCGGTAACGGGCGGTCGGCATCACTGAAGATCGGTTTCTGGAGATCATGGAACGACTGAACGAAAGACGCGTCCGGCTCCCAGTATTTGGCGGCAATGCCGTTGATCTGGAATTGGTCGACGCCGAGAAGTCGCCAAAGCTGTTGGTAGACCGAGAAATCGAACCCAAGACCAGGATGTCGGGTGAGAAGATCCCAGCCGTTGCGATGGGCGTGCAAGACAAGGGACGACCGCCGACGCAGGAACAGAAAAGCGCCCATGCCGATCGAATTGATGTTGATGACAGCGGCGTTTCCACCCTCGCGCACGACCAGGTCGTGCTTGCGAACCATCTCGTCGGGATCGACGTCGGAAATGCCGAAGGCATACATCACCTTCTTGCCGGTGCGCTGCTCCTGATCCCGGATGATCGGCATGATCGCTTTCACCCGCGCCTCCAACGAGGAGTACGGTGGCGACATCAGTTTCTCGTCGTCCTTGATGAAGTCGACACCGGACGCGACGAGTTCAGCAACCACCTGCGCCGTTTCGTCCGGGGTGAGGCCGAGCGCGGGCTTGATGATCGTGCCGATGATTGGCCTATTGTAGACGCCTGTCAGACGCCGGGAGCCTTCGATCCCAAATTGAGGCCCCGGGTAGACGCCTTCAAACTCTGGAGGCAGCTGCAGGCCGATGACCCTCAGCCCGGTGAATTCCTTGATCGACCAGACCCCGCCCAATGCAACCGTGGTGACTGCCGCGAGGTCAGTTCCGACAGCCTCCAGGGGATAGGCGATTGTTGTCTCCGCTCGGTTGAAGACTTCGCCCGCTGCAGGGAGCGAGGGAACCTCAACAGAGTCCAGTTTCTCGAAAGCGACCACGCGCGCGGCCGCGCGCGCCTTCAGTTGCGGCGTCTCTCCGGGCAGGTCAACAAATGTACCCGTCGACTGGTCGCTTCCGATCTTGACCGCCAAGGCCTCAGCGCTCCCGGCGGTCTCAATCCGATAGGTGACCAGAATGTCCGAGGGCCTGCGCTGAGCCAGATCCATCGCTATCATGCCTCCGGAACTGGCGCGGCTTCAGGGATGAGGCCGGACGACTTCAGGTCGGCCCAGAACGCAGCCGGAACCGGCGTCGAGATCGCGGCGACGTTTGCGGCGACGTGTTCGGGCGCCAGCGCTCCCTGAACCACCGCGGTCACTGCAGGATGTGCGTAGACAAATTGTGTCGCTGCAGTCGCAAGCGAGACGCCATGGCGCTCGCAGACGGCTTCGAGCGCCTCGACCTTGCGGACGATCGCTTCAGGCGCGGGCTGGCAATCGTAGGTGCGGGTGGTTGTCATCGACTTGCTACCCTCGGCGAGGATGCCGGAGTTGTAGATGCCAGCCGCAATGATACCGATGCCGCGACGCTGCATTTCTGGATAGAAATGATCGAGAGCGCCGTGGTTGAGCAGGGTGTAGCGCCCGGCGACCATGGAGCAGTCGAGATCAAATTCCTCTGCCACCTGCAGGACCGACGCGGTTTCATTGACGCCGAGGCCGATGGCCTTCACGGAGCCTGTGCTGCGCAGCTCGTCACACGCCTTGTAACCGCTCGATCTCAGCGCCGAAAGGTGGGTGCTATACGCCTCGCGGTGCCATTCGCCGCTCACGTCGTGGAGATAGAGGATGTCAATGTGGTCCATACCCAGGCGCTGCTGGCTATCTTCGAAAGCGCGCATGATGCCGTCATAGGAATAGTCGTAGTCATCGACGAATGGCAGCGCCTTCACCCAGTCGATGCCGTAAAGGCTCTCGGCGCGCTTTGCGCGGCTTTCCGGCTTGAGTATCCGCCCCGCCTTGGTGCTGACCACGACCTTGCCGATGAGATCGTTGTTGCGAAGGACATGGCCGAGGGAATGCTCGGACTTTCCAAGGCCGTAAAGGGGCGCGGTGTCGAAATAGCGGACACCCAAGTCGTATGCCTTGAGGACGACCGCCTCGAAAGTCTGGAAGCTCACATCGACATTGCACCCGCCGAGCGGCGAGGTACCCAGCCCTAGCGAGGTCAGCGTCACATCGGTCTTTCCAACTTTTCTCTTCAACATGATGGTCGATCCTATTTCCCTGGTGTAAGGCGGACGGCCGTATGGGCCGTCCGCCGTTGTCCGATTACATGTACTTCTCGACATTGGTGGAATCGAGCACGAGCCACGGCACGACGTAGTCCTTCTCGGTGCCGCCCTTCCATTCCATCAGCGAGCCCCAGATTTCGGACTGTGGCTTGTAGCTCTCGCCCTTGATCGCCCGCAGTGCGAGGTCGACCGCGCCCTGGCCTTCGGCGCGGGCGTACTTGTAGAGACTGACCGCCATCTCGCCCTTCTTCACGGCGCGCTTTGCGTCCGGGATGCCGTCGATCGCAAGAACGGGAACGGTCTTGAGATCGATGCCGGCGCTCTTCATGGCTTCGATCGCGCCAAGCGCCATCTCGTCGTTTTCCGCAAGGACGCCGTTGATCTCACCCGGGTGCGCGAGCAACCAGTTCTCCATGAGCGCCTGACCCTCGGCGCGGCTCCAGTTGCCTGTCTTGTCTTCGATGAGCTTGAGGTTCGGGAACTTGGCGAGACCAGCGTCGATGCCTGCGCGGCGCTCGATCTGGGCCGACTGGCCGATCGGACCCTCCATGAGGACGACGTTGCCGCCGTTCGGAAGGCGCTTGGCGAGTTCCTCAGCGATGATCCGGCCGCCTTCGGTATCGTTAACGATGATGGACGCGGTGTATTTCGTCGACTTGGTCTTGAGCGCCGACACGATAAGCGGGATTTTCGCTTCGGCGGCCTTTTCGATCGGCGGTGCCGAGGCCTCGAGGTCGAACGGTGACATGATGATCGCGTTGAATTGTTGGGTGATCGCTGTGTCGATCTGGTTCGCCTGTGTCAGTGGATCATACTTGCCGTCGAAAACGGTGATCTCGACCTCGCCCGATTTGACGGCGGGATGGTTCTGGATTTCCGTCGACCAAGCCTTCATGTACTCGCCGGACTCACCGAACGAGAGAGCCGCGATCCGAATTTTGTCCTGCGCGAAGGCGAAGTTCCCGCCAGCCAACGTCGCTACGGCGATTGCCATACCCACACCCGCATTGAGCAGGTTCCTCCTAGACATCTGCATTTCATATTCTCCTCTGGTTTAAGATACGTCCGGACGCGACACGCTGGGCCGGACATTGTCGCCGGCCTTCCCCGGCGGCAATTTCGGGATTGGTCTTATTTGCGGATTTGGTCGGCGATGACCGCGACCACGATGATCGTGCCCTTGAGGACCTGCTGGTAGTATGAAGACACGCCCATGAGGTCCATGCCGTTGTTGATCGTGCCGATGATGAGCGCGCCGATCAGTGTGCCGAGCAGCGATCCGCGGCCGCCCGCAAGGCTCGTCCCGCCGATCACGACGGCGGCGATCGCATCGAGTTCATAACCGATGCCCGCTTGCGGCAGCGCAGCGGTAGTGCGAGCCGTCAGGACAAGCCCCGCAAGACCAGCCAGGAGGCCCGAGATCACATAGGTCGCACCGACGATCACCTTGGTGGAAATGCCGCTCGTGCGAGCCGCCTTCTCGTTGCCGCCAACTGCGTACACATAACGGCCGAAAGTCGTATAGTTTAGAACGGTCCATCCAATCAGGAAGACGACGAACAGGATGACGATCGGTACCGGGATATACATGATCTGCCCGGAGCCAATCCACTTGAAGGGATCCGACAGATTCGGGATGGGGCGTCCTTCCGAAAAGATCAAGGTGAGCCCGCGGGCCACGCTCAACATGCCAAGCGTCACTACGAACGGCGGGACCTTGACCGCGGCAACAAGCACTCCGTTCACCAAGCCGAGGCCGGCTCCCGCCGCGAGGCCCGCAAAGATACCGAAAAGCACGAACTGCTCGTTGGTCTCCGTTACGAGGCTGGCGGCGATCATGCCCGCGAGCGCCATTACGGAGCCGACCGATAGGTCGATGCCTTTAGTAAGGATGACGAAGGTCACTCCGATCGCCAGAATGCCGTTGATCGACGACTGGCGAACGAGATTCAGCCAATTCAACCATGTCATGAAGTACTGGTTCGCGAACGCGAAGAACGCGACGATCAGGAAAAACACGAGAACGATGCTGAACTGCCTGATCATTTCCCCGGCGCGGAAGTTTCCGGGCTTCGCCGCAGCGATGGTATTCATTACTCAAGTCCTCCCGTGAATGGGGCTATGACCGCTCATCAGCTCGCCATGTCCATAAGCGTCTGTTGCGTTGCTTCGGCACCGGCGATGATGTTGAGGAGCTGCCCCTGTTTGAAAATCGCGATCCTGTCGCTGAGCTGCATGATCTCCGGTGCCTCCGAGGAGACCACGAGGACGCCGTTGCCCTTCGCCGCGAAGTCTCGCAGGAACGCGTAGATCTCCTGCTTGGAACCTTCGTCGATGCCACGCGTCGGTTCGTCGCAAATGAGAAGCTTTGGATTTGTCAGAAGGCACCGGGCCAGCACGACTTTTTGTTGGTTGCCCCCTGACAGAGTTTCGACGGCAACATCTGGCGACGCCGACTTGATCCTCTGCGAGACGATCATGTCTTGAACCGCGCTGCGCTCTTTGTCCCCGCGGATGAAACCGCTGATGGCCATCAAGGCCAGCGATGAAAGCGTGATGTTGTGGGCGATCGATGCCGAGAGCACGAGACCACTGTCCTTGCGATCCTCGGTCACCATCGCCATTCCACGTTGAATTGCGTCCTTAGGACTGCCTGGCTTGACCTTACCGCCGTTGAAGACAACTTCGCCTCCCGTTGGTGAGTGCAGCCCGAATATTGTCTCGAGGAACTCGGTCCGCCCGGACCCAAGCAGCCCGTAGATCCCGACCACTTCGCCGGACGCCACGTCTAGCGAGATGTCTCGGAAATGAGGCCCGCGCGCCAAGTTCGAGACCGAAAGCAGGATTGGCGCGTCTTCGAGAGGCTTGCCCTTCTCGACCAGCTTGACTTCACGGCCGACGATCTGTGTCACAAGATGGCGGCGGTCGATGTCTTTGATGTTTCCAGTCTCGATGAAACGGCCGTCGCGGAAGACTGTGTACTCATCCGCGATCTCGAAGATTTCGGTGAGTTTGTGAGACACGTAGATAATTGCGGAACCGCGCGCGGTGATCTTGCGGAGCGCGTTGAACAAGACATGGACTTCGTGTTCGCCGATAGCAGATGTCGGCTCGTCCATGATGACGATATGTGCCCGATAGCTGAGAGCCTTCGCAATTTCGACGAGCTGAATCTGGGCGAGGCTCAGCTCCCCCATCTTCTTGGCAGCGTCGACTTCAAAGCCGAGTTCATCGAGGAATGCCTGGGCGTCCCTGCGCATCTGGCTAAAATCGACGAGCACGCCAAGTCGCTTCGGCTCGCGGCCAAGGTAAAGGTTCTCGGCGACGGTCATCTCGGGGACGGGGGAAAGCTCCTGCGTGATGATCGCGATGCCGTGACGCAAGGCGTCAGCGGCGCTTTTGAAGTCGACCTGCTCGCCATCGATCTCCACTATCCCTCCATCGCGGCGGAGCAGTCCCATCGTGATGTTGAGGAATGTCGACTTGCCGGCGCCATTACCGCCGCACAAGGCATGGACGGTCCCGGCCTTTAGAGTTAGTCGGCCATCAACGAGCGCTGGGACGCCGTTGAACGACTTTTCCACGCCCTCGGCCCGCAGAAGCACGCGTGCCGAAAACGACTGCGCGGTTCCCTGAACTGTTATCTTCTCAGTTGCGTTGACCATGATATGACGTCATACCTCGTAAAATCGAAATCTATGCCGCGTGTGTGCGGATCGCATGCCGTATTGGTTCTACGCGCCGTCCAGTTCGAGGATCGCGCGTGCCTCCTGGGGTGTAGCCGGCTCACGTCCGACCTTTTGGGCAATCTCAACAGCGCGCGATATGACTTCCGCGTTCGTGGGTGTGCCGAACTCGCGATAGGGATAGTCGCCTATTCCAATAGCCATGTGGCCGCCCAGACGGCAGATCGCAGGAGCAATGTTCAACAGATTGCCCCCAAGGCAATTGACCGTCCATTCGATCGGCCGGTCGTCGGGCAGAAATGCAAGATGCGCCATGAGACCCGCCTCGGTCGGCGGATGCCCGGTAATGTATCGCCCTCCCGTTAGGTGCAGGAGAAAGTAGGCGGGCCCCCTCACAAGGCCCGCGTCCATCAGGGCGATCGCGCGGCGCGTGAACCCAACAGACCAGGAAACTAGCTTCGGCTTTACGCCCTTTTCGGCCAAGGTACGCGCGTAGTGCGCGAGACTTTCGGTCGTGTTGAGATACAAACGTTCTGGATTTTCGAACCTGCGCGTCTCGGCATCCCAAAGCTCGAGATTGGCCGAACCGGTATCGATGGGCGCAATATCGGGCTTCGTAGCAGGGTCCAATGCCAGGGTTGCGACCGTGTCGATGCGCTTCATGGCGTCGGCATCATTCGAGATAAAGCCGAGCGTGGGAAGGATGAGTAGATCGGTCGCCTGCCTGACTTCGCGGATGATTTCGGCGTTTGCCTCAACGGTGTTTGTCGCACCGCCGTCGGCTGTCCTGGCATGATAGTGCAGAATCGCCGCTCCCGCCTTGCGGGCTGCAACGGCGGCCTCAACGATCTCGTCGGCGGTGTATGGGATATTAGGGTTGGATGTGCGCGGCGCGTACTCGTTGACCCTGGCTTCGAGGATGATTTTCTTTTGCATCTTTCGCTCCTTACGCCGCCAGATAACCAGAGGTGCCCGCCTTTGCCCGCAGGAAGAAGTCATCGGCACCAATCTGCCCGCCCTTCAGCATGACTTCGAGGCCATCGACTTCGGCGTCGCCCGGCGCATCCAGGCGGCAGACATGGCAATTTTGAACTTCGTCAAAAACGGCGATCTCGAGCGCTTCGGCGCCGATTGTCCGCACCGCATAGCTCGAACTGTCACCGCCCGAAAACACGATCCGCGGCAAGGAAACCGCGCGGCGCACGGCACGCGCAACGTCACAGTAGATGGCGCCCAAGCGTTCCGCGGGAACATCGCCGCCGGGCAGACGGCCGGTTTCCCCGCGAGCCGTGTAGATGATTGTAGGTCGACCGCGCACAAGGCTCTCGATCGCCTTCAAAGCAGCCTCCCGCGCAACTGCCTCAGCATCATCATCGGACCGGATTGTCGAGACATCCAAGTGGACAAGGTTCCACCCGGAAGCTTCGGCCACCGCGATCTGGCGCCCGGTTTGCAGGGCGCAACTGCCTGATAAGACGAGTAGATTTTCGACGCCGGCAATCTCCGTCTTGACGGGCTCCGCCGACGATAGCAGGCCCAAGCGGGCCCAAAGAGCGCCGAGGTGTTGCGCCAAGCCTTGAGCTGCTAGCGCGAACATCGGACGTGTCGGATACCGCGCCCAGAGCAGATCGGCGACAGCCGCAAGATCCGCATTTTCGAGCCCATCGAAAATGACCCCTGCCCCCTCTTGGAAGGCCTTGAAGACACGCTCCTCCATTGCCGAGCGGCTCCGGATTGCGGGAAGCGTGACGTTGACGAATTCCTTATCTGTCTGCCCAGCCAGATGCATGCGCAGATCCGCCTCGTGCATCGGCGTCCTGGGGTGGCGCGACATGCTCGGGTGCCGGTCGAGCCGCTCAATCCTGTCGGCAAAGCGCGCGAAATGATTTCCGAAACAGGTGTAGCGCCCGAAGTCCGGGGTCGCGGCGAGGACTGGAACATCCCTCTTGCCGAAGTGAGCCGCAGCGCGCGCCAGAACAGCACCATAGCTTCCAACGGTGGGCGATGAGTCGAACGTAGAGCAGATCTTGTATTGGATAAGCGGACTGTTGAGGGTGCGCATGATCGAAAACGCACTGTCAAGCTCCTCGTCGAGCTCGACGCCGGACAACGCCCTTGCGGTACCGGCGAAGCCAAGCACATCATAAGACAGAGAATCTGTTGACGCCGTCCGTGCTGAAGGGCGTGCGAGATAGAGTTTTCCCTTCACACCACTGCGATGGAACTGCGCCAGGTTTTCGGAAGAACCCGTGAAGTCGTCGCCGTAAAACACGGCCTTGAGCTTGCCAGCTGATGTCATCGGATCCTCCCAATATCCCGGCCGAGGATATCTTCCTCCATACATCAGCCGGGCTTCACTCTTGACAATACTCATAGAAGCAGCTCATAACTCTGTCAAGGTCATACCTTATACCTTATACCTCATATCGAGAAAATTGGAGGACGACGAGATGAGACTTTCTGGACGCACTGCCGTGGTGACGGGCGCTGGCCGGGGCATCGGACTGGCAATCGCTGAAGCCTATGTTCGCGAAGGCGCGAATGTCGTTATCGTCGACCGCGATCTGGAAGTGGCGAACGAAGCCGCCGAGCGGCTTGGGGAGCGGGCTTTGGCCGTCCGCGCCGATATTTCGGTCAACGAAGACGTTGAGACGATCGTTAAGGAAACGATTGGCCGGTTCGGCACGGTCGACATACTCGTGAACAACGCGGGCGTGGGCGCAACCACTCTGTTTCTCGAAAGCTCAAGGGAGGAATTCGAACGCGTCGTCCGGATCAATCTGACCGGAACATTCCTCGTGGCGCAAGCCTTTGCTCGGATCATGGCCGCCAAAGGCTATGGGCGGATCATCAATATCGCTTCGCTGTCCGGTCAGAAGGGCGGTGTCGGACGTTCGGCCTATGGAGCCTCAAAGGCCGGCGTCGAACTCCTCACGAAGGTTATGGCGGTCGAACTCGCGGAATCGGGAATCAACGTGAATAACATCGCACCGGGCCCGATATTGACCGAGGTCTCGAAAGTCATGCACACGGTCGAAACGCGTGACGCCTATCATCGGCTAGTTCCGCAACGCCGTTATGGCGAACCATCGGAAATCGCTGATGCCGCGGTGTTCCTGGCGAGCGACGATGCTGCCTATATTACGGGGCACACCCTGAACGTCGACGGCGGCTTCCTGGCCGCTGGCCTCATGTTCCCATTCGATCCAAAAGCCTCGAAGCGGCTGGGACAAATCAGCGAATAACCTGGAGAAGTGGCCAGTTCGACGTTCGGCATTTGTCGCAAGCGGTAAAACGCGGTATGACCTCGTACCTTTTCGATTTCTGATTGGAGCGTGACCAGGAATGCTGTCTGTTGACCCAAAGAAAATCCCAAGCCGGCTGGACATAGCGCTCGACTACATTACGGGCGAAATTGCCAAAGGCAACCTCGGGCCTGGTGACAAACTTCCCAATGAAAAAGAGCTGGCCCAGCTTCTCGGGATCAGTCGCACTCCAATCAGAGAGGCGATCAAAACGCTCGCGGTCTCGGGTCTTGTCGAGACGCGTCATGGCTTTGGAAATTACATCCGTAAGGACGAAGGCCTTCCGGCGATGCCGCTCGCGATGTTTCAGCTCTATCTTCAGAGCTCGACGCCTGAGATGCTGATGGAACTGCGATACATTTTCGACCGCAACTGTTCAGAACTCGCGTCGCTGCGGCGTACGGACGAAGACCTCGCCACGATGAGAGAGTGCATCGACCGACTAAAAAGGCTGTCGGAGGATGCGAACTCCGCGATCGAAGATCTCCTCAAGGCCGATCTCGATTTCCACCGAGCAATATACAAAGCTGCCGGAAACCCGTTGATCGTCGTGATCGCCGACTTCGTGCTGACGATGGTCGCGCCTTGGGTGCAAAAATCGCTAGAGGTCAGTGGCAAATGGCGCGCAGTCGATCTCCACGAACACATGTTTCAGATGATCCGGGACAGAAAGACCGGTGACCTCAGCCGCGAAAGCGTCGAGGAAAACATGGAACACTTCCGCACATCCCTGCTGAAATGACAGCCAGGGCATCACGTCAAGGCGTGGCGCATCTTGCATTTCCCGCAGGTCGCACTGCGATCATCACCGGCGGCATCTGAAGGCGGACGCGAAGCCCGGATACCGTATGCCGCCCGGCCTATTCGCCGGGTTCTGAAAATTGCCAGAAAACGATAATGCGCCAGGCTGATTGCGCCTGGCGCGTCGACCGCGAGCAATGCTTGCCCAGCCTTCCAACTAGCGGGTGTGGTATTTCGTATCGACCTCGTCGATGGCGGCAACATTGCTGGCCGAGCGACCGTTCTCGTCGAACCTCTGGGCGAGGAAGGAGTCGACGATCGTCTTCGCAAGTTCCGATCCAATGACGCGGGCGCCCATGGTAATGATCTGGGCGTTGTTCGACAACGCCGCCCGCTCGGCGGAATAAGTATCGTGTGTGAGGGCTGCCCTAATACCCGGCACCTTGTTTGCCGAAATGCAGACGCCGATCCCGGTGCCGCACACCAGGATGGCCTTGTCATAGGTGCCGTCGAGCACGCCGTTGGCGACCCTGTCGGAGAGGTTCGCATAGAAATCGTCGAGACCGGCGTCCGTCCGGGAGACCTCGAACACCTCGAAACGGTCCTTGAGATAATCGGCGAGGACCTTGGCGAGGCCTTCGCCCGCGCTGTCGCCTGCTACTGCAATTTTCATCTTCATCACTCCTCAGATTTTGGCCGCGCACTTTTCGAGGATGTCGAGGTAGCCCTCGATCTTCCAGGCCGAGCGGCCGATGAACAGCCCATCGACATGGGGGCAGGATATGAGCTCTTCGCAGTTGTCCGCGTTGACCGAACCGCCGTAAAGGCAGGGAATGCGCCGGCCGAGCACGGCTTCCGCGAACGCGATGATCTCGGCCTGGCGGGCGTCGGCGTAGTCCGCTGTCGCGGGGATCCCATCGACGCCAATGGCCCAAACAGGCTCGTAGGCAAGCAGTATCGGTTTGTGCTTCTGGTCGGTAGAAAGGCTTCCCAACGCGCCGCGAACCTGGCGCTCGAGGACGTCGCGGGCTCGCCCGGCCTCGCGTTCGGAAAGTGTCTCCCCTATGCAGATGAGCGGGATCAAGCCGTGGCGAACCGCCGCCCCGACTTTCAGTCCTACCGTCACGTCCGTCTCACCGAAATGTTCACGCCTCTCGGAGTGACCAAGCTCGACGATGTCGAGGTTGCAGTCCTTGAGCATCAAGGGTGAAATCTCGCCCGTCCAGGCGCCCTCCTCGTCCCAATGCATGTTCTGCGCGCCGACCTTCACCGACGTGCCCGCCAACGTGGTCTTCACTTCCCGGACAACAGTGAAAGGAGGGATGACAAAGCGCTGGATGCGCGGATGGGACGTGATGTCTGCGGCCCTGAGACCGTGCGCAAACTGCGCGGCATCGGCAAGCGTCTTGTTCATCTTCCAGCTGGTGCCAATCCAGAGGGTTTTCTTCTCGGTCATCGCCGCTTCACCACGTTTGCGTTCAAATGGATGTTGGCCGACCTAGAGCGAGCCGGCTCGATACCGCTTCGCCATTTCCGCGAGCGGCACAACATGAATGGAGCTTGCGCGTCCTGCCGTTCCGAAAGCTTCGAATCTCTCGCGGCACAGCTTTGAAAGCGCCGTCATTGCAGGCTTCAAATATTTGCGAGGGTCGAATTCTGTCGGATCTTCGGACAGCACTCGGCGCACCTGCCCGGTCATTGCCATGCGGCAATCAGTGTCGATGTTGACCTTTCGCACACCATGCCGAATGCCGCGCAGGATTTCCTCGAGCGGCACGCCCCAGGTGGGCTTCATCCGCCCGCCGAAGCGATTGAAAATTTCTTGCAACTCCTCCGGCACGCTTGACGAACCGTGCATGACGAGATGGGTATTCGGAAGTTTCCGGTGAATCGCCTCGATAACATCCATTGCCAGCACGTCACCGTCCGGCCGGCGTGAGAACTTGTAGGCGCCATGGCTGGTGCCCATTGCGACGGCAAGCGCATCCACCTTGGTCTCCGCGACAAATTTCGCCGCCTCCTCCGGATCGGTCAAAAGCTGATGCGGATCGAGCTTGCCTTCGACGCCGTGACCGTCTTCCGCCTCGCCCGTACCGGTCTCAAGCGAGCCCAGAACGCCAAGCTCCCCTTCCACCGAAACCCCTGCCCAATGGGCCGTGTCGCTGACGCTTCTCGTGACCTTGACGTTGTAGTCCCAATCCGCCGCGGTTTTCCCGTCAGCAAGGATCGATCCGTCCATCATGACGGACGTAAAACCATGCTGGATCGCGGTGACGCAGGTGCTCGGTTCGTTTCCGTGGTCAAGATGGACGCAAACGGGGATATGCGGATAGATTTCCGTCACAGCCTCCATCATGTGCTTGAGCATGATGTCGTTGACATAGGCTCGGGCCCCACGGCTCGCCTGGAGAATCACAGGCGAATCCGTTCCGTCGGCCGCTTCCATGATGGCAAGCGCCTGTTCCATGTTGTTAATGTTGAACGCCGGGACGCCGTAGCCGTGTTCGGCGGCATCATCCAGCAGCTGGCGGAGAGTAATCCTGGCCATGACGTGTTACTCGCTGGTTGGATTGGAATTGAGATAGCTTGCGATCACGTCGACCTCCGTCGCCGAACCGAAAACCAGCGGCGTGCGGCAATGGTGAGAGGTCGGGATCTTGTCCAGGATGGCGGTCGTGCCGTCGGTGGCCCGCCCCCCGGCCTGCTCCATCAGGAACGCGATCGGATTCGCTTCATACACCAGGCGAAGGCGCCCATTTTCAAAGCCGGGTCGCTTGTCGCCGGCGTAGAAGAACACACCGCCCCTGATCAGGATCCGGTGGAGCTCTCCGACTGCCGATCCGAGCCAACGCATGTTGAAATCGCGGCCGCGCGTTCCCTCCTTGCCGGTCAGACAATCCTGAAGATACAGGCTCATGGCAGGGTGAAGGTGACGGTGGTTGGAAGCGTTATATGCAAGCTCGGACGTGTCGCGAGGTATCTGAACCTGCCTTTTGACGATCAGGAACTCGCCGGTTTGGGGATGCATCGTCGCCAGCAGCACACCCTCACCGACCGAAAAGCCCAAATCGACCGTGTTGCCGAATGAGACATAACCGGCCGCGGCCTGGCGCTTTCCAGGGGTTAAAAAGGGATCTTCAGCTTCGCAGAAAGGCATGATCGAGAAGATCGTGCCGACGGGCGTGCCCAGCCCGACATTGCCTGAACCGTCGATCGGATCGATTGCGACCGCAAAATGCTGGCCATTGAGCATAACTGGCGCGTCGGCCTCCTCGGACAGGACCCTGGCAGCGCCTGCGCGTGCGAGTATTTCGACGAACAACTCGTGCGACGCGATGTCGATTGCCTTTTGCGCATCACCGTCGGTATTTGATCCGACAAGGTGGGCCAGATCGCCCTCCAGGGAACCGGCTGCGATGCGTGCGGATAAAAGACAGGCGCCATCCAACACACCGTGGATTAGAGCCGCCACCCCCTGACGGGACAAATCCTCAGCAGCCCAGGTCGAGAGGTACTCATCGACAGAACCATACTGGACGCCCGCTTCGTCATTTCCGGGTGTCGCCGGCGCGCTCATTGCTTGCCCCTTATCCTTGCTAGGGCGCGCGTGACGATTGCGTCACCCGTGATCCCAAATTGCTCGTACAGCGTCTCGGCCGGCGCAGACGCTCCGAAGCCGGACATCCCAATCACGTCGTCTTCGCTGTCGACATACCTAGTCCAGCCGAACTTCGAGAGCGCTTCCACGGCAATGCGCGGCGCGTTGCCGAGGACCGAGCTGCGGTAATCCTTGGGCTGCTGTTCGAAGAGATCCCAGCTCGGCATCGAGACGACAGCGGCGGGAACGTTTCTCGCCTCAAGCTCGTCGGCAGCCTGGATCGCAAGCGCGACTTCCGTTCCAGTGGCGATGATTGTGACGGCACGTTCGCTGCTCGCTTCCCGCAGCACATAGGCTCCCCGTGCGCAGCGATTGATGCCGTCACGCTGGGCGCGCAGTTGCGGGACATTCTGCCGCGAGAGCGCCAAAACCGACGGCGTGTTCTTGCTGGTTATTGCAAGATCCCAGCATTCCAGCGTCTCGATGGTGTCGGCCGGCCGGAATACATGCAAGTTCGGCATTGCCCTGAGGCTGGCAAGATGCTCGACCGGCTGGTGCGTCGGACCGTCTTCGCCAAGACCGATCGAGTCATGCGTCATCACGAAGATAGAGCGGACGCCCATCAGAGCCGCCACACGAATGGCATTGCGGCAATAATCCGAGAAGACGAGGAACGTGCCACCATAGGGTATGACGCCGCCGTGAGCCGCCATACCGTTCATCGCGGCGGCCATGGCAAACTCTCTAACGCCATAGCTGACATACCGCCCGCTTGCAGCGGCGGTGAAATCGCTGTCGACGGCCGGAACCCGGGTCAAGTTTGAGTGGGTGAGGTCAGCGGACCCGCCGATCATTTCCGGAAGCAGCTCCGTCAGCGCTTCCAGTGCGATCTGGCTTGCCTTACGCGTTGCCACTGATTGCGGCTTGTCGAGCAGCTTTGCCTTGGCGGCGTTGACCGCTTCCTCATATCGCGCTGGCAATGAGCCGGCGGTGCGGCGTTCAAACTCACTTCTGACATCTGCGCCCGCTGCTTCGAGCCGCGCTTGCCAGTCCTTGCGCGCCTTGGCGCCCTTCGCGCCGACTTCGCGCCAAGTTTTGAGGATTGGAGCAGGAATCTCGAAAGTGTCCGCCGTCCAGCCATAGACTGCCTTCGTCGCGGCGGCTTCGCTGGCGCCGAGCGGTGCACCATGTACGGAGCTTGTTCCTGCCCTTGACGGAGAGCCGTATCCGATGATGGTTTTCAGGGCTATGAGGGATGGTCTGGATCCTTCCGTCTTCGCCTGCGAGATCGCCGCGTCGATCGCATCCGGATCATGACCGTCAACGCGCTGCGTGTGCCATCCGTAGGCGTCGAACCTCGCGAGCACATCTTCCGAAAACGCGATTGCGGTCGAGCCGTCGATGGTGATGGAGTTGTCGTCGTAAAGGACGATCAACTTGCCGAGCTGCAGGTGGCCGGCCAGCGAAGCAGCTTCCTGACCAACACCTTCCATGAGACACCCATCTCCACAGAAAACGTAGGTCCGGTGATCGACAAGCGCTGCGCCAAATTCGGTTGATAGGCGCCGCTCCGCGATAGCCATTCCGACAGCCGACGCGATCCCCTGTCCGAGCGGCCCGGTGGTCGTCTCGACGCCAGCGGTGTGCCCGTATTCGGGATGACCTGGCGTTTTGGAGCCCCATTGGCGGAAGTTGCGAACCTGCTCAATCGTCATGTCTTCGTACCCGGTGAGGTGCAGAAGGCTGTAGAGCAGCATCGAGCCATGGCCGTTCGACAGGACGAAACGATCGCGGTCCGGCCAGCCAGGTTCGCTTGAATCGAACTTGAGGTGCCGGCCGAACAGCACCGCCGCCGCATCAGCCATGCCCATGGGCATTCCGGGGTGCCCGGACTTTGCGGCCTCAACCGCGTCGATCGACAGGACACGGATAGCGTTCGCGAGATCGCGGATCGAAACTGCTGCTGTCAATTCTTCCTCCCTCATAAACCGCGACTAATGTGGCGCACTTTTCTGGATATCACAATATCGAAACACAAAATAACGTATCCTATACGACAAACATAACAATATCACATTCAGCTGCAAAAAGTCTGCCCATCGACATCATACCTCATACCTTATACCTCTCCATTTGCGCAATAGCTTTTATTTGACTACCGCGTCGATCGGGAGCCGTAAGGATCGTTCCGGGTCGATTTCATGGGGGCGGTCTGCCTCGATCCGTTTGGTGGCAAACGGACAAGGCGACCACCGTGATGACTACCGCGTTGGGCACTCACGGTGGTTGAAACCATCCCAAATGCGGGATGCTCAATTCGGCTCGCCGATGTTTCCGACATTTCTTCAGTTGACAGCTTTTACAAATGCATTAACGTATACGTTATTGAATTCGAGGAACTCAATAGGCCTTAAAGGGAGGAACCGAAATGCCTATGACGATGCGCAAGTCCCTACAGATGATCGCCCTTGCCACTGCCCTCGGCGGCAGCGCTGCCTATGCGCCGAGCGCCTTCGCGATCGATGTCGATAAACAGATCAAGGATATTGAAAGTCACCCGGCAAGCGGGCCCAACGGCGAAAAAGCGACCCTCGCGAGCGACCTGAAGCTATCCGCCGAGGAGATCGAAAAGATCAAGGCGAAGCATGCCAAAGCGGCCATTGTGATGCACTACACGGCGTCTGACTGGGCCAAGGCCCAGATGGCCGGGCAAAAGAAGGCCCTGGAAGAGCTCGGCGTCGAAATCGTTGCGACGACTGATGCTGGATATCGCGCGGAGCAGCAAGTTTCAGACATCGAAAGCGTCATGGCGCTCAAACCTGACGTCATGATCACCGTTCCCGCCGAGCAGTCAGCCACGGCCGCAGCATACAAGAAAGCTGCTGCCGCTGGCATTAAGATCATCTTCCTTGACCAGACCGGCGCCGGGATGAAGGCTGGCAAAGACTATGTGAGCCTCGTCTCTTCCGACAACCGCGGGATGGGAAAGGTCGCCGCACTGCTCATGGCCAAGGCGCTCGACGGCAAGGGCGAAATCGGTCTCATCCCGCATGCGTCCGACCTTTTTGCCACCAAAGAACGCGTGGTCGGCTTCAAGGAAGCGATCAAGGATTATCCGGATATCAAGATCGTCCAGGAGACCGGTGTCGGAGGCCCTGATTTCTCAAGCGAATCCGAGCGCGTCGCCTCCGCAATGCTGACGGCCCACCCCAACCTCAATGGCATCTGGGCCGTGTGGGACGTTCCAACAGAAGGCGTCCTGTCAGCGGCGCGCGCAGCGGGCGCGTCCAAGAGCCTCGTCATCACCACTTGCGACCTTGGCGTCAACATCTCGATCGACATGGCTAAGAAGGGTTACGTCAAGGGAACCGGATCCCAGCGTCCGTACGGCGCCGGTTATGCCGAGGGCATCCTTGCCGGATACGCCCTACTCGGAAAGGACGCACCTCCCTACGTCGTGCTCCCGGCCCTTGCGGTGACCCGCGATAACCTGATCGAGGCGTGGCCGCAGTCGAACGGCGACCAGGCACCGAAGATTCTCACCGACGCAATGAACTAACGGTGCGCGGGAGCGGCTCCGGCCGCTCCCCGTCCCCAGCGGCGGACAACGACCATGAACACTCAAGCAGTCACCGAAACCCTCGCCGCCGTCAGGATGCGCGACGTGAGGAAATCGTTTGGCGGCGTGCACGCATTGCGCGGTGTCAGCCTGACGATCCAACCCGGGACAATCCATGCGCTGGTCGGCGAAAATGGCGCCGGCAAGTCTACGCTGTTGAAGATCCTGCAGGGCGTGGTCACACCCACGGAGGGATCCATCGAGGTTTTTGGCGAACACATGTCGTCAAGCTCTCCGGAGAATTCCCGCAGGCTCGGCATTGAGATGATCTTCCAGGACCTCAGCCTGATCCCCACCCTCACGGTCGCCCAGAACATTTTCCTCAACCGGGAGCCCCGCCGCCTGTCGATCTTGGTCGACGAGCGCAGGGAAATCGCACAGGCAGCCGAGATCATCGGCCAACTCAACCTCAGGGTTGATCCGAGGACGCCTGTTTTTGAACTCAGCCCCGGCCAGGCCCAGCTGACCGAGATCGCCAAGGCCATCCACCAGGACGCCAGGATCCTTATCCTTGACGAACCAACCTCGTCGCTGAGCGCACAGGAAGCCGACACTCTGTTCGGCATGTTGAAGAAGCTCACTGCGGCGGGAACAGCCGTGATCTACGTTTCCCATCGCATGAGCGAGATCATGACGATCGCCGACGAGATTACAATTCTGCGTGACGGTCAGAACGTGACCTCCGGGAAGACATCCGAATTCACGCTCGACTCGATCGTGCAGCACATGGTCGGCAAGCGTGTCACCGGTTTCCAATACCAGGCGCGCGCCATTGATCGCAGCGGCAAACCCGCGCTGAGCGTACGTGGCCTTTCGGGCCCTTCGGGAAAACCCAGCGATGTCAGCTTCGACGTTCACAGGGGCGAGATTGTGGGAATAGCAGGCCTCATGGGCGCTGGCCGGAGCGAGCTTGCCCGCCTTCTTTTCGGCGTCGATAAGAAAACTGCGGGAACCGTAGAACTCGGCGACACTGCCGTTGAGTTCAAGTCACCTTCGGATGCGATCAAGGCTGGCATTGTGCTTGTTCCGGAGAGCCGCCACGAGGAAGGTCTGGTTGTCGAGCACAGCGTGGGCGACAATCTTGGACTGCCGCAGATCGGTCAGCTCGTCCGCGGTCCCTTCATCGACCGTCGACGCGAGGGAACACTGACCTCCGATCTCATCAAGCAACTGAGGATCAAGACGCCGTCCGCTGACAATAAGGTCAGGAACCTTTCCGGCGGCAACCAGCAGAAGATCGTTATTGCCAAATGGCTAGCGATTGATCCTTCGGTTGTCATTCTCGACGAACCAACAGCAGGCGTAGACATCGGTTCAAAGGCCGAGATCGTTGAACTCATTCGGAGCGTCGCCTCCTCCGGAAAGTCCGTCATCGTCATCTCGTCGGAACCAGCCGAGCTTCTGGCAACAAGTGACCGCATCCTGGTCATGAACAACGGACGTCTCGCGCGCGAAATCGAGCGCGACGAAATCGAAAGCTGGGCCACGATTGCCGGCGACGAAACTCAATCTCCGCTGATCCGCACCGAACTCGGTCTGCAGGTCGCGATTCAGAAGGCAACCCAAAATGTCCACTGAAGCCAAGACATTGAACACAGAGACGGATGCAACCCACATGCGGCCGTGGCACAGCAACTGGCGCGACTACGTCGTCTACATCGGCTTCGTCGTCATCTTCATCGTCTTCGCGATCCTGCTGCAGGATCGCGGATTCCTATCTTCAAACAACCTGCTCAACATCCTGCGGCAGACTGCGATCGTCGCCATCGTTTCCATGGCAATGTCGTTCGTACTCTCGGCGGGCGAGATCGACCTCTCGGTCGGAGCCATAGCCGGACTGTCGTCGGTGGTCGCTGGCCTGGTGCTGAGCAAGTACGGTCTATTCCCCGGCATTCTCGCGGGCTTGACCCTCGGGCTGCTGGTAGGCGCCGTAAACGGCGGCCTGACTGCCTATCTCAACATCCCGTCGTTCTTGGTGACACTCGGCATGATGGGGATCGCGCGAGGGGTCGGAATGTGGGTAAGCGGCACTTCGCCTGTTCCAATTATCAACGATACGTTCATTTTCGTCTTTGGTTCCGGTAACATCGGCCCTGTTCCTGTCCTCGTTGTCTGGGTCGCCGTTCTGGGCACGATCGCCCATATCGCGCTCCGAAAGACACCGTTCGGCCGCAAGGTCATGTCGGCAGGCGGAAACTCGGTCGCAGCTCGCTACAGCGGCGTCGATGTCCGGAAAATCAAGTTCCAGGTGCTGCTACTGACGGGGATGGCCGCTGCGATCGCTGGCATGCTCTATGCTGGACGCCTGCAGTCTGGACGCTTCCAGCTTGGCGAAGGCGATGAGCTGTCTGTCATTGCAGCCGTGGTTCTCGGCGGTACCAGCCTATTCGGCGGACGCGGCACCGTGATCGGTTCCATCGTCGGTGCCCTGCTCATCGGTGTCATCAACAACGGTCTTATTCTTGGCGGCCTCGACTACAGCCAGCAGCTCATCGCGCGCGGAATGCTCATCATCCTGGCTGTGGCGGTCGGCCGAAGCCGCTAACCTGGAAGGTTCTACGGAGGTATTACGATATGAGAGTTTTAGTCACAGGCGGCAGCGGCAAACTGGGTAGAGCCACGATCAAGCATCTGGTTGAGAGCGGCCACGACGTCATCAACGCGGATACGATCGCTCCGCCAGAAAACCTCTGCCCCTTCGTCAGGGTCGATTTCGAGGATATGCGCGCCACGATCGAGGCGATCAGTGGCTTTGATTGGGACCACAATCGCAACACTGAAGCCGTCGTCCATCTGGCCGCTGTGCCGATGCCGGGGCGCGTTGCTCCTGCGGATGTTTTCCGGGTCAACACCATTTCGACGTTCAATGTTTTCGAGTCATGCCGCTTGCTCGGCATCAAGAACATCGTGTGGGCGTCGAGCGAGACCCTGCTCGGCATTCCTTACGAGATCAAGCCTGACTATCTGCCGGCGGACGAGAATTATCAGTCGCGCCCGGAAACCTCCTATTCCCTCTCGAAGCATCTCGGCGAGGAGATGGCAAAGCAGTATTGCCGCTGGGACAGCGAGCTCAAGATCGTTTGCCTACGCTTCTCCAACGTTATGGACGAGAGCGAGTATGCGGACTTCCCGGCCTTCGAGCAGAACCCGGGCAGCAGACGCTTCAACCTTTGGACCTATATCGACGCCCGCGACGGGGCACAGGCGATCCGTCGCTCGCTCGAGTGGAGCGGCAAAGGTGCCGAGGTGTTCATCATCGCAAACGACGATGGGGTCATGACCACCTCCAACGAGGAACTCGTCAGGAGGTGGTATCCGGGGGTCCCGTTCAAGAAGCAGATCGGGAACAACGAAACCTTGCTGTCGATCGACAAAGCAAAGAGCGTTCTCGGATACCAGCCTGAACATAGCTGGCGAAAATATGTAGGCTCCTGAGAAATCAGCCAGCTTGAAGGGAAAGAAAATGCCGACCAGGAAACAGACAGCACCGGTCTCAGAGATCAAAGAGGACGCCTTCGCGAAAACAATGACCGCGACAGCCCACCTTCGGTTGCGCCAGCTCATCCTGGATAACAAGTGGGCGCCCGGTTACCAGGCGACCGAACAGGAAGTCGCGTCCCAGTTGGGGATGAGCCGGACGCCCGTAAGGGAGGCGCTCATGCGCCTCCAGCAGGACGGACTTGTCTCGGTGATCCCGAGGCACGGAATGCGGGTTCTGCCGATTTCTATTTCTGACATGAAGGAAATTTACGAAATCCTGACGTCGCTCGAGAGTACGGCTGCAGAGCTTGCCGCCAGCCGCCAGCTTTCCGAGGATCAACTCCGGGGTCTCGAAAAGGCGACGGCCGACATGGACCATGCGCTTTCACAAGATAATTTGGAGCGCTGGGCGCAGGCGGACGCAAGATTTCATGAGCAACTGCTCGACCTTGGCGGCAACCAGATGCTCAAGTCGGTCGTCCTCAATTTCATCGACCGCGCACATCGCGTCAGGATGGTGACGCTGAAGATGCGTCCCAAGCCGGTTAACTCAACCCGCGAACATGCAGAACTCGTGCAAGCAATCCGCGAAGGCGACCGCGAAAAAGCAAGAAACATTCACAAGGCGCACCGCGAGCGGGCAGGCAAGGAACTGCTCGACCTTCTCGAGCGCCTCGGCCTCAACCACCTCTAGGACAGGTTTCAAATGTCATCGTTGTACAACACTCTCAAGATCGCAGTCCTTCCCGGCGACGGGATCGGCAGGGAAGTCATGCCTGCCTGCCTGGAATTGATCGACGCCGCCGTCAGCCAGGCGGGCGCGCCACCGCTCGTGTTCGAGACGCATCAGGCCGGTGCCCAGCACTACGCGGAGACCGGCGAGGCCCTGCCCGCCGCCGCGCTCGAGGGCTGCCGGACATCCGACGCAATCCTCTTCGGCGCGATGGGCTGGCCCGACATCCGCTTCCCGGACGGGACGGAAATCATTCCGCAGCTCGACCTGCGCATGGAGTTCGGCCTGTTTGCAGGTGTCCGTCCGATCCGGTGGTTTCCCGGCCTTCCGAAAGTGCTGTCCGATCCTCGCGCCGAAGGAATCGACTTCGTGTTGGTCCGCGAGCAGACAGAAGGACTGTTTTATGCGCGTGGCCGTGGCGAAGTGCTAAACGACCAAGAGGCCTACGACACGATGCAGATCACGCGGGCCGGCACCGAGCGCGTTACCGAATTCGCTTTCCAGCTGGCCGCCCAGCGCAAACGTCGCGGCAAGGCCGGCACGGTGACCTGCGTCGACAAGGCGAATGTCTTCAGTTCGATGGCTTTCTTCCGGAAGGTTTTCGATGAGATCGCCGCCAAGCACCCCGAGTTGCAGAAGGACTATGCCTATGTCGACGCGCTGGCGCTCAACATGGTGAAGAAGCCTTGGACGCTTGACGTGCTGGTGACCGAGAACATGTTTGGCGACATCCTTTCCGACCTTGCGGCCGGTCTGATCGGCGGCATGGGTATGGCCCCTTCGGCGGACATCGGCGATACGCACGGCCTCTTCCAGCCGGCACACGGGACCGCTCCCGATATCGCGGGCAAGGGCGTCGCCAATCCGGGCGCAATGTTCCTGTCGGGAGCGATGATGCTCGACTGGCTGGCGGTGAAGCACGGGGATCAGCGGCTTGCTGACGCCGCCGGGCTGATCGAGGCCGCGGTCGAGCACACCTTGTCGACCAAGATCGCGGTTCCAATGGAGTATGGCGGAAGCGCCAATTGCGCGGAGATGACGCGCAGCGTGATCGGCGCTCTGGGTGCCGTCCGCAAGGAGGTCGCATGAGTTCGGCATCCACAGGCTTTGTCGTGGTCGTAGAGTTCGTCGTTCGAAACCAGTTCGCCGATAATTTCGATGCGGCGATAATCGAGAATGCGGCGACGTCGCTGCGCGACGAACCGAACTGCGAAGTGTTCGATGTCTGCCGCGATCCTGAGCGGCCCGAGCGAATCTACATCTATGAAGTCTATGGCTCAAGAGCCGATTTCGACTTCCACCTGAAGACGCCGCACTTCACGAGCTTTGATGCGATGGTTCGAGATTGGGTGGCCGAAAAGCGAGTGGAAACGTTCGAGCGCATTTCGTCCCACAAGAAGGAGGGCGCGAGATGACCAGCAGCGTCAAGGCGATTGTCTTCGACACGTTCGGCACTGTCGTCGACTGGCGGGGTTCGATCATCCGCGATCTCACCGCCTGGGGCGCGGCGGAGGGCCTGCAGATCGACTGGACCGGTCTCGTCGACCGCTGGCGAGACCATTACAATCCCCAGAAAGCGCGGGTGCGCAGCGGCGAGTTGCCGTGGACGAACCTGGACGAACTTCACTTCGATGCCTTGAAGGCAGTGTTCGCAGAGATGGGGCTGGCCGAACTAGACCACGACCGGATGATGCACGTCAACAAGGTCTGGCATCGCCTGGACGGCTGGCCCGACACATCGCGCGGGCTACACCGGCTGAAGTCGAAGTTTATCATCGGCCCTCTGTCCAACGCCAATGTCGCGATTCTCGTCAATATGGCAAAGCATGCCGACTTGCCGTGGGACAACGTGTTCTCCTGCGAGCTTTTCCAGCACTACAAGCCCGATCCTGAGACCTACCTCGGGGTCTGCAAACTCCTTTATCTGGAGCCCGGGGCCGTCATGATGTGCGCTGCCCACAACTACGATCTTGCCGCCGCGCGCAGCCTTGGCCTTAAAACCGCATTCATCGCACGACCCACCGAATACGGCGAGGGCCAGACGACCGACCTCACAGCCGAGCAGCGCTGGGATTACGTCGCCGACGATCTCGAAGACCTCGCCCGACAACTCGGATGCTAGAAGAGAGAAAGACAATGCAGACATACAAGATGTTCATCGACGGCAAGTGGGAAGACGCTGCCAACGGAGATACGTTCGAGACGAAGAACCCTTTCAACGGGCAGACCTGGGCCGCTATTCCGAAGGGCGGCAGGGAAGATGCGGAACGAGCAGTCGAGGCTGCGCACCGCGCCTTCACGAGTGGTCCGTGGCCGAAGCTCACCGCGAGCGCCCGCGGACACCTTCTTCGGCGTCTTGGCGATCTGATCGCCGAGAATGCGGAGCATCTCGCGACGATCGAGGTTACGGACAACGGCAAGCTCATCAACGAGATGCTGTTTCAGCTCAAATACATCCCGCAGTGGTACTACTACTTCGGCGGGCTGGCGGACAAGATCGAAGGAGCGGTCATCCCGATCGATAAGGCGGACACCTTCAACTTCACTCGTAATGAGCCGCTCGGCGTCTGCGTCGGGATTACGCCGTGGAACTCCCCTCTCCTGCTGCTCGCCTACAAGCTGGCACCGGCACTCGCCGCAGGGAACACATTCGTGGCAAAGCCCTCGGAGTTCACGTCTGCTTCGACCCTTGAGTTCGCAAAGCTCGTCGAGCAGGCTGGCTTTCCCGCGGGCGTCTTCAACGTCGTTACAGGGTTCGGCGCAGATGTCGGCGAGACGCTGACGACCCACAAGTACGTCGCCAAGATCGCTTTCACGGGAAGTGAAGGCACCGGGCGCAAGATCGGCGAGCTTGCAGCGCGCAACTTCAAGAAGGTTACGCTTGAACTCGGCGGCAAGAGCCCGCACATCGTCTTCGACGATGCGGAGATCGACAATGCCGTCAACGGGGTGATCTCCGGCATCTTCGCTGCCACCGGACAGACATGTATTGCGGGCTCACGATTGCTCGTGCAGCGAAAGATCCACGACCAGTTTCTCGAGAAGATCGTCAACCTCGCAAAAACGGCGAGAATGGGCGATCCGCTCTTGACGTCGACGCAGGTTGGCCCCGTGACGACGCCGCCGCAACTCGAGAAGATCCTCGGCTATATCAACATCGCAAAAGGCGAAGGCGCCGAATGCGTTCTCGGTGGGGGGCGGCCGGACAATGCCGAGCTCTCCAGGGGCTGGTTCGTCGAACCTACGATTTTCTCCGGGGTCCGAAACGACATGCGCATCGCGCAGGAGGAGGTCTTCGGCCCGGTTCTGGCGGTCATCCCCTTCGACAGCGATGAGGAAGCCGTGCATATTGCCAATGACACCAATTACGGGCTGGCCGCGGGCTTCTGGACCCAGGACATGCGTCGTATCCTGAAGGTTTCGGCCGCTATCCAGGCTGGCACCATCTGGGTCAACACTTACCGCGTCATCAGCTATATGTCGCCGCTGGGAGGCTACAAGCACTCCGGCATCGGTCGCGAGAATGGCATCGCCTCGATCCAGAACTACATGCAGACGAAGAGCGTGATGATCTCCACCGCTGAAGACGTCGCCAACCCCTTCATCATGAGGTGATTCATGGTGGCCGCCGGAAAGTTGCTGGTCGGCTGCGTCGCCGACGATTTCACGGGAGCGACCGACGTCGCGAACATCTTCGCGCGCGCCGGCCTCAAAACGACGGTGCTGATCGGCGTTCCTGAAGACGACAGGGACATTGACGCCGACGTAATCGTTGTCGCCCTCAAGACTCGAACGACACCTCCGCAAATGGCGGTCGAGGAGTCCTTGGCCGCGCTGCGATGGCTGCGTGGCTGTGGCGCGCAGAAGTACTACTTCAAGTACTGCTCGACGTTCGATTCCACGGCGAAGGGCAACATCGGCCCGGTCGCCGACGCGATGCTTGCGGAGCTTGGCCAATCCATAACGATCGCCTGCCCCGCCTTCCCTGCCAACGGCCGGACGGTTTACAAGGGCAACCTGTTCGTCGGCGACGTGCCGCTGGACGAGTCCGGCATGCGCAATCATCCGTTGACGCCGATGACAGACGCGAACCTGCTGCGGGTGCTCGGGCCGCAGTCGCGGGCCGAAATCACCGGATGCTATTACGAGACGGTGAAGCAAGGGGCGTCCGCCATCGCCGAATGGGCCGCCCCCATTCACGGCGACGGCACGCGTATTGTCGTCATCGACGCCCTGGCTGACGAGGACCTTGTCGAGATTGCCCAGGCATTCAAGGATCTCGTGCTGTTCACCGGTGCGTCGGGCCTGGCATATGGGCTGGCTCGTGTTCTTCTTGCCGGCGGGAACAGCCGCGACGCTGCCGTTACGACTGACTTGGAAGAAGGCTACAGAGCCGTCGTCTCCGGTAGCTGCTCGGTCGCAACCAACGGACAGGTAGAGGCGATGCTCGCAGACCACGAGGGTTTCCGCGTCGACCTCTCAAAGCTGGCGGACGGCGGCGATGTCGTCGGCGAGGCCGTCGAGTGGGCCTCGTCCCGTCTGGGCCGCAAGCCTGTTCTCATCTATGCGACGGCTCTGCCCGACGAGGTGAAGGAAAACCAACGCAAGTTGGGCGCCGCGCAGTCCGGCGAGATGGTCGAGGCCGCCCTCTCCTCAATCGCGCGAAGGCTCGTCGAGAAGGGTGTGAGCGATCTCATCGTCGCCGGCGGCGAGACGTCGGGAGCGGTGGTGAAGTCGCTCGGCGTCGACCAGCTCTCGATTGGCAACGAAATCGCCCCCGGAGTGCCGTGGGTACACGCAAAGAGCCAGGGGCGATCTCTGTCGCTCGCGTTGAAGTCCGGCAACTTCGGCGAACGGGACTTCTTCATGAACGCTTGGGACCGGCTACGATGATAGGCTCCATATCTGAAGAGACGAAGGTCCGCGACGAGATAGTCGAGGTCGGTCGCTCGCTCTTCGACCGCGGGCTGACCGCAGGATCGACCGGCAACATCAGCGTCCGTCTGTCGGACGGTCGAATTTTGATGACGCCCACCAACGCTTCGTTGGGCGTGCTCGATCCAGCACGGCTGTCCTGCTTTTCGGCGGAAGGCGTGCATGTCGGAGGTGACAAGCCCACCAAGGAGGCGTTCCTCCACAAGTGCATGTATTGCGGTAAGGACAATCGCCGAGCCGTCGTCCACCTGCATTCAACCTATTCGGTTGCCGTCAGCTTGTTGAAGCAGGTCAACGAGCGCGACGTTCTGCCGCCCCTGACCGCCTACTATGTCATGCGTATCGGTTTCCTGCCGCTCGTGCCGTATTTTCCTCCCGGAGACGAAGCGCTGGCGGCGGCGGTGGGAGCCGCCGCCGCGAACCATCATGCGGTGTTGATGGCAAACCATGGACCTGTCGTCGCGGGCAAGTCCCTAAAGGACGCCCAGTACGCGACTGAGGAGTTGGAGGAAACGGCGAAGCTCTTCTTGCTCTTGCAGAACCACGAGGTCCGGCCGCTCACCGCCGAGGAAAGGGCCACCTTGATCAATCTCTCGAGGTGACAGGAGCGCGTTACGAACCAGGAGGAACCCAGCGGGTCTGGGTGCCGTAACCTGCACTCTCGTTCGTGCCATTGTGCGGCCCGTAAAGGGGAAATGCCATGAAACTTCTGGTCACTGGAAGCAGCGGACGAATCGGGCGCGCGGCGATTGAACGCCTTCTCGAAGAGGGGCACGAGGTCATCGGAATCGACGAGGTGCCGTCATCCGACATGAGGTGCCCGTTCGCCCGCGTCGATATGCGGGACTATAGCCAGGTCCTTGATGCGGTCGCCGATATCGAATCCGGGATTTAGGGCATCGTCCATCTTGCTGCGATAGTAGGCGCGAAAGTCGCTGCGAGCACGCACATATTTCACACCAATACCGCCATCAGCTACAATGTTTTCCAATCTGCAAGGATCGCGGGCATAAAGAACATTGTTTCTGCGAGCAGTGAGACCTTGCTGGGCGTCCCGTTTGACGATCCACCTGCCTATTTTCCGGTCGATGACAAGCTGACCTCGAAGCCTGAGAGTAGCTACGCGCTTTCCAAACTTGTAGACGAATCCGTCGCAGCCGAATTCTGCCGCTGGGATCCCGCGCTCAAAATGATCGGCCCGCGGTTTTCTTGGGTAAAAGAGCCCCACCAATATGATGCAATGAAAGCTTGCGAAGATAATCCCGGCGTTCAGAAATGGAACCTGTGGTCCTATGTTGACAGACGGGACTGTGCCCAGGCCATTTCGCTTGCGCTCAACGCAAGCCTCAATGGTTTCCATCACTTCGTGATAGCAGCAGATGATACCGTGTTGGCGCGGCCCACACGTGCCCTTAGGGCTGCTTATTATCCCAATGTACCGCTACAAGGACAACGTGCTGAACATGGCAGTCTTGTCTCAAGCCTAGTGGCCCCGAGACGTTCTATGATATCGCCCGAAGTACAGCTGGCGTGACATACCAGCGGGGGTCTCCTAGCTTCTTAGGCTGCTGTGACCTTTCAAAAGAAGGTCGAACGCGGATCAGCAGATTTATCATATCCGGGCGGGCTTCCAAGTTGCTTGCATTCGCTTCATAAGGTTCGCCGGTGTTTGCACTTCTGAAAATGGGGAACACAGACGTGATTTCGAAGGGTGCGGAAGAAGCAGCGTCGGCAACGACGTCTCCTTGTGTACAGATCTCTCGTCCAACTGCTTTCAAACAGCAGACGGCAGACTTCAACTCCGAGCTTCACGCTCGACCGTCGATCTATTTCACCGGTCCGGCAATTGTTGAGCACGTTGCTTTCATGCCCATAGACGGTGTGATCAAGGAGTTCCACGACAGTCTCGAAGCTGATGGCACGATTTCGGTTAGAGTCGAAAGGCACACTGAATTCGTGACGGTTACGCGCGTCCGGAAACTTGACAGCGAGCCAGGGGGCTGGCCGGAATCTGACCTCCTTGAAAGTGATTTTGCCGAGCTCGCAGGATTGAACTCACCGCTGCTCGTTTGTCACGTCAGCATCCTTGTCCTCGGGAACCCTCCTGACAAGCTGGGACCGGTGCTGGAAACCTTCGGCTTCGGTGATACCGCCGCCTCATTGATCGGTGGGGGCGCGGCGCAGGTTTGCTCCGATTTTCGTGTTCGAGGGGACAATTCAAGTAGAATTATCCTGTTCAACAAGGACCTGAACGCACACCGCCTGGGGCGCATGGTACGCCGGATCTTCGAGATCGAAACCTACAGATCCATGGCGCTTCTCGGATTGCCGGAAGCGCGTCGTCTCGCCCCGCTTCTCGGCGGATATGACACGGAGTTGGTTCAACTGACCAATCGCAATCTTCGTACGCCCGCACATCAGCACAAGCAATTGCTCGAGGAGATTACCGCTCTCTCATCCCATGTCATTTCGGCCACCGCCGAGACCAGAAACAGGTTCGGCGCAACCGCAGCCTACGCCAAGATCGTTGAGGAGAGGATCGCGCTTTTACGGGAAACGCACGTCGTCGGCTTTCAACGCTTCGGTACCTTCGTGGAGCGGCGGTTCAAGCCAGCGGTGCGTACCTGTGAAGCGACCGCCTTGAGGCTTGAGCAACTATCGAGGGCCGCGATGCACTTGCTCGACTTGTTGCAAACCCGAATTCAGGTCGAGATCGAATTCCAGAACGCGACACAGATCCAGGCCATGGCTGATCGCGCCGCGACGCAGGTCAAGATCCAGCGCGCGGTCGAAGGCTTTTCGATCATTGCAATAAGCTACTATTTGTTGAGCTTGCTGAAGTTCGTGTATGAAACGGCAGACCACGCTGGGTTCCATTTCGATCCAATGATCATGCTCGTCGCTGTTCCGGTCGTTGTGGGATCTGTTGTGATCACTATTCTGCGCGTCAAGCATGCGCTGAAAGCAGAGAGCTAGCGGCGCGCAACCTCGCCTCAACAAACTCGATCAATCAAGCAGCTCTTGAGTATCTCCACGAGGCGGTTCAGCGGAGGCGGTCATCTCTTCTTCAGGTAATGGCTCGCTCGGGGACTGCGTTTTGAATCTAAGATTTGGCAGGCATTCTCGCCACCACGACGTCGGCGACAATCAATAATGCCAGAGACGACGCACTTTTAGCTTTGCCGAAAATTCCGATGGGAGCTTTGATCCGGTTGATCGGCCTACGCAATAGCCGTAGTCGGCCAGAGCCTTGATCCGCTCGCCAGCCGGCTGAGGGTTCTTTCGATCGTATCCTCCATTGGCCTTTGCGCCCTTCAATTTCGGTTAAGGTATTACGTATAAGGTTATACCTCATACGGAGTTCAAAAGGTTTGCTCGGGCGGAGGGGAAATAATGTGGAGGATTCGGAAATTTGGCGTGGCGATACGTTTGTCTATCGCATTCGGGTTGCTGTTGTGCGCAATGGGAGTTCTGTCTCTTTCGTCAATCAGCCAGGTCGACGAGATCAACGGGAAGCTCAGCCTCATAAATGGCAGTAATAGCCAAAAATTTCGGAATGGCATCGATATGCTGGGCTCGGTCCGCGATCGAGCGGTAGCATTGCGCGACATCGTTTTGACTGACTCGAATACGGATCAAGCCACGACAATCGTGATGATGAGAAAGCTACAGGCATCCTACGCTTCCAACTTCGCGGAGTTGCAAAAGGCCGTTAATTCCGACGTCGCCAGCACCCCCGCAGAGCGTCGCCTCGCTGAGGGTCTGACGGCTTTTCAGAATGACGCCGAGCCTTTGATTGCCGACGTCACCAAGTTGACGCTCGACGGAAAAAGAGACGAGGCAAAGCCGCTGCTCTTAAATGAACTGAGACCCAAGTTGACGGCATGGATTGGTGCTCTGAACAAGTTGATCGATTACGAGCAAGCTCTAAACCAAGGCGTTGGTGGCAAAGTTAAAGCAGCTTCTGATGAATTTAAATTTCTGACGCTAGCTGCGCTCGGCATAGCTGCCTTGTTCGGAGTAACCGCGGCATCGCTCACTATCCGCTCCATCATCGTGCCTCTGGCGAAACTACAGCAGTCAGTCCTGCAAATGATCGCCGGCGACATGGAAATTGACCAAATACTCGAGCGACGGAAGGATGAAATCGGTCAGCTCGCGCGGCAGATATCCGGCCTTAAGAATCATCTTTCAGAAAAAGCGGAGCGCGATGCGGTCGCCGAGCATCATCGACAGGATGCCGAGCGGCGGCGTTTGGAGAACGAAGGAGAGGAGCGCCAGCGGGCTGCCGAACAGACCAGTTCCGCCGTCGAACAAGTTGCCGATGCACTGAGGCAGTTATCGAAAGGCAACCTTCACATTCAGCTTGATCGGCCTTTCACGGGAGCTCTTGAGCCGCTCAGATTGGACTTCAATTCAGCGATTAGCCAGCTTCGCGATGCAATGTCCGAAGTAAACGACAATGCGCAGGCGATTGCTGCGGGGGCTGAAGAAATCCGTGCTTCCTCGAACGAACTCGCGGTGAGAACGGAGCAGCAAGCTATAGTCGTCGAGCAAACGGCTTCTGTCCTCGCAGACATGACAAGGCAGGTGGTGGACGCAAGCCATAAAGCTCACGCAGCAGGGATCCTCGTCGGCGAGACCAAGGAACATGCCGAGAGGTCAGGCACCATAATGCGCGAGACTATTGAGGCCATGACAAACATTCGGTCTTCTTCGGTCGAAATAGGCAATATTATCGGTGTCATCGATGAAATCGCATCTCAGACAAACCTTTTGGCTTTGAACGCAGGCATTGAGGCGGCTCGGGCCGGGGAGACTGGCCGAGGGTTCGCGGTAGTAGCGCAGGAGGTCAGAGACCTGGCGCAAAGGTCTGCGGCGGCGGCGAAAGAAATCAAGTCTCTGATCAAAATATCCAACCTGCATATCAATGATGGGGTCCAGCGTGTGCAACAGGCCGGCAACGCTTTGGGCCAAATCGTTGTTCAGGTGCAGAGCGTCAATCAGAACGTCGACGCCATTGCTCAGGTTTCTCGCGTTCAAGCCGACGGGCTCAAGGAAATCAATTTCTCAGTCGGTAAGATCGAATCAGCGACACAGCAGAACACAGCTATGGTGGAAGAGTCGACTGCTGCCGTGAACAATCTCGCGAAGGAGACCGCATCGCTTTTCGAGATGCTATCCAGGTTCCAAATTGCCGATGGGCCGGCAAAGACGAACCGCGCAGAGGAGCCAACGCTTTATCTAGTCGTGGCATAGCAAGCCGATGCAAAGCAGGACTTTCATTTTATGCCCGGTGTGATCTCCCTCCCCCAGAGGGACTAGCATCTGCCGAGGACCGGAACCCGACGACGCAGCAATCTACGGAGGGGAGATTGGCGGCGCTGGAAACTCAGAGGGCCGCTGACCTGCGGTAAGCGGCCGGAATTTTTGAGGCGCCTTTTTATTAACCGGAAGGTCAATAAGGCGGCCCGGCGTTTTAAGCCGGCAAGGCACGTTCTCCACTTAAGACGCGCCAGGTTCGCCGCTCTCGAACGACTAGGGACGGAATAGGGACATCGAGCCGGCACAAGCGTTCGGTTGCCGTTTTCGGGAGTCGAGTTGCGACGGCGCGATGATAGGATGCGGCTTGCCCTGGTCGCCAAACAGGACTCGTCGGCTCCAAGATCTCCTAACATTTGTGCACACAAGGCAGTGGAACCTCGATGTGGTCGAGGGCAATTCTCTGCGATCAATCCAGTGACCGATCGATGCCTCGACGGAGGCCGTACTCGTTGCCCTTCAAGACTCCACCAAACGGCAGAAAAAGTGCTTGCCATATTGGGTATGACATCATACCTTATACCTACGCGCAGAGGAGCACAGTGCGCGGAATTCGTGGGAACGCACTTTAGAGAACACTCCGGAACCTTGACCGGCTTTTCCGGCAGGAGCAGTGCGCCCGCGCGAGCGTGGGAGGACAGGTTTTGAGAAATACCCGACTGCGTTGCACCCGCACGCAAACGATCAGGCCTTACCGAATGGGGAGGCCACTATGACTGTTCACGGAGTCATCGAAGATGTTGCAAGGACGTCGAGCTTGGCAGCAATGGCACGCAAGATTGAACATGCCTTGGTAAAATGCCTGGAGATACCGGTAGCACTTCTGGTGCTTTGCGAAATTCTTCTGCTGTTTTCGGCCGTCGTCGCTCGTTACGTATTCCACGTCCCGCTGGTTTGGTCGGACGAACTGGCGTCAATCTTGTTTCTCTGGCTTGCCATGCTTGGTTCGGCCGTCGCTTTTCAGCGGCAGGAACACATGCGCATGACGGCGGTGGTCACCGCATTGAAGGGCGATACACGCCGCTTCGTTGAACTGGTTTCGGTCGCGGCGGCACTTGCCTTCCTCGTGCTGATCCTGCCCGCATCTCTGGAATATGCCACCGAAGAGTCCTACGTCTGGACGCCCGCGATGGATATTCAGAACTCATGGCGCGCCTCGGCGTTGCCGACGAGCTTCGCTTTGATGCTTGTTTTCGCGGTGTTGCGGCTTCTGCAGAGCTCGAATCTCCGTCTAGCGCTCGGTGCGATTGCTGCCGTTGCAGCGGTCTTCTGCCTGTTTTGGGCGCTGAAGCCGGTCTTCGTCGGTCTTGGAAACCTCAATCTTCTCATCTTCTTCGTCGGCGGCGTTGCGGCGTGTGTTTTCGGCGGCGTGCCGATCGCCTTTTCATTCGCGATCGCTACATTCGGCTACCTTATATTGACCACCAGAACGCCGCCTCTAATAATTGTCGGCAGGATCGACGAAGGTGTCAGCCATCTGATCCTTCTTGCGATCCCTCTGTTTGTGTTTCTCGGCCAACTTATCCAGATGACGGGTATGGCGCGGGCTATGGTTGCGTTCCTCGCCAGCCTACTTGGCCATGTGCGCGGCGGGCTTCACTACGTGCTGGTGGCTGCGATGTATCTTGTATCTGGGATATCCGGATCGAAGGCCGCCGACATGGCCGCCGTCGCGCCCGTGTTGTTTCCGGAGATGAAGGAGCGCGGCGCAGACGAAGGCGATCTTGTCGCACTTCTCTCGGCGACGGGCGCCCAGACTGAGACAATCCCGCCTAGCATCGTCTTGATTACAGTGGGATCCGCAACCGGGGTATCGATCGCCGCGCTGTTCACCGGCGGTCTTCTCCCCGGCCTTATTCTGGCGGTAACCCTTTGCTTCTTGGTGCGCTGGCGCTGCCGCAACGATGACCCGAGTCACGTCAAGAGGGCAAGTCGACGGCAGATCGGCAAGCTGCTCCTCGCTGCACTGCCTGCCCTTGCGCTTCCGTTCGTTATCCGTTCAGCCGTCATCGAAGGTGTCGCCACGGCGACAGAAGTTTCGACGATCGGCATTGCATACTCGGTTGTCGCGGGTCTGGTGTTCTATCGTCAGTTCGACTGGCGCCGGCTCAAGCCAATGCTTGTCGAGACGGCGAGCCTGTCCGGGTCTATCCTTCTGATTATCGGCGCGGCCACGGCGATGGCTTGGGGCCTGACGCAATCAGGCTTCTCGACAGCGCTGGCTCAAAACCTTTCAACGCTCCCGGGCGGTGCGGTAACGTTCATGATCGTCTCGATCGTCATATTCATCATCCTCGGCAGTGTGCTCGAGGGGATACCCGCAATCGTACTGTTCGCACCGTTGCTGTTCCCGGTTGCTCAGCAGTTGGGCATCCATCAGGTGCATTACGCCATGGTTGTCGTGTTGGCGATGGGTATCGGCCTCTTCGCTCCACCCTTCGGTGTTGGCTACTACGCTGCCTGTGCAATCAGCCGAGTCAGCCCCGACGCCGGCATGAAACCGATCGTCGGCTACATCGTCGCCATGGCCATTGGTCTTGCTGTGGTTGCTGCGGTTCCGTGGCTCTCGATCGGCTTCCTGTAGCCCGACCTCGACCAACCAAAATTACAGAGCTTATTTGGAGGAGAACGAAATGGTAAATCTGACAAGACGCGCATTCACAGTGACGACGACGCTTGGTCTCAGCGCCACGGCGCTCGGGTTTTCGATGAAGCGAGCGGCCGCAGCCGAGTATTCCCTGAAGTTCGCGTTCAATCTGGCCGAGACCCATCCGATCACCACGCGCGCAAGGGAGGCGGCAGCACGCATCCAACACGAGACAAACGGGCGGGTGGAACTGCAGGTCTACCCGAACAACCAGCTTGGTAGCGACACTGATATGCTGTCGCAGGTGAGAGCAGGCGGCATCGATCTGTTCCTGAACTCTGGTATCAATGTACTGTCCACGATGGTCCCGGCGGCCTCGATCTACGGTCTCGGCTTCATTTTCCCGGACTATGATACGGTTTGGAAGACGATGGATGGTGAACTCGGTGCCGCTCTGCAAAAGCTCATCGAAAAGGTGAATCTCCTCCCGATGGAAAAGATGTGGGACAACGGGTTCCGGCACATCACCACCAGCACGCACCCAGTCAACTCGCCCGCAGATCTCGCCGGTATGAAAATCCGCGTTCCAGTCGGAGCGCTGTGGACCTCCATGTTCCAGACGTTTGGGGCAGCTCCGGCGTCCATTAATTTCAACGAACTCTATTCTGCACTTCAGACGAAGGTCGTCGATGGACAGGAAAATTCGCTGGCGAACATCAAGACCGCAAATATTGTCGAGGTCCAAAAATACTGCGCATTAACCCGGCACATGTGGGACGCGTTTTTCTGCGTTGCCAACAAGCGCAACTGGGCAAGCCTGCCGGCGGATGTGCAGGAGGTCGTGAGCCGCAACATCAACCTAGCCGCGCTTGATGAGCGCCAAGATATGGCCAAGTTGTCGGAGTCCCTCAAAGACGTCCTGGCCAAACAGGGCCTTGTATTCAATCAGCCCGACACTGAGGCGTTCAGGCAGAAACTTCGCGACGGCGGCTTCTACACCGGCTGGCGCGAAAAATATGGCGAGGAATTGTGGGCAATTCTCGAGAAGACGGTAGGGAAACTCACGTAGGCCCCTAGAAGGTATATGTTCTCCCAGAGGCCGGCTGTCCGGCCGACTTCCGGGTCTCGTGAGAACATCACGAGACCCGGCTTTTTTCGTGACTTTGTGGCAATCGCGTGCAGCGGGTGGCGCCGGCGGATCATACTCGGGCGCCTTGAAAGGGTGTGAACCAGCGACTCGCTTTCCAAACTGAATATCAATGAAAATTCCTGCTCTTCACCTTCAGCGTATCGATATGAAGGTCAGGCACGAACATGTCGCGCGGGGTTACCACCGGCTTCGGCTTATCCCGTGGATCTGGACCACCACCATGGGCAAACTCATCACCCCGCCCCGTCGGCAGTTTGAACTCTTGATCACGATCTGCAAGGCCCACCAGGTCGCCAGACAGGTCGAACAGCTGCTGGGCAACAAGATGGACGACCTCCCCTTCCCTCTGAATCCGACCATTGATCGCCATCATCGAAGATCCGAGAACGATCCGCCGGCGTTTTTCAAAGAGTGTCGGCCAGACAACGAGGTTCGCGGGCCCAGTCTCGTCCTCGATGGTGATGAACATGACACCCTTGGCCGATCCCGGCTTCTGCCGCACCAGGACGAGGCCAGCGGTATAGACCCATCGCCCGTCCCTCGAATTCATGGCCTCGGCACATGTGATGATGTTGCGCGCCGCGAGATCCTTGCGCAGGAAGGCGATCGGATGCTGCCGTAGTGTCAGGCCGGTATGGCTATAGTCCTCAATGACGTTATGGCCGTCCGTCATCTGTCGAAGCGCGACCTCCGGCTCCTGCTGCTCTGCGATCGCAGCCATTTCCCGTTCGGCCGCGGCCGCAAACAAGGGCAGCGGTTCGTCGCGCAGCGCCTTGATCGCCCAGAGCGCATCGCGGCGCTCAAGTTTCAGCGTTGGCAAGAAGGCATCGGCCTTTGCAAGCTGGACAAGCGCCTCCGACGGAACGCCAGATCGGCGCCACATATCGTCAACGGAGGCAAAGGCGCTGTTCATGCGCGCCGCGACGATCCGCGCGGCATCAGCGACAGCCAATCCCTTCACCTGCCGGAATCCAAGACGGACGGCGTGCCGGCCCGAACTGCCGATACGCTCCAGCGTGCAATCCCACCGGGAACGGTTGATGCAGACCGGCCGCACCTCGACGCCGTGCGCCCTTGCGTCGCCGACGATCTGCGCCGGCGCATAAAAACCCATCGGCTGCGAGTTCAGCAACGCCGCACAGAAGACGTCCGGGTAGTGGCATTTCACGTAGTTGGAGGCATAGGCGATGAGCGCGAACGACGCCGCATGGGATTCCGGGAATCCATAGCTGCCGAATCCTTCGAGCTGGGAGAATGTTTTTTCGGCAAATTCCGGCGTGTAGCCATTCCTCACCATTCCCGACACCAGCTTGTCCTTGAACCGCGAAACGCCACCGGTGAACTTGAAGGTCGCCATCGATTTGCGGAGCTGGTCGGCCTCGCCGCCGGTAAAACCGGCGCAGACCATCGCCACCCGCATAGCGCTCTCCTGGAACAATGGCACGCCAAGCGTCTTGCCAAGCACCGCCTCAAGTTCCGGCGTCGGATATTCGACAGGTTCCTTCCCCTCACGCCTCCGCAGATAGGGATGCACCATGTCGCCTTGGATCGGTCCGGGCCGGACGATCGCGACCTGCACGACGAGATCGTAAAAGGTACGGGGTTTTAGACGCGGGAGCATTGCCATCTGCGCGCGGCTTTCGATCTGAAAGGTGCCGAGCGTGTCTGCTCTGCGTATCATCGCATAAGTGGCTGGATCCTCCTGCGGGATTTTCGCCAGATCGAGATCATCCTCCTTATGCTCGCGGATCAGATCGAACGCTTTCGCCATACACGTCAGCATGCCGAGCGCCAGCACATCGACCTTCATGAACTTCAGCGCTTCAACATCGTCCTTGTCCCATTCGATGATCTGCCGGTCCTTCATCGTCGCCGGCTCGATCGGCACCAGATCATCGAGCCGATCATGAGTGAGCACGAAACCACCGGGATGCTGACCGAGGTGACGCGGCGCGCCCATCAACTGCTGCGCCAGTTTCAGGGTCAGCACCAGACGGCGATCATCCGGATTGAGATTGAGCTCCCGGACATTGCGGTCGCAGATCTCTTCCGACCAGGACCACATGCCCGACGACAGCGCCTTTATCACGTCCTCTGACAAGCCGAGCGCCTTGCCGACATCGCGGATCGCGCCGCGGGCGCGGTAGCGGGTGACGGTCGCACAGAGTGCTGCTTTTTCTCGGCTGTAGGTCTGGTAGATCCATTGAATGACCTCCTCGCGCCGCTCGTGTTCGAAATCGACATCGATATCCGGGCTCGTCGCGCTCCTGGCTGACAAAGCGCTCGAACAGAAGATCGTTGGTTGAGGGATCGATACTGGTGATGCCGAGAATGTAGCAGACGGCACTATTGGCCGCAGAACCCCTGCCCTGGCAGATTATGCCTTGGGAGCGCGCATAGCGCACGATCGAGAAGACGGTGAGAAAATACGGGGCGTATTTCATGGTGCGGATCAGATCGAGCTCGTGCCGCACTGTTTTCAGAACGTCAGGTGGCAGACCTTCGGGATAGCGGTTTGGCACGCATTCCCAGACATAGTGCTCGAGCGAGGCCTGGGCGTCCTTGCCTGGCACGATCGCCTCCTCCGGATATTGATAGGTGAGCTCCTCAAGCGAGAACTTGCACCGACGGACAATCTCCATTGTCCGCGCGAGCGCCTCGCTGTAGCGGGGAAATAGGCGCTCCATTTCTTCCGGTGGCTTCAGGTATCGATCGGCATGGCGCTCGCGCTCGAAGCCTACATCGTCGATCGTCGTGCGGGTGCGAATGCAGGTGACGATGTCCTGCAACTGCCGGCGGCCTGGTTCATGGAAGAGAACGTCGTTTGTGACCACAGTCTTCACCTTGAACCGTGCCGCAAGATTGGAAATTTCATGCAGCCGCATCTGGTCGTTCTGCCGACGCCGCAGACAAAGCGACACATAGGCGCGATCGCCGAAAACCTCGGCCATCTTGCGCAGCTGGAGCGCACAGGTGTCATCCGGCAGATCCGGCATCAGGATGCCGATCATGCCTTCGGAATATGCGATGACGTCGTCCCAGTGCAGGATGCAGTTGTTTTTGCCGCCGCGCGACTTGCCGAGCGTAATCAACCGTGTGAGCCTGGAGTAGGCAGGGCGATCCGTCGGGTAGACCAGCACGGACATGCCATCAGTGAGATCGAGCCGGCAACCCACGACGAGGCGCAAACCGGTGGCGCGCGACGCCTCGAGCGCCCGCACAATCCCGGCCAGCGAATTGCGATCGACGACGCCGAGGGCCTCGATACCGAGGGCCTTGGCGGTCTCGAACAGTTCCTGCGCGGAGCTTGCACCGCGCAGGAAGGAAAAATGGGTGGTGACCTGCAGCTCGGCGTAGCTCATGCGAAGATCCCGTGCATGAACCAGCGGTGGCTACCGGTTTCAGGATCGATGCCATCACCGGAGCGAAAAACCCAAAGACGCTCGCCAGCTTCGTCCTCGATGACGAAATAGTCGCGCACCGCTTCCATCTCCGCGTCGCGCTGCCACCACTCGCCAAAAATCCGCTCGGGCCCATCGGCCCGCTTGACCTTCCGGCGCTTGCCACGCCAAGTGATGGAGACCGGCGGACGGTCCGGCAGCAACGCGATGGCCTCGATCAGCTCCGGGCGCGCCAGCAGGCGGACCGGCCGGCGCCAATGGCTGACCCAGGTGACTTCGATCGGACCAGCCGCGGCACTGATCCGCTGGACGGAGCGCTCGGGCACGTCGGAGGCAACCGGCGCCACCCGATAAACACGCTGGCCACGGTTGCCGTAGATATCGATCAGCGGCGTCACGTCCATGACCTCGTCCTCGACCAGCGATGAGGATTTCTGGCGCTCCTCCAGCGGCTCCGCCATGACGGCGACCAAGGTCAGTTTTTCGATCCCAAAGCCGGGCTCGATCTTTTCCGTCCGGTCACGAAACAGCTTCGTCAGCCAGGCGACATCGCGCACCGGCTTCACCGTGCCGGCGCGGATCGCCTGCCGCGTTCCGTCGACCTTCTCGACGATCAGATCCGCTCGGCGAACGCCAAGGCCGCGCTTTTGCAGTTCCTCGATCAGTTGCACGACCAGCCGGCCGACATATTTGTCGATCGTCTCGGCAGCACCGATCGGTTCGGCAAAAGCACGGCTGACCTCGATCAGTTCGGCGGTGCGGATCGGATCGATCGGTTCCGGGATACGGCCGAATATCTGGTCGAGCCGCCGGCCGATCTCCGGGCCGAAACGAAGCGTCAGCGGCGCGCGCGGCGTGTGGGCCAATTCGCCGATCGTCTGGAAGCCGAGCGTACGAAGGTCGCTGACGACCTTCCCGGGAAGGCGCAACAGCGATATCGGCAGTTTCTCGACGGCGCGCACGGTCTCACCGAGGGGCACGATAACCGTATCCCGACTGATGGCGCGCGCGCAGGCATGAGCTGCTCCCCAGGTGTCGGCGACAGCGACACGGGGCGTGAGCTTTCTGGCCAGAAACTGATTGGCGATCTTCGTCACCATCGGCAGTTCGCCACCCTGCAGGTGATCGGCACCCTCGGTATCCATGACAATGCCATCGATCCCATCGACCGCGACGATCGGGGAATAGAGCGTCAGAGCCCAGAGCGTGATCCGCTCGAGTGCTGCGGCATCCGTTTCAGGATCCGCATCGACCAGCATCAGGCCGCGGAACAACGCCTGCGCTTTCGCCGCCGGCATGCCGACATGAACGCCGGCTAGTCTGGCGGCCGCGTCGGCGGCCGACACCCAGCGCTTCGAGCCGCTCCTGGCAATCACGGCGATTGGCTGTTCAGGCGGAATGGACGGATCGGCGCGACGAATGCGATCCGTCGGCAGATCCGGGAGATAGATCGAGACAACCCTTGTCATCGCACGCCCTTACGAGAAATTCAGCACATTCACCCGCTTTTACGCGCATCAGTTCCAGCAACCATTGGGGCCTTCCGACACCCGGCACTGGCAGCTCCTCCGACGGCATGACGCTGACCCGCCACCGCGTGGTCGACGCCGTCGGTTGGCCAAAATCATTCGCCTCCGTCTGCCTGCGCCAGCGTCGGACGGCGAGCGCCATCGTCCCTGTTTTCTCGGCCGCCAGCTGCAGCCGGCGCGAGCCGACCATCGGCAGGCGGACGAGTTCACCGACCACGGCGCCGAGGCCGCCGAAGGACAGCCCCTCCTCCATATTGGCGAGCACATCCTCTTCCTTGTCGGACTCCACGAAGATCACCCGGTCCGCATGCAGCCCGACCTCAGCGAGTGCGGGAAAAAACAGGTCCGGCCGCGTCAGGCACCAGACCACAGGACCTTTGGTGCGCGCCGCGATGCCAGCTGCGCAAAGCGCTGCCGCGGCACCATCCACCGTGCCTTGCCCGCCGCCGGCAAACTCATGCAGGGCGCCATAGGCAAGGCCACCGCCTGGCAGGACCGCATCGATTTCCGGCACGCCGAAGGAAAGACAGCCAGCCTTTCTGGCTGACACGCCCTCCAGCGAGGCGATGCGCTCGCGCAAATCGGAAATCACCCTTTCGCGGGCAGCAGTCATCGTTCACGGCTCCCTTCAAGGTCGTGTTGGCGGCCGACATCATGTCGAGCAAAATGCTGATGTTCTGTTTCTGTTCCCACCGAACTGAAGAGTCAAGCAACCGGAAGGATGGGAATATTATCCTGAACATGAGGAATTAGAAGAATATCCATGAGAATCAGGCCGGTAGCGCCGGCTGAGTTTTTTTCGGAGCGCCCGCGCCTCTTCGGTGTGGATTGCGGGGACAAATGGCGTATCGTCACAGTGTCTTTAAGGTTCTTCTGCTGAACTGCCGCCATGACGAAGCCTCCGAGATCAAAACCGCTCGTTCGTGACACCGAGGCTCCGATCCGCTCAAAGCCGCGCGTGAAGCGAAATCCGGCCCAGCCGCAGCTGCTTTTCGATCCGATGCCCGACCGCGTCGAGCCCGCGCTGGCGCAATTGAAGAGCCATCCTCCAAAGGGAGACAAGTGGAGCTGGGAGGTGAAATGGGATGGCTATCGCCTCGCCGTTCATATCGAGCCGCAGGGTATCCGGATCCTCACCCGCGGCGGCCATGACTGGACGCACCGGTTTCCGGCGATCCTAGAAGCGGCCCGCGCGCTCGGGCCGGCGACGATGATCATCGATGGCGAGGCCGTTGTGCTCGACGCAGAGGGGCGGCCGGATTTTGGGCTGCTGCAGCAATCGCTCGGCGCGTCTGGCAAACAAGCGGGTAACCGAGCTTCTGATGCGATCTTCTACGCTTTCGATCTCATCTATTTCGATGGACACGATCTGCGGGGTGTTGAATACCGGTCGCGCCGACATCTCCTTGATGACCTGTTGACCGGCAAAGACGGTGGCATTCGGCTATCGGAAACACTCGACGCCGAACCAGCCGTCCTCCTTGAGCATGTCTGCCGCCTCGGCCTGGAAGGCATCGTCGGCAAGCACCTCGACCGGCCCTATCGCTCCGGCCGGACCGGGGATTGGGTGAAGATCAAGTGCGTCCAGAGCGAGGCTCTCTTCATCGTCGGCTATGAGATGTCTTCGGCGTCCCCTGCCGGCTTTGGCTCGTTGGTGCTTGCTGCCTATCGCGGAGCCGATCTCGTCCACGTTGGAAGTGTCGGCACAGGCTTCAAGGAAACGGAAACCATCCGGTTGCGAAAGATGCTGGACAAGCTACGCTGGAAGCGAAAGCAGCCGCCCCTGCCCTATTCCGGAAGTTCCGATATTGTCTGGGTCGAACCGACCCTGATCGCCGAGATCGAGTTCCGCGCCTGGACGTGGGATGGGAAACTTCGCCATCCGTCTTACAAGGGTTTGCGAGAACGGCAGGACAATGCCGACGTCTTCCGGCTCGACTAGCGAAATCAGCCTTATACGCTAGATTGTCGCCCATTCGTGCTCGGTGGAGTAGATATCTAGCATGTGCAACCTTTATCGCATGGAAGACAGGGACTGGGTCGCGAAGTGGGCCCAGGATGCCGAAAGCCTGATCAACCTGATGCCGGCATACCAGATGAACCCCGATCAGATGGGGCCGATCGTCCGCAATACCGCGGACGGGAAGAAACAACTGGTCCATGCGCGCTGGGGACTGCCCTCCCCGCGCTTCGCGCTCGAGAAGACGGCCAAAGCCAAGGCCGAGAAACTTGCGGCCAAGGGTAAGCCATTCGATCTCGAAGCGCTGATCCGCATGGAGCCCGACCGCGGTACGACCAACGTGCGCAAGCTCAGTTTTCCGCATTGGAAGCGATGGTTCGGCGTCGAAAACAGATGTCTCGTCCCGGTCACCAGCTTCGCGGAACCGGATCCAGCCAGCCAGGAAGAAGGTGGCAAGGTGCCAAATGCCTGGTTCGCCCGCGACGAGCAAAAGTCGCTGATGTTTTTCGCTGGCATCCATGTGCCGCAGTGGCAGAGTGTCCGAAAAGTCAGGGACGGCCTGACAACCGACGACCTCTATGGGTTTTTGACCACGGATCCCAACAGCCTGGTGAAGCCGATCCATGAGAAGGCCATGCCGGTCCTGCTACTGACGAAGGAAGAGACCGACACCTGGATGCGGGCGCCTTGGGATGAGGCCAAGGATCTCGCCCGCCCGTTACCGGATGACGCGCTGATCATTTCGTCGCGCGAAGTCTATGGCTCCACGATCGTCTCGACATCCGGAGAGCCGGTGGAACAGGGCAGTCTGCTTTGACGTCTGAACTCAGAGCTTGATTGTATCGGAAAACGAAAAAGCCTGCCGCGGGAGGAGGTGCGGCAGGCTTTTCGAAAGAATTGAACAACGGCTGGGAGGAGGAGTGCCGCTGTTCCGTCAGGCGCCCTTTGGGAGGAGGAATGGGTCACCTGAAACACGAAGCTCTGCGGGAGGAGGTGCATCGCTTCGATGATCTGAGAATACCAGAGGCTGCTCCGACCGCCAGCGCTCAGATTGCAGTACAGCCATGCGCCTGTTGCAACGCAACATAGATCCTCTGCTTATTTTTCGGCCATTATTTTCGAGACGCAGCTTTCCCGTGCTGGGCTCGAAACCGAGAACGAATTCGATTACCTTGTCGGAGGACATTTCGCACGGTTTCAGTATCGAACCCGGTTCAGCCAATCGATAGAGGTTGAAGCTGACGATATCTGTTCCGCTAAGCTCCTCGCCATAGAGCCAGATCCGTTTGCCATCCTCCGACCGCTTGACGGTCACGCCCCATGGCCGGCCACCAAAATATCCGCCGACACAGCCGTCCGGAAATTTCGCAAGCGCGTCTTCAAACGTCGCCAGAACAGGTGGAGGTGTTTTGCCGCCAGCGGTCATGGTGCCAGGCATTCGTCGCAGATCCCGCAACCATCGTCATCCATGCTCGACGCCGGACGTAACCATCGACAACACGGACAGGTCGTTGCATCCGCCGCGCACTTCTCTTCGCGGTCCGGCGGAAGAATCTCAATGTGGAATTCCGACAGGGTATCGGCCGCGCTTCGATCCATGACGACGCTCCAGTTCGGGGTTACACCAGAGATAGTACGCCTCGAAGGCTGCGCAAGCCGGCAGAGATCGCCATCAAGGGACGATCCAATTCAAATACAGTGCCACAATCGGGCAGCCTTCTTGACGATATTCCGCCAACCTTATTCATTCGGGCAATGTTCAAAGCCGCAAACGCCGTGCAGATCAGAGTTTCCATCGACGAGATCGAGCCGGACCGCTGTCTGGTTCTGCCGGTCCATTGGAACCTGCAGCATCTGCTGTGAAGGCGCGCCGAACCTCGAAGCGCGCGAGGACATCAAGATTACCGATATCGGCCCGATCGTCAGGACGATCGACGGAGCCCGCGATGAGGCCGAGCTCATGCAGCGGCGCTGGAGCTGGCCCGGACCGAACAAGCGGCCGGTGTATAATTTCCCGTCGGAAGGTCGGGAGTTCGCTTCCAATCGCTGCCTAATCGTTGCCGATGGCTTTTACGAGTTCACGGGTCCGGAGGATCCGAAAAAGAAGCGCAAGGACAAGTGGCTGTTCACGAAGAAGGACGAGCTGATCTTCTGCATTGCCGGCATCTGGCGCGACACGCCGGAGGTCGGAAAGGCTTTCACCATGCTGACGATGGCGCCGGGGCCGGACTCGCCCCTTACCACGATCGGCAGATCGTCATCCTGGAACGCGGCTCCCGGGCAGATTGGCTTGACCCCGCTGTTTCCGGAAAGTCGTTGATCAAGCCGCTCCCGGTGGGCACCCTTTTTGTGCAGCGGGTCGGCTGAACCGGAATAACTCCAGCGCCACCCTAATCGGCTGCCGATCGTGAGAATGTTTAAAAATAGCTGCCGGCGCGGTACCAGAACTCTTGCGCAGATTAGCAAATTGTAATTCACTCCTCTCGATCAACTTTGAGGCGAAGGGGGCGTCGATGATCCGGTATCTGGCAGCATGCCTAATAGTTTTGTTCGGATCGGTCGACGCCCTGGCAAGCCAGGTGACGATCGCCACCTGGAACCTCGGCTGGCACATGGACATGGAAACAGTGCGGCAGTGGATCGGCGAATGTTCGAAGAACTATGTCGAAGATCCCGCCACCGGCAAGTTCAAAGCATCGCAAGAGGCGGGGTTCAAACCGGGATGGGACGTCGACGCGTTCAAGATTGAGGGATGGGACGTCAGCCGCCTGCCCGTCTGCAATGTTTACTCCGCTGGCGGAACCGTTCGCGTCAATCTCGAGGCCTACCGCAAGCGGCAGGAGCAAATCGCCAACTTCATCGCTCGTTCCATACCAGCCGACATTATCGCCTTTCAGGAAGTCAGTGGCGAGCAGTCAGTCCGGGAAGTGCTTCCGAACGGTGGTAGCGATTACGATTTCTGTCCGGTGACCGGCTACAAGGTGCAGCGCCTGGTCATCGCATGGAAGAAAGCGCTGGGCGAAAAGGTGTCCTGTACCATTGAGGACGCGCTTAGCCTTCCCACCAATCCCGACGACAAGCGGCCACGCCCAGGCCTTGCGCTCACCCTCAGGATCGATGGGAAACTGTTTCGGATCATGGATGTCCACCTCAAGTCGAGCTGCGTGTCGCCATTCGACGGCGGAAACCTGGAGGGATCGGACAAGGATTGCACGATCCTGCAGCAACAGATTGATCCGCTCGAACGTTGGGTCGAGAACGCGGCAGCCGACGGCGCCAGGATGGTCCTCCTCGGCGATTTCAACCGCAACTTCTGGCATGAACTGCGCGACCAGCGGCCGGCCAGGACCGACGCCAGCGGGACCTCGTCGCCGCGGTCGGCGGGGGTGTTGTCCCGGTCTCTCATAGAAGAAGTGGCCGATGGGCAGCCAGCGGCCGCCGATCTCAAGATTCTCGACGAGCACTGCCAGATCAGCGATGCTGGGCAGGCACTTTGCACCCAGGCCGAAATCCGCGACCTGACCCCGCCGGAAACACAGCTTCTCGCCTCGGACAATTATCTCGGGTGCCGCAATCCGGTAGGCCTTGATCACATCCTCGTCGGGCCCGGAATCAAAAGCGACGGCCCGGCCGAACATTTGAGCATCGGAAACCTTGGTGGCAACAAAGCAGGCACCCCGAACGGGAAAGACCAGGTATTGGCGATTTCGGATCACTGCCCGATGATCGCCCGGCTGAATTTTTGAACCCTCGTCTGTGACGATCAGAACGCTTGGCGGGATTTCATGTCTGCATTGCATCGGGGCCGAGTTGGGGGATGATTATGCTACGTCGAGCTTTTCTAACGCAGGCATCTTTGTCTGCTGTCGCATTGACTACGGGTTGCGGACGACCGAGCCCGTCGGTACCGGGCGAAGGCGTCCCGTTGGTCGACGCTCATTGCCACGTTTTCAATGCGTCGGATCTCCCGACCACCCGCTTCCTGCGACAAGTCGTCTTCGAAGATTTTCCCAAGCAGTCGGTCGCCCGCATTCTCGCAGTGCGTGATCCTGACGTGACCGACGAATTCATCGCACTTCTTCTGAAGCTGCTCGGCACGGGAAGCGCACCGACGGCGGATGAGGAAATCGCGTTCCTCGACACCGGACGGAACGGAAAAGCCGCTTCTCTGACGGTCGACAAAGCGCGCGCGGCGGCGGTCGAAGACACAAGCCAGCATCTCCTGGAACTCGATCGGAAGAGGCGGCGGATCGTTACGATGACAGCCCCGGGCGATCTGGCGACACGATCATCTATCTCCGAGGAAAAGTTCCTCAATTATATGCTCGGTGACCCGATCAAGACTCTGCGCGCCAACGAACCGCTCACGATCGGAGAAGCCCGCGGAGCCAGCCAGCGCGCTTTCCTGAGGCAAGATCCTGTGGGGCGCTATCTCAATTGGTTCAGTCTGTTTCGCCTTTACCGGTACGTCCTTGTTGATCGCCTGGTTGCCGACAGCAAGGCACAGGACTTCAATCCGGTGCTGTTGACGCCGGCGCTCGTCGATTATGATGAGTGGCTCTATGAAGATGTAGACTTTTCGCCCTTACCCCGGCAGATGGTGGTGATGGATCGGATTTCGCAGCGCATGGCGAAAGCGAAATCCGGTCCCGTCGTCCACGGCTACATGGGGTTTGATCCGCTCCGGGAAGTGGCATTCCGGAAAGGGAAAAGCAGTATAAGCTCGCTTGCGACTGCCTATTCGGCTCTGATGAAACATGGCTTCGTCGGCATCAAGCTCTACCCGCCGATGGGCTTTCGTCCCACGGGCAACCAGCCGCCATATCCGGAGCGAACAGTGAAGAGCCTGGGATTTGACCCCAGCGAGGAACTCGATGCTGCGCTTCGAGACCTCTACAAGCTCTGTGTCGATGTCGATGCCCCAATATTGGCTCATGGCTATTCGTCGAACGGTTCCGGTCCAGATTATGCAAAGCGGGGCGATCCCGCCTACTGGATCCCCGTGTTCAAGGAGTTCCCCAAGCTACGGGTTTGTATCGCGCATTTCGGTCGTTTCAGCGCACGGTCGGCTGGACGGGAAGGAATGCTTTTGCCGGATGGCAGTTGGGAATGGCGGCTCGGTGAATTCATCAAGGAAAACCCGGGCCGGAACGTGGTCGCCGACATCAGCTATTTTTCCGAGGTGCTTTCGGCCGGCTCGAAAGAACGAGACTTCCTTGCGAAGTCCTTCAACAAATGGCTGGAAAAATTCGATAGTGGTTGCGATCACATCGTTTACGGAAGCGACTGGATCATGCTCGGGAAGGAGGCAGGCTATAGTCACTATATCGAAAGCGTGAACGCCTTTCTGCGCACCGACTGCGGTCTTTCGGACGATACTTGCGACAAGATTTTCCGTCGCAACGCGCTTCGTTTCCTTCCCTTGGAACGGGGAAGCCTGGGGCGCGAGCGGCTTCTCGCCTACTATCGAACAAATGGACTGGATGAGGGTCGCCTTCCCTTTGCAAGCTCGCGCCTGGTCGCCCGTCTCTTTGGTCGGTGAATAAGCAGCGACCGGCTCGGTCGTGAGCGCCGTGAAAGGACTCGAACCGTCAGTCCCATTGCACAAGGTCAGTTAACAAGTTGATTGAATTGGAGATTGCAGGGCTTCAACAGCAGTTATGCAAGCTATTCCTATCTCACATAATTCCGAGTTGTGTGAATTCAGCTCTCGCCATGGTTAGATTGCCGGCGGCATTATGCAACGGCTCCTCGAGCAGTTTTGACGAAGACCCTCCTGTCCGAATCGAAACTCATGCGCGCGTTTCTCGTGATATGATTGCAATCTGCTATGACTGTCCACGAAATACCGGAAAGATTCGAGAGTGCGAGGCGTATACGAGGGAAAATGGCCAAGTTTTTAGAAGAAGAGTTCAACGTCATTAGAAGCGTCATCGATAACGGCGGTGTCTACACGATCACCATCGACGCGTCTGATATCCCCGTGGACGCAAGGACCGAAACATTCCCCGGAGTTGCCCCGAACCTTGAGACCGGCTTCGAGCTGCCGCCATCGAGCATCATTCATGATCCGGTTGTGGCAAACGAAATCCTGACGAAGATCGATACGTGGGGGCAGATCCAAGTGCTGGTCTACAAGCGCGGCGGCAAGATTTTTTACAAAAAGCTACCAGATGGGCGGTACGAAGCCACGATCGAGCGCGCCAAGGATACCGCATGACATTCAGTACGCTGACGCCGCTTGAGCGGGCGATCCTTGATCACATCGGTCCAATGCTGTCGTCGGAAGAGCATATTTATCTGGATGAAGCCGGGGAAAAGGTGCTTCATCATGCGAGCCACCTGAAAGAAGGCGGAGACTTGGCCGACGAGATCAAGGCGCGGCTACTGAATGGCGAGAAGTTAAAGCTTCTGCATAATCACCCTAACGGTGGTTCTTTGAGCAGCTTCGATTGGAAGGTGATGACCGAGCACTTCGGTCAGCTCGAGATGATCGTTGTCACGCCGTGGGATTCCGTACACCGCGGTCGTGTCGATTACGATTTTCAAGCAGATGAGATGAAGCTAGTGCTCCCCCGGCTGAATACCGTTTTCAACGAGATGAGCCACCTAATCCGGGTGCCGTACATTTCCAGTCTGAACCCATCACTGCCAGTCGATGCGGAGCGTGTGACGTCTATTTACATGAACCAGCGGCTATTTGGGCTGGGGATCGTCGACTACGGCGCGGAGCTAAGCCTCGCGGATCACTCCGTCATCATCGACCTGCTGAGGGAGCCGCTCCGAAACGTGTGGGACAAACTCCTCATTAAGCGGCTTCCCTAGGCGGGCGGGCGGGCGGCGTGAACGGATTGTTGGTGGCCAATACACATCCGCTGGCATCTGTCCGACAGGTCCCTGAATGATGGGCGCACCCTGCCTCGCCATCGGGACCACTATGTCGAAAACCCTTTCTCGCTCTACGACGGCGATTTGATGATAGGTCTATTCGGGGATCTGTCCAACGAATGAACGGACTTCTACGGGCTCGGCGCCAAGCGCAATCTCTCGATGTTCGTACCCGCAAAAACGGACTTCCGCCGATACGGAAAACCTGAAAATCGCACATAAGGAAAGCAGCGCATGACCGCATGGACGTTAGACGAGCTTCGCCGGCTGGATCTGAAATACGCTGAAGAAGGCGTCCACGTCCATCAGCGGCCCTTTCGTGCCGCAATGGAACTGCTCGGCTCCAATTTTGTCATGGGTGTTGGCGAAAACCCTGACGTCAAACGGATCATGGACGCTTACACCGCCATGATGCCCGAAGTCACCACGAGTTGGCCGGGCGCTGGCATCGGGTTCGCTGCATCCGTCGACCAGGTTCGAAAGCTCACTTTCCCAGTTGTGTTCGGCGAACGATTGCTTCAGCCTTGGGAATTGTCCGGTTTCAGCAGCGCGGAGGAATGGCGGAATTGGTGCCGGCAGGACCGGACAATCGCCGGTGAGATGGCTCTCGCGGTCGCTGACCTCCATGATCTCACCATGGGCTTGAATGAAGTTGAGCACGGCGCTCCGGCGGCGATCACGCTCTGGCGCATGGCGCGATCGAACATCGAAGACGTGGCGAACACGATGCCGACGACGTTCAGCCATGACTCTGTCATTCAGCCGATTTGCATGGTCGCGGAACTCTCGATGAAAGCGGCTCTCGTCTGGGACGGTGTTGACCCTCAGTCCTTCAGGAGAGGAAAGGACGGGCACAATCTGTCGCTGCTTGCCCTCCGCATGGCGGGCACGCGGCCACATCGCGACGACGCGCGTGTCCAAGCCGTTGTTGCCGCGCTGCCGCCCTATGTCGAAAGCCGATACAAGCCTGCAGGCTTGAAGCGGCTGCAGGTCGTCAAGCTCGCTTTGGGTGTACAGTTCATCGCGGCATCGAGCTTGCGGCGCATCGCCAGCGCGGATCTCGCCCTTCAAATGGAGAACGACGATTGGCCTGGGCCGCGGCAGACTTTCGTACTCTAGGGTTAGATCGTGACTTTCTCCGTCTAGCAAAACCTTTCGCCGTGATCAAAATTACACTCTCATAGAGTGCAAATGCCGCATTGATTACTTAGTCACGTCGGACAAGCTCGGTGCGGAATGCTATTGATAGAATCACAACTAGGCGGGGCTTTCGGGGGGTATTGTGCGCATCGCTCGGGTTCAAATCGAGAATTTTCGGGGAATTAAGCAGGCCGAGGTCCATTTTTCTGGAACATCCGTCCTGCTCGGCGACAACAATACCGGGAAATCAACAGTATTCGAGGCGATAGAACTCGCCATCGGCGCAGACCGATTGGCCCGGACGCAAGCCATCGACGAGCACGACTTTTACGGCGGCGATTATTTGCCCGTGGAGGGCGCTCTACAAAAACACATCAAGGTTGAAGTTGTCATTGCAGCCTTGGATGAGCAGCACTGCACGAAGTTCCGCAACAATCTCGAATTCTGGCGGCAGGCCGACCGCTCGCTCCTCGGGGCCGGTCAGGGAGTAAATCTTGGCCAGCCCGGCATCGAGCCCGCGGTCCGCATCCGCTTCGAAGGGGCCTACGACCCGGAGAACGATGACTTCACCGCCAAGACATGGTTCGCCGTGCCACGGCATGAGGACGGCACATCCATCAATGAGTGCCGTTCCAGCGACAAACGCGAATTCGGCTTTCTTCACCTTCGCGCACTGCGAACCGGGAACCGAGCGCTCTCGATGGAACGTGGCTCGCTCCTGGACATCATTCTCAAGACCTACGAAGTGCGTACCCGCATGTGGGAAGGGCTGCTGCGGCAGCTCCGCGACCTCGATGTCGTCGGCGCCAACGACCCTGAGTTCGGCCGCATTCTGACCGCCATTCGCGACGCTATGCGCGACATCGTCCCGGGCGAATGGGCCGATGCGCCTCATCTTCGCGTCTCGGAATTGACGCGCGAGGATCTGCGGCGCGTCCTGAAATCCTTCCTCGCGACCGGTGTTCCCGGTTATGCCGCTCCCTTCCAGCATCAAGGCTCAGGGACGATCAACGCGCTGGTGCTCGCCATGCTGGGGCTGATCGCCGAGCGTCGCAACGGTCGCGTCATCTTTGCGATGGAGGAGCCCGAACTCTCACTTCCACCCCACGTGCAGAAGCGCGTCGTCGACAAGGTCAGAGGCATCGCAGCCCAAGCCCTCTTCACCTCACACTCCCCCTATGTGATCGAGCAGTTCCAGCCGGAACAGATGATGGTGATGACCCGCAGCGCAGCGGGTGTCCTCACCGGATCGAATATCGAGCTTCCCCAAAACCTGAAGCTGAAGACATTCCGCGATGGTTTTCGTACACGCTTTTGCGAGGCTCTTCTTGCCCGTCGCGTCATCGTCGTCGAAGGCAAGACCGAACTCGTTGCCTACAGCGCGGTCGCCCGTCGAGCCGCAGAACTTGCGCCAGCACACTACCAGCGGCTCGATTCACTCGGATGGGTTCCATTCGACGCCGGCGGACAGACAGCGGTCGCTTCGTTCGCCACGTTCTTTCGCAGCCTCGGAAAAACCGTCGCCACGATTTTCGATCAACAGGCCGACGCCGAGCGACAGGCGATCGTCGCCTCCTGTGACTCTACTTTCGAACAGCCCTATGCCGGCTTCGAACACCTGCTTGCCGCCGAGGTGTCGGTTGCGATGCAAGCCTGGTTCGTGCGCTTCTTCGTCGACGTAGGAGAATGGCCGCAGGCTCTGAATAATCTCGTGCCGCCGCAAGGCTCGCCAGACGAGACTTACCGCCCTGCCTTTGTGGCTTTGTTCAAGCATAAGAAGGGCGACGATTATCTCACCGTTTTCCTGGAACAATGCCAAGTTGGGCATTTTCCGCAGACCATGTTGGGCATCATCAGCGCCCTCAAGAACTTGGCCGCGCCACCACCACCGCCGCCAGCACAACCCAATATCTTCGAGTGATCGCAATGGCGTTGGTCCTATGCGAACACAGACAACGTCTGCTCCGCACAGACGGCAATATCCTTGTTCGGGGCGGCGCCGGGTCAGGCAAGACCACCATCGCGCTTGCAAAGGCGTGTGCCGATCTCGATGCAGCGCGGCTGGGCCCGCTGGGTAAGGCGCTGTTCCTCAGTTTCGCACGGGCGACTGTGGCGCGCGTCGCTGAACAGGCGACCGCCACGCTGCCTCGTGCACTGATGTCTCGCATCGAGATCAACACCTATCACGGCTTCGCCTGGACGATATTGAAGAGCCACGGCTACCTCATCTGCGCCAAACAAGGGGTGACTCTGCTTTTGCCCGCGCAGGCCCGGGCGCATCTTGCAGGTCTCGATGGGGACGCTCGATCGGCCCGGCAACGAGAGCTGTTCGACACGGAAGGCTTGATCGCCTTCGATCTTTTTCCGACCTTATTGACCGAGCTCTTCCGAGCAGCCCCGATGCTCGCGAGGGCCTATGCCAGGGCCTATCCGCTGATCATCGTCGACGAGTTTCAGGACACGAATACCGAAGAATGGCAGATGATCAGCCAGCTCGGGCAGCATAGTCGCCTTATCGCGCTGGGCGATCCAAAGCAGAGGATATATGACTTCAAGGGCGCGCACCCGCGCCGGTTCGATGAATTCATCGCCGCGTTTAACCCAACGCCCTTTGATTTTGCCAGCGAAAACAATCGCAGTCCCGGCACGGCGATCGCACAATTTGCCAATGACATTATTGCCGGTGAATATACGGCTGCAGCCTATGCAGGCGTTTCCGTCTCGCGATATCGCGGCCGAAGCCTCCGCCCGCTCAAACAGGAAATCCTCAGAACCGTCGCGCGGCTGCGCCGGAATCCCGATTGGTCCCTCGCAGTCCTCGTGCCAGCGAACGCCCTGGCGGCAAGCGTCTTCCATTACATGGCCGAGGCAGCCCACGGCCTTCCTGCCTATCCGGTCGACATTCTGGTCGCGGCCGAAGGCCCCATGCTTGCTGCAGACCTGATTGCTCTCCTAATGGAGCCGCGTCCAAGCGATCAAGACCATGCCGCCGCCATACTGGAGGGCTTGGCTGCATTCGAACTAGGCCGCTCAGAAGAGGCTTCCGCGACGGCAATCCGAAAGGCAGGCCGGTACAAAGACATTGCCCGGGCCGTCCGTGCTCGGGGTTTCAACGGGCTCGGCGCGCGCGGTATCGGTCCGGGCGTTCGAAGCCTCCTGGCGAACATTGAAGCGATCCAACTGACGGGGGATCCTTGGTCAGATTGGCGCGCGGTGCGCGCGCAGCTCGACGCGAACGACCGGGATGAATTCAAGGCGCTCGCGAAGGAAGCCCGCCATTTGCGGCTTCTAACACGCGGCGCGCGGATTGAATCGAAGCTCGCGGAGGCATGGCGCACTCATGGCAGCTACAACAACGCTCGCGCCTTGCTGGCGGCCGCCGTCGTTGAGGACCAATTCGCGGCGACCACCCGTCCCGAGCAGGGTGTCACTGTGATGACCATTCACAAGGCAAAAGGAAAGGAATTCGACGAGGTCATCGTCTTCGAAGGCCTGTTCTCACGCTACGTTCAGAGACCCGGCGCCGATGGCGAACGGTCTGCCCGCTTCAACCTCCATGTCGCCGCCACCCGGGCTCGGCGCGCGCTGACGATCATGACGCCCGAAATCCAGCCATGCCAGCTCCTTCCTTAAAAAAACCGTGACCAACACGACGCCGCAAGCATCACTTCGGTCCGCAATTCTGGTAACGCCGCTTCACCGGCTCTGATAAAAAATGTGGAGCTATTTGACGGCCATTATCTTGTTCATGACGTGACCTGCGACCGCGTAGCAGCCATAGCCTCCTTCGAGGCGCTCGGCCTTACAATGCCCGAGCCCGGGAAAATCATCGAATAAACGTTGCCCGCCACCTTGCTGTCATCAGCTGCCTTGACCACCGCGGGCAAACTTTTCATCCGGTCGTCCGTGCAAGATCTGATGAATACGGACGCTGCCAACGGGACATCGATGATGAGCTGGTGTAGGAGCAGATTTGTCGGCTAGCACTGTAGCTGCCGACGCTGATGGCCTCGTCGTGTTGGGTGGGATTTTCGGTTGGAAAAGCAGCGGGTATATTGCGTTTTTGAAGGTGCAGGCGCGCGAGGCCTTGGCCATGTCGGCGCCTATCGTTCATTGTCTAAGCACAGTATCGAGATTTCGGGACTAGCGGGCACGTCTGCCGGCGCGATTCTTGCGGCGCTCGCCTGCGCCGGCTACGACGCCGAGGAGATTTTTTCCGATAAGACGGGTGCGAATATTCTCGATCGACTTGACCTGGATCCTGACAATCTTGATGCAGGTCAGATTAAGCAGCCCGCGAAAACGCCTGCCAAGCTTTTTGGCGATGATGCGTGGTTCAGGCTGAGATTAATCCGGTTTCTGCTCGCTCGAATTTGGATGCTGAAGGTGGTTGGCTTCACCGTCCTCGCGATCGCCGTCATCGGTCTCTGGCTGTTTCCGCAACCGGCACTGGCTCTTCTCCTCGCAACACTGTTAATAGCGACGGGAGCAGCAATCTTTTTTATGAGAGGCGTCGTATCTCTCGATAACGTCAAGACCGGCCTCGACCAGTTGCTGTCGGTCAAACATCATGGCTCGCGCCGCGGCAGACCTGTGACGTTCAAGGACCTCGCGGAGGCGGGCCGTCTACCCTTGAAGATCGTGGCCGCAAACATCACTAGGCAAGAGCTGACGGTATTCTCCGCCGAAACTAGCCCAGACGTGGCCGTCTCGGATGCGGTCTGTGCATCAATCGCCATCCCAGGAGTCTTCAAGCCACGACGGATCGACGGAAACTGGTTTATGGACGGAGGGCTCGTTTCCAATCTCCCGGCCTGGACATTCGACGACGAGCGTTCTACCGATCGCGATGCCCTAACGGCGGCCATCGAGATCAGTGTCGGCGGCGTGAAAAGGCCGCCCCAATTAGCATGGACGATCGGATCCGCCATCAGAACAATGATCTTCGGGTCGGGAATTCTCAACAAACGCGGTGTCGATCGCCTAACTTCGGAGCGTCTGGTCGTCGATCTCGGCCTTCTCGACTTCGACATCGGTCGAACGCGCGCCGTGGAGATTGTTCAGAAGACTGAGACCTTCTGCGATGGAAGTCTCATTGCCCGCATGATCGAATTGCCGCGAAGCATCAACGATACGTGCGACGCGGTCTCATTGAAGTGCCACGAATTTATCGAAGCCGCATTTGCCGCAGCCGCGTCCCCCGATCGGCAATTTACAACGCGCATCGCCATCGCAATCCCGATCGGGCCACGGAATCGCACCGTCCGGCTTGAATTCAGTTCCGGATATGCCGACCTGTCCGACGAGAGGATTTGTCTACCTCTCGAACGCTCATTGATCGGAGACGCTTGGAGGCAGAATGAGACACTTTACGTATCGAAGAGTGATGAAGAGGTCTGGAACCGAAGTCTTTCGGCTCCGCAGGATCGTTGGTTGCGAAAACTGATATGGCGGGATCTTAGCTGGGTCCTCTGCGTTCCTCTGGAGATCGATGCCCGGACGAAAGTCGTTGTGACGCTCGACAGCGACGTCGAGCTCGACTTCGACCAGGATGTCCAGCAGGAGTTGCTGGATACGCTGGAAGCTCTTATATTGAAGGAGTTCCAGTTTCTGAGAACAGTGGAAAGGGAATTGCTCAATGGCCGTTAAAATGCTTTCGCGAACAGCCAAAACCGGTTCCAGAAGCGGCTCCAGTGCTGCCGTCCGCACGGCCGTCAAAACCAAGTATTCGGAATATCTGGCGTCAGAGCCGACAGATCATGCACGCAAAGCATCGGAACTTGCCAAAAAGATTCGCGAATTCGAAGCGAGCGTCGAATCTGACCCGCGGCCTGTCGTGCGTAGCCGCAATGCCAAAACAGGCTTATTCCTGAAATAACGAAAGGGTCTTAGGCCGCGGACCGGGCAGCAGGAGGCAGCTTATCCGGTTGGTCCGGGCATGCTGGACAAGCAACCGACGCACCAACCTTGATTGTCCGGTCGATCGCCGCCAGCGTTGGACGTCCCTCGCGAATGGAGCGTATCTGCCGATCAAAATCCGGTCGCGAAACGAGATACATGCCTCCCCTCGCGCCCTCGAAACCGCAATTCCAGGCGGCAAGGGCTTGGCCAAATCGCAGCGCCTCGTTTAGCCCGGCTTCGCCAATGCTCATCAAACCGCTCAGCCCGCTACCAGCGGCTTTCATCAGGAAGCCACCGGTGCACCAGTCCCCTGATCCGCAACTATCGACGAGGTTTGCAACTGGAAAGGCGGGCACAACTATCCATGGCGACACCTTGTCGTCGAGCCGGTGGCGATATCGAAGGCCGTCGGCTCCTACCGTCTGAATTTCGACACGCGTCGCTGTCCCCTCAGACATGGCCTGTCCCGCGTCGGCGAGGCGCTGATCCGAGTATTTGACCACATGCGCCAAACCCAGCGCTTCCGCGAAAAGCTTGTCGTCCGTTTTTCCGGATGGCTCGAAGACGACGACTGCGCCCGCCGAGACTGCGCTCTCGGCAAGTGTCAGGGCGGCGCGCGATAAACGGTCGAGGAAAAAAACGGACGAATTTTGAAGGTGTGGAACGATGGCTTCGACCGAAGCCTGGGTGACCGGCCTGTAGCTGGGCAGCCGCTGGCCACAATGCGGGCAGCTCCAGAGAAAGCGATGCGTCGGGGTCCCATCACGTCCGCGCCGGATCTGCTGGATGATAATCGGCGTGTGGCCGGTCGGCGCGCAGTTGACAAAATCGAGATGCACGCCCCACGATGAAAGGTCAGTACGCACGCGTTCGGACGCAGGATCACCGTTCATCCTGGCAATCGGGTAGGCGTCCCAGCCCAGATAAGACATGATGGCCATGACGTTGCCGCAGGTGCCGCCCGCCCAGGATTGTACCGGCGTGTTCGGATCGAGGCCGATGACAAGATCAAGGGCCACTAGCCCGGTGCCGAAAATTTTGGGTCTGTCGACGACGATCGGCATAACACCTTCGTCCTTTCATCATGTATGTAACTGCGGCCTTGGCTGAGGATAGACCTCTCCCTCCAGCCAAATATGAACCAGATGCGGTGAATCTGGGGCGTCCGAGACTGATGCCTCTAAATCATATCCTAGAGCCTCAAGGTAAGCGACTGGTAAATTCCGCTCGAGTGCAGCCATCAGCGCCCCAAGTGCCATCACCTTGCTGCCGAGCGGCGAGAGCACCAAACGAGAGCCGCCGACCTCAGAAAAGACTGGTTTTCTGAGGTCGTCGAGGCGCAAGATCGTCCGGTAGAGATCGAGAGGGTCTCGCTCATCGGCGTAGACGATGTCACGAGTATCGACCGACCAGGCGCTGTCGAGTTCGACCATGAATTCTTCCGCCAAGCGGTCCCCGATCCGCGGGTCCATGGATGGGAATGGCAGAATCGGGCAGGTGTCGTGCGGCGAGACGAAATCATAGAGGCGGTCCAGAGCGGCGCGCTTCCCCGTCGCCAGCTGCGGCAGCCAAAGCTTGGCCGCCCCGGCGAACTTGTTGAGCGTAAGGCCGCCGACAAAGCCATGAACATAGCCGGGGGAATCGCTGGCGATCGTCTTGATCGCGCCGTCGAGAGCGGGATTGTGCGCGACGAGCAAATGGAGGTTCTGTGGCCCCTTGCCCCGCTCGCTATACTCGACGAGGAGCCGGATGATCGGAAAACTGGTTCCGACCGATAGGGCGCTCACATCGACGACGACATCCGTGATGCCGTCAAAATTTTGGCCAGCAAGAGCTCGCGCCACGTTTCGACCGCCAATCACGGCGAGGTCGCTGCCGAAGATATCGACAGGAACAAGCGCGTGATTTGGCACGATCGTCTGCAAGTCGGCAATATTCTTCGCAGCCCGCGATACGAGTTCGGGCGAGGGATCCGGACGGTTTTCCTGGAGGAACAGACCGCGTAGCGGCGCCCCGCCGGCGGCCAGCTTTCGCGATATCACGCAGGCGCGGGGATCGAAGCCTGCCCCGGCGATCACGATGACCTTGCGCTTCGTATCAGCAAAATAATCGTCAATGAATCCGGAAACAGCGTCGCCGCTATGAGAAATACAGGGGTCCCACCGCCAGTCGCGCGCCATTTAAGCCTCGTTTAGGATGCGCACCAGGTCGTTGGTCCGCTTTTCAAGGAAACCACCGCGCTTGAGCGTCAGTCTGTTGTGAAGCAAAAGCACACCGCCCAGCTCAACGAGAACCCAGAGACGCTTCTTGGTGCCGTGGTTGGGAACGAGGACGAAGGCGTTATATGCCACGCCGAATTGCAGGATGCGCGCCAGCTCCGGCTGGTTGCGAGGAATTTCGTAGAACTCTTCCTGCGGTATGCCGAAGGCGTTGGCGCCGCCTCCAAGCGACGCGTTACCCTCAAGGCTCTTCTTGACGCAAGCCGCCGCAATCCCATCCGCTAGCTTCTTGACCTGCTGATGGTGCGGAAAATCCCACTCCCGGATCATTTCGGCAGCCCGATTTCGCAAGAGCGAATGCTGCGAGCTCGCGCTTAAGGTTGGCGACTTCGAACGGATCAGCTGCGTCTCGGATTGCGCAACCAACCGAGAGGCGAGCTGAAGGAATTGTTCGGCGTTTTCGGAGCCCGCGTCACATAACGGATCGATACCATAGAAATAGGGCCGATCTTGCTTGTGAAGTAGATGGATTTTCGCGCCTTCGAAGACCTTGTCGTCCGCGATGAGCGGGCGTGACGGTTCGACGTCCTGCCCGGCATCGTCGAAAAGTCCCTGCTGCGGCACGCGTTTGGCGTAACGCTGGAAAAGGACGCCGAGCATGGAAAGTCGGATCTCTTCGCAGTCTTCGGCTGTGTCCTTCAGATAGTTGGCGATGTCCTGTTCAAGACCGGTCCTTCGCTCCGCGGTGATCTTGAAGCGCCATTGCAGACTATCGACGTGGCTTGCAAGCCTTTCCCGCTTCGATTGCGAAATCGGCTCGATATAGGTCGCAAGCAGATTTCCAAGATCGTTGAGCCGGCGACGGTGGAAAATTTCCATCTGCGCGAGGTACCGATTGGCCATCCCTTTGGCCATCTTGCGAAAGGCTCGGCGCTGATTGAGTCGATCTCCTCCGCTTTGCATCCATATCGTGGTTGTCTCGCGAGACTTTTTAAGGCCTGGCTCATCAGCGTGCGCGATCTCGTTTTCTTCAACCAGCACGTCTGCCGGCGTCAGGGCATCAAGGCGCGTCAGCACCCAGCGCGAGACTCGCAACTCGCGCCGGCTGAGCCAACGTTGAAGGGATTGGAACTGCGCCGGATGCAGGCTGTGGGCGTCGTCGAAGATCACCAGCGGCTTCAGGACCGATGACTGGTTGTGCTCCTTGAGGAGGAACGTCTCGATGACATCGAACGGGCGGTAGGCCGCCGCGGCAACTTCCCTGTCGATCTCGTCAATCTCAGGTGGAACCAGCGCGGCCGAGATATTGTAGATCGCAAGCTCGATTTCCCGCGCCCGCTCCAGCACCCCCCGCGCACCTGTCCCGCCAATGGCGGTGAGCGCCGCATCGGCGTCGGGTCTCGGCACGATTTCGAGGTCGTCGATCGATGCCCCCGCCAACTGCACGTCCCTGATCCAGGCCAACACCGTCCGGGCCTGGAGGAGAGCCGTCATCAGTCCGCTCTTGAGCTCATCGGGATATGGAAACTCCCAGAATTCGCGGTACTCACCCTCAAGCGGCAGGCGGGCACCGATGACCGACGGCATCCCGGTCGTGATCGCCCGACAGGCCGTCAACGTGTCGATGAGATCGTCATAGATATCCTGGCCGCGATTTCGCAAAAGCGTGCGCAATGTCGAATATTGAAAGAGCCGCGCAAGGGTCGTCTTTCCGCTCCCGGGCGTCCCAATAATCGTTGTCAGTCGATCATAGAGCTTTCCCTCCTCAGCGTGTTTCTGGAAGAAGGTCGCCAAGGGCTCAGGGGTAACGACAGCGAGGAAGGCCTCATCGTCGCGTAGATATTCGGTTGCGCGTTTCTCGAAGGGATTGACCATGATGATCCTATGAATGCCTCTGCCTTCGTCTGAAGAGCGGACGCATTGCCGGCGTTGCTTCGCCACCCTCGGTCTCTGCCCAGAGTATGGCGACGGAATTGTTGGGCGTATTGTGTTCGAGAACCAGTGGCAAGGCACATCCGCCATAGCCGAGTCCCAGGTGCTCGACCCCTCCGACATCCGTATGCTCGGTCTGGATCTTCGGGTCGTAATATTTCTGGGTGAGCGCGATGAAGCCCTCGAATGGCGCGGGGCTTTTGTCTACTGGAAGATCCTGCGGCAGAACCGCCCCAAACGAGAAATTGATCGTCTCCGTCCATCCCTCCGTTTTCAAAGCGTCCTTAGCGTCGCCAACCCGCCTGACCATCTCGCCAGCGCCCGCATGCGTCGCGATATAGTGGTGCACGCAGAGTTCCCAATCGGGGGACAACACCTTGGCCGAAAGCGCACCGACGACATTCTCAAGCGATTCCTTGAAGCGCGAAAGCTTTCCGGACCACTTCTGCTTCTTCTCGTTCCAACGATGGAACGACGTCCCGGTCCCGACGAAATCGTCGATCAAGTAAACCAGCCTGAACTGTGCGTCCGGATCCTTGAGGTCCTTGCGAAGATCGTCGATCAGATCTTGCCATTTGTCTTCGTCGAGCTGGGTCGCCAGTACAAACTGCTCGTTGGTGAGGATGCCGACATTACTATGCCTGATGCCATCAATCCTGGCGCCGTCACTCAATCCCATGAAGAGCGTCTGCCGCCGCAAGCGATCGGCTGCATCTCTCGCATCGCTGTCGGCCCAGACCCGGTAGCGCGGAATTCCCTTTTCCGCCGCGACCATGCTGATGATGCGCTCACGCACGACGGACGGATAGAACTGCTCCACGAGGCGGTTCATCTCTGCCTGACCCACATAGATCAGGGATTGACGCACGAACGCGTAGGCCGTGGGGCGCTCGCTGGGATCAAACTGCTGCAGCCAAGTACCAAGGCTTTCAATAAACCGCATACCCGCTTGAAAATCGCGATAGCCGTCGTATTTCAGCTTCGACATCAGACGCAACCAGCTGAACTCGCGCCTGGCCTGGTCGTCGTCCCAGGCCATGATCTCGCTCAATATCCGCAGCCCAAGTCCTTCGTTCACGTCAGCGCATCCTTCACAAAGCCGAGATGCCCGTCCACGACCTCGAGATGCCTGATATAATCCAGTGTCGCCTCCACGCCGCGTTGCCCAGCTTCGGCGAGGTTCCAGCAGCTTGCAGCATCAACACTCGTTTCGTCGACGCTGAGCGAATCTTCGCCACGCAGAAGCTCGAAGTCATTGCCCGGCCACCGGCCGCGATCCCCGATCGCAAGGATCGGAGTCGGCCCCAATTGCCCCCTCAGTCTCTCGACGACATTGAGTTTCGAAACCGAGGCCGCAACGATGTCCACGGAATGACTTGAGCGCGTCACCTTCACGCCCTCGCTTTCGGTCGCCAGGATGACCTGATGGGCAATGTCCCATAGCCTCCCCTCGCCCACGTCAGTCTTCGCCTGAAGCGTGATCTGAAACTGCCGGTCGGTCTGTTCGGCGAATTTGGCGAGCTCTGGATGGCGCTGTAGCGCAATCGCCAGAGACGCGAGTTCGAGGCAGCACGCCGCCATTCCATCAGGGACGGCCGCGTCGCTCAATGGCGCAATTTCTGCTCCATTGTAATAACCGACGAGGATGTCGTCCCAGTATCGTTCCGGCAACACCTTTTGCAGATCTTTCCTAACGGACGAACCGCGCCCGGTGGCAATCGCGACGCGACCACCGGCTCTCAGGATCCGGATCAGCTCAGCGACGATGTCCTGACGTGGCAGCTGAAAACGATGCCGCGTATCAACAAGCGTGCCATCATAGTCGAATACGACGGCGGAAAATCGCTTGTTCACAAGCTGCTTACGATAAGCCGTCAGAGCGCCCTTCCAGCCAGCAAGTTCTTCTCCGTCCATACTGGCGGCAGTCTTGCCTGCCTTTCGGGATATCGCGGCCTCGTCGCGAGAGCCAATCGAAAGGGCAAGCTTGGTCTTCCCGGACCGCGGCAGGGGCAGATTGTAGAGCTTGCGCCCGAAATCCGGCACGCCTGGCCGTCCTGGATCGATTCCCACCGCCAGGCCTGCCCACTCGGTGATCCTCAGGGCTGCGATGAGTGAAGAGATCATGGTAGCGACAGGCGTACCGGGAAGGTCGACAACGGCTTTCGGTATGTCCCCAGGGATCAGGTCCAGCGTTTTTTCCGCCAGTGCACGGTCATGATCTGAAACCAGGGCCAGCACTCCGCTGATGTCTCCTCGCTTGGCGAGCCAATGATGGCGGCCATGCGCGAAGTTTCGATAATCTGCGAGTTGAAGATTCCCAAGAGCCGCTTCGGTGAATTTCGATTCTAGGTCGATCGCGCCAACCTTCGTCATCGGGCCATGAACTACCAGCGTCGTGCCGCGCGACCAAAGGCTGCCGGTTTTTGCTCGCCAGGACGCGACCGCATCACTTTGCGCAGAAAGCAGCTGATCGACGATCGCGACCGCTGCATGCCACTCTCGATCGCCATCGTGCTCGAAGGCGTAGGCCCGAGCGAGAAGCGAGATGAAGCCTAGCAACGAATTGGTCGCCAAAAATCCGTCTTTGCCGGCCGGCGGCGGTGCGATCAAAAGGTCCACATAGGGATGGCGGCGGCACAGATCGGCAAGCGGACTGTCTTCTCTCCCGCACATTATCGCGAGCTGGCGCGGCTCGCGTGTCACGAGTGTTTTTGCGGCTGCGATGATGTCCACGTTTCCGCCACCCGCACTCAATAGCCAATGGGACACGCCGACGAGTGGGTCTGCGGAAACTTCAAGCGGTGTCGACACCGAGGCAAGACGACCGGTAAATGTCTGATGGAGGGTAACAAGCGCATGCGCGGCGGTGAGTGAACCACCGGAACCGATCGCCTGGAGGGGGAAAAGGCCTGCAGTGCGGATCGCCGCCCGCAGATCGTCAATATCCTTGCTTTTCGCCCAAGCAAATGTTGCTTCTAGGCTGTCGATTTCCTTCGCGTACGGTTTTGCCATGATCTCCTCGTACAGGCTGATCGCCTCGCTCCTGTCGATTCGACCGCTCTTGGCTCCGACAGCAGATTGTGATGTCGAGTCTTTCCCTGTGGCTTGAATCTCTTCGAAAACAGCGGGAGATTCAACGGGCCCAAGTCGTTACCGCGACGTCATCAACAACTATAAGAAGCGCCCTCACTAAGAGGTCCCGATTTTTGTTCGCTCGCTTATGTGTATGTATTTTCGTATGGTTTTGTGATCTCCTGTAAAGCATGAGTTGTATTGACGTTTGATGCGACTTGATTGTGATGATCTCCGATCCGCGGCTGCGGCGCACAAAGAAAAGACCCTTACATTATCCCCCACGCCCGAAACCTCCCCCTCCCCGTCATCTCCCTGAGCCCAAGCTCCTCGACGATCCTGAGCGCCGCTCGCGGCGTCACCTTCAGCGTCTCGGCGACCATGCCGGCCGAGACCAGCGGCCGCGCCATGACGAGCTCGATCAGACCCGGCAGATTGGAGGAAGAGCGCCGGCCGACCAGGCGCCGCTCCATCATATGTTTTGCGAGCGCCAGCCGGTCATGCTCCTTGAGACCGAGCTCCGCGGCCGTAATGATGCCGTTAACGACCGCCAGCAGGCGGGTGTCGCGCGCGCGATGCCGACGCCGTTCGACGGGAATGGATTTGAGGCCGAGATTGATCGCGGCGAGGTGGGCGCCGGTCGTGAGGCCGGCATGGCGCAGCGTTTCGGCAGCCAGCAGCCGGCCGAGCCAGGGCGCGTGTTGCAGGACCTGCAGGTCGTTCCAGGCGTCGAGCAACAGCGCGGCGCGCAACACCGGCGGCAGGCCTTCGGTTTCGCCCAGGACGACGCGCCATTCGTCGAGCCGTGCGTCCTCGTCCCAATCGAGATCGTAGACCAGCGGATCTTTGTCCCGCGTAGTGCGCGGCCCGGGCAATTTGGCTTCGGTTAGCGCTGCTTCCGAGCGGGCGATCACGGCGTCGATTTCGGCCAGGTGTTCCGCCAGGGGATCGTTGGGATCCTTATCCGGATCGTCCCCCTCCCCTCCGCCGATCGCGTCTGCAGCGGGTGCGGCCAACGGCACGGTGTTTTGGGCGATCCCATCAACTGCTCCGTCGTCGTCGTGTGATGGTGCAAGCCACCCCTGCCCGCGCAAGGCGCGCAGACCATCCGGGCGCAGCGCCCAGCCGGGTGGCTGCGCCGCGAGTCGCCGGCGGCTGCGAAGCACGTCGCGGGCGATTGTCAGCTCGTGGGTCGGCGTGCGGATGTCGTGGCCGGCGTCGTGCAGCACCAGGTCCTCGAGATGGACGAGCTCGCCGTCGAGCCACAGCGAGGCGCAGGCATCGGAAAAGTGGGCGCGATCGAGGAAGCCGGAGCCGACCGTCGATCGGGCGATGCGCTCGTCGAGACGTGACAGTGACGATGCGGCGTCCGAAACCGGCCGCGATAGGGTCTGGAGGGGCAATTTGGCGAAATCGTAACGCATTGAAAATATGGTAAATGATTTACTAAACCGTCGCTATCTTAGATTTAGTGTCCGTCACTGGATGTTGTTGCCGAGGCAACTTGTCACTTCCGATAAGTAATGCTTATCGGAAGTGATTGATTTCTTCCCCCAAATCAGCGAAAACCGTTGCAAAGCACAGTCTCAGTGCCGTCAAAACCATTGAACCGGAGCGATTTTCGTGGCCAAGTCTTCCCATTCCAAGACCGCCGTCGAACGCCGCGCCCACGAACTCGACACCATCGCCAGCGTGCTGCCGATCGACCGGCGCGACGAACTGGCCGAACTGTTGACCGACCAGGACATCGAAACGCTCCGCCACCTGGTCAACGAGGGCATGGGCGAAAACACCCTGCGCGCCCTCACCTCCGACCTTGCCTATCTGCAGGCCTGGTCGCTGGCCGCGACTGGAGCCTCCCTCCCCTGGCCGGCGCCAGAAGCGCTACTGCTGAAATTCGTCGCCCACCATCTCTGGCAGCCTGACCAGCGCGACATCGATCCTCACCACGGCATGCCAGCTGATGTCGAGCAGAGCCTGCGCGAGCAACGCTTCCTTAGATCTCCCGGGCCGCACGCGCCCGATACGGTGCGCCGGCGGCTTGCCAGTTGGTCGACGCTGACAAAATGGCGCGGGCTGACGGGTGTCTTCTCCTCCCCTTCGCTGAAATCCGCAATACGCCTCGCTGTCCGCGCGACGCCACGACCAAGAAAAAGAAAGAGCGCCAAGGCAGTCACCGGTGACGTCCTGGCAAAGCTGCTCGCTACCTGTGGCACCGACAGCCTGCGCGATGTCCGCGACCGGGCAATATTGATGGTGGGTTTTGCCTCGGGCGGTCGCCGCCGCAGTGAGATTGCCGGTTTGCGAAGGGAGCAGCTCTCGGTCGAACCGCCAATCGCCGTCGAGGGTGGTCCTCCCCTCCCCTCTCTCGCCATCCATCTGGGTCGCACCAAAACGTCAGGGATCGAGCACGATGAGGTCGTTTATCTGAGCGGCCGGCCGGTGGATGCGCTGAATACCTGGCTGGTGGCCGCCAAGATCGACAGCGGCAGCATATTCCGGGCGGTCGATCGCTGGGGCAATGTCAGCCGCCGTGCCCTCGATCCGAAGGCGGTCAACGATATCGTCAAGCAGCGGGCGGTCATGGCTGGACTGGAGCCTGGGGAGTTTTCGGCACATGGCCTGCGGTCAGGATACCTGACGGAAGCCGCCAACCGGGGTATCCCTCTTCCTGAGGCGATGGAGCAGTCGCGGCATCGTTCGGTTCAACAGGCGTCGAGTTACTATAACAACGCCTCAAGACGAACCGGGCGAGCGACAAGATTGCTGTGAAGTCCGAGCTCGTGGTGTTCACGAGCATGCTTATCAATTCGACAAACGGCCGGAGCGCTCCTGAATTACTCGGAAGATGGCGACTGAGAAACGCAATCTTAGATGTTTTGCCGCCACTTTGCGCAGATCTTCAACGGTTGACGGGTTTCATGCTGCCAAGGGTCTTACTCAACCCGGTCTACCGGTTCTTATTGTCGGTTGATCGATGCATTTCATATGAAGTCAGTGCGCTTAAACGCGCCGACGAAAATGGTGTTACAGATCGCCTGCTTTGGTGTCTGAACGCGAACGGCGAGCCGGTACCAAATATCGAATTTTCCATCGACGACCTGAAGCGCGATGTCCGACAGCTCGTTGGAGAAGGATTTCCGATAGGTGTTGAGTTCAAGACAGAACGCTACACGCAAAACTACGAAGGAGATGTTACGCAGGCGGACTATGGTCTAAACATCAATTTCACCGATCCTAGCCAAATCAACCCCGCAATGAAAAAGTGGACCGCAACCTATTTCATGCAATCGAAGGTCGCCAAAGTTCCACCTGACAGTGACCAATGGGATCTACGCGCTTCTTTCAGTCGAACTAGCGGACAGCCAAACGCAATTGATCGACTTCGCTCTCTGGTAGGCAATCGCGGCCTTCTATACCACCTGTATTGTCCTTCCGGCGCTCTTAGATACGCAAGCAGCTCAAAGCTCTTCAAGACTATTGAAGCAACTGGGGTCAACAAAGGGGCGCCTTCGGTGTACTGGCGTTCTGGGTTCTGGCTCACTCACACATTACCTACGAACATGAAAACGCTATTTGCCAATCGGGTGCATCCGACCCCTTGGACGTTGCTCATTCTCTCTCATTTTTTCAACCTTCGCGGACTGGACGGCCTAATTATTGAACCAGAGCGGCTTTACGAGGGACAGAAAAACGAGGAAGCCCAGTTCCGAGAGGACCTCTTCAAGCGGGACCCAAAGGCCGTTGAGAGCGCATACCTCTTGAAAATCGCGGATGGCCAGCCAAAGAGAGAAATAGTCGAAAGCTATTTGAAGGCTCAGCCGCACCGTACTGTCACGATGGATATCACCTTCCCCACCTACGAGTATGAAAAATCGATGCAGCCGGATATCGCTCCAGACGATGGGGATATTCCCGACTTCGAACGCGAGGCCGAGGATGAACACGACAATAATGATGGGTTGTCGAACGGAATAAAGCTAGGCGGCACGGGATGCCTTTAGGCACCATCGCTAGTCGGTAGTGAGGTAGAGCAGGGCCTGGTTCTCCTTAACAACTTTAGCGTCGGGGCTTGTATACGAGCGAGCCTCGATCAATGGAATTCCCTCAGCGAACAGGGCATCGGTCGGGCGCTCGGTCTTAACCAGGGCAGTCGCGGCCTGCGACGGTGGCTTCACCGATATCCGCGAATAGTGGCTCAACTCTCCCTCCCGACCAAGAACGGCAAACCCGTCCGGAAAGACTGCGCCTCCGGAACGCTTAGCTGCCTCGATGATATCGGCAGGGAATTCCGGAAGCTCTCCCATGAGATCCAGGTCCCCTTCGCTCGACTCGATCAAAGCAAAGACACGCCCAGCAACTTCCAAATCCAGCGCCATACCATTCACAAATCGAACCGGTCCCGATTTGAAAATCAGATGATCTTCGGCAGTGACGACCAAGGGCTCCCACTCGGCGTCTTCCCCGACCATCCACGTCCGGCCAAGCCAGTCAACGGTGGTGAAGTTCTGCTCCGAGGGTCTCCAGCGGCGATCGCGTGCCGCCTCTCCGATGTCAGGTCCGAACAGGAGGGTCAGGACACCGCAATAGCTGCCGAACCGAACTCCGCGGGGATCAGACTGGTCGGAAGGGTCCTTGTCGTTACCGGATGGCGGATCCGAACTCACCGTGTGGTCGATGAATATCTCTGCCTTCTTCACTGACTTCATCCAGCTGCCGACGGCATAACCATGCGACGCGATCCAGGTGCCTATCTTGCGGCCCAGATAGGGTTCGACTTGTTCGCAATAGCCGTCCCTGACAGTCTTTGTAAAAGCAGCCCTGGAAGCTCCCTTTGTTGCCTTGGACTCTGCAAGGGCGACGAACAGATCCCCTGTGCGACTAAAGACATAGTCGGGTGACCGGGTGGTCGGCGGCTTGCCATGAACGGCGTGGTTTTCGAAATGATCTACCCATCGATAGCCATCTCGAACCATCTGCAGATAGGCAATACCGTCGCCAACCAAGCCGGTCATTACCTTCCCGACATAGTCCTTGAGGGTGCGGGCAGTGTCCAACAATGCGAAACGATCATTTTTGTCATCTACGTGTCTGGCGATAAGGTGGCGGCACATCTGAACCTGAGCCCTAGCCGCACGCTGGTCCATCTTCGCTCTGCTGGAGCACTGCGCCATAGCACCGAAGAGTTCGGCCGGCGTGAACAGCATTTCGGTGTTCTCAGGCGCACGACCGACGACCAAGGGATGGGGTTTCGCGATATGACCATTGATCTGCTCGACCGCTAGCTGTTTCTGCTTTGCCTTCCACATTGTTGCAGGTCCTCGCAGGAATTCGATAGTCAACGCTGATAACTACCTGTATTGCCATAGGAAATCACTAAAAAAAACGGCTGACAAGTTTTGATGCTCCAGCGCCACAAGCCGATCGCGTTTTGCCCGTCGTCAATGGCGCAGTCCCGTGTCAGGCGGACCTTCGATGTCCGCCGTCATTTGCCTTTATGAGAGCCATCAGCATCGGCCCGAGCGAAAACTCCCCGCGCTCCGAGCGCCTGGTCAGATCCCGCAGATATCCGCCGGCAGATGTTATGAAATTCGACCGCTCCAGAATGCAGGCCACCGCAACTGCCGCATTCTCCGGCCCCATGGCATTGCAGGCCTCCTCGTAGGCTGAGGGGCTGACGCCGAGCATTGATCGCACGACGACGGCCGCTTTCATCAGCTCGCGCCAGTGCTCAATGCGCCCGGCGGGTCCGTAATCAGCGATCTGCGGGCAGGCACGAAGGACCATTCCGAGCGGGAATGCCTTGATCGGCTCAGGTTTCGTCTTCGGTCCTCCGTTCGGCTCATTCTTCGTCAGAGGTTCATCCGCCAAGCTTTCGCCCTGCTCTTTTCGAGAGCTAGGTTCAATTTCATTTATGGATTCGGTATTTGAATTCTGTATGTGGCAGGCATTGTGAATGGCATTGCCATACATATCTTCAGTTTTTAGCTGTGTTTCCAGGATGTTGAGAACCTCGTCCCGCAAGAGCTCCATCTCGTCGAGCGTAATCTCGACCTGCGCACGGTTCGGATAGCGTGGGAGGCGGGCGAGAATACTGACATACTCAGATTCCACCCGTTCCCAGTTCCCTGTAGCGCCCTCTTCCACGGCAGCCGAGATCAGCTTGCGCACATCGCGACGGCAGATCGTGAGGGCTTCCTTTGCGCGGCGGAAACGAGCGCGTTCGGCGGCGACGTCCTGCGCCATCAGGGCGAGCTCCATGGCACGAGCCAGCAGCGGTCTCAGGTCAAACCCGTAAGCCTGCTCGATCTCGCCATCGCGGTTGCGGTGCGCATAACGTTTACCGTTCGGGCTATCGCGCCGCAGAATAAGGCCGGCATTGACAAGTGCCGCGAGTTGTCGGCGGAGTGTCGTCTCGGTGATTCCGTGGGCACGCACGGACAGCTGGGCGTTGGATGGGAAAACGACCAACCCCTGGCTCGGATCGAGCTCCGCGTGAGGGTGAAAGGTCAGGAGGGCATCAAGGACGGCAAGTGCCCGGTCCTGGATTCCCAGGCGTTCCCGTGCCTCGCACACGTCACGAAACACTTTCCACTTTTCGATACGCGTGCCTGGCTGCGGATTGTCGATCGCCATCTGGCCTCTGACCAGGGCAAGCGACATCGGCCGCCGCCCAAAGGGCGTCGTCACATGTCCCGTCTGCATTTTTCACTCACCTTGCTTCAGGCAAAGGAAATCCGCTCACCAAATCGGCGCCAAGACTCTTGACTGTGATTCCGGGAAATGCGATTCTCGATCCTGCTAGAGATGACGAGAGAGGCTTCCACGGTTCGCCGTTTGGGGGCCTTTTTCTTTTGCGGTTCAGTCTCCGTTTGTTTCAGTTTTCGATCCTTTGTACTCCTCGTACAAACGACCCATGTGGGAAGACAGCCATTCGCTGAAAGGCCTGGCTTCAACATTCGTAAGCTCGATGGCAACTTTCTTTGCCTTCGAATTCATCACCACGTTTAGTGCGCGATCGGTAGAGGTCCATTCCCGGACGGGGACGTTTGCCTTCGGCTTCTTTGCAGCTGACTTGGCCTTGTATCGCTTCAGGTAGTCATGGAGTTCATCGAACCGCTCACCTTCAGGAAGCTCTTGAAAGTTAGCAGACCCCGTATGCTCTACTGCAACCTTGGACAGGGCAGGGGCAAGAACCAGTTGCCGAAGGCTGAGCCATTTGTCGCGCCCGATCTTCTTAGATGCACCCAGAGCCTGGATCACTGACGCGGGCACCGCCTCGACAACTGCAAGCATCTTGGAGAGCATTGCCTCATCGACGGCGAGTGACGAACGAACCGTTTCCTTTGTCATTCCTGACGCAATCAGGTTCTGAGCGAAGAACGCGCGCTCTATAAAAGACAGGTTTGAACGGGCCGCGTTCTCCTGTCCTTGCACAATGGCGGAGGTAATATCGTCGAGCTTCTTAACGATTGCCTTGACCGGCACTCCAAGCTCGCGAGCGACTTTCAGGCGACGATGGCCGAACACGACCATATATCGTTTGGCATCTGTCGAGCTCGGGCGAACAAGAATAGGCGTTATCTGACCCGACTCCTTGATAGCCTGGAGCAGTTCCTGAAACTCCTCGCCGTCATCTGACAGTCGGTCGGCGACGAAGGACACGTCGATCAATCGCGGATCCAGGTCCACGATTACCTCACCCTCCATAAGCTTTTTGGTACTCTCCGCCATATCCTCGATGGAGCGAACAACTGTCTTCGCAGCTCCGGTCATTCCGTAGCCTGGCTTTGTCGGCGTTTGATTTGCCGAGATCGAAGCCATATCTAGTTTGGCGAACGGATTTTCACGGGACATGAGTTCCCTCCCAACCTGCGGTCAACACCGACAAGCCACTGACGACGTTGAACAAAACGTTAAAAAAAACGGCTGACAATCCTCTCATTTTCGCCCCCAGACGCCGTGGATGAGCTCGACGATCTCCGCGTTGGCTGCGTTCAGGCTCTCCATTGCCCGGTCGTATGTCGCCCGGACGAATTCACCCCGCTCGACCTCGTACAAAGTCTGCTTCTTGATCGACGCATCGGAAATCGCGGTTGACTTCAATACGTGGTTTCTCAGCATCTGCTGTGCAAACATCGACTGCATGAACCCGACCATCTGAGCCTGCGGGATATCCGTGGGTTCAAATCGCGTGATGAGGTACCGGAACCACTGAACACGCATTTCGGCGCCGGCCTCGGCGACGGGCCCCATGATCCCGCCGAGCATCATCAGAAACTGGCTCATCGACATGATGTCCAGCATCTGAGGATGAATGGTGATGAGGATCCCGGTCGACGCCATGAGCGCGGTAATGGTCAGATAACCGAGCTGAGGAGGGCAATCGATGACGACCACATCGTATTTGTCATCGACCTGCTTCAGAGCGCTGGCGATCCGCATGTAGAACAGTCGGCCGTCCTCACCTTTCTTGGAAGAGATCGCCAGCGGCACGTCATACTCGTATTCCTGAAGAACCAGGTTTGCTGGCACGACATCCAGTCCGGGAATATTGGTCGGCTGGATGACATCGGCGATCGACTTGCGCTCGTCGTCAAAGCGAAGAGCCTCATATAGAGACGCCGTATCATCAAGCTCCGGCTGGATCCCGAAGAGGGAGGTCAGGGATGCCTGGGGATCGAGGTCGACCGCGAGCACCCGATGCCCGGTGAGGGCGAGATATTGTGCAAGATGTGCGGCCGTTGTGGTCTTGCCGCTTCCGCCCTTGAAGTTGACCACCGACACAATCTGCATCGGCTCGCCCTCTCTGCGCTTAGGAACATAGTATCTCTTGTCGGATTTCTTGTTGGCCTCAAGATAATCACGGAGCTCAAGCATCTGATCGGCGGTATAATAGCGGCGTCCGCCAACCGATTCTATTTCAGGCCCCTTGCCATCGGCATGGATCTGCCTGAGATGAGTCTGGGTTACTCCCATGAAGTCGGCAACCTCCGCAAGCTGAAACTTGCGCAGTCCCTTGCGGGCGTCCGGCGGATACTGCTGGCTGCGCAACATGTGCAACGCACCTGAGATCTTCGCCCCTTGCTGGGCGATCTCGATATCAAATCTGTTGGGCAACATGTTGGTCATTTCGCGAACTAATTCCCCGGAGGACTACACTTTCGAAAAAATGGCTAGAACGCCATCATTTGCGAAACTATCTCCCGATTCCCACCTAGCCGCAAGACATTTAAGGTTAACAAGAGGTTAACGCCATCGCGCAGGTAAATTCGATCCCGCCCGATTTTCCTTTAATAATCGTGAGTTAACAAGCCAGAGGTTCTGCGGCGTTCTCTATCTGTTTATCTGTGAATCCTGCAAAACTTGCCGACCGCGTTAAGGGCGACGAGGCATGATTTCCGCAAACAAGGCGCTCATCATGGAGCGACTCACTCGCCAGTCATTGCATGATCCTCCAACTACCGCGCAGTACCGTTCCATGCTGACTTCTCAGCCGATCAACGACGACGGAGAAATTCATGCAGGTTTTCGCGCTCAACAAACCGCGGAATGTTCACGAAGCTCGGCTCATCCAGCAACATCACCAGCTACGCGCTCGCGTCTTCGCGGAGCGGTTGGGCTGGGAGGTCAACGTCGTATATGGCGAGGAATCGGACGGCTTCGATACTCTTGACCCCACTTACATCCTGGCCGTCTCCGACCTCGGCAACGTGAGCGGCTGCGCGCGGCTTCTGCCGGCCGTTGGCCCGACGATGGTGACGAACATCTTTCCGTCGCTGCTACCGAGCGACGGACTGAACGCACACCCTGCAATGATCGAGAGCTCCCGCTTCTGCGTGGATACGACCCTTGAAGAGGGCAGGGGGGCAGGCTCAGTGCATGAGGCAACGCTGACGATGTTTGCCGGCATCACCGAGTGGTGCCTCGCAAACGGCATCACCGAGATCGTGACGGTGACCGACCTGCGGTTCGAACGCATTCTCGGTCGTGTCGGCTGGCCGCTTCAGCGCATCGGCGATCCGAGCCGTATCGGCGTGACTACAGCCATCGCCGGGATCCTTCCGGTGAACGTAGAAACATTTCTGAGGCTCCGCCCGTCCAGCTATCGCTCGCAATTCAATGGTCCGCTGGGTCAGGCAGCATAAGGAGAAAACCGTGAACCAGCTTCGTTCTCATCCTCGACTCGTCCGCAAGCTTCAGGAGGCGCTCGGCGATCAGCTCTGCGTCGCGCTCGATGATTCGACTGTTGTCGAAATCATGCTCAATCCGGACGGCAAACTGTTCATCGAACGACTCGGCCATGGCGTTGTACCCGCCGGAGAAATGTCGTCCGCAAGTGCTGAAATGATTATCGGAACCGTGGCGCATTCGCTCCAGTCCGAGGTCGATAACGAGCAGCCGATCGTCTCCGGCGAACTGCCGATCGGCGGCCATCGCTTCGAAGGACTGTTGCCTCCTGTGGTCTCCAAGCCGGCCTTCACCATCCGTCGTCGCGCCTCTCGCTTGATCCCACTTGAGGATTACGTGCGCTCGGGCGTGATGAGCGAGCAGCAAGCGTTGACAATCCGCAGCGCGATTTCGTCTCGGCTCAACATCATCATCTCCGGCGGCACCGGCTCGGGCAAGACGACACTTGCGAACGCCGTCATCAACGAAATCGTCAAGTCGGCGCCAGACGACCGCCTCGTTATCCTCGAGGATACCGCAGAGATCCAATGCACAGCCGACAACGCCGTCCTTCTCCACACAAGCGATACTGTCGATATGGCGCGGCTCTTAAAGAGCACGATGCGGCTGCGTCCCGACCGGATTGTCGTCGGCGAAGTCCGTGACGGCGCTGCGCTCACTTTGCTTAAAGCGTGGAATACCGGCCACCCTGGTGGCGTCGCGACCATCCATTCCAACACTGCAATGTCGGCGCTCCGCCGCCTTGAGCAACTGACCGCCGAAGCCAGCCAACAGCCGATGCAGGAGGTGATCGGCGAGGCGGTCGATCTCATCATCTCGATCGAACGGACGGCTAGGGGTCGGCGCGTTCGCGATGTCATTCAGGTCGAGCGCTACGCACACGGCCAATACGAAATCGAGTCCGATGAGCTCACGGAAGAACAGGAGGCGCGCCATGTCGCCTAAGAATGCTACTATCGCCGCTGCGCTCCTTGCAGTGCCCATCGTCCTGGCGTCGGTTGCCCCCGCACTCGCGAGTTCCGGCGGCAGCCTCCCATGGGAAGGGCCGCTGCAACAAATCCAGGAATCGATCACCGGCCCGGTTGCCGGTGCCATCGCGCTTGCAGCAGTGGCGATTGCCGGCGGCATGCTGATCTTCGGCGGCGAACTCAACGATTTCGCGCGGCGGCTCGTCTATGTGGTGCTTGTCGCCGGTATCCTGCTCGGCGCGACCAACATCGTTGGCCTTTTCGGCGCCACCGGCGCGTCGATCGGACTGCCGGACGAGCGAGCCAGGTCCATCGATCCGAGCGGAGAAGGGGAGAGGGCACATGGCTGAGGCCTTGTCCGGACTGCAACGCAACCGCATTCACCGTGCCCTATCGCGCCCGAACCTGTTGATGGGCGCGGACCGGGAGCTGGTGCTGCTCACCGGGCTTGCTGCCGTCATCCTTATTTTCGTGGTGCTGACGGCATACTCCGCCCTGTTCGGCGTTGCCATCTGGATCGTCATCGTTGGTTTCTTGAGAATGATGGCAAAGGCAGACCCGCTGATGCGGGAGGTCTATGTCCGCCACATATCATACCGCCATTACTACAAGGCGACCTCCTCGCCGTGGCGTCGGTATTGAGGAGGAGACATGGTCGCTCTTAGACGCTTCCGGGCCACTGGCCCATCCTTCGCGGATCTCGTTCCCTATGCCGGTCTGGTCGACAATGGTGTGCTCCTGTTGAAAGACGGGAGCCTGATGGCCGGCTGGTACTTTGCCGGCCCGGATTCCGAAAGCGCGACCGACCTGGAGCGCAACGAACTCTCGCGCCAGATCAATACGATCCTGTCGCGGCTCGGAAGCGGCTGGATGATCCAGGTTGAAGCGGTCCGCATTCCGACCTTCGATTATCCGACGGATGATCGTGGCCACTTCCCCGATGTCGTGACACGCGCGATCGACGCCGAGCGGCGGGCGCATTTCGCGCGCGAGCAGGGGCATTTCGAAAGCAAGCACGCGCTCGTCCTCACGTATCGCCCGCTCGAGTCCAAGAAGACGGCCCTCAGCAAATACATCTACTCGGACGAGGAGAGCCGCAAGAAGAGCTATGCGGACACGGTGCTGTTCGTCTTCAAGAACGCTGTCCGCGAGATCGAGCAGTATTTTGCCAATACCCTGTCTATACGCCGGATGGAAACGCTCGAGGTTGTCGAGCGGGGAGGGGAGCGGGTCGCCCGTTACGACGAGCTGCTGCAATTCGTTCGCTTCTGCATCACCGGCGAGAACCATCCGATCCGGCTTCCGGATGCACCGATGTATCTCGACTGGATCGCCACCGCCGAGCTTGAGCATGGGTTGACCCCAAAGGTCGAAAGCCGCTTTCTCGGCGTCGTGGCGATCGACGGTCTCCCGGCGGAGAGCTGGCCGGGGATTCTCAATAGCCTTGACCTGATGCCCCTCACATATCGCTGGTCGTCGCGCTTCATCTTTCTGGACGCGCAAGAGGCGCGGCAAAAACTCGAACGCACCCGCAAGAAATGGCAGCAGAAGGTGCGGCCGTTCTTCGATCAGCTCTTCCAGACGCAAAGCCGCTCCGTAGACCAGGATGCCATGACGATGGTAGCCGAGACCGAGGATGCCATCGCGCAAGCCTCCTCGCAGCTGGTTGCCTACGGCTACTATACGCCGGTCATCGTTCTCTTCGATCACGATCGCGAAGCCTTGCGGGAGAAAGCCGAAGCAATCCGCCGGCTGATCCAGGCCGAAGGCTTCGGCGCAAGGATTGAGACCCTCAACGCCACTGACGCCTTTCTCGGCAGTCTGCCGGGCAACTGGTATTGCAATATCCGCGAACCGCTGATCAACACCAGCAATCTTGCCGATCTCATTCCACTCAACTCTGTCTGGTCGGGAAGCCCTGTCGCACCGTGCCCATTCTACCCGCCGAACTCTCCTCCGCTGATGCAGGTGGCCAGCGGCTCGACGCCGTTCCGCCTGAACCTGCATGTCGACGACGTCGGTCACACCCTTATTTTTGGGCCGACCGGTTCGGGCAAGTCGACGCTGCTGGCATTGATCGCAGCGCAGTTCCGGCGCTACGAACGCGCCCAGATCTTCGCCTTCGATAAGGGGAACTCGCTCCTGCCGCTGACGCTCGCCGCCGGCGGCGATCACTACGAGATCGGGGGCGATGCGCATGAGGAGGGGAGGGCGCTGGCCTTCTGCCCACTGTCGGATCTCTCCAGCGATACAGACCGGGCATGGGCCACGGAATGGATCGAAATGTTGATCGCCCTGCAGGGCGTTACCATCACGCCGGATCATCGCAACGCTATCTCGCGTCAGATCGGATTGATGGCCAGCGCAGCCGGCCGGTCGCTTTCGGATTTTGTGAGCGGCGTTCAGATGCGCGAGATCAAGGACGCGCTCTATCATTACACTGTCGATGGACCGATGGGTCAGTTGCTCGACGCCGAACAGGACGGTTTGACCCTCGGTGCCTTCCAGACCTTCGAGATCGAGCAGCTGATGAATATGGGCGAGCGAAATCTCGTGCCCGTTCTCACCTATCTGTTCCGTCGGATCGAAAAGCGTCTCGATGGCCCACCGAGCCTGATCGTCCTCGACGAGGCCTGGTTGATGCTCGGTCATCCAGTGTTTCGCGACAAAATCCGCGAATGGCTGAAAGTGCTGCGCAAGGCCAACTGCGCCGTCGTGCTTGCCACGCAGTCCATCTCGGACGCTGAGCGCTCTGGCATAATCGATGTCCTGAAGGAATCCTGCCCGACGAAGATCTGCCTGCCGAATGGTGCCGCTCGTGAGCCTGGGACGCGCGAATTCTACGAGCGGATCGGCTTCAACGAGCGGCAGATCGAGATTGTCTCAAACGCCACCCCCAAGCGTGAATATTACGTCGTCACGCCGGAAGGCCGGCGCTTGTTCGATATGGCGCTCGGCCCTGTGGCGCTCAGTTTTGTCGGAGCCTCCGGCAAGGAAGACCTGAAGCGCATCCGCGCGCTGACGGTCGAACACGGCCGCGATTGGCCGATCCACTGGCTTCAAACGAGAGGAGTTCACGATGCCGCATCGCTGCTCAATTTCGAATAGATTGCTTACAGGTCTGGTGGCTGTCGCATTGGCGGCTGGCGCTGTTGTGCCCGCAAATGCCGGAACTGCCACGGGGGCCGCAACCGAATGGACGCAGGTTCTCAACAATGGCGAGCTCGTATCCCTTGTTGGCCAATCTGGCGAGCAAATCCAGAACCAGCTCACCCAGATCAGTCAGCTGGCGCAACAGATCGAAACCCAGCTCAATATCTACCAGAACCTGCTGCAGAACACCGCGACGCTTCCATCGCATATGTGGGGGCAGGTCGAAAGCGATCTCAACCAGCTTCGCAGCATCGTCGACCAGGGCCAGAGCATTTCCTTTTCCATGGGCAATGCCGACGATGTGCTGCAGCAGCGCTTCCAGAGCTATTCCAGTCTCAAGACCAACCTGCCGAACTCCGAGAGCTTTTCGTCAAGCTATCAGACCTGGTCCGACACCAACCGGGACACGATCGCCAGCACGCTGAAGGCCGCGAGCCTGACAGCCGATCAGTTCGACACCGAAGAAGGCACGATGTCTTCGCTTCGGTCCATGTCCGAGACCGCCGACGGGCAGATGAAGGCTCTGCAGGTCGGACACGAGATCGCCGCGCAGCAGGTCGCACAGATGCAGAAGCTTCGCGGCCTGGTGTCCCAGCAGATGACCATGATGGGCACCTGGCTTCAGACTGAGCAGACCGACAAGGACTTGGCACAGGCCCGCCGAGAGAAGTTCTTCAATGCTGAGGTGAAGAGCATCCCCGAAGGTCAAAAGATGGAGCCCCGCTGGTGAGCCGAGCTGTTGTTATTGCCGTCCTTGTGCTTGTTGCAGCTGTTTCGTCTGCGGCGACGGTACTGATCGTTAATTCCAGGGAATCCAGTAAACCTGCGCTCGCTGAAGAACAACGCGCCGTCAGGGAGAGGTTCTTTGGCTCGAGCAAGGAGCTGCCGCCGATAACGGACGGCCAGGAGATACGCCCGAGATGGTGAAGCGTACCCTTGAACAATCGTTCCTGATCGCAGGCCTCCTTTGCCTCGTCTTTGCAGCTCCCGCCTTCGCGCAACAGGGACAAGTCCTGACCGAACTAGAAAATCAGGTTTCGACCGCCGCGAAAGGATGGGAAACCACCATCATGGACGCGGCAAAATCCCTCTTTTGGATTCTCGCCACCATCGAGATTGGCATTGCTGCTGTCTGGCTAGCAATCCAAGCAGCATCGCTTGAAAGCTGGTTTGCCGAGCTTGTCCGGCGCATCATGTTCATCGGCTTTTTTGCGTTCGTCCTGACCCAAGGGCCTTCTTTTGCCCGAGCCGTTGTCGACAGCCTTTTCCAGATCGGCGCCGGTGGCGGATCGGCGTCGCCGGCCGAGGTCTTCGACGCCGGCATTCGGGTCGCTTCGCAGATGTCACAACAAGCACAGTTCGGCGTGTTTGAGGACAATGCGCTGGCTGTCGCAGCTGTGCTGGCGATGGCGATTGTCGTCATCTCTTTCTCACTTGTGGCAGCGATTTTTGTATCGGTCATGGTCGAGATGTATGTCGGGCTGCTCGCCGGCATGATCATGCTCGGGCTGGGAGGCTCATCCTATACCAAGGATTTCGCGATCCGATACCTAGTCTATGCATTTGGAGTCGGGATGAAATTGATGGCGCTCGTGATGATCGCCAAGATCGGATCCCAAGTCCTCCAAGGCCTGGCGACTGCTCCGACTGCGTCCTCCGATCAATTCGTCACGACCTTGGCCATTGCCGGCATTTCAGTCGTGGTCTTTATCATCGCCATGTATGTGCCAAGCATCATTCAAGGTGTTGTTCAAGGAGCGTCCGTTTCGGGCGGAATGGAGGCGATCAGGCACGGCGGCCAGGCGGCATCGTTCGCCACGGGCGCAGGATTCCTCGCGACCGGCGCGGCCGGTGCAGGCTTTGCGGCTGCCCAGGCCGCTCGCGCTGCTGGGTCATCCGTTGCGGGTGCGGCTCTTCGTGGTTTCGGTGCAGGAATCGGGTCCGCGGGAAAAGCGACCGGCTCGGCTGCAAAGGAAAAGGCCATCGGTTCTCCCGGCGCCTATGCCGGGTCGATCCTCGGTCTCGCTAACGCCAAGCTCGACCAGGCGCGCAGCGGGCATAGCGGGCTAAAACCGCCTCCCGAACGCAAAGACTAACCGCAATCAGAAAGTGATCGATCGATGGCAGCGAACCGCGCCCCCGAAAACCCCTATCTTGCCGCGCGCCAGGAATGGAACGAGCGATACGGTTCCTACGTTCGGTCCGCCGCCGCATGGCGCATCGTCGGCATTCTCGGTTTGACCATGGCCGTGATCGGCTTTGGATATGCGATGTATCTGAGCACCCAGGTCAAGCTGGTTCCCTATATCGTCGAGGTCGACAAACTCGGGACCGCGGTGACATCAGGCTATCCTCAACAGATCGAATATGCCGACGTTCGGGTGGTGCGCGCGACGCTCGGGAATTTTGTCACCAGCTTCCGTTCGATCACGCCGGATGCAGTGGTGCAGAAGCAGTATATCGATCGAACCTACGCTCTCCTTCGAACATCGGATCCCTCGACCGAGAAGATCAACGCCTGGTTCCGCGGTAACTCGCCGTTCGAACAGGCGAAATCGTCGACCGTCGCCATCGAGGTGAACAACATCGTGGCGCTGTCGAACCAGACCTATCAGATCGACTGGACCGAATACGAACGCGACCGCAAGGGCAAGGAAATCGGCACGCGCCGGTTTCGCGGAATCGCAACGGTGACACTCACCGCGCCGCAGGACGAGGCGACCATCCGCCTCAATCCGATCGGCCTCTATGTCCGGGATTTCGACTGGACAGCACAGCTTTAAGGGCAGGGGATTTCTCAATGCACATTACAAAAATATTCGCAGCCGCCGGCTGCCTGGCCGGACTCGTCTTCGTGAGCGGTGCGCAAGCACAGAGCATGTCGAACAACGAGGTGAAGGGTACGAACATTTCCAGGAAATGGCGTGGCACATCGGGACTGGTGACGACTGGCCTCGATGGCAAAGTCATCTTCCTTTTTGGCGAGACGCAGCCGTCGGTCGTCTGCTCGCCGCTGCAGGTCTGCGATATCGAATTGCAAGGTGGCGAGATCGTTCGCGATGTTCTGGTTGGCGATACTGTTCGTTGGAAGGTGGAGCCCGCGACCTCCGGCACCACCGGCGGTCAGGCGATCCACCTGATCGTCAAGCCCTCGGAGGCCGGTCTCGTCACTTCCATGGTCGTCACGACGTCGCGGCGCACCTATCACGTCCAGCTGAAATCGCATCCGAGCCAGTACATGGCCCGCGTCGGCTTCGATTATCCGGAGGATGTCTCGACCAAGCTTGCCGATATCAACTCCCGGCTGGAGACCGGCGGCATTCCTGGAACCGCGCCCGACAAGCTGAACTTTTCTTACTCCATCAGTGGCAGCGCGCCCTGGAAGCCGAAGCGGGTCTATTCGGACGGCGCCAAGACCTACATCCAATTCTCGAAAACGGTCTCGAGCCAGGATGCGCCGGTTCTTTTCGTCGTCAGTGGTGGGCAGAACCGCATCGTCAACTACCGGATGAAGAACGACATGATGATCGTCGACTATGCGGTCGACAAAGCAATCCTCGTCTCCGGCGTCGGATGGCGGCAGCAGAAGATTACCATCCGGCGGGGAGGCTGAACCATGCGCAAGCACCTCGCCATCATCATCACCGCCGCCGCCATGCTTTCCAGCTGCCAGACGGCCGAGGACGGTCTCACGACCAATTCGGCACCCACCACTGTCACAGGTCCCGCCGCAAGTGCGATTGCCGGCGACATGGCAAGCCGGCTTGCCGAGCAGATCGGTCCCGCGGGCACGACGACCATCAAGATGGAGAAGGACGCTTCGGACTTCGCTACGGCGCTCGAGGCGGCGCTGAAAGGGTGGGGCTATACGGTCATCACCGACGGCAAGGCCGAGAAAGACGTCAAACCTGTCGAGCTTGCCTATTCGATCGACGGCGTGGATGGCCAGGTGCTTGCAAGGCTGTCGACGCCGTCCATCGCGCTGGGCAGGGCGTATACGGCAACGGCCGCAGGTGCTGTGCCGGCAAGCCCGCTCTCGATCATGCAGCGCAATTGAGGGGAGGCGAGCATGGTGCAATCTCTGCAGCTGGGCAGCTCGGGCCAGGCCGACGATCAGAAGGGTATGCGCCGTCTGAACCGTCTGCCAATCATCGTCGCCATCATCATCGTTGCGCTATTTGTCGGCGTCGTCGTCATCGGGCTTTCATGGCGCGGTCTCCCTTTCAATCGGAACAACGATCTGGACAGCGCCTCGAATGCTCCCGCAACCAACTTCGGCGACCAGCTCAAGCGTGGTGTCACCGACGGCATCATCGGCGATCCGGAACAACGCGAAGTGTTCCAGCCGACGCCCGCCGTCGAACAGAAAGTCGCGAAGGAAACCGCCGTTGTTGATCGCACACCCACCCAGCGAGAGGAGCGGCGCCCGAGACTTGAATCGGAGGCGGAATGGAAGGCACGCCTGAAACGGGAGCAGGACGAACAGTATATCCGTGAAGCGCAACGGCAGCGCATGGCCCGGCTCCAGGCGCGGGCGACAGCTTTGGACTCGCCGTTGAAGGTGGATATTTCCGACATCGACAAGGCAGCCAACACCTCCAGAGAGTCCGACCGGCAGGCGACGACTGCCAATAGCGCCTCGGACCTTTACGCCGCTGCCGTGAAGTCCGGTCTGATCGGGCAGAATGTCGATCCAAACGCTCAGACATCAAAGGAAGATTTCTTCAACCAGGACATCAAGGACCTCGGCTATTTGCCGAACCGGGTCGTGCCGCAGATGTCAGCCTATGAGCTCAAGCGCGGCTCGGTCATTCCCGCCACCTTGGTCACGGGTCTCAACTCCGACCTTCCCGGCCGGATCACCGCGCAGGTCAGTCAGAACGTCTATGACAGCGCCACCGGTTACCGGCTTCTGATCCCGCAGGGGGCAAAACTGTTCGGCCGCTATGATTCCAAGGTCTCTTTCGGCCAGGAACGTGTCCTCGTCGTCTGGACCGATCTCATCTTCCCGAATGGGGCAACGCTGCAAATCGGCGGCATGGCCGGTACGGAAGCCGAAGGATATGGCGGCTTCAAGGACAAGGTCGATCGGCATCTCTGGCGCACGTGGAGTTCTGCGGCGCTCATCGCGCTGATCGGAACCGGGATCGACATGTCGATGCCGCAAAGCTCGACGCTCGCGACGCAGGAGACCGCATCGGATGCGGCCCGCCGCAACTTCGCGGAGTCTTTTGGCAGGGTCGCAGAGCAGACCATCTCGAAGAACCTGAATGTGCAGCCGACCATCCAGATCCGCCCCGGCTACAAGTTCAACGTGCTCGTCGACCAGGATATTATATTTCCGTCGACCTACAGCAGAAACTGACGAACATCGTCCGACAGCTTCGCCGCCATTTCAGCCACCGACATGCCGCGCATGCCGGTGCAACATTGCAATCCCCGCAATAACTTTCCTGACTTAGTCATCTTTTTAGTTCAAGGGGACTTGAAACTTGTCTTTTCGCAGGTAGTGCTAGGCGTACACGGCTAGAGGGACTGCTCCGCGCTACTCTGGCACCGTGGGTTGTGTCGAGATGCCTGTGGCTGATTGTGGCTATGGCTTGGCCGCCGGGCGGCGAGGCCTGTTCGAGTGTCTCGATGTGCCAGATCATGACCGACCTACAGGTCGATAAGACAGGAGAAACGCTGGTGGATGGAGAATTTCGCTCGCTCGTCGACATGTTGGAAGCTGCGCAGGACGAGCTTACGATCAAAGGTGCCATGAAGCGCTTCGCAGAGGCCTGCGGCTACGAGCGGTTTGCCTATCTTCAAAAGGAAGGCGCCCAGATCAAGACCTTCAACACCTATCCAAAGCCATGGGAACGCACCTATCTCTCGGCCGATTACTCCAATATCGATCCCGTGGTGACGCAGGCAAAACGAAAAGGCGATATCTTCTTCTGGACGGCGGACGATTGGAGACCGCGCGGCTCATCTGAGCTCAGAAAGTTTCGCAATGAATCGATCGAGCACGGAATCCGTTGCGGCATGACCATTCCCGTGGAAGGCAGCTACGGAACATCGATGATGCTGACCTTCGCATCCTCCGAAAGGAATGTGGAAGTGCCGGTCGCTTTCGACCCGAAAAAGGCGGTGCAATTGGTGATGATGATCCACTATCGCTTGAAGATGATCGGCGGCAAGACCACGCTCAATCCAAAGCAGGCGCTGTCGCCGCGTGAAATGGACTGCTTGATCTGGGCGGCAAAAGGAAAGAGTACGCTTACAACCGCCAATTTGGTCGGCATCGCTTTCCGGACTGTGCAGCACCATCTCGATAAGGCGCGTGGCAAGCTCGGCGCCGAGTCGGTGCCGCATCTTGTGGCGATCGCCAAGGATCGGGGTTTGCTGCCTCCCAGCTAGCTGACATCGTCATCGACCGGTACTTCCGGCACGAAGCCGAGTGCGTCGAGCATATCCGAAAGCGCGTCCTGCTGAGCTGCGGCCCTTGTTTGGCGCGCAAAATGCTCTTCCTGGAGCGTCTCCAGAACCGAACTGGCGATCGTAGGATCCTCGCTCGCGCGTATCCACTCCTCGTAGACGGCCTGATCGGCGGCAAGCAGACGGCGATGTTGGCGAATGGCGGCCACTGTCAGCGTCTCCAATTCCGCCTTGTCCATCAAATCGTATCGAGGTTTCCTCTGGTCTCCTCCGGCTTGCGAGGAACCCGCATCTTGCATTTCTTTTCCTTCCCAGATCGATGGATTGGCACGACTGCGCCGTATTCGCGCGCGCCTCTTGGCTCCTATGTCAGACGATCCTCTTGGAAGAGTAAACATCCGACGACCGGCAATATCATAAGCTTTGTCGAATCGGAACTATAGTTCCTAGAACAATAATTCCGATTCTGTTTCCGCTGACGTCATGGATCTCAACGAGGTCATGGCGAGGAATTTGCGTCGCATACGCCATGGCAAGAAACTGACGCAGGAAGAATTGGCGCATCTCACGGGCCTAAGCGCGCGCCATATCGGTGCCATTGAGCGCGCCGAGATGTCTGCAACGATCACCGTTCTGGGCCAGATCTCCCAAGCGCTGGCTGTCGATCCAAGAGAATTCCTGACGGAGACAAATCCGGGCTGACATTACCCACACGAACGTCAGACTCGGGATCGCCAAGCCGTCGTGAAGTTCAGCGCCGTCATCATTTCGAAGCTGTTGCACCACCGGACACCGAGATCCTTGCAGACGTCGGGGATGCGGCGATTTGCGCGCTTTGCGCTTGGCTTCGAAGCCTCGACCGTCACAACGATTCGATCGGCGGGCAGCGCCATCGCATAGGCGATCAGAAACGGATCCCGCCCGATCTCGATGACCTCAGCGTCGTTCAGGTCGGGAGCGTATTTCTCGATAACAGCTTGCACCAAGGCCGGGTCGACATCTTCGTCCAGCCGCAGAACACTGTAGTTCTCAGCTTCGCTCAGCCAGCGACCGATTTCCGAGCCCTCGGTGATTTCTTCGAGAATCTCCACAGGAACTTTGATCTCGCCGGCCTCGCCCATATGGACCAACCAATCCCAGAATTCCGGAAACCGGCCGATCGGGTAGTACAGATTATGGGCGGTGATCAGAACGTTTGCGTCGAGGAGATGCACGGCTTCTCCTTACGCCGCGCTATCGGTAAGGGAGTAGACGTTGCTGGCTTTGACACCGAGGATCGCGGCGGCCTTCGAAGGCGACAAGGCGCCCTCCGCCAGCATTCGCCGGGAGAGTTCGACGAGCCGATTGCCGAGCTTATGGCGTTTGACCGTATAGTAACTTGGCCCGCCCTCGTTTTCCCTGGCGCGATCTCGTTGCGCGGCTCGGTTCCTCAGCCATTGCTGGCGGAACAGCGTGGTGACCGCGGACCATGTTTCCTGGTCGATGATGCCTTCGCGATAGAGCTTGTAGGCCACCATGGAGTGGCTGACCTGCCGAGCATCCGCGATTGCGGAAATCCGCGCCATCACCTGTTCCTGCGACGCCCCAACGAGCGAAGGCTCCTGCACGATTTCCGCCGTGGGCATCAGGATGCGCCCGGCAACATCATTGCAGAACGTCTCGATCGCGCTTGCCGGCCGTCCCCCGCTGACACCGGTCCGACCGAGCCAGATATGCGCAAGCTCGTGCAGAAGCGTGAATGACCACGCCTGCTCGCTGTCCTGATCGTTGATCACGACGAAAGGCGCGACGGAATCGGCGAAGGCAAAGCCCCTGAAGAGTTCGACATTCAGGGTGCTGTGATGACTGCCAAGGTTGCCGATAAGCAGCACGAAAATGCCGGCCGCCTCGGCCCGCTCGCGAAGATAGGCAAAACCCTTGGGCGTTCCGCGGCCGCTTCCATGCCGGTACGTCTTCAATTCGAACACAAGGCGCGTCCGAATGGCGCTCGCCAATGCCTCGGCGCCCTGGCTTTGATCAAACGACGCGACGAAATCGAGCGGGGTGGCCTCGTCCTCGGTTTCGAGCACGGCTCGAACCATTTCCTGCCGCGCGCGCACTTCACGCAGCAGCGTGTCGACCAAGGCCGCATCGCGCTTTGCGAACTCAGCCGGCAGGGTTCGAAAATCTTCGCCGCGCGCGGCCACCGCCGGTGGCTCTGCCAAATAAAACGTCAATAGGGGTCGGCGATATTGCGCCGCCATTTTCAAAAGCATCGGCCGTGTCGGCTCGCTATCGCCAGCCTCGAGCATGGCCAGGCGATCGCTGCCCGCAACGCCGCGAGCCTCGCCGAGACCGACTTTTTCAGCGGCATCCTCGAGAGTGAGCCCCGCGGTTTCGCGAGCCCAACGCAGGATCGATGGATTGACCTTGGGCACCGTTTTCCTCTGTTCGAAGCAGGCGATACGCCCTTTGATATGATCATGCAATCGTTAGGAAAGATATAGGAAGGCCAGAGCCGGTGGGCGAGCATGAAGCATTTTTCACGGTCGCCGGCTCGCCTTCGATAGATCCGCAACGCCAGGCTCCGATCGCGCCCGATCATCCTGGACGAAGTTGGGCAGCTACTTTTGCCCACCGATACGCGAAAGATCGATCCGCATTCCCGCTGCGCCAACTTCCCTCTCATCTTGAGGTTCGTGGTCGGTGGGCAGGGAAGCGTCGTCTGGTGCGTCATCAGTTCCCCCGCTGTCGATCGGCTCACGCTGATTGACGACTGAGCCCCCTGGATCGGGCGCCTGGAAAACGCTCACGCCCTCGAATTCCCCGGTCTTCCAGGCATAGACAGCGTCCTCGAAGATCTGCGGGAAAACCTCATCGCTTTTCGGATTGCCATACCATTTGGCGACGATGCGCAAGACTTTCGCGAACATCGCCGTCCCCTTGCGAAGGTTTTCGCAAGGATCGACGAGATCGGGCTTCAGATCGGCGACATCCTTGATCCCGATGCCGGCGGGAAACTGCGTCAGACCGACGCGAACCACCGCCTGGCCGACGTACTGCCGGATGATCGCCATCGCCTCGTCCGATGTTGTCGCCTTCGGAACGAGGATCAAGCGGCCACCGGATTTGACGGTGACGGACAATGGGTCGTTCGAGCCCGCAGCGGTCACGAACTGTTCGACGATCGCAGGTTTCAAAGAAGGGTCGGCGCATTTCTGAATGAGGGCCGCGTCGAGCATGACGTCTCCTTGGGCAATCAGGTGTTGAAGGAAAAGACAATTGGCTTGGCAAAGAGCCGCGCCCAGGCTTGGGCGCTCGCGCGCTGAATGGCGACGATGGATGTCCCTTTCGTCCACCAGCCGTTGCCGACTGCGACGATGAGATCAGGATCCTCAAGCATGGCGTGCAGGACCGGCCAGACGATCAGTTGCTCGTAGCAGATCAGCGGCGCTATCCGACGGCCGGCGGCCGTCACGACCGGATTTTCGAAGAAATGTGCCCGCGCACCGCCGCTCTGAGAGAGCAACGCCCGCCACGGCTGCCACATCGAACCTGGCACCGGCATGCGTTCGCGATAGAGGGTCCTCCCGCCATCGCCGGAGATCGCGACCAGAACATTATCGTATCCGCCCGCATCGATGACGGCTGCGCCGGCGATGACGGTGACGTCAGTTCCTCTCAAAGCTTGCACCCAGAACCGTTCGACGGTGAGCGTCCAGAAGCCCAGGGAGCTTTCAGGAAGAACAATGGTGCGTGCGCCGCCCACCACCCGATCCTTCACCGTGACAATCAAATCACGGTGACGCTCAAAGCTGACGTCGCGACCGAGCGACGCGCCCAGTTCGAGATCGCCCCCCTGCCAGCTTTCCGGTAGCCTCGGCTCCTCCCAGGTTGCGGCGGACCAGATCCAAAAGCCTGCCAGGACAAGCGCGACAGCTGGCCACATGCGGGTTACGAGGCCCATGAGGCCGGCTGTCGCAGCAGCCAGTCCCCACCATTCCCATCCCGGAAATAGTACGCCCGCTGCGGTAATCGGATGAGCCCAGCCGGTGATGCCGAATGGCGGCATGGCCATCAGAACCGCTGCCAGGAGGTAGCGACACGGTCGAGCACCCGTCTTCCTTGTCCAGAGGACGGCATGCACGATGACGAAGCCAACGGACGCACAGAGCCAAAGAAATAATCCCGGCCAAAGATCCGACGAATAGAAGGTCGCTACGCCCTGTGGCAATGCACGGGATGCAGCGAGGAAGTAACCAGCCGAGATGATCGCTGCCGTCCGCCTCGTTCGCGCCAGCGCCCAGAGAACCGGAAATGCAAACGCGACTGGAAGAAGTAGGACGTAGCCATTCCATCCCACCGTACCGGCGACGATTGAGACGGCGATCAATGCGCCTGGCTGAAGGTGCTCATGGCGCATAGGTGAGCACCGGTTGCGCCAGGCCGAGGATCCCTGAGGCGGGCAGGGGGCCGAAATAGCGGGAGTCATACGAGCCCCTGAACGGTGAGTGGAGAAAGACGTTTTCGTCAGGCACGACCCCGCCGGGATAGGACGTCATTGGCCGGCCGTTGCCGTCCCGTTCAGCCAATTCGGAAAACGCGATCCGGCGTCCATCGATCGTCACGTCGGCGTCGATTTCGACATGCTGCCCGGCAACGGCGACGACGGTCTTGATGAGCGGCGCAACGCCGCCTGGGCAGGTTCCGGACCGGAGATAACCACGCTCTCTCGCCTGCACCATCGCCACCGTTTGCGGAGGGCAAATGAAAACGAGATCCCCGCGAGCTGCCGGGCGATCGAGCGCCACGATACGCCAGAGGCCGAGGGGTTCGCTCGGTGTCAAATTGATGCGAAAACCGCCGACGATTGCGGCAGCAATACCGCCGCCAACGACGGATGCCGCCAAGGCCAAGAGCACGACTGCATGGGTCCTTTGAGCGCTTCGCGTACCGAACGCAAACACGGGTGCTTTCATTTGAGCGAGAGCCCCTGGCTCTTCGTCTGACGCATTGTCTCCGCGTGTTTCAGCGCCTCGGTCGTGCGCTCATGCGCGGCGAGTTGCTGCACCGTCCGCATCCAATTCCAAGCCGATTGCACCTCGGCCTTCTGTCCGGGCGTCATTCCCGACGTGACGGCATTGAAGGTCTGTCCATTGGAGTCCTTCGCGGCGAGAGACAGGAAGGTCCGCTCGTCGAAACGTTCCGCTACCGCCTTGGCGAAACCCTCCAGTTCCGCCTTCACCATTTTGTCGGCAAGCGCATATTCGAGGCCGGCGGGGAGGTCATTGCGGTCGATCGCATCGCGAACGCGCTCGAGGGTCTGCTTGGCACTTTGCGACAGCGCGGGAATATCGATCGAGACCTTCAGACGTACAGCGCGTTCTTCGACCTCGAACTTCCGTTCCGCCTCCGCCCGCTGGCGCAGATAGCGCTCAAGGTTGCGGGCCAGCGCCGGCGCATTCGTTTGCGCCTTTTCTCGCTCCTGTCTGCCGGCTTGGCTGGCGAGAATCCCGGTCTTGCCCTTCAGCGCGCCGAAGCGTTCAGGCTCCGATCCGATCTTGGCTAGAGTGGATTTCGCAACGGCCTCGTCCTTCAGCATCGCGTCGACGTTGACGGCCTTGAACGCGCTTTCCGGCTGGGCGTAGACGAGGTGGAAGCGGGTCGAGACCTCCTCCCATTGCTTCTTCAATCCTGGATCGGCGGCGACCTTGTCCTCGATCGCCTGCTCGACCGATTTGGCGAAGGTTGTGATGCCCGAGACCATCGGCTTTGCCTCCTTGGTGTTGTTTTGGATTGGGGACTGCGAGGCGCCGCGGACAAGCCCGAGCTTGCCGGCGATGACCGCAAGGCGGACACCGAGTTTGGCAAGTTTTTGCTTCTGACTGACGAGCCATTCCAGCCGGTCGCGAACCAGGGTGCGGGCGACATTGACGAGATTGAGACCGCGGGCTTCGGCAAAGCGAAGCGCGTCGCGGTAGAAGGCACTTTTCTCGTAATCGAGCGTCGTTTCCTTCGCATTCCTTCGCGACAGGATCGGGATCAGTCCGCCGTTCCTCGCGAATGATCTGCGACCGTAGTAGACGGCCAGATCCTCGCGATGACGGGTCATTGCGACATAGGTTAGATGGCGGTCGAGCGAAAGGGAAGCGAGCACCTTGACCTGGTCGACTGTGGCACCCTGGCTCTTGTGGATCGTCGTGGCATAGCCGTGGTCGAGGTTATTGTAGAAGCGCTGTTCGACCAGCACCTGGCGGGCATTCTCCCCATCGCCTATCCGCGCTGTGATGCGTCCCGCTCCAACCTCTAGGACCTTGGCCAGCATGCCGTTCTTGACGCCGAGCGATCCCTCGTTCTTCAGGAACACGATCTGGTCGCCGACGGCGAAGTTGCGTTCACCATCGGCGGTCTTGAACATGGTTCCCTGATCGAGAACCCCGCGTTCGATGAGTTTGATGCGCGCCATCTGGTTGAGCATGCGCACGTCGCGGCGCAGATGAGCGAGGATCAGAGACGTCTTTGCCGGATCGTAATCACGGTCCCAGGCGGCGATCAGGTTGTCGACCGCGTCGGCTTTGATATCCGACCCGATGACGCTGCCATTGGCGCGATAGGCGTCGACCGCCTTGCCGACCTTGCCGCGTGCAAGATCAAGCGAGGCGTCACGCATCCATTGCTGGCGCTGGCGATAGATGGTTTCGAGTTCGGCATAGCCGACCCGATCGGCAATGGCGCGGAAGGCGGCACCGGCTTCGATCGGTTGAAGCTGTTCGGGATCGCCGACGAGAACGAGCTTGGCGCCGGCCGTCGTCACTGCTTCGACGAACAGCGCCATCTGCCGCGACGATACCATGCCGGCCTCGTCGAGAACGAAAACCGTCTTGCTATCGAGCCGATCGCGGCCTTGGTTCCAGCGGAGCTCCCATGACGCAAGCGTGCGCGAGATGATGCCCGCTTCCTTTTCCAGGCCCTCGGCCGCCTTGCCGGCAAGTGCGCCGCCGACGACGTAATAGCCTGCCGCTTCCCAGGCCTCACGCGCCGCCCTCATCATCGTCGTCTTGCCGGCGCCGGCACGACCGATCACGGCCGCGATCCGCTCAGGTCCCGCCACATGTTCGATCGCCGTTTTCTGCTCATCCGAAAGACGCTCATGGCGCTCGAACGTCGCCGCCAGCACGACGTCGCGAACACCATGCGACGACCTCTGGGACAGCCAGACTGCGCGATGGGCCATCTCGGCTTCGAGCCGGATCATGTCGCGGGTCGTGTACTTCGCCGGCACTCGGATACCGCTGGCAAGGTCGATCCGCTCGCGCTCGATGCGGAAGGTTTCGGGGCACAGCAAGATCCGCACCATCAGGCTTTGAAACAGCGCCGCGTCATCGACGTAGCGGTGCAGGATCTTCGCCACGTCGCGTTCGTCGAAGACGCTCTTCTCGCGCATGATCAGGGCAAGGACGAGCTCAGGATTCCTGTCGATCCGCCTGACGTTTTCGCTCCGCCTCGCCTCCTGCAGTTCGAGCCGTTCGAGCTCGACCGGCTCGGACGCGCCTTCTGATTTCCGCTCGATCGCCTTCGTGCCGACGCCGAGATGGATGGTCGGTTCCAGGTCAATTCCCTGCTTCTCGAAGGAGCGGCCATCGACGCGGATGTCGAGACCGGCAAGCGCCAGGTGCCGGTTCTGGCAGGCAAACCAGCCGTCGCGAAACGCATTGAAATCGTCGATGCTGCCGGCCCAGAGTTCATAAACGATCTTGCCGGCATCGTTGCGGATCGGATTGCCGTCAGGTCCTGTTACCGCGATCTTCTTGGCGCCGAAACCGTCGGCAGTCAGCGGACGCAAGGTGGTCATCAGATGGATATGCGGATTGCCGGGTGCGTCGTGATAGACCCAGTCCGCCACCATGCCCTTCGCCGTGATGTGCTGCTCAACGAAATCCCGCACCAGCGCGATATTCTGCTCGGCGGTCAGCTCGAGCGGCAAGGCGATTGTCACATCCTTGGCGAGCTGCGCATCGGAGCGTTTCTCGAAGTCTTCGACCTTGTTCCAGAAGGCTTCGGAGGCGCCGGCCACTGATCGGTCCGCAATCATCGAGCGCAGCCATTCCGGGGCACCGGCGGGGATGACGAACTCCTCGTGGAGCAGGCCCTGTTTGCGCGTGTAGTCGATGGTGCGCGCCTCCCGCTCATACTCCATCTTGGCGCAATGACGGTAGGCCGCCGACAGGACGGCGCTGCGGCCGGAGCCACGAGCGACGACGCTGACGGAGAAATGAGGGACGGCCACGACGGAATTCTTTCCCGGTTGCGAACGAAATCAACGAGTTCATCGGAAGCGGCAGGCCCCGCCAGGGGTCTCAAGCAAGGGCGTCGCGACAGCGACGTATAATTGCGCCCTTCGGAACCGCTCCTTCGGAACGGCCGGGATCATTCACCAAAGCATCGCCTCTGGCGATTGCATGATCCGCCTAGTGCGTTCCGCACGTCGATCGGGAAGACTGGCCTCGCAAGACCAAGCTTTCTCACCCAGGAGACATCGGCCAAATGAAGAAACCATCCTCGAAAATCCGCGACGAAATCGCGAAGCTGCAAGAGCAACTCAAGGCGGCCGAGACCCGGGAGGCCGAGCGCATCGGCAGGATCGCGCTCAAGGCAGGTCTCGGCGAGATCGAAGTCGATGAGCCAGAGCTGCAGGCAGCATTCGAGGACCTGGCGAAGCGGTTTCGCGGAGGAAAGGTCGCTGCGACCGGAGAGAAGAAGGGGAGTAGCGCCGGCGAAAGCAGCGCATCGTCCACGCGGGACGCGGCTGGCGCGACTGCGGGCGGGACTGCTGAGGCTTGAGCGGATGGCGCGCACGGCGACTTCCGACGCCCGCAGACAAGACACGCGGGAAAAGATCGAGCTTGGCGGTCTCATCGTCAAGGCCGGGCTTCGCTACGAGAAGCGTGCGCTGCTGCTCGGGCTTCTCATCGATGCCGCCGGCCGCCTGAAGCAAGACCGGCAGGAGCGCGTTCGCCTCACTGCAATTGGTGCTGCGGCGTTCGGAGAGAGCCATGAATAGGATCCTTCTATACGTTGCACCCTGCGCATTGATGATGCTGACGGCGATCGGCATGGCGGGGGTCGAACACTGGCTGGCCACCTTCGGCAAGAGTGATGCCGCAAAACAGATGCTCGGCCGGACGGGCATCGCTCTGCCCTATGTCGTCGCCTCCCTCGTCGGCATCGTCTTCCTGTTTGCGAGCGCCGGCTCAGCCAGAATCAGATCTGCCGGTTGGGGTGTTTTCACGGGCGCGATCGCCACGCTCGTCGTTGCGATCCTGCGTGAGGCGATACGGCTCTCCGCGTTCTGGGGCGAGGTGCCGGCCGGCAAGTCGATCCTGAACTATCTCGATCCTGCAACGACGATCGGCGCGGCCGCCGTGCTGATGTCCGCGTTGTTCGGCATGCGGGTGGCGATCGCCGGCAACGCCGCCTTTGCCAGGTCCGAGCCGAAACGCATTTACGGCAAGCGCGCTCTGCACGGCGAGGCCGACTGGATGAAACTGTCGGCAGCCGAAAGGCTGTTTCCCGAATGCGGCGGCATCGTCATCGGCGAGCGCTACCGGGTCGATAGGGACAGCGTCGCGGCATACGCGTTTCGCGCCGACAGCGCCGAGACGTGGGGAGCAGGCGGGACGTCGCCGCTGCTTTGCTTCGACGGCTCCTTTGGATCTTCGCACGGCATTGTCTTCGCCGGCTCCGGCGGCTTCAAGACGACATCGGTGACGATCCCGACGGCGTTGAAATGGGGCGGGGCGCTCGTCGTCCTCGACCCCTCGAACGAGGTCGCTCCGATGGTGTCGAAGCATCGTGGCGACGCCGACCGAGATGTCTTTGTCCTCGATCCGAAGCGCTCGGAGATCGGCTTCAACGCGCTCGACTGGATCGGCCGGTTCGGCGGGACGAAGGAGGAGGATATCGCCTCGGTCGCGTCGTGGATCATGAGCGACAGCGGCGGCGCGCGCGGCGTTCGTGACGATTTCTTCCGCGCCTCGGCCTTGCAGCTGCTGACAGCGCTGATTGCTGATGTTTGCCTCTCCGGCCACACGCCGGAGAACGACCAGACGCTTCGGCAGGTGCGCAAGAACCTCTCCGAGCCGGAGCCGAAACTGCGGGAGCGGCTGCAGTCGATCTACGACAATTCAGACTCGGATTTCGTGAAGGAAAATGTCGCGGCCTTCGTCAACATGACGCCCGAGACCTTCTCCGGCGTCTACGCCAATGCGGTCAAGGAAACACATTGGCTGTCCTATCCGACCTACGCCGCCCTGGTCTCGGGATCGAGCTTTACGACGCAGGATCTCGGAGAGGGAAAGACCGACATCTTCATCAACGTCGATCTCAAGACGCTGGAGACGCATTCGGGCCTGGCGCGCGTCATCATCGGCTCGTTCCTCAACGCGATTTATAACCGCAATGGGCAGATGGAGGGCAGGGCGCTCTTTCTCCTCGATGAGGTCGCACGCCTCGGCTACATGCGCATCCTGGAGACAGCCCGCGACGCCGGTCGAAAGTATGGGATCACGCTCCTCATGATCTACCAATCGATCGGCCAGATGCGCGAGACCTATGGCGGCCGCGACGCCGCAAGCAAATGGTTCGAAAGCGCCAGCTGGATCAGTTTCGCGGCGATCAACGATCCCGAAACCGCCGATTACATCTCGCGCCGTTGCGGCATGACGACGGTCGAGATCGACCAGGTCAGCCGCAGTTCTCAGGCGAGGGGATCGTCTCGCACACGATCGAAGCAACTGGCCGCCAGACCTCTGATCCAGCCGCATGAGGTCCTGCGCATGCGTGCCGACGAGCAGATTGTCTTCACGGCCGGGAACGCACCGCTGAAATGCGGCCGTGCCATCTGGTTCCGGCGTGAGGATATGAAGAGGTGCGTCGGGACGAACAAGTTTCACCAGCTCGAAGACAGGCCCGACGCGCATCCGATCGAGCCGGCGCGCAGTGCAACGAGCAAGGCCGATCGAGCATAATGAAGAGTATCGGAGAAAACAGCATAGCGGCCGCACGAAAGGGCGGGATTTCGGGAATTCTCGTCGTGCGTGAGCGGGAAACAGCGCAGCCGCAGGAGCCTCAACATAGTGGCCCGCAGGGGAGGCGGGACGGACTGCGCCCCGCTTGCACACACCATCCTGCCGGCCGAGCGAAGGTCGAGCCATAAACGCAGATGTAACCGGGACCGGGATAGGCTGAGCCAAACAGAAAGGACGGGAAAGTGGCAAAATCGAACGTGGTTCCGTTCAGAAAACCGCGGAAGACTGGTGGCCGGGATGATCGACATCGCCTGCAGGGAAAATCGCCGCGGTCTCGGCGGGGCATCTCTCGCGGATCGATAATGGCGCTCCTTGCTGCCACGATCATTGCAGCGGGAAGCTGGCTTCTCTTCGGCGCCGCCGGCAACCTCCCCGGATTGTCAGTCCTGGCAAAGACACCTACATCAGACTCCCTATCGGCCTCGTTTTCATTCTGCGGCGAGAGCACGCGGATGAACTGCGTCGTCGATGGGGACACGTTCTGGTTCGAGGGCGAGAAAATCCGCATCGCGGATATCGACACACCGGAACTCAGTCCGCCGCGCTGCGAAGCAGAACGCATCAAGGGCGAGGCCGCGAAAGCACGTCTGCTGGCGCTTTTGAACGCCGGCAACTTCGCGCTGGTGGCTGGCTGGCGCGACGAAGACAAGTATGGCCGCAAGCTCCGGACCGTATTGCGATCGGGACACTCGCTCGGAGACATTCTCGTCAACGAGGGCCTTGCCCGGCGCTGGGACGGTGCCAGACACGGGTGGTGCGGCTGAGGAGACCGCGAGAGGATCGTTGCCGGATGGCCGAAACCGCCCGGCGGGTTCGGGGAGCTTCAGCGAGTAGAGCCGTGCGCCGAAGGCGTCTCGCCCAAGCCCACCAGTCGCGTTTCATCACAGATCTGAATCAATCCATGCCGACCGATTCATAAGTGTCGTTGGACGGGATTCCCGCGATCAGAGATTCTGACCTCATGATCGCGCAACCCTATCATCTCTATGTCGAGCGCTCGGACGCCTCGAAGAACATGGCGCGCTATTATGCCATGTCAATCGAGCCGAACCTGTTCGGCGATGTCTGCCTGCTGAGGAAGTGGGGTCGAATTGGCGCCAAAGGCCAGATGATGGTCCATCATTTCGGTCGGGAAGAGGAAGCCGTAGACCTGTTCCTCGATCTGCTCCGACGAAAGCGCAAGCGCGGCTATCGTCCGCGCGCCTCAGTGGGGAGATGAGAACGGCCCGCCGAAGCGGGCCGTGAGGGCGCCTCATCGGCGCCGGTTCCAGTCAGTCTCGAAGGACACCTCGATCTCGACGAAGAACGGGATCTTGATCGCAAGCTTCAGTGCGAGCTTGCCCTTGCGGAAGAAGTGGCTGATCACCTTGCCGAGGGCGCGGAGCTGGCGGCCGGTGGCGGCGAGGAATTGAGCGAGCTGTTGCATGATGGATCTCCTTGTCGATTGCGTCATTGCGGGGATCGACAGCAGACCGGGAAGGAGGGTTGCACCTGGCAAGGCCGAAACGGATGTGGAGGACCTGGCGGCGACTGAATTTTGATCTCGCGAGGAGCCGCAGAATGCGGCGGGGAAAATTCCGGCGGCGCCAGGTTGCGGCCGGAAGGACGGGCTGCAATATCCCCGATGAGAGATGACAGCTTGTCGACAAGGAGACGGTGAACTGGTCACGCTCGCTGCGATCGAAAGCTCGCCAATGCCCTCATACAGCCGCTCTCGCCGTCCTCGGAAATCGCAAAAGCCCCTCAGGAGCTTTCGCACCTCGCATAGGCGACACGGGCCGCATGAATGACGATGCCTGTTTCCCTGCGGATATCCCTGACGATCGCTGCCAAGGAACCCATTTCGGTCTCGCTCAGCGCCACCAGCCTTGGATAGTCGATTTCGACGCCGTCGCAATCCGCCGACAAAGCATTGGCCCAATCGCCACCGTTGATGCGGTATTCGTGGGTGTCGAAATCAATCTCGAGCTCATCCAGCAAGTTGATGGTGAAACGCTCGAATATCTCGTTCTCGCCTGCGAGGCGATAGGCGGCATAGTCGTCGTCGCCGGCAAGAACGCTGCGCTCCAATGCCATGATGGTTCGGACGCGAGCGTGAGCCGCATCGAGCCCTTCCATCAGGCGGTCATGAAGCGCTCGTGAAAACTCGGTATCGCAGCCGAAGCGGTTTGCAAGCACGACGAGCCGGAAACCGGAAAGCTTTGTGTGGAGCATAAGGTTCTGATCCGTGGTCATGATGTGATCTCCTTCATCTTGATGACGGAGATCGGCCACTCCGTGGCAAAGAGGGGTCAAGGAGCGCGGAACGCGACTTGCAAGCGGGGGAGCCGATTTTTCGGGAAGCGCAGCGACGGAAAAATTGGGGGAGACCGCGCCGTTCTTGACGCCGGATTTGCTGGAGTAAAATGGGACGTCAGAGAGAGAAGAGACCCGCGGACCCGGAGGGGCCGCGACCGTATCCGGCGTGAGCCGGCGGGAGTGTCGAGGGGTGAAGCCCCTGACAGCCGGGAAGCCGGTCAATCCGGCGCACCGGCTCCACGTGCGGCAGAAAGAGCCGCCTCAAAAAGGCGGCTCGGCCCCAATCGCACCATCCTGTTCGGCAAGCGTCACGGCCAGATCAGCCTGGGCGAGTTCAAGCTCGGCCTCGATCTGGCGGCGCTCGGCGGCATCGCAGACGTTCTTCAGTTCGGCCCGCAGTTCTTCGATGTGCTGTTCGATTGTCATCGTCTCATCTCCTTGAGTTCGTGAAAGACGAGACCGCGCGGCGGGAGGAGATGACGGGGTCAAGGAGCGCGGCAGCGACCGGCGGGGCCGGCGCGTGGGGGAGCCGATTTTGTTAGAGCGGAGGGAACCGGAGCGGGGCAAAATTGGGGGAACCGCGTGTCCTTTGACGCCGGCATTTTCTCCCGCCACGATAGCCCGATCTGAGCAGACAATAGTCCCTCTCCGTATCGCACCAAAAAAGCCTGCGGCAGGCTCCATGCCTGCCGCAGGCTTGTCTCTGTCGCGGGGTTCGGCCCCGCCTTCCGGCGGGGCCTGTCCGGGCCTCAGTCCCGGTTGGGGCGGGACCAGATCAGCTGGTAGCCGTCCTCGCCTTCGACTTCGGTGAGCGTTGCGTAGATCGGGGCGGGGAAGCTCGGATCGTCGAGCTTGACCGAGAGGTAGTCGCGGTCCTGCTCGGAGCGCTTCTGCCAGGCCGCACCCAGCTCGACGTTTTGCGGTGCACCGCAAAACGTCGATTATGCTGAGAGTGTGATTATGCGGAGTGCTGATCGCTGAAGGCTGGATTTCTCGACGATAGCGGCGGCTTCTGCTCCGCATAATTCCACTGGTGTGGAAGAGGCGCCCCGCCGTGAAGCGGAGCGCCGATGTGCTGGTCAGCGCGACCAGATGAGCTTGTGCTCGCCCTTGTCGCCCTGGACCAGGGAGGCGTAGACCGGGGCCGTGAAGGACGGATCGTCGAGCTTGAGCGAGAGGTATTCGGCGCCTGTTTCGCGGGCGGTGCGGGTCC